>NZ_JBFTRD010000005.1:0-354546 GCF_056399345.1 Arthrobacter sp. 01N442
GTTGCTGACGTACTGCGTACGTCAGCAACAACGCTCCGACAGGCCCGATGCCACTCCCGGGCCGGCAAAAATATGCGACGCCGGCCGCCAGGTCACCCGCCGCCGCGCGCGTCATTAGACTTGGTACCAAGTCGAAAGAGGTTTTGAAATGTTTGAGTCCGTACAGGGGCTGTTGGATGAGCATGCTGCTATCCAGGCGCAGCTTGGGGATCCTGCTGTTTATGCTGACCAGAAGCTGGCCCGGAAGTTGGGGCGGCGGTCGGCTCAGCTGAACGGCATTGTGGAGGCCTACCACCGCTGGGAAGGCATCAACGATGACCTGGCGGCCGCGAAGGAAATGGCGGCCGAGGATCCGGAGTTTGCGGCCGAGGTGCCCGAGCTTGAGGCTGCCCTGGAGACGGCCGCGGCCAAGCTGCGCCGGCTGCTGATCCCGCGCGACCCGGACGATGCTCGCAACGTGATCCTCGAGGTCAAGGGCGGCGAAGGCGGCGACGAGGCTGCGCTGTTCGCTGCGGACCTGCTGCGGATGTACAGCCGCTACGCGGAATCCCGCGGCTGGAAAACCGAGATCATCTCCGCCACCGAATCGGACCTGGGCGGCTACAAGGACGTCCAGATGGCGGTCAAGGGCAACTCCAACGACCCCGCCGAGGGCGTGTTCGCGCGGCTGAAGTTCGAAGGCGGCGTCCACCGGGTGCAGCGCGTGCCGGTGACCGAGTCGCAGGGACGTATCCACACCTCGGCGGCCGGCGTCCTGGTGCTCCCCGAAGTGGACGAACCCGAGGAACTCGAGATCAACCAGAACGATCTCAAGATCGACGTTTACCGTTCCTCCGGGCCCGGCGGCCAGTCGGTCAACACCACCGACTCGGCGGTTCGCATCACGCACCTTCCCACCGGGATCGTGGTGGCGATGCAGAACGAGAAGTCCCAGTTGCAGAACCGTGAAGCCGGCATGCGCGTGCTTCGCGCCCGGATCCTGGCCCACCAGCAGGAGCAGATCGACGCCGAGAACTCGGCCCAGCGCAAGTCGCAGATCCGCACCATGGACCGCTCCGAGCGGATTCGCACGTACAACTACCCGGAGAACCGGATCGCCGACCACCGCACCGGCTACAAGGCGTACAACCTGGACCAGGTCATGAACGGGGACCTGGAACCGGTGATCCAGTCCGCCATCGAGATGGACGAACAGGCCCGCCTCGACGCCATCGGCGACTAGTACGGATCCTGCGCGTTGATGACACCTGAGAGCGGCCCGAGCCTGGCCGACGCCGTCCGCGAGGCCACGGCCGTGCTGGCCGCGGCGGGCGTGCCCAGCCCGAAGGTCGACGCCGAGCTCCTTGCCGGCCACCTGCTGGGGGTTGGTCCGGGCCGGCTCCGCGCCATGGTCCTGGGCGACACGCCCGCGCCGGCGGGCTATGCCGAGCTGGTCGCCGAGCGCGCGCAGCGGACCCCGCTGCAGCACATCACGGGTGTGGCGCACTTCCGCTACCTCGAACTCGCGGTCGGCCCCGGCGTGTTCATCCCGCGGCCGGAAACGGAATCCGTCGTCCAGTTGGTGATCGACTGGCTCGCCGCCCGGGCCGCACAGCCGGACGGGGTGGATGGTACCCGGCCCAAGGTCGCCGACCTCGGAACGGGTTCGGGGGCAATTGCCGGCTCGATCGCGCATGAGGTTCCGGGCGCAGAGGTGCATGCGGTGGAGTTCAGCGAGTTCGCCCATGCCTGGGCGGCGAAGAATTTGCTGCCGCTGGGGGTCCACCTGGTCCGCGGCGATCTGCGGGACGCGCTGGCCGAACACAACGGCAGCTTCGACGTCGTCGTTTCCAACCCGCCCTACATCCCCGCCGAGGCGGTGCCCAACGAGCCGGAGGTGGCACTGCACGACCCGCCGGAGGCGCTCTACGGCGGGGGAGCGGACGGCATGGAACTTCCGACGGCGGCGGCGGCCTCCGCCGCCAGGCTTCTGGTGCCCGGCGGCTACTTTGTGATGGAGCACGCCGAGGTCCAGGCCGGCTGGATCGCCGCGATGCTGGAGCGCTCCGGTCACTGGTCCGGGGTGTCAACGCATCTGGACCTCAACGGCCGGGAACGGGCCACCAGCGCCATCCGCAGACCCGAGCCCGGCAGTGATGAAAGGATAGGCCAGTGACGACTAGCTACGATTGCGCGGACGCGGAGCAACGCGCCGCAGGACTTGAACACGCCCAGCGGGCCATCCGGGAACACAAATGCGTGGTTCTCCCCACCGACACCGTGTACGGCATCGGAGCCGACGCGTTCTCGCCGCAGGCCGTGACCCTGTTGCTCGCGGCCAAGGGGCGCAGCCGGCAGATGCCGCCGCCCGTGCTGATCCCCAGGCTGAATGCCCTGGACGGACTCGCCACCGACGTCCCGGCCGAGGCCCGCCGCCTGGCCGAGGCTTTCTGGCCCGGTGGACTGACCCTGATCCTGCACGCACAGCCCTCGCTCGACTGGGACCTGGGCGAAACCAAGGGCACGGTAGCGCTCCGTCTCCCGGACGACGACGTCGCCCAGGACCTGCTCACGCTCACCGGACCGCTGGCGGTTTCTTCCGCCAACCGCACCGGGCAGGCCGCCGCGCAGAGCGCCGCCGACGCCGAGGCGCAGCTGGCGGAGTCCGTGGAGGTCTACCTTGAAGGCGGTCACCGCCCGGTTGAAGGCAACGGGGCCGAGCCATCCACGATCATCGACGCCACGGACCTGCCGCTGCGCGTGGTCCGCCAGGGCGCCATCAGCCTCGAACGCCTGCGCGAGGTGGTTCCGGACGTGCTCGGGGTCGGCGAGCAGCCGGCCGGCCACACCGATCCCACCGACTCCGACGACCCCCCGAGGAACTGACATGCAGCCGAAAGTCGCCGTCGCGGCCGTCACCTTCGACCGGCACGAGGAACTCGCCCTCCTGCTCAAAGGCCTGGCTGGGCAGACCGCCCCGATCCACTCGATCGCCCTCGTGGACTCCGGGACGGTACCGGCCACCGACGTCGTCGCCGCCGGGGGAGCGAACATCAACTACCTGCGCTCGGAAGCGAACCTCGGCGGAGCCGGCGGCTTTGCCTACGCGATTCTGGCCGCCATGGCCAGCGGCGCCGAGTGGATCTGGATGATGGACGACGACGGCCACCCCGAGGACGCCAGCTGCCTGGCCGAACTGCTCAAGACGGCCGAGGAACACCAGCTCGACATCGTCAGCCCGCTTGTCGCCGCCACCGCCGACCCGAACCGGCTGTCGTTCAACTTCAGGATCAACGGCCTCCTGACCAACGACCGCTCGAAGCTGGCACCGATGGGCTACCTCCCGGACATGGTGCACTTCTTCAACGGGGCCCTGATCCGCACCGAGGTCTTCTACAAGATCGGCATTCCGGACGTGAAGTTCTTCATCCGCGGCGACGAGGTCGACTTCCTCTCCCGGGTCAAGAAAGCCGGCCTGAAGTACGGCACGCTGGCAACCGTCGCCGTGCAGCACCCCGCCACCTGGACCGAAATGAAGCCCGTGTTTGGCGGCTTCATCACGCCGGTCATTCCCGAGGGCGAGTTCAAGCGCTACTGCTACTTCCGCAACCGGGGCTACCTGACGCGGAAATACCGGAACCTGCGCTGGTTCGGAGCGGACATGGTCGGTTTCCCTTACTACTTCCTGAAAAACGGGGACCTGAAAGGGCTGGCGCACTGGTTCGGTGCCTACGCCACCGGCTTCCGCGGCAAGGGCTTCGGCTCGCCCGCGCAACTGATGTCCACCCGCAGCTAGGCCGCCGTGGAGAACCTCTACGCCGTCGTCGTCACGTACAACCGGGCCGACTTCCTGCAGAACCTGCTGGACTCCTTTGCCCGACTCAGCACCCGGCCGGCGCGGATCATCGTCGTGGACAATGCCAGCACCGACCACACGGCCGAGGTGGTCTCCCGGGCCAGTGCCGCGGACGGGCCGCCGATCCGTTACGAACGGCTGGCCGAAAACGTCGGCGGCGCCGGCGGCTTCTCCCGCGGGGTAGAACTGGCGCTGGAGTCCGGCGCCGAATGGCTTTGGCTGATGGACGACGACGTCGAGGTCCTCCCCGGTGCGGTGGAGGCCCTGGAGAAGTTCACACCCGAGTACTCCTGCCTGATCGGCCGCCGCTACGATGCCAACGGCAAACCCTTCTTTTGGCAGCACCACTTCGTCGAGGCGCTCGGCGTCTTCTTCCCGGTCTCGCGCGATGTCTTCAAACATTCGGAGGTCTTCCGCACCAACGTCGGAAACTTCGAGGGCATGCTGCTCAAGGCCTCGGTGGCCAGGAACATCGGACTGCCGGACCCGCGCTTCTTCATCACCTGGGACGACCTCGTTTACGGCTGGCTCGCCGCGCAGTTGACCCCGGTGGTCTACGTCAACGCCTTCGTCATCAAGAAGGTCCGCGCGCAACGCCAAGTGGACCTGGGCCTGCGCCACCTCAATGACTCGTCCGATCTGAGCCGCCGCTACGTGATGCGCAACCGCGGGCACGTCGCCCAGTACCTGCGGGCACACGGAAAGTTCAACCGGGCCGGCTTCGGCGCTGGGACTGCACTGACTTTCCTGAAGGAAATTGTCCGCCTGGTGCTCGTGGAACGGACACTCAAGGGCAGCGACGCGCTCTGGCAGGGATGGCGGGAATCACGGGCGATTCTCGCCGACAAGGGCTGGAAACCGATGCCCCCGCTGGCCCCTGCCGGCTCCACGGACCCCGGCAGCGGAGCCGAAAGAGATTAGTATCGTTTTAGGCTCCGCCGCTGTCCGACAGTTTTGCGGCGGGGTGTTTCTTGAAACAGGCGCCTGGCCGCCGTGGTAGTGGAAGTCGGTTGCAACCTCTCTTGAGTACGAAATCTGAAGCGCGCGGAACTGCCGCAGCACGGGAAGAGAAGCCCGCCCTCTGGATCTGGATCCAGCTGTTCCTGGACTCGATGTCCTGGATCGTGGCGGTCGTGCTGGCGTTGCTGCTGCGCTACGAGATGGGCATCCGTGCCGAACAGTTCCTTGGCGCCTTCTTCATTGCTGCCCTCGCCGTCATCGCGCAGATCGTCGCCGGCTATGCCCTGGCCCTGTACCGTGGCCGGTACCCGTTCGGAAGCTTCCAGGAGGCGAGGGCGCTCGTCTTCGTCACCGTGATTGTGGCCGCTACGATCACCGGAACCCTGCTGGTGCTCTACGGCGCCATCAACATTGGCCGCAGCGTGGGCCTCATTGCCTTCCCCTTCGCCTGCCTCTTCATGGGCGCCGCGCGCTACGCGAAGCGGCTCTACGTCGAGGGCAAGACCCGGCCCGGCGACGAAGCGCAAAACACCCTGATCTACGGCGCGGGATTCCTCGGCAACTCGCTGCTCACCCGGATGCTGCAGGACCCGGAATCCCCGTACTTCCCTGTCGGCCTGATCGATGATGATCCGGCCAAGAAGCACCTGCGCCTCTCCGGGGTCCAGGTCCTCGGCAGGGGAGAGGACCTCCCGTCTGTCATCCGCAGGACCCGCGCGAAGGTGCTCGTCCTGGCCTTCGCCAATGTGGAGGCCGCCGTCGTCCGCCGCATTTCGGACGCCGTGGCCGGCATGAACATCCGGGTGCTCGTGCTGCCCCCGCTGCGCGACATGCTCGGGGGCGGCGCCCCCGACGGATTCTCGGACTTCCGCGACGTGGCGGTCGAAGACCTGATCGGCCGCCGGCCGGTCGACATCAAAGTCGACGAAATCGCCGGATACATCAAGGGCAAGCGCGTGTTGGTGACCGGCGCGGGCGGGTCCATCGGCTCTGAACTCTGCCGCCAGATCGTCCAGTTCGCCCCGGCGGAGCTGATCATGCTGGACCATGACGAAACCGGGCTACAGCAGACCCAGATCTCCATCACCGGCCGGGGCCTGCTGGCGGGCCGGGACACGGTGCTGGCCAATATCCGCGACGGCGAAGCCCTGCAGGACATCTTCGCCGACCGCCGTCCCGAAGTGGTGTTCCACGCCGCCGCGCTGAAGCACGCGCCGCTGCTGCAGCAGTATCCCGTCGAGGCCTGGAAGACCAACGTCTGCGGCACGCTGAACGTGCTGCGCGCCGCCCGGGACGCGAACGTCTCACACTTTGTGAACATCTCCACCGACAAGGCAGCCAACCCCACCACCGCGCTGGGCCACTCCAAGCGCGTCGCTGAGAAGCTGACCGCCTGGATGGCCGGCCAGACCGGCCGCAAGTTCGTCTCCGTCCGCTTCGGCAACGTGATGGGCAGCCGCGGCTCCATGCTCCCGCTCTTCACCGAGCAGATCCGCGTCGGGGGACCGGTAACCGTCACCGATCCCGAGGTCACCCGCTTCTTCATGACGATTCCCGAAGCCTGCCAGCTGGTGATCCAGGCCGGCGCTATCGGTTCGGGCGGCGACGTCATGATCCTGGACATGGGCGAGCCCGTGAAGATCCTCGACGTTGCCCAGCGGATGATCGCCATGTCCGGCAAGAAGGTCGAGATCATCTACACCGGCCTGCGGCCCGGGGAAAAGCTGCATGAGGAGCTGGTCGGCACCGGCGAACTGGACCAGCGTCCCCTGCACCCGAAGATTTCGCACACCAAGGCCACCGAGCAGGATCCGGAAAAACTGGACCTCAACGTCTGGCTGGCCCGCTGCGAGGCCGAGCAGGGCCTCAACATCGGGGACATTCCCGACGACGAGGCCGATGAAGCGGGCTCGATCAGGGTGGCATCGTGACGCCGCTGGTGGTACTTGCCGGCGTCACCCTGCTCGCCAGCCTGCTGCTTCCCTTCGCGGTGAAGCCGTGGCTGGTCCGGATGGGCGTCGTCGACATCCCCTCCGCCCGCTCTTCCCACCACAAGGCGACCATCCGCGGGATGGGGATGGCGGCCGCCCTGGCCACCGCCGTCGGCTACCTGGCCGCGCTGCTCCTGGACCTCGTTACCGTGGATCGTTCGGTTTTCGCCGTCGTGCTGGCGATCATCGCGGCGAGCGTTGTCGTGGGCTGGACCGAGGACCTGCGCGGACTGTCCATCGGGGCACGCGCTGGCGCCCAACTCGGCATCGGTGCCGCCGGCTCCGCAGCGCTGATCGTCCTGACGGCCCAGTCGTTCTGGTGGCTGCCGCTGGCGGCTGTCGCCATCGCGGCCTACGTCAACATCGCCAACTTCATGGACGGAATCAACGGCATCTCCGGCCTGCACGGCGTCACCGCCGGCGTTGCGTACGCGCTGGCAGGCGTGCTGGCCGGACAGCCCTGGTTGACCGCCGGCGGTACGGTTCTGGCCATGGCCTTCCTCGGCTTCCTGCCGTGGAACCTCGGCCGCGGCTCGGTCTTCCTGGGCGACGTCGGCAGCTATCTCCTTGGTGCCTCGATCGCTGCCCTCGCCGTGGCGGGCTTCCTGAGCGGTGTCTACGTCGAATACGTCCTCTCACCAATCCTCGTTTACGCAGCGGACACCGGCTACACCCTGCTGCGCCGGATCAAGGCGGGGGAGCGCTGGTACGCATCCCACCGCGAGCACGTATACCAGCGGCTCACCGACGTCGGTTTCTCACACCTGCAGTCTGCCTCTGTGGTCACCGCGTGCACCGCCGCCGTCATCGTCCTTGGTTTCGTCGCAGCCACCGCGCCGCTGCCCGTCGTCGCCCTCTGCGTGGCCGGCAGCCTGCTGGTGCTCGGACTGTATCTCGCGTCGCCGGACCTTATCCGTAAGTTCCGGCACCGTCCCAAGGTCACCCGCATCCCGGTGGCCTAGCCCTGTTCTATCTCGTGTAGAATTCAGGGGCGGCCTTTCGCCGCGTTCCTGCCCTTACCAAAATGCAACGATTGGGTTCCCATGCGCTCCAACGCCGAGTCCGGACGCACGTCCGGCAGCGGCCCCGTTGGCGGATCCGGTCCCACCAGGTCGCTCTGGCTGAAGCTGCTGGCCCTCAGCTCCGCGGCAGCCGGCGCAGCCCTGCTGCTCACGGCGGTCCTCGCTTTCGTCTTCAACGGCGGCTTCGGTGCACTCTCAAGCCTCTTCGGCGGAACCCTGGTGATGGCGTTCTTCGCGATCAGCCTGGCGATCGGGCATTTTGTCGGCCGTAACAACCCCTCCGGAGCGATTGGCATGTTTGTTGCCACCTACTTCGTGAAGGTCGTCGGTTTCGCCGTGGTGCTGTTTGTCCTCGGGGCGCCGGCCTGGCTGCATGAACGCTGGTTCCTGATCGGCGCCGTCGTCGGCGTCCTGGCGTGGCAGACGGCGGAGATCATCGGGTTCAGCAAGGCCCGGCTGCAAATTTACAACGACCCTGAATCCGCGGAAGGCGGTCCCAATGCCTAGCCGAAAAGCCGACGGCAAGGACCCCAGGAAGCACTCACCCAAGTCGCACGCCACTGGCGGTGCCCCCGGTGTATCGCAGGACGGCAACGACGGCGGATACAACGCCGGAATAGCAGTCTTTAGCTACATTGTTGGCGGAATCATCGTCTGGAGTTTGATAGGGTGGGGTCTGGATAATCTGTGGGGAACCCGCTGGATTGTGCTCGCAGGCGCCCTGCTTGGAGCTGCGGGAGGGTTCTATCTTTCTCATATGCACGGCCTCACCAGTCACCGGAATTCGGCTGGCGAAGACGGCGCTGCAGGTGGCCCGTCCAAGGACGCGGAACAGTAATGCCAAAAAATTTCACAGGGGGAATTGCTGACAGAAATGTCGCCGCTCCCCGCCCAACGCCCAATGATGGACACTGCAGAGAGGAAACGCGTTGATCGCGCTTGCGCTCCCGGCCCAAGATTCAGGAGAGTTCACTCCTCCTGGAATTGAACAAATGCACCTGCCGGCTATCCTGCCCTGGGGTGCGGCCGAAGGATTCTCCAAGCAGATGCTGCTGGTGATCCTCTCGGTCGTCATTATCGCCACATTCTTTGTGATCGCTGCGCGTAAGCAGCAGCTCGTTCCCGGCAAGCTGCAGTTCGCAGGCGAGGCAGCCTACGGCTTCGTCCGCAACGGCATCGCCAAGGACATCATCGGTGGCAAAGACTTCATCAAGTACGTCCCGCTGCTGTTCAGCCTGTTCTTCTTCATCCTGGTGAACAACATCTACGGCGCCATCCCCGTGATCCAGCTCCCGAGCTTCTCGCACGTCGGCGGCGCCTACGTGCTCGCAGCAATCGTGTACGTCACCTGGATCGCCATCGGCATCAAGAAGAACGGCCTGAAGTACTTCAAGCTGGCCACCGTGCCGAGCGGCGTGCCCGTCTACATCCTTCCGATCGTCATCCCGATCGAGATCATCTCCAACTTCCTGGTCCGGCCGGTTACGCACAGCCTCCGTCTGTTCGCCACCATGCTGGCCGGCCACCTGATCGTGATGATCGCCGGTTCCGGCATCGAGTTCCTCGTCATGCAGGAGAACGTCCTGCTGAAGGGCGCCTCGGTCCTGGTCCTGGCCGGTTCGCTGGCGATGTACATGCTGGAGGCGCTGATCATGGCGCTGCAGGCTTACGTCTTCACGCTGCTGACCGCGATCTACATCGAAGGCGCACTGCACGCCGACAGCCACTAAGGCACCCTCAAACTTCCCCTCGCGGGGATGAAGCAACCCAAACAACCTGCCACACGGGTGGCATCTTGAAAGGAAGAAAAATGGAAGGCTCCATCAACGGCTCCCTCAACCTCATCGGCTACGGCCTCTCCGCCATCGGCGGTGGTATCGGTGTGGGTCTCGTGTTCGCTGCTTACATCAACGGTGTGGCACGTCAGCCGGAAGCACAGCGCGTCCTGCAGCCGATCGCATTCCTCGGCCTTGCGCTGACTGAAGCCCTCGCCATCCTCGGCCTGGTCTTCGCATTCGTTCTCAAGTAAACCTTCAGAACCCAGCGAACATCCAGAACCGAGTAGATAAGGACGGGTGAAATATGAAGCAGCTGATCATCTCAGCCGCCACCGAGGGTGATACCAACCCCCTCGTTCCCAACATCTGGGAAATGTTTGTCGTCCTCGTGGGCTTTGCTGTCCTCCTGTTCATCGTGACGAAGTACGTCGTCCCGATGTTCGAGAAGAATTTCGCAGAGCGCGCCGAGGCGATTGAAGGCGGCATCGCCAAGGCCGAAAAGGCGCAGGCAGAGGCTTCTGCAGCACTCGAAGAGTACAAGCAGCAGCTCACTGACGCCCGCACCGAGGCCAACCGCATCCGCGAGGAAGCCCGTGCCGAAGGCGCCCAGATCCTGGCGGATCTGAAGGAGAAGGCAGCTGCTGAGTCTGCCCGCATCACCGCCCAGGCACACGCGCAGATCGAATCCGAGCGCCAGGCGGCCGTCGTGTCGCTCCGCGCCGAGGTCGGCACGCTGGCTACCACGCTGGCAGGCCGCATCGTTGGCGAAGCGCTTAGCGATGATGCGCGTTCGGCCCGTGTGGTTGACCGCTTCCTGGCAGATCTGGAGAACCAGAACGCAGGTGCAGCTAAGTAATGGCAGGTGTATCGAGCGAATCGCTGACCGCGGCACTCGTCGCGTTGGAAGCCAAGCTTCCCAACGCGTCGCTGCAGTTGGCTAAGGAACTCTTCGGAATCCTGGGAACGGTGGACAGCTCGGCTGGCTTGCGCCGTGCCCTGACTGATCCGTCCCGCAGCGGTGACGAAAAGTCGGCGCTGGTCAAGCAGCTCTTCAGCGGGAAAGTCTCCGCTGATGCTGTTGAGATCGCCAGCGGGCTGGCCAGCTCACGCTGGGCGTCGGCTCGTGACATCGGCGATGCACTCGAGACTCTTGCCGCTTCGGTGGTAATTGCCGTTGCTGAAAACAAGTCGGCCGTCTCTGCCTCGGGTATCGGCGGACTGGAAGCGTTGGAGAACGACCTGTTCTCCTTCAACCAGGCCGTCGATTCCAGCCACGAGGTTCAGCGTGCTCTGTCCGAGCCGCAGGCGAGCCAGGCTGCGAAGGTTGCCCTCGCCGAAAAGCTCGTTCCCCGCGCCAGCGAGGAAGCGAAAGTCCTTATCGGACAGGCAGTCTCGCAGCCCCGCGGCCTCAAGGTCACCAAGCTCGTCAGCCGTTTCGCCGAGCTTGCGGCCAAGCGCCAGCAGCGCTGGATTGCTACGGTCAGCGTCACCCGTCCGCTGACGGAGACCCAGGCCAGCCGTCTGCAGGCAGGGCTCAACGCCCTGTACGGCCGTGAGCTCAAGATCAACATGAACGTTGACCCGGCACTGATTGGTGGCCTGCGGATCCAGATCGGCGATGAAGTGGTCGACGCTTCGGTTCTTGCCCGCCTGGGCCAGCTCCAGCGTCAAATTGCCTAGTTAGCCGGACAAGCACAACTTACCGACAAGAAACCCCGGTCATCGTGAGCAACGATGATCACGAAAACAGGAGAGCAGGGACTGCAGATGGCCGAATTGACCATCAACGCCGACGACGTCCGTAATGCGTTGAACGAGTTCGCGGCGTCCTACGAACCCGGAAACGCAGAGCGCGTAGAGGTTGGCCGTGTAACGACCGCAGGTGACGGCATCGCCCGTGTTGAGGGCCTTCCCTCGGTCATGGCGAACGAGCTGCTTCGCTTCGAAGACGGCACGCTGGGCCTGGCCCAGAACCTCGACGTCCGCGAGATCGGTGTCATCGTCCTCGGTGACTTCACCGGCATCGAAGAGGGCCAGGAAGTCCACCGCACCGGACAGGTTCTGTCCGTTCCGGTTGGCGATGCCTTCCTCGGCCGCGTGGTTGACCCCCTGGGCCAGCCCATCGACGACCTTGGCGAGATCAAGGCCGAAACCACCCGTGCCCTGGAACTCCAGGCGCCCGGCGTGACCCAGCGTAAGTCGGTTCACGAACCGATGCAGACCGGCCTGAAGGCCATCGACGCCATGATTCCGATCGGCCGCGGCCAGCGTCAGCTGATCATTGGCGACCGTCAGACCGGCAAGTCGGCAATCGCCATCGACACGATCATCAACCAGAAGGCCAACTGGGCTTCCGGCGATGTGAACAAGCAGGTGCGCTGCATCTACGTAGCCATCGGCCAGAAGGCGTCCACCATCGCGGCCGTTCGCCAGACCCTCGAGGACAACGGCGCACTGGAATACACGACCATCGTGGCTTCCCCCGCGTCCGACCCCGCAGGCTTCAAGTACCTGGCACCGTACGCCGGCTCGGCCATCGGCCAGCACTGGATGTACGGCGGCAAGCACGTCCTCATCGTGTTCGATGACCTCTCCAAGCAGGCCGAGGCTTACCGTGCGGTGTCGCTGCTGCTGCGCCGCCCGCCGGGACGCGAAGCCTACCCGGGCGACGTCTTCTACTTGCACTCCCGTCTGCTGGAGCGTTGTGCCAAGCTCTCCGACGAGCTGGGTGCAGGCTCGATGACCGGCCTGCCGCTGATCGAGACGAAGGCGAACGACGTGTCCGCCTACATCCCGACCAACGTCATCTCCATCACCGATGGCCAGATCTTCCTGCAGTCGGACCTCTTCAACGCCAACCAGCGTCCCGCCGTCGACGTGGGTGTCTCCGTGTCCCGCGTTGGTGGTGCGGCTCAGGTGAAGTCGATGAAGAAGGTCTCCGGTACCTTGAAGCTGGAACTGGCCCAGTACCGCGACATGCAGGCATTCGCGATGTTCGCATCGGACCTCGACGCGGCCTCCCGCCAGCAGCTGACCCGCGGCGCGCGCCTGATGGAACTGCTCAAGCAGGGCCAGTACGCGCCGTTCCCGGTCGAGGACCAGGTTGTTTCCATCTGGGCCGGCACCAACGGCTACCTCGACGACGTTCCGGTGGAAGACATCAACCGCTTCGAGACCGAATTCCTGGAGCACCTCAAGCACAAGTCCTCCATCCTGACGACGCTGGCACAGACCAACGTCATGGACGATGACACGGCAGAGGCGCTGAAGACCGCGATCGTGGACTTCAAGAAGGGCTTCTTCGGCGAGGGCGACAGCCTCTTGGTCGGCGCGGGGCACGAGGAGTACGCCCCGATTGACGAGGACGCAGTCGACCAGGAAAAAATCGTCAAGCAGAAGCGCTAGTTTCGCTGGCAGGGACTGCCGGGACCCTCGCGGGTTCCGGCAGTCCCGGCCACCGGGATCTTAGGAAAGGATAAGTATGGGAGCCCAGATCCGGGTCTACCGCCAGAAGATCAGCTCGACGACGTCGATGCGCAAGATCTTCAAGGCGATGGAACTGATCGCTACCTCGCGCATCGGCAAGGCCCGCGCACGCGTAGCGGCTTCACTGCCTTACGCAAACGCGATCACGCGTGCCGTTTCTGCCGTCGCAAGCCAGAGCGAAATCGACCACCCGCTGGTAACCGAGCCGGAGCAGATCCGCCGCGCCGCCGTCCTGGTCATCACCTCCGACCGCGGCCTTGCAGGGTCCTACTCGGCCACGGTGCTCAAGCAGGCCGAGGGCCTCACCGAGCTGCTCCACGAGGAAGGCAAGGAAGTCAAGACGTACGTCATGGGCCGCAAGGCACAGGCATACTTCGATTTCCGTAACCGCCCCTACGAGCGGGTGTGGACCGGTAACACGGACGCACCGCAGTTCGAGACGGCGCGGGAAGTCGGCGAAGCACTGCTGGCAGACTTCGCGACAGCCTACGAAGAGGGCGGCGTCGACGAGATCCACGTCGTTTACACCCGCTTCAAGTCCATGGTGACGCAGGAGCCGACGGTTATCCGCCTGCTCCCGCTTGAGGTCGTCGAAGAGCAGGCCGCCTCCGAGTCGGAGCTCCTGCCGCTTTACGAATTCGAGCCGGAGGCGGAGCAGGTTCTCGATGCCCTGCTGCCGCGCTACATCGAGTCACGTATCTTCGCCGCAATGTTGCAGGCCGCAGCTTCCGAGCTCGCAGCCCGCCAGCGGGCGATGAAGTCCGCCGGCGACAACGCCACGGAGCTCATCAAGAAGTACACGCGTCTGCGCAACACTGCCCGCCAGGCTGAGATTACGCAGGAGCTTTCCGAAATCGTGGCAGGCGCCGACGCGTTGAACGCGTCCTAGCCCGTCCGGTCCGGACCCAGCTTTACCTGCACCAAAGAAAAAACTTAACCGCCCACGCCATCTACTGAGTGAAGTGAGAGAGATGACTGCCACTGCTACCGAACACGTAGCCGCAACGTCCGGTGCCACCGGCCGTATTGCACGTGTTATTGGCCCGGTTGTCGACGTCGAATTCCCGGCTGACGCAATCCCCTCGATTTACAACGCACTCACCACGGAGATTACTCTCAACGGTGAGACCAAGACCATCACCTTCGAAGTTGCGCTGCACCTTGGCGACAACCTCATCCGCGCCATCTCGCTGCAGGCGACCGACGGCCTGGTCCGCGGCACCAACGTGGTTGACACCGGTGCCCCGATCTCCGTCCCCGTCGGCGACGGAGTCAAGGGCCACATCTTCAACGTGCTGGGCCAGCCCCTGGACGTGACCGAGTCCGAGCTGGAGATCAGCGAACGCTGGCCGATCCACCGCAAGGCACCCGCCTTCGCGACCCTCGAAGGCTCCACCGAGATGCTGGAGACCGGCATCAAGGTGATCGACCTCCTCACCCCGTACATCAAGGGTGGCAAGATCGGCCTCTTCGGCGGCGCAGGCGTCGGCAAGACCGTGCTGATCCAGGAAATGATCACCCGTGTTGCCCGGAACTTCGGCGGTACCTCGGTGTTCGCCGGTGTCGGCGAGCGTACCCGTGAAGGTAACGACCTCTGGGTTGAAATGGAAGAGGCCGGCGTCCTCAAGGACACCGCCCTTGTGTTCGGCCAGATGGACGAGCCGCCGGGAACGCGTCTGCGCGTGGCCCTGTCCGCGCTGACCATGGCGGAGTACTTCCGCGATGTGCAGAACCAGGACGTGCTGCTCTTCATCGACAACATCTTCCGCTTCACCCAGGCAGGTTCCGAGGTTTCCACCCTCCTCGGCCGCATGCCTTCCGCCGTGGGCTACCAGCCCAACCTGGCTGACGAGATGGGCCTGCTCCAGGAGCGCATCACGTCCACCAAGGGCCACTCCATCACCTCGATGCAGGCCATCTACGTTCCCGCAGATGACTACACCGACCCGGCTCCGGCCACGACCTTCGCACACCTCGACGCGACCACGGAACTTTCCCGTGAAATCGCTTCCCGTGGTCTGTACCCGGCCGTTGACCCGCTGACGTCGACCTCGCGCATCCTGGATCCGCAGTACATCGGTCACGACCACTACAACACGGCCGTGCGCGTGAAGCAGATCCTGCAGAAGAACAAGGAACTCCAGGACATCATCGCCATCCTTGGTGTCGATGAGCTCTCCGAAGAGGACAAGATCGTCGTGTCGCGTGCACGCCGTATCCAGCAGTTCCTCTCGCAGAACACCTACACGGCAAAGCAGTTCACCGGCGTCGAAGGCTCCACCGTGTCCATCAAGGACACCGTGGAAGGCTTCACCGCGATCTGCGACGGCGACCTCGACCACATCGCAGAGCAGGCGTTCTTCAACGTCGGCGGCCTGGACGATGTCGAGCGCCAGTGGGCCAAGATCCAGGAACAGACCAAGTAATATGGCTGAGCTTGAGGTTGAGATTGTCGCAGCGGACCACTTCGTGTGGTCCGGAGCGGCCAAGATGGTCAAGGCCCGCACCAGCGATGGTGAAATCGGAATCCTGCCCGGCCACTCGCCCCTGCTGGCGATTCTGGCCGAAGGTGAGCTGGCGATCGAGCCGGTGTCCGGTGACCGCATTGCTGTAGTTGTCGACGGTGGATTCTTCTCCGTCGACAACAACCGGGTCGTCATWGTTGCTGACAACGCCCAAATGGGTGACGCGGCTACTGCGGGGATCCGCTAGCCCGACCTTGATGAACGTTACTGGTTTTCCGTTCATCGTCCTGGCAACCGTGTTTGCGTTGCTGGTCTTTGCACTGTGCCTTTCCGGGGTGCGCCGCTTCAATCTGCGGCGCGCCCTGGGCACGGTGGACGCCTCCATCTGCGTGGCTGGAAACAGCTGGCAGATGGGGGTTTGTCGTTATCAGGACAACGACCTGGAGTGGTTCCGGCTTGCCTCGCTGAGCGTGCGGCCGAAATACACCTTCCGGCGCAGCTCCCTTGAGCTGCTGGGGCGCCGCGAGCCCACCGAATCCGAACTCGTCAAGGTAGAGCCTGAGACAGTAATCGTCGAACTCCGCTATGAGGGCCAAGACGTCCTGCTGGCGATGAGGTTCGACGCCTACACAGGCCTCTCCTCGTGGCTTGAGGCCGGCCCGGTCATCGGTGTCGGCACCTGGCGCTAGTCCCGGTGGGTTTCGCCGAAGGCATCCGGATCGACGACGGCCCGGTTCTCTGGGCCGTGTGCGCGATCGGCCTCGTTGGGGCGGTCTACCTGCTGTGGCCGCGCAGCCGGAAAAGCACCCCTGCGCGCCGGACCGCGGCCGCTGCCCTTGCCGCCGTGGGGCTCGCCGCTGCGCTGGTCCTCGGCGTCCACTGGATCCTTGTCTACGGGGTCTTCGCCTTCCCTGACCTGCTCCCGCCCGAGGTTCTCGCCTGGTCCATCCCTCCCGTCGCTGCGCTGTTGCTGGCAGTCCGCAGTTGGATCGTGGGGCGGGGCCGCCCACGGCCCGCACGCCGCTGGACCACGACGGCGGCCGCAGCCGTTGCATTCACCGGCGTCCTGGCGCTGTCCGCGGTCCAGATCAACGCCTACTTCGGGCTAAGCCACACCGTCGGCGACCTGACCGGGTCAGCCGTCGCCCGGATCCCAAGCCTCAAAGACCCACTCAAGCGCCAGCCGGGGGAGCCCGATCCCGTCAGCCTGGCCCGGTGGACGCAGCCGGGAGCCCTGCCAGCGGCGGGCCTGATCCGCAAAGCGTCGATCCCCGGCACCGTGTCCGGCTTCCGCAGCCGCGACGCCTATATCTACCTGCCACCTGCCTACCAGGCCACGCCTCGGCCGGCACTGCCCGTGCTCGTGCTCTTCTCTGGCCAGCCCGGCAATCCCTCCGACTGGTTGACCGGCGGCGCCCTGCAGAGCCGGATGGACCGCTTCGCGGCAGCCCACGGCGGCGCGGCCCCGGTGGTGGTGGTGGTTGATCCCAACGGCACTCCCGACGGCAATACCCTGTGCATGGACACCCGCATTGCGCGGGCCGATACCTTCCTGGCCCGGGATGTCCCGGCCTGGATCCACCGGACCCTTGACGTGGATCCCGATCCGCGGAAGTGGGCGGCGGGAGGCTTCTCCTTCGGTGCCACGTGCGCCATCCAAATGGCGACCCGGCATCCTGGTGTATTCAGCGCGGCGCTGGCGTTCTCCAGCGAGCAGGAGCCGGCCCTGGCCAAGGTCCGGCGCAAGACCGTCGAGGCCTCGTTCGGCGGCGACACCGCGGCCTTCGACAGGCAGACGCCACTCCAGCGCATGCAGCAGCGCCGCTTCGACGGCAACGCCATCTATTTTGCAGCCGGCGAGCGTGACGCCCAGTTCACCAAGAACATGGACGTCCTGTCCGCCGCCGCGCGTTCCGCCGGGTTCTCCGTCGCGACGCACGTCGTCCCCGGCGCCGGCCATTCCTGGGCGGTCGCAGCCCGGGGCCTCTCTGCCGGACTAGACTTCCTCGCTCCGCGGTGGGGGATGAAGAAGTGAGGAACGGATTTCGCCGCAACGGCATCCGCCGCCTCGGGCGGCAGCTGAAGAGGATTCCCTTCTCGCTGGCGTTCCTCATCGCTTTCCTGGCGACCGGCGCGGCCACCGGCAGCTACCTGGCCGGCCCCCCGGACGCCCTGCTGGAGGCGGCCTCGGTAAGCGCGCCCGGCTTGCAGGGCGGACTGTGGTGGACCATGTTCAGCTCGCTGTTTTTCGCGACCAACCCGCTGGCCTATTTGGCGGCGTCGGTGATGGTCCTGGGGCTGATGGGCCTGGCCGAACGGCAGCTCGGCACGCTGCGCACGGCGGTGTTTTTCTTCGCCGGCCAGTTTGCCGCCGTGTCGCTGTTCCTGCTGGTCGCCCAGCTAGCCCTCTTTGCCGGCGACGGCTGGCTCGGGCCTATGGCCGAGGTCCGACTGATCGGGCCGTACGGTGCCATCCTCGCCGTCACGCTCGCGGCCTGCGCGCTCCTACCCGCCTTGTGGCAGCGGCGGCTGCGGACCGCCGTCGTGTCCGGGTCGCTGTTGCTGGTGCTCTACGTGGGGCACGCGGAGACCGTGGTGGGCCTGTCCGGCGCCCTGGCCGGACTCATGGCGGGCTGGTGGATCCAGGGAGACAAGGGCACGCTCCACCGCCACCGTTCCACCGGCAGGGAAACCCGCAACCTCCTGGCGCTGACCGTGGCGATTTTCGCCGTGGGCCCCATCATCACGGCCGCGGTGCGAAGCCCCACAGGGCCGCTGGCACTGCTGCGGGAGGTGGTGCTGAATCCGCTGCCCACCCTGAACCAGCTGGAGCAGAACTGCGGGGCCGGCGTCGACATCGCCTGCCTCAGCGCAGGGCGGGAGGGGTACGCCGGGCCCCTGGGCCTGGCCCTGGCCGTGGTGCCGGTGGTGCTGCTGCTGATCTGCGCCGACGGGATGCGGCACGGACGCCGCCTCGCCTTGCGCATCGCGATCCTGGTGCAGCTGGGCGTCACTGCCCTGGCGGCCGTTTACCTGGCGCTGTTTGCCCGGATTCCGCACTATCCCGGCCCGCCGCACACGCCCGTGATGGGTTCCGGCTTCGTCCACGTGCTGCCACTGGTGGCGGTGCCGCTGGGGCTGGCGCTGCTGCTGTTCGCCAACCGTCGCCTGTTCCGGGTGGAAACCACCCGGCGGGCCCGCCGCATCCTCGCGCTGACGGTGGCGGGAACCTTCCTGGTGCTGGCCGGCAGTTATGCCGCGGCATGGTTTGCCTCCGGTGGCCTGGAGCGCGACGGCGGCTGGCTGGGCCTTGCCGCCGAGCTCGCCCGGCAGTACCTGCCCTTGCCTATTCCCGGTATCTACAACCGCGTCTTCGAGAACCGCAACGCGGCAGAGGCGGTCCTGTTCGCCAGCTCCGGCATCGTCTTTTGGGTCGTGGCGCTGGCCGGAGTCTGGCTGGTGCTGTTGCGCCGCCACCACGGCACGGACGCCGGAGCCGAAGACCGGGAAGTGGCCCGCCGCCTGATCCGGCAGGGCGGGGACTCGCTGTCCTGGATGGCCCTCTGGGAACCGAACACGTACTGGTTCGCCCCCGATGGCCGCGGGGGAGTGGGGTACCAGCAGCATGGCAACGTGGCGCTGACAGTGGCGGGACCTTTCGGCCCGGCCGCGAACCGCGAGGAGACCGCCGCGCTGTTCCTTTCCTATTGCACCGACCACGCCTTGATCCCGTGCTTCTATTCCTGCACGGACGAGCTGTGGCCCACGCTTCGGGGCCGCGGCTTCCGCCGGGTTGCCGTAGCGCTGGAGACCCGGCTGGCGGTCCGCGAACTGGAGTTCAAAGGCAAGGAATGGCAGAACGTGCGAACGGCGCTGAACCGGGCGGCCAAGACCGGGGTCCGCGCCGTCTGGGGCCGCTACCGGGAATTCTCGCCCTCGCTGCGGGCGCAGCTGAGCGAGGTCTCCGAAGAATGGGCGGCCGGCAAGTCCGTACCGGAAATGGGATTCACGCTGGGCAGCCTCGACGAGCTCGAAGACGAGGAAGTGCTGTGCTGCCTTGCCGTCGACGCCGAGGACCGCGTGCACGGGGTCACCAGCTGGCTGCCGGTCTACGACGTCGGACAGCTGGTGAGCTGGACGCTGGATGTCATGCGCCGCCGCGGTGACGCCTTCCCCGGCGTCATGGAATTCCTGATCGCGTCCGCAGTGCTGGAACTGCGGGCCTCGGTGGAAGTAATTTCCCTCTCCGGCTCTCCGCTCGCCAAGGCGGAGCCGCGCACTACCGGCGATGACGCACCGCGCGAGAGCGAGGGGCTCGCCGGAATTCTGGACGTGGTGGGCCGGGCGCTGGAACCTGCATACGGATTCCGCTCCTTGGCCTCATTCAAATCGCGGTTCAAGCCGGATTACCGGACGCTCTACCTGTACTACCAGGATCCGCTGCAGCTTCCGGCGATGGGCCGCGCTTTGAGCCGCGCCTACCTTCCGGATCTTTCGGTCCGCCAGAGTGCGCGCCTGCTCCGGACGCTGGTGCGCTAATTCGCGGGCGATGGCCCTTATCGGCTTGCCGTAATGGGCATTTGTGCGGGCAAACAATGCGTTCAAATAGCCGGCCGCGGACAAAGAAAATGATCCCCGGCAATAATGCCGGGGATCATTCAATCAGCGGTACTGCCGGAAGCAGTCCTGCCGGGGAGACTAGACCAGCGTGACGCCGGTAGCCTGGGGGCCCTTGGCGCCCTGGCCGATCTCGAACTGAACGCGCTGGTTCTCGTCGAGGGTCTTGAAGCCGCCGGTCTGGATCTCGGAGTAGTGAACGAAGACATCGCCATCGGAGTCATCCGGGGTGATGAAGCCGAAGCCCTTTTCAGCGTTAAACCACTTGACGGTTCCCTGTGCCATTTAATTCTCCTCATTACGGATCTTGAAGAAGTCCGGCGCACTTTGCACCGGGCTTGGTCACTCTGCGAGAAGAACCTTGGCTTCCGCCCGGTTGGACCGGGCCTTGGCGGCGGGAGCTTCACGCTCGCAACATGTCTTGCGAGCATGAAAAACACCTACACAAAGACTGGTACAAGAATTTCACGCCGCCTGCGTCAGGTCAACGGGCCCGGCTCATAATTCCAGAAATTTTATGTAAAGAGTTCATGAACGAGATCCGGGCGGCGGAAATCGGACGGACCCCGGGCGGGGAGGCGAAAGGCGCATTAGGAAAGCGGCTCCAGCCATTCCCCGCGGCGCATTACCCGGTAAAGGGCCAGCCCCGAATTGACGACCACGGCGTCCGCGCGCAGCCCGCGGCGCAGCGAGCCGAGTTCCGCGCCGAGGCCGAGGACCGAGGCCGGGACCGCGGTGGCCGAGAGGACGGCGTCGGGCACCGGGACGCCGGCGGCCGCGGTGCGGCGCACGACGTCGAGCAGGGTGGCGGTGCCGCCGGCGAGGGCGCCGCCGGCGTCGAGGCGGGCGACACCGGCCGAAACAGTGACCGCCGAGCGGCCCAGGGTATATGCGCCGTCGGCCAGTCCGGCGGCCGCCATCGAGTCGGTCACCAGGGCGACGTTGCCGGCGCCGGCCAGCTGGAACACCGTGGCGACAACGGCCGGGTCCAGGTGCGTGCCGTCGGCGACCAGCTCGAGGACGGCTTCGCCGGAGGCGGCACTGCGCAGGCAGGCGGCCACGGGGCCCGGCGCCCGGTGGTGCAGCGGCGGCATGCCGTTGAAGAAGTGGGTCACCGTGGGGCGTCTGCCGCGGCCGGACGGCCCGGCCCGCAGCGCCTCGCCGGCCGAGTGCAGCGCCGCCGCAGCGGTCGCGTCGTCGCAGTCCGTGTGCCCCAGCGAGGGCACCACCGCGTGCCGGGCAAGGAGCCGGACAAGTTCGTCCGCCCCCGCAAGTTCAGGGGCGAAGCTCATCGAGGCGAGGGTGCCGCGTGCGGCCGCCACCAGCTCGGTGAGCAGTCCAGGGTCGGGATCGAGCAGGAAGGCGGCATCCTGCGCACCGCACCTCGCCGCGGCGAGGAACGGGCCCTCCAGATGGATGCCGGCCAGCAGGCCTTCCTCGACAAGGCCGGCGAGCAGCCCGATCCCGCGCAGCAGCGATTCCCGCGGGGCGGTGACCAGGCTGGCCAGCAGGGAGGTGGTCCCGGAACGGTGCAGGAAATCAATGGCACGCCGCGCTGGCGCTTCTTCACCGCCGGGGAAGTCGCCGCCGTAGGCGCCGTGGCAGTGCAGGTCCACCAGCCCGGGCAGGATCAGGGCGCCCGGCGGCAGCTGAAGCCTGGGTGCGTCGCGGAACCCTGCAGGCGCGGGGCTGAATCCGGCAGCCGGGCCGGCGTAGGCGATCCGTCCGGCCTCCACGGCCAAGACGGCATCCGGCTGTACGGCGCCGTCGCTGACCACGGTGCCATACAGGACGTGCCTGCCGGCCGGGTCGAGGTTCATGCTCAGAGTCTAGGGCGCGTCCGCGGTAAGGGACCTAGAAGAGCCGGGACTCGCTGTCGTCGACGCCGCGCATGGCGTCGTAGTCCAGGGTGACGCAATCGATGCCGCGGTCGTTCGCCAGCACCTTGGCCTGCGGCTTGATTTGCTGTGCGGCGAAGATGCCGCGCACTGGTGCCAGCAGCGGGTCGCGGTTCAGCAGCTCGAGGTAGCGGGTGAGCTGCTCGACGCCGTCGATGTCACCGCGGCGCTTGAGTTCGATTGCCACGGTGGCGCCGTTGGCGTCGCGGGCCAGAATGTCCACCGGGCCGATCGCGGTGAAGTATTCGCGGCGGATCAGCGAAAAGCCGGCGCCGAGGGTCTCGATCTGCTCCGCGAGCAGCCGCTGCAGGTCTGCCTCGACCCCGTCCTTGATCAGTCCGGGGTCCTGGCCCAGTTCGTGCGAGGTGTCATGCAGCTGTTCGTGGATGTTGATGATGAGCCGGTCGTCGGTCTTCGCAGACTGCACGGTCCACTGCTCGATCACGCCGACTTCGACGTCGACTTCGTCCGGGGTTGAGACGCGCAGGCTCGCCGGGGGGCTCATCCAGTTCAGCGGCTTGTAGGAACCGCCGTCCGAGTGGACCAGGACCGAACCGTCGGCCTTGACCAGCAGGAGCCGGGTGGCGAGCGGGAGATGGGCTTTGAGCCGGCCGACATAATCAACGGAGCAACGGGCTATCACTAAACGCACCCGGACAACACTACCGCCTGCACCGCTGCTCCCGGGCGTCGCGGCCGCCTCATAGTGCCGGCGGAGTGCCGGCGGAGCATCCGGGCTGGGGCAGAATGGACTCATGCCCCGTTCCAACCGCCCCCGCCGAGCCGCATCCGGCAGAGGCGCTGCCGGTAAGCACGCTGCCGGGCCCGCACCGGAACTGGACCTGGAGCGCGCCCGGACCGGGATCGCGCGGCGCGAGAGCGCCCCGGACGGCGAGTGGATGGTCCGCTCTATCTCCGCCAGCCGGGCAGGGAAGACGTACGTCTGCCCCGGATGCTTTACCGCCGTGCCGCCGGGCACCGCGCACCTCGTGGTCTGGTCCGAGGACCACATCTTCGGCGCAGCCGCGGGCCTGGCCGAGCGGCGGCACTGGCACTCCAACTGCTGGAGCTCGCGCAGCTACCGGTACCGCTGAGCGGTTTCGCTAAGCTGGAGGGCATGACTTTCGACCCGGCGTCCTACGTGTTCAGCCAGCCCTCAACGCCCACTGCGATCCGTGCCTCGACCGTGCTGCCGGCGCACCGCGAAAATGTGGAACTCCGCACCGCGGACGGGCACCGGTTGGTCGGCGAGTTGGCGCTTCCCGAGTCCGGCGAGATCAAGGCAACCCTCATCACGCTCCACCCGCTGCCGACCCATGGCGGCTTCATGGACTCGCACGTCTACCGCAAGGCGTCCTACCGCCTCCCGGCCCTCGCCGGCATCGCGGTGCTGCGGTTCAACACCCGCGGGACGTCCTCGCCGCGGGGAACCAGCCAGGGGTCCTTCGAGGAAGGCATCGGCGAACGGCTCGACGTGGAGGCTGCGGTGCACTTCGCCGTCGAGCGCGGACTGCCGAACCGCTGGCTGGTCGGCTGGTCCTTCGGTACCGAACTCGCGCTGATGTACGGCGCCGCCGAGCCCGTGGCCTCCGAGATCGAGGGCGCCATCCTGCTCTCGCCGCCGCTGCACCGCGCCACGGATGTCCACCTCAAGGAGTGGGCGGCCTTCGGCAAGCCGCTGAAGGTCCTGGTCCCGGAGCATGACGACTACCTGCAGCCTGCTGCCGCTGCCGAACGCTTCTCCCTGGTGCCGCACGCGGACGTCGTGGGCGTCGACGGCGCCAAGCACCTGTGGGTGGGGGAGAAGTACGCCGGCCGGGTGCTCAACGAGATCGTGGCCGAGGTGCTGCCGGGCGGCGCTCCGGCTGCCCTGCCCGAGGAGTGGGACGGCCCGGTGGCCACCGCCCACGCCTGACTAGTGCTTGTCCTGGCGGACGATGAAGATTTCCTTGACCAGCAGCATGATCGCTGCGGCCGTGGGAATGGCGATCAGGGCGCCGAGCACGCCGAGCACGCTGCCGCCGGCGATGACCGAGATCACCGCGACCGCGCCGGGCACGGCGACTGCCTTCTGCATGATGCGCGGGGAGATGAAGTAGGCCTCGAACTGCAGGTAGGCGAAGTAGCAGATCGCGAAGACCACGGCCGTCTGCCAGCCGGCGGTGAGGGCGATGAGGGTCACCAGGACGCCTGCGATCATGCCGCCGACCAAGGGGATGAAGGCCAGCAGGGCCACGACAAACGCGAGCAGCAGGGCGAACGGCACCCCTACGATCGACATCACGATGAAGGCGAAGGTGGCATTCAGCAGCGCCACGCAGACCTGGCCGATCACGTAGTTGCCGACCGAACCGGTGATCTCTTCGGACAGGGCCTCGACCCTGGCGCGCCGGGACCGCGGGGCAAGCCGATAGCCCCACTTCTTCATGGCCGGCATGGCGGAGAGGAAGTAGAGGCTGAGGACCAGGACGATCAGGGCGCCGAACAGGCCGTTCGCCACGGTGGAGCCAAAGCCCACGACGCCGCCGAAGATGCCGCTCATGGCCTCGGGGTTGTTCACGAACTTCTCAAGTTCCTGGCTGATCCGGTCACGGACGCCGAACTGGCTGTCCACCGTGCGGAAGAAGTCGGAGTCGATGAAGTCCTGGATCCAGTGCGGAGCCTGCTGGACGACCTGCGTCACCTGCTGCACGATGGTCGGTATCAGGGTGGCGAAGAACCCCGTGACGGCCAACGCCAGCACGGCGACTGAGACCAGGATGCCCGCGGGCCGCGGCACCTTCTTGCTTTCGAGCCAGCGCACCACGGGGTCCAGGCCAAGCGCAATGAACAGTGCGGTGACGATCCAGAGCAGCAACTGGGTGGTGTTGGAACCGATCCAGTAGACGAGAAGGGCCGCGCCCACGCCGACCGTGCCCAAGAAACCGACGTACAGCGGGTGCTGGGACGACATTCGCGGTCCGGGAGCGCCGAACTTTGCGGTGCTTTCAATCTCCGACGTGGCCGCTTCGTCCTCGTCGTGCTCGGGCGGCATCTCGAAACGCAGTCGCGGCTGGGCTCCGGGCAGCGGCTGCCGCAGCCGGCGCGCCATCGAAATCAGGAACCCCGCCGCAGCCGCCCGCGGCGTTGAGAGCTGCGCGGCCGGCTCGTGCGGCCCGCGTGGCTGGCTGCCGGATTCCTGGCTGGCGGGGTGTCCTGCGGCGGAGGTATCCGTGGGTTCAGTCACTGCGTTGAAGGCCCTTTTTGTCCGAAAATTCCCTGCAAAACCGCGGTTGCGGGCCGGGTGTGATGATCACCGCAAACACTATCAGCAGCCTTGCCAGCTGGCGGCCCAGCGGGGCCGGACGGGGCCGGGGAAGGGTTGACAAGAGCGCCGATCTGACTCTCAGGTAACAAAACGGTTACTGTTAAAGCTACGTGTCCGCTGATGATAGGTAATATTTTGCGTTTCAAGACTGCAGTCGCACTTGTGCTGCTCGGCCTCCTGACACTGCTGGCCGGAATCGGCCAGAAGACGCTTTGGGCTCCGGCCGAGACCGTCACCGCCACCGCGCCCACGGGTGGCACCGCCGCCCCGCTGACCGTCTTCGACGAGAAGCTGCGTACTTTGCATGGCGGCACGGTGCAGATCCATGTCAAGGGGGAGGGCAACTTCATGCTCGCCGCCGGCCGGCCGGACGACGTCGATGCGTGGGTGGGCAAGACCGCCCACAACACCGTCTCCGGGGTCTCCGACGACGGCAAGTCCCTGCAGGTTGATCACGCCGACGGCGACGCAAAGGCGCCGTCCCCGGCAGGCTCGGACCTGTGGGTCACCACCGAGAACGCCAACGGCGACCTGGACTACTCCTGGACCGCTCCGGCGGACGGCGACTGGGCGCTGCTGCTCGCCTCGGACGGCACCAAGCCGGCCCCATCATCGATCACGATGACTTTCCCCAATGACACGTCCACCCCGTGGGCCGTTCCGTTGATGGTACTGGGCGGCCTGCTGGTCCTGGCCGGCGCTGCGTTGCTGCTGGTCAAGCCCGCCCGGAACCACTCCGACGACGGTCGTTCAGACGACGATCCAGCGGGCGGCTCCGGAGCCGCCCCGAAGGGCAGCCTGTTTGCGCGCCGCGCGCAGGCCAAGGCCCAGGCCAAGGCAGAGGCGAGGGCCGCTGCCCGCAGCACCGCCGGCGGTGCCCAGAATGCCGATCCGGCCCGGAACGGCAGTGTGGAACGCGTTGCCGCCCCCGCGGCTGTCCGCCGTCGCTCCGGCGCCGCGGTAGCGCTGCTGACCGCCGCCGCGGTTGCCGGCACCGGCGTTGCGGCGCAGGCCAGCCAGGCTCCCTCGCCGTCGCCTAGCGAATCCTCTTCCGCCGCCGGCCAGGCCGCCGACGCTCCGGTCCTGCTGGACGCGCAGTTCCGCCGCATCCTGGAGCAGGTGGCCAGCGCCGTCGACGCCGGGGACGCGGCCAAAGACGCGGCAAAGCTTTCGTCCCGCGTCGGGGCGTCCGAGCTCGAGGTGCGCAAGCAGAACTACAAGATCCGTTCCAAGGTGGGAAGCTACGAGCCCCGGATGCCGGTGCGCGCCACGAAGCTGCTCACCACCGTGGTCAGCAACAAGCGCAGCTGGCCGCGGTCCGTCATGGCTGTGACCCAGGGTGACGGCAACGTCGTTCCGCAGCTGCTGACCCTCGTGCAGTCCTCCCCGCGCGAGAACTACAAGCTGGTCGGGGCAACCCCGCTGCAGCCGGGGACCACCTTCCCCGGAATCAACCGCGGTGGCACCGAAACTCTGGCCGCCACGGACAAGTCCGGGCTGCTGTACAGCGGACAGGAAGCGCTGTCCGGGCTGGGGGACCGGCTGACCAAGGCCGACTCCACCTTCAAGGACAAGCTCGCCGAGGGAAAGTCCTCGCCGTACATCGCTGACACCCTGGCGTACCAGAAGGATGTGGTGAAGTCGGGTGCTAACGGCAAGTTCACCTTCAGCCACAAGCCTGTTCCCGAGGACACCGTGGTGTTCCGGACCGCCGACGGCGGCGCACTGGTCCTGGGCCGGCTGAACTTCGCCTTCGACGGCACGCCGAAGAACTCCGGGGACAAGCTGACGATCGGTAACGACGCAGCGGCGCTGGCTGGCGGCAAGGAGACCAGCACCGGCATGGTGTTGAACTTCGCCGAAGCCGTGGCCGTCTACGTTCCGCCGGCGGGTTCCAAGGACCCGATGAAGCTGGTGGCAGCCACACGCGGCCTGGTCGGGGCCAAGATCAAGTAGCCTTCCGCAGGACACCGCCCGACTGACACCGGCCGGAACCACAAGCACCGCAACGACCGGGCCGCCATCGCGGCCCGGTCGTTGCTGCGTCGGGCGTAGTGGATAGAGTGGAGCTATGACTTCGCCAGCTTCCCGCCCGGTCCCTCCAGCTGTCGCCAACCCGCTGAACCTGCGGGGCGCCGTCGACCTCTCCTCGCTGAAACAGCGCCCGGCCCCGCCCGCGGCCGCCGGGGCCGGCCGGCCTCCGGCGCAGGAGGCCGGTGCTGCCGGCGCGGGCTCTGCAACACCAGGCGGCGCTCCCGCCGGTACGCCGCTGCGGGTTGACGTCACGGAAGCCAACTTCCAGGAGCTCGTGGACCTTTCCGCCCAGGTCCCGGTGGTGATCGCAATGTGGGCCAACTACTCGCCGGGATCCGCGCAGCTCGTGGACGTGCTGGAACAGATCGTCGAAAGCTACGGGGGCCGCCTGGTCATGGGCGCGGCCGACATCGAGGCTTTCCCCCAGCTTGCGCAGGCCTTCCAGGTGCAGGCCGTCCCGACCGCCGTCGCCGTGGTCAAAGGCCAGCCCGTGCCGCTGTTCCAGGGCGGCGCCGAGGAGCAGCAGGTGCGCAGCCTCTTCGACGAACTGCTGAAGGTGGCGGCCGCCAACGGCGTGACCGGCCGGATCGGAGCCGGCGGCCCCGGCGCGGCCGAGCCCGAGGCTCCGCCGCTCCCGCCCCTGCACCAGAAGGCGTTCGACGCCATCGAGGCAGGCGACTACGACGGCGCTGCTGCGGCCTACCGGCAGGCGTTGACCGAGATGCCCGCCGACGCCGAGGCCAAGGCCGGCCTCGCCCAGGTGGAGCTCATGGGTCGCCTGCAGGCATTGTCCGCCGCGGACACGGACGCCGTCCGCGCCCGTGCCGCCGAGGAGCCGGACAGCCTTGAGGCCCAGCTGGCCGTGGCCGACCTTGATATTGCCGGCGGCCACGTCGAGGACGGCCTCGGCCGTGTCGTGGCATTCATCGGCCGGAACTTCGGCCCGGAGCGCGAGAGTGCCCGGGTGCGCCTGCTGGAGCTGTTCGACGTGGTGGGAAGCTCCGATGACCGCGTCGCCAAGGCCCGGCAGAACCTCGCGCGGGTGCTGTTCTAGTGGGCTCGGCACTGTTCACCCCGCTGGAGCTGCGCTCGTTGCGGCTGGAGCACCGCGGCTGGGTCTCGCCGATGTGCCAGTACAGCTGCGAACCGGAGACCGGCGAGGGCGTTCCGAATGACTGGCACTTGATGCACCTCGGCTCCTTCGCCACCGGCGGCGCTGCGCTCATCCTGACCGAGGCGGCTGCCGTCAACGCGGCCGGGCGGATCAGCCCGCGGGACGCCGGCCTCTACAACGATGACCAGGCCGAGGCATGGCAGCGGATAGTCTCCTTTGTGCACCGGCACGGCTCTGCCAACGCCAAGATCGGCACCCAGCTCGCCCACGCCGGGCGCAAGGCATCCTCCTACTGGCCGTTCTCCGGCAAGAGCGGCACCGTTCCCGTCTCCGACGGCGGCTGGGACACAGTTGGCCCGGGCACCGGCGCCTTTGACGGCTACGCGCCGCCGTCGGCCATGACCGAGCAGGAGATCGACGGCGTGATCGCCGACTTCGTTGCCGCGGCTGTCCGCGCGGTCGGTGCGGGATTCGACACGGTCGAGATCCATGGCGCCCATGGCTACCTGCTGCACCAGTTCCAAAGCCCGCTCGTAAATGACCGCACGGACCGCTGGGGTGGGGATGAGACCGGGCGCAACCGCTTGACCCTCGCGGTGGTCGACGCCGTCCGGGACGTCATCCCGGATTCCATGCCGCTGCTGCTGCGGATCTCCGCGTCGGACTGGGCCGAGGGCGGCATCGATGCCGAGGCCTCGGTGCGGCTGGCCCGCGCGGCCGGCGAACACGGGGTGGATCTCGTGGACGTCTCCAGCGGCGGTGCCGTGGCGCACCAGTCGATTCCGGTCGGGCCCGGCTACCAGACCGGATTCAGTGCCCGGATCCGCCGCGAGGCCGGCGTGCGGACCGGTACGGTGGGGCTGCTGACCTCCGCCGGGCAGGCCGAACATGCGGTCGCCACGGGACAGGCTGACGGGGTGTTCATCGCCCGAGCCGCATTGCGGGACCCGCACTGGTGGCTGCGTGCCGCGTTTGAACTGGGCCACGAGCTCGCCTGGCCGCCGCAGTATGAACGGGCTATCCCGCGGCACACGTTTTAGGCGGCCGCGGCGGTTAGTCTAACGTCATGACTTTCGAACAACCCCACCCGCAAACCCCAGTCCCGGCGCTGGCCCTGCGCGGGCTGGCCAAGCGCTTCGGCACCAAGATCGCGGTGGACGGCATCAGCCTCGACGTTCCCGCCGGCTCCTTCTACGGCATCGTCGGACCCAACGGTGCCGGCAAGACCACCACCCTGTCGATGGCCACCGGGCTGTTGCGGCCGGATTTCGGCACCGCCTTTATCCACGGGGTGGATGTCTGGCAGCACCCCCTGGAGGCCAAAAAACTGATGGGCGTGCTGCCGGACGGGGTCCGTCTCTTCGACCGGCTGACCGGCGAGCAGTTGGTGAGCTACGCGGGCCTGCTGCGCGGCATGGACCGTGAAGTGGTGGCGACGCGGGTCGCGGAACTGCTGGCCGCCCTGGACCTCAACCAGGACGCCGGCACGCTCGTGGTGGACTACTCCGCCGGCATGACCAAGAAGATCGCGCTCGCCTCGGCCCTGATCCATGCGCCGCGGCTGCTGGTGCTGGACGAGCCGTTCGAATCGGTGGACCCGGTCTCCGCCGCAAATATCCGAGACATCCTGGACCGCTACGTCGCGTCCGGGGGCACGGTGATCGTCTCCAGCCACGTGATGGACCTGGTGCAGCGCATGTGTGACCACGTCGCCGTTGTGGCTGGCGGCCGGGTGCTGGCCGCCGGCACGGTGGACGAGGTGCGCGCCGGCGAGTCGCTGGAGGACCGCTTCGTGCAGCTGGTGGGCGGACGCAGCCAAGCGGAAGGGCTCGAATGGTTGCGCACCTTCTAAGGCTCAAGCTCACCCTGCTCCGCAACGGGCTGCGGCGCAGCCCCTGGCAGCTTGTGGGCCTGGGGATCGTCGTGCTGTACGCCCTGGGGCTGGTCGGCGTCGGGGTTGCCGGGTTGATCCTGCTGCGCCAGGCCGACGTGGCGACGGCGCAGACGGTGGTGGTGCTCGGCGGCACCGCCGCGGTCCTGGGCTGGGCGGTCGTCCCGATCGTGGCTTCGGCCGCGGATATGACGCTGGACCCGGCCCGGTTCACGACCTTTGCCGTGCCGATGCGGAAACTGCTGGCAGGCCTCGCCCTGGCCGGGCTGATTGGCATCCCGGGGGCGGCGACGGCCCTCGTGGCGCTGGCCACCGTGGGCACCTGGTCGCGTGGCTTCCTGGCCGCGGCGGGCGCCCTGGCCGGCGCGGTCCTCGGTGTGCTCACGTGCATTGTGCTTTCCAAGGTGGTCACGGCCGGCACAGTTGGCCTGGCCAGCTCCCGGCGCTTCAAGGACGTCAGCGCGGTCGCATTCCTGATCCCGCTGGTGTTGATGGGCCCGATCCTGGCCGGCGTCTCCCGCGGGATCGCCGGCAATGCCGGGTTCGTGGCCAAGCTGGCGCGGTCCCTCGAATGGACGCCCGCCGGGGCGGCCTGGGCCGTCGGCGGAGAGCTGGCCGCCGGCAGCTACGGACCGGCCGTGCTCAAGCTGCTCATCGCTGCCGCGACTCTCGCCGCCCTGGTCCAGTGCTGGAAGCTCCTGCTGCAGCGTGCGCTCGTCACGCCGCCCTACGCCGGCACCGCAAAGAAGAAGGCAGCGGGCCTGGGGCTCTTCGCCCTGGCTCCGGCCACGCCCACGGGAGCGATAGTTGCGCGCTCGCTCACCTACTGGCTGCGTGATCCGCGCTACGCCGGGGCCCTCGTGGTGGTGCCGCTGCTGCCGGTGCTGCTCTTCTTCCAGGCCAGCCAGACCGGGTTCTACGGAATCCTGCAGTTCGTCGGGCCGCTCGCCGCTTTCCTGCTCGCCTGGTCCATCTCCTCGGACGTCTCCTACGACAGCACAGCCTTTGCCCTGCACGTCGCCGCCGGCGTGCGCGGCCTGCACGACAGGCTCGGACGGGCCGTGGCGTGCCTGGTCTTCGCCTTGCCCACGGTGCTGGTCTTCAGCGTCATCCCAATGTTTTTCACCGGCGACTGGGCTTTGCTGCCGGGCATCCTGGGCCTGACCCTGGGGGTGCTGTTCACCGGGCTGGGTTTGTCCTCCGTGGTCTCGGCGCGCTACACCGTGCCCGTGCCGCTGCCCGGTGACAGCCCGTTCAAAAAGCCGCCGGGCAACGTGGCCCAGACCCTGGCGGTGCAGTTCGGCGGCATGGCGGTCCTGCTGCTCCTGGTGAGCCCGGAGGTGGTGCTGGTGGCCCTGCAGCTGGCGGGCGGCAGCATGGTGCCCGGCTGGATCTGCCTGGTGCTGGGCCCGGTGCTGGGCCTGGGTCTCTTCGCGGCGGGCGTGCGGCTGGGCGGCAAATGGTTCGACTCGCGCACCCCGGAGCTGCTGGCACAGGTGGCCGTCAACCGCTGACCGGGTCCGAGGACCCGGGCCGGTAGCGCCGGAGTGGGATAGCCTGCCGTCCATGGAAGTCGTCATCCTGCCCGGCGGCAGGCCGGTCGCCGCCCTCGCCGCCGACGCGATCGAGGGCCTGTTGCGGCGCAAGCCCGAGGCAGTCCTGGGCCTGGCCACCGGATCCTCGCCGTTGCCCGTGTACGAGGAGCTCGCGCAACGGCATGAGCGGGGCGGCCTCGACTTTAGCCGTGCCCGCGCCTTCATCCTGGACGAGTACGTCGGGCTCCCCGCGGGGCACCCCGAGTCCTATCGCGAAGTGATCCGGCGCGAATTTACCGGCCGGGTGCACATCAGCCCGGACAACGTCCACGGACCCGATGGCGAGGCTGCCGACGTTCCGGCGGCCTGCCGGGCGTACGAGGACGCGATCCGCGCGGCCGGGGGAGTGGATCTGCAGCTTCTCGGAGTGGGCACGGACGGCCACATTGGTTTCAACGAGCCGGGGTCCTCCCTGGCTTCCCGGACCCGGATTAAAACGCTCGTGGAGCAGACGCGGCGGGACAATGCCCGCTTCTTCGGGAGCCTGGCCGAGGTGCCGCACCATGTCCTCACCCAGGGCCTGGGCACCATCCTGGAGGCCCGGCACGTCATCCTCCTCGCCACCGGAGCGCAGAAGGCACAGACCGTCCGCGACTTCACCGAGGGGCCGCTGGCTGCCATCTGTCCGGCGTCGGTCCTGCAGCTGCATCCGCATGCCACTGTCCTCCTGGACGAGGCGGCGGCCTCCTCGCTCCGGCTCGCCGATTACTACCGGCACAGCTACGACGGCAAGCCGCGCTGGCAGGGCCTGTGACGACGCTCCAATGCCCGGCGGCGGAAGCCGCCGTCGCGATACCGTCCGAGCCAGCGGCTAAGATGGATGACATGAGCAGCATGACGGATTCCGCCCTGGAAAATGACCCGGCAAATGCCCCGGCCAACGACCCGATGCGTGAGCTCTCCGGAGCCGGAACGTCGACGGCTACGATTGAGCGCGAGGAACTGCGGCAGGAAGTGGAGCCCGGCGACCGGGAGCGCTTCTCGCACTACGTGCGCAAGGAAAAGATCATGGAATCCGCCCTCTCGGGTGAACCCGTGATTGCCCTGTGCGGCAAGGTGTGGACGCCCGGGCGCGATCCGAAGAAGTTCCCGGTCTGCCCCGAGTGCAAAGAGGTCTATGAGGGCCTCCGCCCGGGCGGCGACGGCGGAGATTCCGGGAAATAGGCCCTTCGACTTAGGCCCCCGCAGCGGGCTGGATCCGCTGCGGCTTCCGGCGTAGATCCGGCACCGGAAGGTGCCCTTGCCCTACTGCGTAGTCCGCCGCGTTCCTGCTGTCCGGTTCATCCGAAAAAGATTGGTGTTTTTGTGCTTAATTGGGTTTCTCCGGAACCGGCAACCATGCGCGGAGGGGAGGACTCCTAAATGACAGAGACACTCTTTGGCGGCCCCGTGCTGCCGCCCGCCTATCCCGAGCGCGCCGCGTGGGGCACCGCCCCGAAGCTGCGCGCGTGGCAGCAGGAGGCCCTGGACAGCTATTTCAGTACCCACCCCAAGGACTTCCTGGCGGTCGCCACCCCCGGCGCCGGCAAGACTACCTTCGCGCTGCGCGTGGCCTCGATGCTGATTGAGGCCGGCGTGGTGAACCGGGTAACGATCGTGGCACCCACGGACCACCTCAAGCGCCAGTGGGCGGACGCCGCCGCGAAGGTGGGCATCGCGATCGACCCGAACTTCAAGAACGCCGACGGCCAACACGGCCGCGGCTTCATCGGCGTCGCTGTGACCTACGCCCAGGTGGCCAGCAAGCCGATGCTGCACCGGGCCAAGACCGAGGCAGCGCGCACCCTCGTGATCCTCGACGAAATCCACCACGGCGGTGAGGCCCTGTCCTGGGGCGACGGGCTGCGCGAGGCCTTCGACCCCGCCGCCCGGCGCCTCTCCCTGACCGGTACCCCGTTCCGCTCGGATACCTCGCCGATCCCGTTCGTCGAGTACGCCGAGGACCGCGACGGCATCCGCCGCTCCAAGGCCGACTACACCTACGGTTACGGCAAGGCGCTCCGGGACCACGTGGTCCGTCCGGTGATGTTCATGGCCTACTCCGGCCAGATGCGCTGGCGGACCAGCGCCGGGGACGAGATGGCGGCCTCGCTGGGCGAAGCCGCCGTCACCAAGGACATCACGTCCCAGGCCTGGCGGACGGCGCTGAACCCGGCCGGCGAGTGGATTCCGGCCGTGCTGGCCGGGGCGGACAAGCGCCTCAGCGAGGTGCGGCGCACCGTGCCCGACGCCGGCGGCCTGGTCATTGCCACCGACCACGAGGACGCCCGCGCCTACGCCGGCCAGTTGAAGAGAATCACCGGCGAATCACCCACCGTCATCCTCTCCGACGACGCCAAGGCCTCCTCCAAGATCGAGGAGTTCTCGGCTGGGGACAAGCGCTGGATGGTCGCGGTGCGCATGGTCTCCGAAGGCGTGGACGTCCCGCGGCTCTCCGTCGGCGTCTACGCGACCTCGACGTCGACCCCGCTGTTCTTCGCCCAGGCCGTGGGCCGCTTCGTGCGTGCCCGCAAGCGCGGCGAGACGGCGTCGGTGTTCCTGCCCTCCGTGCCGCAGCTGATGGCGCTGGCGAACTCCATGGAAGCCGAACGCGACCACGCCCTGGACCGCCCGGAGAAGGAGGACGCCGACGGGCTCTTCAATCCCGAGGACTCGCTGATGGACGAGGCGAACCGCGAGGAGAAGGCCTCCGACACGCTGATGAAGGGCAAGTTCGAAGCGCTGGACTCCCAGGCCTCCTTCGACCGGGTGCTGTTCGACGGCGGCGAGTTCGGCACGGGCGGCGAGGTGGGCTCGGAGGACGAGCTGGACTTCCTCGGCATTCCTGGCCTGCTCGACGCCGAACAGGTGGGCACCTTGCTGCGCCAGCGCCAGCACGAACAGCTCAACCGCAAGAACAAGCGCGCCCCGCAGGCTGCTGCGGCCGAGGCCGCGCCGGCCGTACCGGACCACCGGATGCTGATGGACCTGCGCACCGAGCTGGCCAAGAACGTCGCGGCCTGGTCTGCCCGGACCGGAACCCCGCACGGCGTCATCCACACCAAGCTCCGGACCGTGTGCGGCGGCCCGGCCGTGGCGCAGGCGAACGAGGAACAGCTACAGACCCGGCTGCGGAAGCTTCAGGACTGGTTCATCGGCCGGAAGTAGCGAGCGTCAGGCTGCCGCTCGCTGGCCAAGAAGGCCGGACGCGAAAAAGGGACCGGGTTGACCGGTCCCTTTTTGCTGCATTTCTATGGGCGCGCGGCCCGTCGTTACTGGGCGGCGCCGCAGGTCTGCGAGAGCTTCTGGCCGGCCGCGGTGTACTGGGCCTTCAGCTCATCAAGCTTGCCCTGGTCCGGGTCCTTCTTCGCGGACTCGTCAAGGTAGTCCACGATCGACTGCAGCGGTGCCTGCAGCTCGTCTGAAGCGTTCGCCTCGATCGGCCGGATCTGGTTGGCCAGCCGCGTCATGCCGAACTTGTCCGAGTTGGAGGTCGGCGAGGTGGTGATCGCCTTGACGCGGGAGCAGGTCTCCGCGTTGGTCATCTGCGGAGCCGAGCAGGCGGCTGCGCCGAGCAGGGTCCCGGCAGCGATCAGGACGGTCAGGGTCTTCTTCATGGTGTACTCCGGGAATTTACGGGTCCGACGATTCTGGCAAGGATTCCGAGTCTACTGTGCGGCTCGGGGCAGCGACGAGCTCAGGCGATGTCGACGCCGCCGAACTCCATTTCCGCGAAGGCGTCGTCGAGGTCCTCGGCGATGCCCACGGTGAGCCCGCGCAGCACAGTCACGGAGTATCCGGCCTGCATGGCGTCCAATGCGGTGGCCTTCACACAGTGGTCGGCGGCGATGCCCACCACCACGACTTCCTCGACGTCGTGGCTCTGCAGCCAATCATCGAGGCCGATGGCGTCCTCGCCAGCGGCGAACTCGCCGGCGGCATCACCGCTGCCGGCGCCGCCCACGGGCAGCGAGCCGGGCGTGCGGTCACCGGTGGGGACGGCGTCGTCCGGGGCGAGCAGCCCCTCGAAGCCCGAGTAGGCCGCTGTGAACTGTCCCTTGCGGAAGTAGGCCTGGATGTATTCGGTGTCCAGGTCCGGGTGCAGTTCCGCGCCGCGGGTGCCCGCGACACAGTGCGGCGGCCAGCTGTCGACAAAGTCCGGCTGCTCCGAGAAATGCGCGCCCGGCTCGATGTGCCAGTCCTGGGTGGCCACCACGTGGTCGAACTGCCCGTGGTGGGCGTCGACATATTCGCTGATTTCGGCCGCGAGGGCGGCTCCGCCCTCGACGGGGAGCGCCCCGCCCTCACAGAAATCGTTCTGCACGTCAACGATGATCAAGGCACGTGACATTCAGTCCTCCTCGTAGATAGTGGGGATGGCTGCTTCGCCGCGCTGGAGGCGGTTGACCACGGCCGGGAGCTCCTTCATGCTGTCCGCGTGGCGCCGCCTCGCCCGCACGACGCCCTCGGGGCCGGTCCAGCCGGGCAGCAGCTCGCCGTTCTTGATGAACTGCTGCAGGAGTTGCCGGTCGTTGCCGTCGTCGTCCGGGCGGTGCCCGATGCCGACGATTTCCTGGCTGGCGGTCCCGCGGTCGTTCAGCCTGCGCAGCGCGTACTTGCGGCCGCCCTTGCTGGTCTTGTTCTTGGCTGCCTTGGCCACCGGAATGAACGCGCCGGAGTCGTCGGTGCGGCTGACCAGCTTGTAGACCATGCTCGCCGTCGGCGCGCCGGAGCCGGTCACCAGCGAGGTGCCGACGCCGTAGGAGTCCACCGGGGCGGACTGCAGCGCGGCAATGGCAAACTCGTCAAGGTCCGAGGTGACGATGATCCGGGTGTTCTCGTTGCCGAGTTCATCGAGCAGTTGCCGCACCCACTGCGCCTGCGCCACCAGGTCGCCGGAATCCAGCCGCACCGCGCCGAGCTTGTCGCCGGCCAGTTCGACGGCGGTGCGCACGGCCGCCTCGACGTCGTAGGTGTCCACGAGCAGCGCGGTGCCGGCGCCCATCGAGGCGATCTGGGCCTCGAACGCCTCACGCTCGGTGTCGTGCAGCAGCGTGAAGGAGTGGGCAGCGGTGCCCACCGTCTTGATCCCGTAACGCCGGCCGGCCTCAAGGTTGGAGGTGCTGTCGAAACCGGCGATCACGGCGGCGCGGGCGGCCGCGACGGCGGATTCCTCCTGGGTCCGGCGGGAGCCCATCTCCACGCAGGGCCGGGTCCCTGCGGCCGTGATCATGCGCGAGGCCGCGGAGGCGATGGCGCTGTCGTGGTTGAGGATCGAAAGGATGTACGTCTCGAGGATGCAAGCCTCGGCGAAGGTGGACTCGACGATCAGGATGGGGGAGTTCGGGAAGTACGCCTCGCCCTCGGCGTAGCCCCAGATGTCGCCCGAGAAGGAGAAGTTGGCCAGGTACTCCAGGGTTTCCTCGTTGACCACCTTCGTCCGGCGCAGGAAGTCGATCTCCTCGTCGCCGAAGCGGAAGCCGGCGATTCCCTCCAGCAGCCGGCCGGTGCCCGCGACAATCCCGTAGCGCCGCCCGTCCGGGAGCCGCCGCGCGAAGGCCTCGAACACCGACTTGCGGTGGGCGGCGCCGGAATGCAGCGCAGCCTGCAGCATGGTCAACTCGTAGTGGTCGGTGTACAGGGACGTGCGGGGATGGTCCCAGCCAGCAGAGGTACTCACAAATTCACTCTAATGCGCGTCCCCATAGAATGGACAGATGACCCTCAGCGTTGCGCTCGGCCCTGATACCCAGGAGAGCACCCAGACCGGAACAGCGTCGTTGACCGACGTCCTGACCGCCCCGGACATCCCTTGGAACCTCGTGATCTGGAATGATCCGGTGAACCTGATGAGCTATGTGAGCTACGTCTTCCGCAGCTACTTCGGCTATTCCGAGGCGAAGGCCAACAAACTCATGCTGGAGGTCCACAAGAAGGGCCGCTCCATCGTGGCGCACGGCAGCAAGGAGCAGGTGGAACAGCACGCCGTGGCGATGCACGGGTACGGCCTGTGGGCCACCGTGGAAAAGGCCAGCGGCGGTAACGGCGGCAAGGGATCGGGCAAGGGCAAGGGAAAACGTGGCTAAGGCGTTCAAATACGGGCTCAAGGGCATCACCGGCTACCTCGAGCCGGCCGAGCGGGACCTGCTGCGCAGCCTCTTCGACGACGTTATTTCCATGCTGGAGCCGGAGGAGCGTGCCAACCAGGATCCACTGGCCGCGCTGGTGGGGCTGGATCCGGAGGCCCGGGAGCCCTCGGACCGCGCCCTGCGCCGGCTGCTGCCCAACGTCATGAAGGACGACGACAAGGCCTCCCTCGAGTTCCGCCGCTACACCGAGCGCTCCCTGCGCGAGAGCAAGATCGGGGCCTTGAAGGCCGCGGCCCTGGGACTGGACAAGGACGAGCTGGTGCTGACGCCCGCCGACGCCCGGCACTGGTCCACCGCGCTGAACGACGTCCGGCTGGTGCTCGCCGAACGCCTCGACATCCGGGACGACGCCGACGCCGAGCACGTGCACCGGATGCAGGACTGGTCCCAGGCCGAGGACGTGGAAAGCTACCTGGCCCTGGTCTACAACTTCACCACCTGGCTGCAGGAATCCCTGGTCCAGGCCATGCTCGCCTCGCTCGAGGCGTAAGCCGGATTCCGGTCTATACAGCCGGCGGGGGTCGGCGTACCGTAATTTAACGTGAGCGAGCTGGCATTGCCGCGACGTCTGACCCGGTCGGTGGGTGGGAGCCCCGTGTCCGAACGCCTTGCCGTGGTCCAGGAGCGGATCTATCGGCCGCTCATTGACTGGGCACGGCGCAGCCCGCTTCACAGCGGCGTCCTGGGCCACTCGGTGCATCCGCTGCTGACGGACGTGACGCTGGGATGCTGGCTCAGCGCCGCCATTCTGGACCTCGCCGGTGGATCCCAGTCGCGTTCCGGGGCCAAGGTCCTGATCGGGGCAGGGCTTGCCGCAGCGGTGCCCACCGCCCTCGCCGGCGCCGCGGACTGGGCGGAGATGAGCGGGGAAGAGCGCCGGATCGGCGCCGTCCACGCGCTTGGCACGGATCTTTCGGTCTTCCTATTCCTGGCATCGCTGATCGCACGGCTGCGCGGCCGGCACAGCCTGGGCGTACGGCTCGGACTCGCCGGCAACGCCGTCGTCACCGGAGCCGGTTTCCTGGGCGGCCACCTGGCGCTCAACCGGGGCACGGCGCGGCGGGTCGGCACCGGAACCTGAAGGCCGGCTGCGGCGGGTCAGGTGTGACCCAACAGACACGAGTCGCTCGACACAATGTGATGGCCGCACCTGTGGCGAAGCCCTATCCTCGAATAATCATGACTTCAGCATCGAGCACGGATCCGGCAGCGGACGCTGCGGCGGAGACCGCAGCGGGCAGTACCGGGGACGCCCGGACGGGGGAGCGCCCCATCGGCGTTTTTGATTCGGGCGTTGGCGGCCTCACGGTGGCCCGGTCCATCATCGACCAGCTGCCCAACGAATCCATCCTCTACGTTGGCGACACCGCCCACGGCCCGTACGGTCCGCTGCCCATTGCCGAGGTGCGGGCCAATGCCCTCGGCGTGATGGACGAGCTGGTCGACTCCGGCGTCAAACTCCTCACTATTGCCTGCAACTCCGCGTCCGCCGCCGTGCTCCGGGACGCCCGGGAACGGTACACCGCCCGGTACGGCATCCCGGTAATCGAGGTGATCCAGCCCGCCGTCCGGCGCGCGGTCGCGGCCACCCGCAACGGCCGCATCGGCGTGATCGGGACCTCCGCCACCGTGGGCTCCCGCGCCTACGAGGACACCTTCGCGGCCGCGCCGGACTTGGAGATCACGTCCGTGGCCTGCCCGGCGTTCGTGCCCTACGTGGAGGCCGGCATCACCACCGGGCCGGAACTACTCGCCGTCGCCCGTGAATACCTCGCCCCGCTCACCGCGGCCGGCGTGGACACCGTGGTGCTGGGCTGCACCCACTACCCGCTGCTGACCGGAGTGCTCTCCTTTGTTCTGGGCGAGGACGTCACCCTGGTGTCCAGCGCGGAGGAAACCGCCAAGGACGTGTACCGGGCACTGGCTTCGCGGGGACTTGAGCGCACCGGGACGACTGCCCCGGAACACAACTTCATCGCCACCGGCGACGCCGCGCAGTTCGAACACCTGGCCCGCCGTTTCCTCGGCCCCGAGGTCCTCAGCGTCCGCCACGTGGATCATGTGGCCGCGCAGTACCCCACCGGCAGCCTCGCCCGGATCACCCCGGAAATGATCGCCGCTGCGCAGGCTGCCGCCGGCCGGCCGCGGATCTCCAACTTCGTCTCCTCCGCCTCTGCCTCCGGCGGGGTGCCGCTGGCGGGCCTCCGGAGGTCCGGCCTGTGAAGCTGACCATCGTGGGCTGTACCGGATCCTTTCCGGGGCCCGGCTCGCCGGCGTCGTGCTACCTGCTGACCGCGCACGACGGCGAGCGGAGCTGGAAGATCGTGCTGGACCTGGGCAGCGGTGCGCTTGGCGCCATCCAGCGGTACACCGACCTGGAGGACATCGACGCGATCTTCCTGAGCCACCTCCACCCGGACCACTGCATGGACCTGTGCGGGCTGCACGTCGCGGTGCGCTGGAAGCCGGGCGGCTGGGGGCGCGGCCGGATCCCGGTCTGGGGCCCCGCCGCCACCGCGGACCGGATGGCCACCGCCTACGGCCTGGATCTGGACCCGGGCATGCACGAGGAGTTCGACTTCAGCAACTGGTCCGAACGGAAGCCCGTGACCATGGGCCCGTTCACGGTGACCCCCTTCGCGGTGAACCACCCGGTCGAGGAGGCCTACGCCCTGCGGGTGGAGGTCACCGAACCGGACAAGGACGGCAACCCGGTCACACGGGTGCTGGGCTACTCGGGGGACACCGACTCCTGCAGCGGCCTCGAGGACGCGGCCCGGGACGCGGACCTGTTCCTCTGCGAGGCGGCGTTCGAGGAGGGCCGGGACGACGGCATCAAGGACGTCCACCTGACCGGCAAGCGCGCCGGCGAAGCAGCCGTGGCAGCCGGGGCGCGGCGGCTGCTGCTCACGCACATTCCGGTCTGGACGTCCCCGCCGAAGGTGATGGCCGAGGCCAAGGAGGTCTTCGGCCAGCACGTGGCCGTCGCGGTCGCGGGCGTGCACTACACCGTCTGAGCTGACGTTGGAGGCAAGAGCACGCGCCGGGTCGATATGCTGGAAGGCATGACTTCCGAAGCCCTTACCGCTCCCGTTCTCCGCGCCGATGGCCGCACCCCCGACCAGCTTCGTCCGATCAGCATCACCCGCGGCTGGTCCAAGCAGGCCGAAGGCTCGGCACTGATCGAGTTCGGCAACACCCGGGTGCTCTGCACGGCGTCGCTGACCGAAGGCGTCCCGCGCTGGCTCAAGGGGGAGGGCCGCGGCTGGGTCACCGCCGAATACGCGATGCTGCCGCGGGCCACCAACACGCGCTCCGCCCGTGAGTCCGTCAAGGGCAAGATCGGCGGCCGCACGCACGAGATTTCCCGGCTGATCGGCCGCTCGCTGCGTTCCATCATCGACACCAAGGCTCTCGGCGAAAACACCATCGTGCTGGACTGCGACGTCCTGCAGGCCGACGGCGGAACCCGTACGGCGGCCATCACCGGCGCCTACGTCGCCCTCGCCGAGGCGATCCGGTTCGCCCGCGAAAACAAGCTGATCGCCCGCAACGCGCAGCCGCTGGTGGACACCATCGCCGCCGTCTCGGTCGGCATCATTGACGGCGTCCCGATGCTGGACCTGCCGTATGTGGAGGACGTCCGCGCCGAGACCGACATGAACGTGGTGGTGACCGGCTCGGGCAAGTTCGTCGAGGTGCAGGGCACCGCGGAGGGCGCGCCGTTCGACCGTGACGAGCTCAACAAACTCTTGGACCTTGCCCTGCTCGGAACGGAGCAGCTCGCCGCCATCCAGCGCGAGACCCTGGCCGAAGCCCCGTGAGCGGCGCTCCCGCAGGGGACCAGCCGAACCGGCCGGTCCTGGTCCTGGCAACCCACAACCAGGGCAAGCTGAGGGAACTGCGCGAACTGCTGCGCGGCCAGCTGCCCGGGCTCGACGTCGACACGCAGGTGGTGGACGCGGGCGCCGTCGGAGCCCCCGATGTCGCCGAAACCGGCGTTACCTTTGCGGAAAACTCGCTGCTCAAGGCCCGGGCGGTGGCCGAGGCCACCGGCCTCGTCGCGATCGCCGACGACTCCGGCCTGGCAGTCGACGTCCTGGGCGGAGCGCCCGGCATCTTCTCTGCCCGCTGGGCGGGCCGGCACGGGGACGACGCCGCGAACCTCCAGCTGCTGCTGGACCAGCTTTCCGATGTGCCGGACGAATACCGCGGCGCGGCCTTTGTCTGCGCCGCGGCACTCGCCGTGCCGGGCACCTCCGGCGAGGAGGCCCGGGAAGTGGTGGAATACGGCCAGCTGGAAGGCACGCTGCTGCGGGAGCCGCGCGGGGCCGGCGGCTTCGGCTACGACCCGGTGCTGCAGCCCAGCGGGCTGGACCGCAGCTGCGCGGAACTCAGCCCGGAGGAAAAGAACGCCATCAGCCACCGCGGCCACGCCTTCCGGGCCCTGCTGCCGGCGATCGTGGAGGCGCTGGCGGGCAGGTAGTTCCGGCCGCCGCATCAAAGGCCGCATCAAAAAAGGATGGCGCCCCGCCTGGGGCGCCATCCTTTTTTGGGGAGTGAATGCTTTCCCGGACCGGATTTACGGCGTCTTGCGCTCTTCCTCGGGTTCGTGCTCCTCGATGAATTCATCGACCAGCCCGGTGCCGTACTTCGCCGCCTGGCGCTTGGCGATGAGGCCGCGGATGACCTCGATGCCGATCGGGATGACCGAGAGCAGCACAATCGCGATGAAGATAATGTCCAGGTTGTCCCGGACCCACGGCACCTTGTCGCCGAGCAGGTAGCCGAGCAGGGTCACGCCGCCGCCCCACAGCGCAGCGCCGATCACGTTATAGATGAAAAACTTGCGCTTGCTCATCTGGGCAACGCCGACGATCACCGGGACGAAGGTCCGGATGATGGGGACGAAGCGGGCCAGGATCAGTGCCTTGCCGCCGTGCTTCTCGAAGAACGCGTGGGCGCTCTCGACGTTCTCACGCTTGAACAGCTTGGAGTCCGGCTTGTTGAAGATGGCCGGACCGGCCTTGGAGCCGATCAGGTAGCCGGCCTGGTTGCCGATGATCGCGGCGACGACAATCAGCGCGGCAAACGCCCAGATGTTGAACTTGATCGTGTCCGTCGCGACGAGCAGCCCGGCCGTGAACAGCATCGAATCCCCTGGCAGGAAGAAGCCGATCAGCAGCCCGGTCTCGGCAAAAATGATGCCGCACACCAGGATGACGACCCACGGCGCGAGGGCCGGATCGGCCAGGAAGACCTGGGGGTTGAGCCAGTCGGGCAGGAACGAGGCCAGGTGCGGCTGGACCGGCCCGGCGCCTCCGAGGGTGGTCACGGCGAAGTCGTGCAGGGTATAAGGGTTCACCTATCTAGGGTACTTGACCGGGTGCGGCCGGTTCCGGCGCTAAAGTTGGAGCGTGGGTTTGGACTTTACGGCGATCGACTTTGAGACCGCGAACGGCTTCCGCGGCTCGCCGTGCGCCGTCGGGCTGAGCAAGGTGCGCGGCGGCGTCGTCGTCGAGGAGGCCTCCTGGCTGATGCGGCCGCCCGAGAACCACGACGCCTTTGACCACCACAACGTCCGCATCCACGGCATCCGGCCCGAGCAGGTCGCCGGCCTGCCCCGCTTCGGTGAGCTCTTCCCCGAGATCGGTGCCTTCATTGGCGACGACGTACTGGCCGCCCATAACGCCGCCTTCGATCTGGGCGTGATCCGTTCCGGCCTGGAAGTCTCCGGGCTTCCAGGGCCCGCCTACGACTACGTCTGCACCGTGATGCTTTCGCGCCGCTGCTACTCGCTGGTGTCCAACTCGCTGCCGTACGCCGCAGAGGAAGCCGGCGTCCCGCTGCTCAACCACCACGACGCCGCCGAGGACGCACGGGCCTGTGCCGGCATCCTGATCGACATCGCGGCCCGCAACGGTGCCGCCAGCATCGCGGAACTGTACCTCTCGCTGGGGCTCACAGTTTCGCGCCAACCGGCCTTCGACCCGCGCCGCGACCCGCTCTCCAAGGCCACCCGGTCGGCCCTCGAGGCGCTCGCCGCCGGACAAGGCCCGGCTCCAGCCACCCGCCCGTTCCGCCCCGCTTGGCCGGACGAGGGCGCCAACCCGTTGCCCAATGCCGCGGCAGCCCCGGACCACCCCTTGTTCGGGCAGACCGTGGTGTTCACCGGAGAACTGGCGATTCCGCGGCCGGAGGCGAAGCTGCGCTCCGCCGAGCTGGGGGCCCGCCCAGAAAGCCGCGTTACCGCACGCACCACGGTGCTGGTGGTGGGGGACGGCTTTGTCGCGGCCGACCTGCGTTCGGGCCGGCTGACGGGCAAGGCACGCCGGGTCCTGGAACTCCACGACCGCGGGCAGCGGATCGAGGTGCTCTCCGAGGGGGAGTTCCTGCAGATGGTGGGCGGCCACGTCGCCGCCGCGGCCACCCGGGCCAGCTAGCGCGGTCCGTCCGCGGGTCATACGGCGCAACAATCATTTCGCCCGGGGTCGGGCCGCTCCTAGCCTTGAATGATGAGCAAACTGATCTCTTCACCCGCCCCCGCAGCAGAGGCTCCCGCCGCTGACCCGCAAGGCGCAAGCGTCTGGGGCAGGGTCTTTGCCTTCCCCAATCCGGTGAACGAGTACTCCGCGCGGATCACCGCGGCGCTCGTGGTGCTGCTGTCCCTTGCGACGCTCCTGACCGGCTCCGGCTGGGGGCTGGCAGTCATCGCCGTCGGATTCTGGTTGCGGGTGCTGTTCGGACCGAGGATTTCACCCTTCGGCGTGCTCTCAGTCAAGGTCCTGACTCCGCTGCTGGGCAAGAAACGGCTGGTTCCCGGGCCGCCAAAGCGCTTTGCGCAGGGCATCGGGGCGGCCCTCTCCACGGCGGCCGCCATCTTCTTCGCCGCAGGCCTGGCCCCGGTGGCCTGGATCCTGCTCGTGGCACTGATTGCCGCCGCTTCGCTGGAAGCTTTCGCCGGCTTCTGCCTCGGCTGCGCCATCTTCGGTTTCCTGCAGCGCCGCGGACTTATCCCAGAGGATGTCTGCGAAGCCTGCAACAACATTTCGCTTAGGCGCCCGTAACCGACGCCAGCCGCGCGGCCATGCCGCGGATGACCTCGGGCGCCTCGAGCGCGGCGAGCCAGTCCGCCGGCAGGCACTCCTCGCCGTAATGCGCTCCCAGGATGTTGCCGGCGATCGAGGCGGTGGAATCGCTGTCGCCGCTGTGGTTTACCGCCACCGCGATCGCCGCCCGGAAGTGCTCCGCCGGGCTGGCAGCCGCCGTCGCTTCCGGTGCGGTGGCCAGCACGGCATAGAGCGCGACGGCGAGGGCTTCCTCGGCCACCCAGCCTTCGCCCAGTTCACGCACCAGTTCTTCTGCGCCGAGCAGGCCCGGTGAACTCTCGTCTTCGGACCCGCGTGCGGAGGCGCCGGCAAGGCGCAGGGACGCCGTCAGCCGGTCGACCAGGGCGGGATCCGGCTCCTCGCCCTTTGGCAGCGGGCCGTCCTGCAGGTGCGCGAGCGCGGCTCCCGCCGCGCTGTGCAGGTCTTCGCCATTGACCAGGGCGTGGATCAGCAGGCTGAACACCCCGGCGCTCTGCCGGGCCGCGGGATGCCCATGAGTCAGGGACGCCGCATCCGCGCTCATCTTGTAGACCGCCTCCGCCGGGACGTGGGGAATCAATCCAAAGGGCGCCGAGCGCATCACCGTGCCGCAGCCCTTGGAATCCAGGTTGACCGGCCGGTGGACGGTCCCCATTTCCCCGGTGGCGAGCCCGCTGAGGCAGGCATTGCCGGGAGCGCGGCGGTGCCGGAGCACCTCATGGCTGTCGATCCAGCGCGGCGGCTGGAAGGGGGCGGCATCCGGCAGGGCCACGCCCTGGCTGGCCAGCCAGCGCAGGTAGGAGAGCCAGAGGCAGGCGTTCGTGTCCGCCGCCACGCCCGAGTTGGCCCATTCGAGAGCCTCCAGCAGGCCGTCCACCGTATACAGCGTCATCTGGGTGTCGTCGGAGAAGTGGCTGCCGCCGTCGAGCTCGGCGAAGTCCCGCAGTCCTTCCGGGCCGTACATGGCGCGGATCTCGTCGATTTTCGAGAATTCGACGGCGTAGCCCAGCGAATCGCCCAGCGCGCCGCCCAGCAGGCAACCATGGATGCGGGATTCGTGGGACGGCGTCGGCGCCGCCGGGGTGCTGCCGGACTCGATGTTCATGGCTTCAAATTTACCCCGGTGGCCGGGCCTCCCGGGAACGGGCCGGCCGGGAACGATGCGCCGGACTGGATCGCCGGCATATCCCGGTAGGGTGCTGATGGCGCCATGTTGGCTGTGGTGCCGCGGACATGACCAGCGGACTCAGGCAGGGGAGACGGATGCGCGAACCAGCGTGGCGGAAGACAGGCAGCACGCCGGACTACAGGTTTACGCTCGCCAATGAGCGGACCTTCCTGGCCTGGGTGAGGACCTCGCTGGCTCTGATTGCCGGCGCGCTCGCCATTGACCAGCTGGCGCCCAACATTGCGCCGGGTCCCGTCCGGATCGCCGTCTGCGTCGTGCTGGCTGTCCTCGGCGCCGGACTGGCGGCACTGGCCTACCACCGCTGGGGCCGGATGGAAGCCGCGATGCGCAACAACCGGGAACTGCCGTACTCCGGGCTGATGCTGATCATGACCGTCGGCGTCGCCATTGCCGCGCTCACCATCGCCATCCTGATCCTCGTTGCCCGGTGACCACTGCGCCGCGGGACCCCGGCTTGCAGCCGGAGCGCACCACCCTTGCCTGGGGCCGGACGCTGCTGGCCCTCGTCGTCGCCGATCTGTTCATCTGGCGCACCTGGGCGCTGTCCGGTCCGGAAAGTCCAGCCGCGGGGCGCTTAGACTACCTGGGCCTGTGCGCCGCCGCTGCGCTCGGATCCACCGTGGTCCTCTTCGTCTGCGTCAGGGTGCGCTCCCGGCAGTTGCGCGGCTCCACCGAAGGAGCCCCGGCAGCGTTGATGTTCAGCGCGACGGCGGCTGTCCTGGCGCTCGCCGCGAGCACGGTGGCCGCGATCGCCCTCGGCGGCTAGCTGCCGGCCGCCCGGCAGGCCGCCAGCGAAAGTCCAGCCTCCGCTGGCAGACTCCAATCAGACCATGACCCCCAGCCAAAGGATTCCCGCGCCATGACCATGCCAGTCCAAGCCTCCGAGCCGGGCATCGCCCGGCCGGCCTTCGTCCCCGATCTCCGTCGGACCGGCCTCGCCGCCCGGCTGTCCGCCGAGGCCTTGGGAACCCTCTTCGTCGTGGTGGTGGGCCTGGGCGTGCCGCTGTTCGCCGTTCCGCAGTACAACCCGATGTCCGCCTCGCTGGCTGCGGGCCTGGCCCTCACGGCGGCCATGCTGGCTTTCGGCTACCTGTCCGGCGGCCATTTCAACCCGGCCGTCACCGTCGGCAACGCGATCGCCGGCCGGATCCGGGCCCTCGACGCCGCCGCCTACCTCGGCGCGCAGCTGGCCGGAGCCCTGCTCGGGGCGCTCACGCTGTTCGGCGTCCTGCGCACCGTGCCCAAGCTCAACGGCACGCAGACGGCCTTCGACACCGTCGCGGCGGGCTTCGACAGCCGCTCCGTGATCCAGGCGCCGATGGCCGGCGTGCTGCTGGTCGAGGTGCTCGGCGCCGCCCTGCTGGTCGCGGTCTATCTCGGCACCACCGCGGGACGCAACCCGGCAAAGGCCGCGGCTCCCTTCGCCGTCGGCCTGAGTATGGCCGTGCTGCTGCAGCTGGGCCAGAGCATCGGGAATGCCCCGTTCAACCCGGCGCGTGCCACCGCTTCCGCGATCTTCAGCAGCCCGGACGCCCTGGGCCAGCTCTGGCTCTTCTGGGTGGCGCCGCTGGCCGGCGCCGCGGTGGCCGGCCTGGTGTTCCGTGGTTTTGCCCACACGCCGGGACGGGCGCTGCCCGTCTCCGGCGGCCCCGAGCCGGAAGATGGGTTCGACGACGACGTGGACGCCGGTTCCGCCGTGGAGCCCGTTAGCGCCGGTGGCGCGGCCGACGCCGGGGACACTCCGCGGTCTGCCCCGGCCGATGAAGCCCGCGCCTTCTTCGACAAACCCGACAGGCCCACCCCGTAACGCCGGGCGCCCCGTCACGGGTGCCGGTGCGCTTTACTGTCGGTGCCAGCCGATAGCGTAGTGGCATGCGGTTATTGCACACCTCGGACTGGCACCTGGGCCGTTCATTCCACGGCGTCGGGATGCTCGACGCCCAGCGGGCCTTCATCGACCAGCTCGTCGGCGTCGTCCGTGAAGAATCGGTCGACGTCGTCCTCATCGCCGGCGACGTGTACGACCGGGCGTTGCCCGGCGTCGACGTCGTGGGCCTGCTCGACGACGCCTTGGTGCGGCTCAGCGGTGCCGGTGCGAAGGTGGTGCTGACCAGCGGCAACCATGATTCGGCCATCCGGCTCGGCTTCGCCTCCCGCCTGCTCGAACGCGGGGGAGTGCACCTGCGCACCCGGCTCGCGGAGCTGGACACGCCGCTGTTGCTGCCGCTCCCGAACGACGCCGAATCCGGTGAAGGCGGGTCTGGGGCTGCTGGGTCCACCGACGACGGGCCGGTGCTGGCGATCTACGGCATCCCCTGGCTGGAGCCGCGGCTCGTTGCAGGGCAGCTGGGCGTCGAGACTGCCAGCCACTTCGAAGTGACCCGCGCCGCCACCGCGCTGGTCCGTGCCGACATCGAGGCCCGGTCGCAACACCGGACCGTCCATTCCGTGGTGCTCGCGCACACTTTCGCCAGCGGCGGGATCAGTTCCGACAGCGAACGGGACCTAAGCATCGGCGGGGTCGGCGCCGTGCCGCTCGATCTCTTCGACGGCTTCAGCTATACCGCCCTGGGCCACCTGCACGGCAGGCAGTCGCTCTCGCCCGCGGTCCGCTACTCCGGCTCACCGCTGGCCTATTCGTTCTCCGAGGCGAAGCACCAAAAGGGCGGCTGGATGATCGACGTCGATGCCAGCGGGGTCACTGCCGTCACCGAAGTGTTGTGGGAAGCGCCCCGCCGGCTCGCCACCTTGCGCGGGAAACTCGAGGAACTGCTCTCGAACGAGGAGTTCGCCTGGGCCGAGGGCGCCTACTGCCAGATCACGCTGACCGACGCGCAACGTCCGAACCAGGCCATGGAACGGCTGCGGGCGCGCTTTCCCGACACCCTGGTCCTGGGCTTCGACCCGGAAGGTGCCGAGGCTTCGGCCAAGACCAGCTACAGCAGCAGGCTGGCGCAGGCCGGGGACGATCTCTCGATCTGCTGCGGCTTCCTGGAACATGTCCGCGGCCGCGCCGCCGATGAGGCGGAGTCCGGAGTCCTGGCCGAAGCCCTTGAAGCCGTCCGACTGGAAGGGGTGTCCCGGTGAGGATCCACCGCCTGGATATTTCAGCCTTCGGCCCCTTTGCCGGCACCGAGCGCATCGACTTCGACCGGCTCAGCGCCCACGGGCTCTTCCTGCTCAACGGGGCCACCGGCGCGGGAAAGACCAGCGTCCTGGACGCCATTTGCTTCGCCCTCTACGGCTCCGTTCCCGGCGCCCGGCAGGAAGGGAAACGGCTGCGCAGCGACCACGCCGACCCGGCCGCCGAACCGCGCGTCACCTGCGAGTTCTCCGCGCAGGGCCGGCATTTTGAGGTGTCCCGGACGCCCGCCTGGAACAAACCCAGCGCCCGGGGCAAGAACGGGTTCACCGAGCAGAAAGCCAATACCCTGCTGCGGGAGCGGATCGACGGCGAGTGGCTGGAAAAGTCCGGCCGCAACGACGAGGCGGGAGCTGAGATTACCGCCCTGCTCGGCATGGACCGCGAACAGTTCACCCGCGTGGTGATGCTACCCCAGGGCGACTTCGCCGCGTTTCTGCGTTCCAAAGCGGCCGACCGGCTGGTGCTGCTCCAAAGCCTCTTCGGCACCCAGCGCTTCGAAGCGGTGGAACAGGAACTGGGCCGCCGCGCCGCCGCGGCCCGCAGCGAAGTGGAAAGCCTGAACAACAAACTCGAACTCCTGCTGGCCCAAGCCGAAGCGGAGACCGCGGGTCTGGGCCTGGAACTGGAGGAGGCCCTTGACCGCGCTCAGGCCGAGCAGCTGCTGGACCGGCTTGCGGCCGTTGCGGAGTCGGCCGCCGGGGAACGCCAGGCCGCCGCGCTCAAGGCGGAGCGGCACGGCGCCGATTTGGCCGCCCGGCTGGAGGACGTGACGGCGCGGGCCGCACGCCAGGCGAAACTTGCGGCCGCGGAACACCGGCGGGCCGCAGCCGAGGCAGCGGGCCCCGAGCTGCGGGAGAAAGCTGCCCTGCTGGAACAGCACCGGAAAGCGGAAGTCCTTGGCGGCCAACTGCAGGCACTGGACAGCGCCGAGGCGGCCGAGGAACGGGCGGCCGCGGCCGCCGCCGGCGCGGCCGAGGAGCTCCGCACCGCAGCTCTTACCGACCCGGAGCTGGCCCCGCTGCAGGCTGCCCTCCAGACATCCGGCGGACCGGCTGGCGCGCCACTGCCCGAGGCAGCGGTGCTGCGGAGCGAACTGGGCCGGCTGCGCTCGCTCCGCGCCGTGCTGGAGGAAAGGCTGCCGGACGAGGACCGGCTGGCAACCCTGAAGGACCGGAGCGCCGAACTTCAGCGCACCCTGGACGGGCTGCACACGGCAAGCCGCTCCGGCGCCGCGGCCCTGGACGCCTTGCGCCTCGAGTCCGCCGGCCTCCTTGCAGCACTGGCCCCGCTCGAGGAACTTGCTGCCGAAGTCCAGCTGCGCACCAAGGAAGCCGCCGCGGCGGACGAGCTGGTCGCCATTGTGGGCCGCCATGGAACCGCCGCGGATAACTGTGCACGGATCATCGAACGGCGCCGCGCGGCCCGCGACACCCACCAGGACCGCCGGCAGCGCTGGCTGGACCTCCGGGAAGAGCGGCTCGCCAACGCCGCCGCCGAACTCGCGGCCCAGCTGCGCCCGGACGAACCGTGTCCGGTCTGCGGCAGTGCCGAGCACCCGGCCCCTGCGCCGGCTGCGGCATCCGCCCTGGCCATCGCCGAAGCCGAGAAGACCGCAGAGCAGGACGCCGAGGCGGCGGAGGCCGTGCTGTCGGCGCTGGAGCGCGAACTCGGCGAAGCCCAACAAAGCCTCGCCGTGCTGGCGGCCCAGGGCGGCGACACTGCGCCCGAGGTGGCAAGCAACGAGGCCGCGCTGGCGAAGGAGCGGGCGGCCGAAGCCAGCCGCGCCGCCGCGGAGCTTGCAGCCAACCGGACACGGCGGTCCGAATTGGAGGACGAGGTTTCGGCTGCCGAAGAGGCCCGGACGGCGACTGCCCTGGCCATCGCGGAGGCCGAGGCGTCCCTCAGCGGGGTCCGCGGAGAGGCTGAAGGAATCGAGACCGCCCTGGCCGGCCTGCGCTCCGGGCACGCCACCCTCGGGGCACGGCTCGCGGCGGTCCACGGCGCGACGGCCCTGCTCGAACACGCCGATGCGGCCACCGGCAACCTGGAACAGGCCCGCGTTCGGACAACTGACGCGCGTGCCCACCTTGAGCGGGCGCTGCCGGACGCCGGCTTTGCCTCGGCGGAGGCGGCCCGTTCGGTACTCCTTCCCGCTCCGGATGCGGCCGGCCTGGAAGCCGCCGTCCGTGCCGGGCAGGACGAAGCCGCCCGGCTTACGGAACTCTTCGCCGGTGAGGAACTCGCCCTGGCCGCCCGCGAGCTGGCAACCGACGGCCCGGTGGACGACAGTGCGCTCGATCAGCTCAGGGCCGAGTGCGCCGCGGCGGAACGCGACGCCCGGGAGGCCGCACTGGCCTCCGGACTTGCCGGGAATTCGGTGCGGACCCTGGGCCGGATCTCCGCCGAATACGGGGAGCTTGCGGCAGCCGGCCGGGAACCCCGCGAACGGGCGGCGCTGTGGACCGCCGTGGCCGAGGCGGCCCGCGGCGGCGGAGACAACAACTACCGCATGAGCCTGAACAGCTACGTGTTGGCCGCGAGGCTGGAACAGGTGGCGGCAGCGGCCTCGGAACGGCTGATCGGCATGAGCGACGGCCGCTACACCCTGCAGCACACCGACGCCAAAGCCGCCCGGGGGCAGAAATCCGGTTTGGGCCTCGAAGTCGTGGACCAGTGGACCGGCCAGCGCCGCGACACCGCCACCCTCTCCGGCGGGGAGTCCTTCATGGCCTCGCTCGCGCTGGCCCTCGGCCTTGCGGACGTGGTGCAAATGGAATCCGGCGGAGTGGACATCGAAACCCTCTTCGTGGACGAGGGCTTCGGCAGCCTCGATGAACAATCACTCGAACAGGTCATGGACGCGCTGGAAGGTCTCCGCGACGGAGGCCGTGTCGTGGGCCTGGTGAGCCACGTGGCGGAAATGAAACAGCGGATCACCACCCAGCTCCAGGTGGTCAAAGGCCGCAACGGTTCCACCCTGCACATCTCCGACGACGCCCAGGCCTGAGTCCCCCGCCTCAGGTATAATTCGGAGGGTTACCGGGTCGCGCGCATCGGGAGGAGGGACGATGCGCACCATCGAACGAACCCGGAATCATGAACCCTTCACCGTCCTCCACGACGACCCCTCCCGCCACCGCGCCCGCGGCACCGTCTAGCGGCGGCCGCTTCGCCCGGCTGCCCCTCCTGGCTGGCCGGAGTTTCATCCCGCTGGGACTTTTCGCCCGCCTCCCGCTGGCCATGCTGACCGTCGGCGCCCTCACGCTCGTCACAGCCGTTACCGACTCCTACGCCGTGGGCGGGGCTGCAGCGGGTGCCGTCGGCATCGGCTCGGCACTCGGCGCCCCCGTGCTGGGCGCCCTCGCTGACCGGCTGGGCCAACGTCCCGTCCTGATCGTGTCCGCGGTCCTCAACACGGCCGCCGTGGCCGCCCTCATTCTCGTTGCCTACCTGGTGCCGGGCGCCCGGGAGCTGGCTGCCGCCGTTCCCGTGCTCGCCGCTGCTTTCGTGGCCGGCGCCAGTTGCCCGCAGGTCGGCCCGCTGGCGCGGGTCCGCTGGATGGCCCTGAGCTCCCGCGGCGGAACCGGACACACCGAAGACCTGGACACCGCGCTGTCCTATGAGAGCACCGCCGACGAGCTGACCTTCGTGCTGGGCCCGGCCCTGGTAGGAATTCTCGCCAGCCTGCTCAGCCCCTGGTTGCCGCTGGCGCTCGCGGCCGCGCTCACCCTCATCCTGGTTCCGGCGTTTGCCGTGCACCCGACCCACCGTGCGGTGCCGCGCGCCGCCGCCCCGAGCCGCTCAGCCTCGGCAGCCGCCCGCCGGCAACGCAAGGCCCTGGCGCCCGGGCAGCGCACGGCGGCCTCCGCCGCCGTCGCCCTGCCGGTGCTGGCCATGGTCTGCATGGGCACCTTCTTCGGGTCCACCCAGACGTCGCTGAGTTCCTTCTCGGCCAGCTTCGCCACCTCCGAGCTGGCGGGCCTGCTCTATGCGGTGATGGGCCTGAGCTCCGCCGCGGCCGCGCTCTCCGTGGCGTACTGGCCCCGGCGGTTCAGCGTCAACGCCCGCTGGCTGGCCTGCGCGGCGCTGATGGCCGGGTTCGCGGCGCTGCTGCTCCTGCCGTCCACCGCGCTGCCGATGATCCTGGTGCTGCTGGTCCTGGGCCTGCCGGTGGGCCCGCTGATGGTCACCGTGTTCGCCATCGGCGGCGTCGTGGCCCCGGAAGGGAAACTCGGCACGGTGATGACGGCGCTGGCCAGCGGCATCGTGGCCGGGACAGCGCTGGGCTCCTCCATCGCCGGCCAACTGGCGCAGAACTCCGGCTATTCGGCCGCGTTCCTGGTTCCGGTCTGCGCAGCGGCCGCGCTGTTCGTGCTCGGAGCGGTGGCCGCCGTCGTCCTCCAGCGACGGAACAAGAGGACGGCGGCGGCCAAATAACCCCAACTGAATCGCAATTGTTGTCGTTATGAAGGCTGTAAACGACAACTAATGCGAGTCAGTTGGGTGAATTAGAGCTGGGAGCCCAGTTTGAAACCGCGCTCCTCGCCGGGCTCACGCGTGTAGGCGAAGCCGTCGGCGCCGACCGTGACGGCCATTTCGCTGCTGTCGGTGCGGATCACGATCGGCTGCGGCTTGCCGTCCAGGTCCAGGACCAGGGAAGCCTCCGTGTACCAGCTCGGGACCACGGGGTTTCCCCACCAGTCGCGGCGCTGGTTGTCGTGCACGTCCCAGGTCACCGTGGGGTTGTCCGGATCGCCCGTGTAGTAGTCCTGGGTGTAGATCTCCACCCGGTGCCCGTCGGGATCCAGGATGTAGAGGTAGAAGGCGTTGGACACGCCGTGCCGGCCGGGACCGCGCTCGATCCGGTCCGAGATCCGCAGCGCGCCCATCTTGTCGCAGATCTGGATGATGTTGTGCTTCTCGTGGGTGGAGAAGGCAATGTGGTGCATCCGCGGCCCGTCGCCGCCGGTGAGGGCGGTGTCGTGCACGGTCTGCTTGCGGTGCATCCAGGCCGCGTAGGTGACGCCGTCGGAGTCCTTGATGTCCTCGGAGACCCGGAAGCCCAGGTCCTCGAGGTACTTCCGGCCGCGCGGCACGTCCGGCGTGACCTGGTTGAAGTGGTCCAGCCGCACCAGTTCCCCGGCGCTGTAGAGGTCGTAGCGCTGGGTGAGGCGCTCCACGTGCTCCACCTCGTAGAAGAACTCATAGGGGAAGCCCAAGGGGTCCTCCACCCGGACCGCGTCCCCGATGCCGCGGGCGAAGCCGTCCTTCCGGCGCTCCGTGCGGCAGCCCATCTCGGCGAAGTAGGCCTCGGCCTTGTCCACGTCCCCGGGGGTGCGGACCCGGTAGGCGAATGCCGCGGCCGCCGCCACCGGACCCTTGCGCAGCACGAGGTTGTGGTGGATGAACTCCTCGAAGGAGCGCAGGTAGATCGCGTCCTCATCCTCGTAGGTGACGTGCAGGCCCAGCAGGTCCACGTAGAACGCGCGGGACTTTTCCAGGTCGGTGACCACGAGGTCCATGTAGGCGCAGCGGACAATGTCCGGTGCGGGCACGGTGGGGGTGATGATGTCGTTCATGGAAATTCTCTCTTCGTTGAGGAGGGGAGGTGTTTCAGTGCTCCGCCGCGGCGCCGAACTTGGGGGTGTGGACGCTGCCGAGGGTGATGTGGACGGCCTGCTGGGCGGTGTAGAAGTCAATCGAGCGGTAGCCGCCCTCGTGGCCCAGGCCGGAGGCTTTGACGCCGCCGAAGGGGGTGCGCAGGTCCCGGACGTTGTGGCTGTTGAGCCAGACCATGCCAGCTTCAAGGTTCTGCGAGAAGTTGTGCGCCCGGGTCAGGTCGTTCGTCCAGACGTAGCCGGCCAGGCCGTAACGGGTGTTGTTCGCCAGGGCCAGCGCCTCGGCGTCGTCTTCGAACGGGGTGATCGCCACCACCGGGCCGAAGATCTCCTCCTGGAAGATCCGGGCGTCCGGCTTGACGTCGGCGAAGACCGTGGGGGCGATGTAGTTGCCGGTATCCAGCCCCTCGGGCCTCCCGCCGCCGGCCAGCAGCCGTCCCTCGGACTTGCCGATCTCGACGTAGCGGGCAACCTTCTCGTAGTGCTCCGGGTGCACCAGCGCGCCGACCTCGGTCTTCGGGTCGTGCGGGTCGCCGACCACGATGTTCTTGGCCCGGGCGGCGTACTTCTCGCAAAACTCCTCGTAGATGCCGCGCTGGACCAGGATCCGCGAGCCGGCCGTGCAGCGCTCGCCGTTGAGCGAGAAGACACCGAACAGGGTCGAATCGATCGCCGCGTCCAGGTCGGCGTCGTCGAAGATGATCGCCGGGCTCTTGCCGCCAAGTTCCATCGACAAGCCCTTGAGGTTCTCCGCCGCGTTGCGGAAGATCGTCTTGCCGGTGGTGGTCTCGCCGGTGAAGGAGATCAGCGGCACGTCCGGGTGCTTGACCAGGGCGTCGCCGGCTTCTTCGCCGAGGCCGTTGACCAGGTTGAACACGCCGTCGGGCAGTCCGGCGTCCTTGAAGATCTTCGCCCAGAGCGAGGCGGACAGCGGCGTGAATTCGGCGGGCTTGAGCACCACGCAGTTGCCGGTGGCCAGCGCAGGGGCGAGCTTCCAGGACTCCAGCATGAACGGCGTGTTCCACGGCGTGATCAGGCCGGCGACGCCGATCGGCTTGCGGTTGACGTAGTTGATCTGCGCGCCGGGGACTTTCATGGCGTCGTCGAACTGCGCCACGATCAGGTCGGCAAAGAACCGGAAGTTCTCCGCGGCCCGGAGCGCCTGGCCCTTGGCCTGGGTGATGGGCAGGCCGGTGTCGAAGGTTTCCAGTTGCGCCAGCCGGGATTCCTGGGCCTCGACGGCGTCGGCGATCTTGTTCAGGACCCGGGCACGCTCGCGCGGTTTCATCCGTGGCCAGGGCCCCTCGGTGAAGGCCTTGCGGGCGGCGGCTACGGCGAGGTCGATGTCCTCCTGCTGCCCGGCGGCCGCCGTGGCGTAGGTTTCGTTGGAAACCGGGTCCAGGACATCGAAGGTCTTGCCGCTGACGGAGTCGACGAACTGGCCGTCGATGTAGTGCTGGATGCGGGTGGGCAAATCGTCCGGAATGTAGTGCTCAGCCATGGGTCGATCCTTTGCTTCGGCGTTGAAGTTGCGGTGTGCTGCGGTGCAGCTGCTATTTGGCGATCCGGAAGCCGTCCACCGGGGTGAGGTACTCCCGGCCGGCCTCCATCAGTTCGGTGATCTTCTTGAGCCCGGCGTCGGTGGGGGTGATCAGCGGCGGGCGGACGTAGTCGGAGGCGATCAGGCCGGCCTCGGCCATCAGCCACTTGCTGGGCGCGGGGTTGGTCTCGACGAACAGCAGGTCCACCAGCGGGTGGACGCCGTAGTGGATCTTCCGGGCGGTCTCGAAGTCGCCGTCGACCCAGGCGTTGTACATGTCCGCGGAGGCCTTCGGCGCGATGTTTGCCAGCGCCGAGATGAAGCCGACGCCGCCAATCGCCATCAGCGGCAGGCACAGCAGTTCGATGCCGGACCAGACCAGCAGGTCCTTGCCGGCCAGGTGCATGACGCGGGAGAAGTGTTCGAAGTCCTTGGTGGTCTCCTTGATCCCGACGATGTTGTCGAAATCGCGGAACAGCCGCGCCACCGTTTCGGGGGCCATGTCCACCGCGGTGCGGGACGGCACGTTGTAGATCACGAACGGCATCTCCGGGAACTCCGTGGCGACGGTGGCATACCAGCGGTACAGGGCTTCCTGCGTGGGCCGGGAGTAGTACGGCGTGATGATCATCGATGCGTCCGCGCCGGCGTCGACGGCGGCCTGCGTCAGTTCCAGCGTCTCCTGCAGTTTCGCCGTTCCGGTGCCGGCCATGAAGGGCACGCGGTCGCCGATCGCCTCGGCCGTGGCGCGGATGGCGGCGGCGCGTTCCTCCACCGACTGGGCGCTGGGCTCCCCGGTGGACCCGCCGATCGTGATGCCGGAGGAGCCGCTGGCGATCTGCCATTCGACCATGTTCCGCAGGCTGTCATGATCGACGTCGCCGGACGCGGTAAAAGGGGTGAACATCGCGGCGAGGGAGCCTTTGAGGTGCTGCTGGGGATCGGAACGGAACTTCATTGTTGTTTCCTTAGAGTTCGGGGGAGCGGAAGCGGGGGCGTTCCCGCGGTGGTCAGGGGGATGGTGCCCGGTGGGCCAGGTACGCTTCGAGGGTCGCGGTGCGGTGCGCGCGGGCGGCGCGTTCGACGTCGTCGGCCGGGGCGCCCGCTTCCAGCAGCTTCAGCAGCGCCTCGTGTTCCTCGACGGACTGCCGGGCGCGGCCGGGCACGTAGCTGAAGGTGGAGGAGCGCAGTGCCTGCAGCCGGTTCCAGCCGCGGTGCACGAGGTCGAGGATGTGCGGGTTGGGGCAGTGTTCGAAGAGGACGCTGTGGAAGTCCCGGTTCAGGCTCGTGAAGCGCACCGGGTCGAAGTCCGCCAGGCACTCACGCATCAGCTCGTTCACGGCGCGGGCCCGGGCGATGTCCGCGGCGGAGATCAGCGGGGCGGACAGGGCAGTCGCGGCGCCTTCGACGATCCCCAGCGTCTGCATCGTGTAGAGGTACTCGGTGGGATCGATCCCGGCCACGGTGGCGCCGACGTTGCGTTCGAACACCACGAGGTTCTCCGCCTCGAGCCGCCGGATGGCTTCGCGGACCGGGACGACGCTGAAGCCGAGGTCCTCGGCGATCTTGGCCAGCACCAGCCGGTAGCCGGGGGAGTACTCTCCGCTGAGGATGCTGGCCTTGATGGCCGCGTAGGCCTGTTCCGACTTGCTGGCGGTGGCGGCCGCGGCTACCGCGCCAGCCTGTCCTGCGGCGCCGGCGCTCGCGGTCACTGCACTGGTCATGGCCGGGACTGTCCCCGGTCCGCGGCCCACGACCGGTACTTTTCCTGCCACTGTGCGTTCATCGGGTAGAGGCCGTCCACGCTGTGCCCGGCGGCGACCATCTCGGCGATGAAGCTTTCCTCGGCTTCCTGGACCAGGGCGTCGTTGGCCACTTCCTCGGCCAGGGCCGGCGGGATCACGAGGATGCCGTCCGCGTCCCCCACGATGATGTCCCCGGGCTGCACCGTAGCACCGCCGCAGGAAATGGTGAGGTCAACGTCCCAGGGGATGTGGCGCCGGCCGAGGACCGCGGGGTGGGCGTTGGCGAAGAAGGTGGGCATCTCCAGGGCGCCGACGGCGGTGACGTCGCGGACGCCGCCGTCGGTGATGACGGCCACGGCACCGTTGACCTGGGCGCGTAGGGCCAGGATGTCGCCGACCGTTCCGGTCCCTTTTTCGCCGCGGGCCTCCATGACCAGGATTTCGCCTTCCTGGAGCGAGTCAATGGCGCGTTTCTGGGCGTTGAAGCCGCCGCCGTGGGTCTTGAACAGGTCCTCGCGGTTGGGCACGTAGCGCAGCGTCCGGGCGACGCCGACGACGGTGCGGTCCGGGCGGGTCGAGTGCAGACCGTCAATGCTGACGTTGTTCAGCCCACGTTTGCGCAGCTGGGAGCTCAGGGTGGCGGTCGCGACGGATCCGAGCTTTGCCTTGAGTTCCGGGGTCAGCACGCTTTTCGGCGCGGCCTGTTCGGCGGCCGGAGTGCCGTACGCCTCTGCGCGCTGGGCGTCGTCGCTGCGCGGCTGCGCTCCGTAGCCGGCCAGCGGCACGGTGCCCTGGACCGCCGTCGTCGTCAGCCGGCCGGTGGTGAGTCCCGACGCCGGGGCGTCCACCTCGACCTCCATCACGTCGCCCGGCTGGGCTACGGAGGCGCCGGCGGGCGTGCCGGTCAGGATGATGTCGCCCGGCTCCAGGGTGAGGAGCTGGGAGAGGTCTGCGACGAGGCGCGCAAAGGGAAACAGCAGGGTTCCGGTAGTGTCTTCCTGCACCAGTTCGCCGTTGAGCCAGGTGCGGAGGCGCAGGCCCTCCGGGTCCACCTCCGCGGCCGGGAGGAGGCCGGGCCCCACGGGGGTGAAGCCGTCCCCGCCCTTGGAGCGCAGGTTGGAGCCCTTGTCCGCATAGCGCAGGTCGTAGACGCCCAGGTCGTTGGACGCGGTGACGAAGCCGACATGGCGCCAGGCCTCATCGGGGGCAACGCGGCGGGCACGGGTGCCGATCACCAGCGCCACCTCGCCCTCGAAGGCCAGGAGCTCGCAGCCGGCGGGGCGTTCGACCGTGCCGCCGGAGAGGCTCAGCGAGGAGGTGGGCTTCAGGAAGTAGGAGGGCTGCTCCGGGGTCCGGCCGCGCTGGGCGGCCCGGCTGGGGTAGTTGATGTGCACCGCGATGACTTTGCCGGCGGCGGCCAGGGCGTCCTGCGAAAGCTGCTCCATCGCATCTCCTCATTGAGTATGAAATCGTATACAATACTAAACTGCCCGAGCCGGGGCTGCTTGTCAAGGCCCAGGGCGCAGCGCCGTCGGGACGGCGTCAGGCCAGCTGCGCCTCGATGCGCGCGGCGCTCGCCGACAGCGCGGCCGCAACTTCGGCCGGATCCTGCGCGGCGCGGATGTAGACCACGGCGAGGGCGGCCGGACGCCCGCCGGGAACCCTGACCGGCACGGCGAGCGAGGAGACGCCCGGGATGACCTCGTCGTGGCTGGCCGCGAAGCCGCGGAGTCGCGCCTCGGCTGCCTCGGGGCGGTAGGGGATGCCGGGGGCGAGGCGCTGCCATTCCTGCTCCGAAAGCGCGGACTGGATCGCGATGCCGGGGGCGCCGGCGCTGACCGGGTGCCGGGACCCGGGGTGCTGGACTACGGCCGCCCCGGTGTGGCGGGGATCCACGGTGACCAGGGTGACGCAGTCCTCCCGGTCCCAGACGGCCACGAAAGCGCTCATGGTCAGGGCGTTGGCCAGCTGGGTGAGCTCCGGCAGTGCGGCGGTCTGCAGGTTGCGCGCCACACCCCGGGCGAGGACGGCCAGGCCGGGACCGGGCTGGACCCGGCCGGCGTCGTCGCGGACCAGCAGCGAGTGGTCCTCGAGGGTGCGCAGGATGCGGTAGGCCACCGAGCGGTGGACGCCCATGGCGTCGGCGAGTTCGGCGATGGTGAGCGGCTCCGGAGCGTCGGCCAGGATCTCCAGTGCCCGGATGCCTCGCGAGAGCGTTTGGGAGGGCGGGGCGTGGGTGCTGCCGACGTTCGGGGTCATGAGGTCCATCCTAGGGGCGGGCAGGAAGAGTCTTGTGCTGCGGCTCACAGTGCAGTAGCGTTCTGGCACAGCGTTCTATATATGAACAATGCGTTCGATTATAGAACTCGCGATGGAGCCCTGAACAGCTCCTGCCGGCCGTTATCCCCGGCCGGCAGCCACCTTTACGGACACATCCAGCGAAATGTGTGCTCTATCACAGTTTTCATAGTATGATCGCAGTTACTAACTGACCGTTCGATCAGTAATTCATGAGGCATTTAGTTATTCACTCGCACCCACCCGGGCAGTACCTCTGCCCCCAGCTACGGAGTTCCAATGACCGCAACTTCCACCGTTGATTCTGAGGCGGGCCCCAGCAGCAAGCATGAGGAACGTAAGGTCCTCGCCGGGACGCTGGTCGGCACCACCATCGAGTGGTACGACTTCTTCATCTTCGCCCAGCTGACAGCAACGCTGCTGTCCCCGCTCTTCCTGGCGCCCCTCAACGCGTCCAACCCGGGCCTGGCGCAGATTCTGTCCTTCGCCCTGATCGGTATCAGCTTCCTGTTCCGGCCGCTCGGTGCCATCATTGCCGGGCACCTCGGCGACCGCCTCGGCCGCAAGGCGATGCTGGTCTTCACCCTGGTGATGATGGGTGCCGCGACGGCGCTGATCGGCATGCTGCCGACCTACGCCCAGATCGGTTTCTGGGCCCCCGTCCTCCTCATCCTGCTCCGCGTCATCCAGGGCTTCTCCGCCGGCGGTGAATGGGGCGGCGCTGCGCTGATGGCCGTCGAGCACGCCCCGATGAGCAAGCGCGGACTGTTCGGCGCCTACCCGCAGATCGGTGTTCCGGTGGGCATGATCCTCGCCACCGGCCTGCTGTTCTTCCTCAACACCAGCATGTCCAAGGAAGACTTCGGCGCGTGGGGCTGGCGGGTTCCGTTCCTGCTTTCGATCGTGCTGATCGTGGTCGGCTACCTCATCCGCCGCGCCGTGGCCGAGAGCCCGGTCTTCAAGGAGATGCAGGACCGCAAGGAAGAAAGTAAGGCTCCCCTGGGCGAGCTGATCCGCAAGCACAAGAAGGCCGTCCTCTACTCCACGATGATCTTCATCGGCAACAACGCCGCCGGCTACCTGCTGATCGCGTTCTTCATCTCCTACGCCACCAAGACGCTGAAGATGCCCACCCCGCAGATTCTGCTGGCCACCACGCTGGCATCCTTCGGCTGGCTCATCTTCACCCTGGTCGGCGGCTGGCTCTCTGACAAGATCGGCCGGGTCAAGACCTTCCTGATCGGCTACGGGATTGTCTTCGCCTGGATGATCCCGATGTTCGCCCTGATCGACACCAAGGACATCCTCCTCTACGGCGTCGCGCTGTTCGTGCTGACCATCGGCCTCGGCCTGTCCTACGGCCCGATGTCCGCGATGTACGCCGAGATGTTCCCGGCAAACGTCCGCTACTCCGGCATCTCCATCGGCTACGCCTTCGGCGCCATCCTGGGCGGCGCCTTCGCGGCGACCATTGCCGAGGCCCTGCTGCAGGGCACGCACTGGACCGGCTCCATCGGCATCTACATCATGATCCTCTGCGTCATCTCCGCCGTCGGCGTCGTGCTGGCCAAGGAAACCCGCGGCCGTCCGCTGGGCGTCAGCAGCCACCACTAGGCAGCAGCCCGTCAGTCGGCAGCTCCGCCAGGAAACACGCCACACAGAAGAGGCACGGACCGCGGTCCGTGCCTCTTCTGTGTTTCGGCTTCGATGCAAAATCCAGGCGGCTCAGACGCCCAGGAAGCTGATGGCCCCTTGCTTGAACGCCCGGCTGGTGACGGCGTTGGTGTGGTTCCGTGCGGGGAGGACGAGCTGTTCCACCATCGCCCCGCCCTTGGCGCCGAGCGCGGCGAGCTCCGGCATGGACGCGGCCCGCTCGTCCTTTTCGCCGGCAACCAGCAGCATCGGCATCTGCGGCACCGCCTCGGCGGGGTCGAACGGCTCGTCCTTGATCGCCTCGATCAGGGAGAGCAGGGCAAAGATGTTGTTGCTCGGCAGCAGTTGGGCCATCTTCAACAGCCCGGCGGTGGACGCATCCGCAATCGGCGTGCCGTCGGCCAGGTACCGCTGCGCGGCGACCAGGTCGAACTCCGCCAGCGGGTCCGCGATGTTGGGTCCGCCCAGCACCAGCCGGTGGACCAGCTCGCGCTGGGTCGCACCGAACTCCCAGGCCAGCCGGGACCCCAGCGAGTAGCCGATCACGTCCAGGCCGCTGGCCGGATCCCCGTCGCGCAGCGGACGCGCGCCGGCGTCGAACGCGATCTGCAGCAGGTCCGCACGGATCCGGCTGGGGGAGTAGGAATCCCGGTCCTCCGGGGCACCGCTACGGCCGTGGCCGGGCAGGTCCACGGTGATGACGCGGCGGCCGGCCTCGGTGAGGGCGGCGATCCAGCCGGTGTCCTCCCAGTTGAGCTTGGAGGAAGAGGAGAAGCCGTGCAGCAGCAGGACCGGCCGAAGCCCGGCGTCGTCCTTGGGATCGTGCACCCCGACGTAGAGCTGGGGGTCGGTGCCCTCGACCGTGTGGGAATGCTGTTCGCCGGTGTGCCTGCCGCTCATGGTGTCAGTCCTCATCAAGTACGGCGCTCAGGCGGACCCGGCGCTTCGGTGCCTCTTCCTTCGGGACCGTGCCCACGATGCCGGCGGTGTTGTCCGGCACCTCGAACACGATCAGGGGCTCGCCGACGTTGATCTTGTCGCCGGGCCCGCCGTGGATACGCACTACCTTACCTGCCTGCGGGCTGGGCAATTCGACGGCGGACTTGGTGGTTTCGACCTCCACGAGCGGCTGGTTCCGCTCCACCTGGTCGCCCGGTGCAACCAGCCATTCCAGCACGGTCGCCTCGATGAGCCCTTCGCCGAGATCCGGCAGCGGGAAGGAAATTTCAGCCACGTTTGTACTCCAATACTCGCTGGATACCGAAGAGGATCCGGTCAATGTTCGGGATGTATTCGTCCTCCAGGTCGCCGGAGGGATACGGGACGTCGAATCCGGTCACGCGCTCCACCGGTGCCTTGAGCGTGTCAAAGCAGCTCTGGGTGATCAGCTGCGCCACCTCGGCGCCCAGCCCGGAGGTCAGCGGCGCCTCATGGACGACGACGGCGCGGCGCGTCTTGCGCACGGAGGCGGCCAGCGCCTCGGCGTCGATCGGCTTGAGCCAGCGCAGGTCCAGGACCTCGATGTCGATCCCGTCCTCGGCGGCGAGCTCCGCCACCTGCAGGCAGCGCGCCACCATGGCGCCCCACGCCACAAGGGTCAGGTGTCGGCCCTCGCGCATGACCTTGGCGCCCTCGGGGGTGCTGGGGTTGGCTACGTCCACCTCGCCCTTCTGCCAGTAGCGGGACTTCGGCTCCATGAAGATCACCGGGTCCGGCCGCGTGGCGGCGTGCTTGAGCAGGTGGTAGGCCTCGTGCGGGTTCGACGGCGAGACCACCTTCAGCCCGGGCACGTGGGCGAAGAGCGCCTCGAGGCTTTCGCCGTGGTGTTCGGGCGCGCGGATGCCGCCAAAGCTGGGTACGCGCAGCGTGATCGGCATCGGCAGGGTGCCGCGGCTGCGGTAGTTCATCCGGGCGATTTGGCAGACGATCTGGTTGATCGCCGGGTAGGCAAAGCCGTCGAACTGGACTTCCGGGATGGGGTGGAAGCCGGCCATCGCTAGGCCCACGGACATGCCGAGGATGCCGGATTCCGCCAGCGGGGTGTCGAAGACCCGCTGCGCGCCGTGCTTGGCCTGCAGCCCGTCGGTGATCCGGAAGACCCCGCCGAGGCGGCCGCAGTCCTCGCCGAAGATGACGGCCTTGGGGTTCTCGGCCAGCACCTCGTCGAGCGCGCGGTTGAGCGCCTGCTGCATGGACAGGGTTTCGGTGCCGGGCGCATCTGCGCTGTTGGCAGTGTTGTCGGCAGTGCTGTCACCTGCGGCAGCTGCGCCTTCAAGAATCGAGTTAGACATGTTCGGACTCCTCGCGCCAGTTGGCGGCCTGGGCCTGCAGGGCAGGGGTGGTTTCCTGGAAGACCAGGTCGAACATTTCGGCTCCGGGGCGCGGGCCCAGGGCCTGGATGCCGGTGCGGATCTCTTCCTCTTCGGCTTTGGCCGCGGCCAGGGCCTCGGCGAAGAACTCCTCGCCGGCGATCCCGTCCGCCAGCAGCCGCTGCTTGAGCCGCTCCAGCGGATCCTCGCCGGCGCTGTCGCGTTCCTCGTCGAGGGAGCGGTAGCGGCCGGGGTCATCGGAGGTCGAGTGCGGGCCGCGCCGGTAGGTCATGGCCTCGATCAGCACGGGGCCATTGCCGGAGCGGGCGTGCGCGAAGGCGCGGCGGGTGGCTTCGACGACGGCGACGACGTCGTTGCCGTCGACCTGCAGCGCCGGCATGCCGTAGCCGGCCGCGCGGGCGGCGACGGAGCCGCCGGCCACCTGGCGTTCGGTGGGAACCGAGATGGCCCAGCCGTTGTTCTGCACGAAGAAGACCACGGGTGCCTTCATCACGGCCGCAAAGTTCAGGGCCTCGTGGACGTCGCCCTGCGAGGAGGCGCCGTCGCCGAAGTAGGTAAGGGCGACGCCGTCCTTCTGTTCCAGGGTCTGGCCGTGGGCCCAGCCGACGGCATGCAGCACGGATCCGGCCACTACGGCCTGGATCGGGGCGAGGCGGGACTGCATCGGGTCGTAGAGGCCGCCGTGCCAGGTGGCCTTGTGGGTGGACATGTAGCCCACCATGTCCACGCCCATGGTCCGGGCGACGCCCATTTCACGGTAGGTGGGGAAGACGAAATCGCGGGTGGTGTCCACGGCGTAGCCGCTGCCCACCTGGGCGGCTTCCTGGCCGAGCTCCGGGGCGTAGCCGGGAATGATGCCTTGCCGCTGCCAAGCGATCGCCGAGGTGTCCAGGTGCCGTACCGCGACCATCAGCGAGTAGAGCTCGCGCAGCTGGGCGGGAGTGAGCGGCCCGGCGTCGTCGCCGGAAACCGCGAGGGGGAGTGTTTCCATGCCTGTGACCCTAGTCACGGTCTAAGTCCTAGGCAATCAGCTCAGGAAACGCTGACCATTCTGCGCAAGAACGCTAGCCAAGCCGCCGCCGCACGTGGCAATTTGTGCAGCTATAGGCGTTACCCAACTGACTGGCAGTAGGGGCCGTTATGAGCGACCAAAACGGCCCCTAATGCGAGCTACTTGGGCTCGACTGCCCGGGATTCGTCGGGCGTCCGGGTCCGGTTCAGCCGGGCGCCGATCCAGCAGGCGGCGGCAATGCCGACAATCAGCGCCATGGTGCTGAAGAGCTGCTTGCTGCTGTCCGGGCTGCTGAAGCCGACGGCGAAGATCAGGGCCAGGAGGATCAGCCCGAAGATCGTGATCCCCGGGAACCCCTTCATCTGCAGCGGCAGTACCGTGCCTGCGCGGTCCGCCCGGCGCCGCAGGATCAGCTGTGACACCAGGGCCGAGCCCCACACCACGAGGCAGGTTGAGCCCACCAGCTGGAAAAGCGCCGGCAGGATCCGTTCCGGGAACAGCAGTTCGAGTACGGCGGCGAGGAAGCCGAACGCCACCGAGATGCTGACCGCGATGACCGGAACGCGGGTCCTGGTGAGCCGGGACAGGAACCGGGGAGCTTCGCCGCGGACGGACAGCGAGTAGGCCATCCGGGATGCCCCGTACAGGTTCGCGTTGAGGGCGGAAAGCAGTGCGACGACGGCGACCAGGGTGATGGCGGCGCCGGCCCCGGGGATGCGGGCCAGGTCCAGGACGCCGGCGAACGGCGACTTCAGTGCTGCCGACGTCGACGGCAGCACCGCGGCGATGACGAATACGGAGCCGATGTAGAACACCAGGATCCGCCAGACGACGGTGCGGATCGCGTGACCCACGCTGCGTTCGGGATCCTCCGTCTCGGCCGCGGCGACGCTGACGATTTCCGTGCCGCCGAACGCGAAGATCACCACGAACAAGGCCGCGGCGATGCCGCCAAGGCCCGCCGGGGCGAAGTTGGCGGTGATGTTGGACAGCCCCGGGCTGGGAACCTCCGGTAGCCAGCCGAAGAGCAGGGCCGCGCCGATGGCCAGGAACAGCAGGATGGCGGCGACCTTGAGGATCGCGAACCAGAATTCGAACTCGCCGAAGTTCCTCACCCCGGCGAGGTTGATGGCCGTGAACACCGCCATGAAGATCAGCGCGAGGCCCCACACCGGGACCACCGGCCAGATGGTGAAGAGCAACCCGGCCGCACCGAGCGCTTCGGCTGCGATGACGACGACGAGCTGCAGCCACCAGAGCCAGCCCACGGTGGCGCCGGCGGTCTTGCCCATCGCCTTTTCGGCGTAGACGGAGAACGCGCCGCTGTTCGGATTCGCGGCGGCCATCTCGCCGAGGGCCCACATCACGATGATGATCAGGGTGCCCGCGACCAGGTAGGAGATCAGGACGGCCGGCCCGGCGGCCTGGATTCCGGCCCCCGATCCGAGGAACAGGCCGGCGCCAATGGCGCTGCCGAGTCCCATCATGGTGAGCTGCCGGGGCTTCATGCTGTGGCCGAGTTTCAGGGCCGGGCGCTCCGCGGTGGACTTCGTTGTCATGCTGGCGAACCTTCTTACGGTGGTGGAGTTGTCCTTTTGGGACCATTTGAATTTACCGTCCCGTGGATGCCCCTGCGCGCGGGCGGCGTGAGAGCATGGTGGCAGTTTGTTGAATATCCGGCCCGAATCGTGACGATTTGCGCTATTGAATCCCTGCAGGCAAGGAAACCGCCGTGAACGTTGACCCGCTCGACGCAAAGATTGTCCGATTCTTCACGGACTTCCCGCGGGCTTCCGTGCTGGAGGCGTCCCGGGTGCTGAAGGTCGCCCGCGCCACCGTGCAGTCGCGGCTGGACCGGATGCAGGAGAACGGTGTGATCGGCTCCTGGGTGCCGCAGCCGGATCCGGCCCGCTTCGGTTACCCGGTGGTGGCGTTCTGCTCCCTGACCATCAACCAGGATCTTGGCCACGACGCCGTCGTGGAGGCCTTGGCCCGGATTCCCGAGCTGATTGAGATCCACACCGTGTCCGGCAGTTCGGACCTGATGGCCCGGATTGCGGCCCGCTCCAACTCGGACCTGCAGCGGGTGCTCGATGCGATGATCGCCACCCGGACGGTGCTGCGGTCTTCCTCCGTGATCGTGCTCAACACCCATTTCGAGGGCCGGACCCTGCCGCTGCTGGAAGCCGCCGCGGAGGGTCAGTAGGCCGCGCGGCCGGCCCGGGACCGCAACTTTTTGCGCCGGACCGCCGTCGTCGTAGAATTAGTTCTAGTCAATTTGACTATAACTACTCCGGCGGTAGGGCCGGAACCGTCCGGGCAGTCTCCACAGGCCCGGATCCCGGACCGCGGGGGTCGATCACCGTCTACACCTCTCCAGCCAACGTCTCGGAGCGCCAGCTCGCGCCGCCGTCGCTGGCCATCTCCACGGTGATCTTCGCCCTGCGCCCGAGTGAACGCTCCGGGCGCCCCACGCTGTGGATTCCGCTGGTGCGCCGGATCCGGGAGCCGTTCAAGGGGCTCTGGGCATTGCCCGGTGGCCCGCTCACGCACTCCGAGTCGCTCCAGGACGCCGCCTCGCGGAACCTGCGCGAGACCACCGGACTGACGCCAAACTACCTCGAACAGCTTTACGCCTTCGGCGGCCTGCACCGTTCGCCCACCCAGCGGGTGGTGTCGATCGTCTACTGGGCGCTGGTCCAGCCCACCGAGGCTGCGCTCGCCGACGAATCGGAAAACGTCCGCTGGTTCCGGGCCGACCGGCTTGGCGAACTGGCCTTCGACCACAACGCAATCATCGAGTACGCGCTTTGGCGGCTGCGGAACAAGATGGCCTACGGCTCAATCGCCTACCACCTCCTCGGCGAATACTTCACCCTGGCCCAGGTCCGCGAAGTCTATGAGGCAGTCCTGGACCGCGAGCTGGATCCGGCGAACTTCCGCCGCCAGATCAAAGCCGCCCCGGAAATCGAAGAAACCGACGAGTACCTCCAAGGCGGCAAGCACCGCCCGCCCCGCCTCTACCGCTTCACCGGCCGCCCCGGCCTCGATCCAGACAACAGGAGCACACCATGAGCAGCGTCAACACGGCGATCCAGCTGATCACGCGCGAGGCGGCCACAAGCCAGGCAACAGCCAGCGCCACGGGCATCGCAGCTGCGGGGTCCACCTGCAGCCCGGCGCTCGCCCGGGGCCCCTGGGACTACGACCTCGCCGAGGCCCTCGCCGGTGTGCCCGCCTACGGCCCCGGCGCCTCGGCGGCCGACGTCGCCCCCCGGTCCACGCCGCGGCAGGGCCAGCTCCCGGAGGAGTACCGCATCGCCGGCGACGCCGAACTGGACACCCGGATCCGGGCCGCCAAGGCGGCCCTGGGCGACCGTGCCGTCATCCTGGGCCACTTCTACCAGCGCGACGAGGTGGTGGAATACGCCGACTTCGTGGGCGACTCCTTCCAACTCGCCAACGCGGCGCTGACCAGGCCCGACGCCGAGGCGATCATTTTCTGCGGCGTGCACTTCATGGCCGAAACCGCGGACATCCTGTCCCGGCCGGAGCAGGCCGTAATCCTGCCCAACCTCGCCGCGGGCTGCTCGATGGCGGACATGGCGGACATCGATTCGGTCACCGAATGCTGGGAACAGCTGGAAGAGCTTTTCGGCACGGAGCCCGACGCCGACGGCCGGGTGCCCGTCATCCCGGTCACCTACATGAACTCCTCGGCCGCGCTCAAGGGCTTCTGCGGCGAGCACGGCGGCATCGTCTGCACCTCCTCGAACGCCGCCACGGTGCTGGAGTGGGCGTTCGAGCGGGGCCAGCGTGTGCTGTTCTTCCCGGACCAGCACCTGGGACGGAACACCGCCAAAGCCATGGGCGTGCCGCTGGAGCAGATGCCGATGTGGAATCCGCGCAGGGAGCTTGGCGGCAACGACGAGCAGGCGCTGCAGGACTCCCGGGTAATCCTCTGGCACGGCTTTTGCTCCGTGCACAAGCGTTTCAACGTCGCCCAGATTGAGAAGGCACGGGCCGATTTCCCGGGCGTGCAGGTCATCGTGCACCCGGAGTGCCCGATGGAGGTGGTCGACGCCGCGGACTCCGCCGGCTCCACCGACTTCATCCGCAAGGCCATCGCCGCCGCCACGGAGCCCACCGTCTTCGCCGTCGGCACCGAGATCAACCTGGTGAACCGGCTCGCCGCCGAATACCCGCAGCACACCATCTTCTGCCTGGACCCGGTGATCTGCCCCTGCTCCACCATGTACCGCATCCACCCGGGCTACCTAGCGTGGGTGCTGGAGTCCTTGGTCCGCGGCGAGGTGGTCAACCGCATCACGGTGGCGGACGACGTCGCGGCCCCCGCCCGCGTCGCGTTGGAGCGCATGCTGGCGGCGCGGCCGTGACCAGGCGGCTCGTCGTCGTCGGCAGCGGGATCGCCGGACTGTACGCGGCTCTGCTCGCCTCCGAGCAAGGTTCCCATCCGGGCAGCGCCGGCGCGGCACCCGGGGCCGAGGTGGTGCTCCTGACAAAGGGGGCGCTGGAGCAGAGCAACACCTTCTACGCCCAGGGCGGCGTCTCCGCCGTACTGGCGCCGGGGGAGGCCGCGCCGGGCGATTCCGTGGCGGCGCACATCGCCGACACCCTCGCCGCCGGTGCCGGGCACAATGACCCGGACGCGGTGCGGATCCTTTGCACCGAGGCCGTCCGGGATATCGCCGGGCTGCGCCGCTTCGGCGTGGAATTCGACGCGCTTCCCGACAGCGGACCGGCGCTGGGGCTGGAAGCTGCGCATTCCGCGGCCCGCATCCTGCACGCCGGCGGCGACGCTACCGGCGCCCGCATTGCCCGCGCGCTGGTGGCGGCCGTGCTGCAGCGCGCCGAGCAGGGCAGGCTGCGGGTGGAGACCGGCGCCTTCGTCACCGAGCTGCTCACCGGAGGCGGCAGCCAGGCGAAAGGCGCCGCTTCGGGCGCCGTCACCGGCGTCGCCTACCTCGCCGGCGGGGAGCTGAAGCATCTCGACGCCGACGCCGTAGTGATCGCCACGGGCGGCGCCGGGCGGCTCTTCGCCCGCACCAGCAACCCCTCGGTCGCCACCGCCGATGGCCTCGCGCTGGCCTGGCGCGCCGGCGCCGACGTCCGCGACCTCGAGTTCTTCCAGTTCCACCCGACCACGCTCGCTGCCGCCGAACTGCCGGGCGGACCGCCGGCGCTGCTGATCTCCGAAGCGGTGCGCGGCGAGGGTGCGGTGCTGCTGGACGCGGCGGGCTACCGCTTTATGCCCGACTACCACCCGGATGCGGAGCTGGCTCCGCGCGACGTCGTCTCCCGCAGCATTGCCCTGCACCTTGCAGCCGCCGGCCTGCCGGCAGACAGCCCGGTCTACCTGGACGCCCGGGGGATCGAGGCCCGGCGCGGAACGGGTTTCCTGGCCGGGCGGTTCCCCACCATCAACGCGGCCACCCGCGCCGCCGGCTACGACTGGACCACCGAACCGCTGCCCGTATCCCCTGCCGCGCACTACTGGATGGGCGGGGTCGCCACCGACCATCGGGGACGCACCTCGGTACCGGGGCTCTACGCCGCGGGAGAGGTCGCCTGCACGGGCGTCCAGGGCGCCAACCGGCTGGCCAGCAATTCACTGCTGGAGGGCCTGGTGTTCGGGCGCCGGGCCGTGGAGGACTTCCTGGAAGGTGCGCCGCACGGGGCGTCAGTTGGGGCGTCGTCCGACGCCGTTCCTCCGCGGGCTGTCTCGGCCGCGGGCGGCCTCCCCTTGACGCCCGCTTCCGGAACGCCATCGGCCGACGGTGGGCAGCCGGCCTTGCGTGCCGCCCCGGAATATCACCGGGCCGGTTTGCCCGAGGGGCGTGGGAAGACGGGGCCGGTTCCGGAGTCGTTTTCGAGGGATGCTCTTGGGCGGTTGATGACCTCGCATGCCGGGGTCCTGCGTTCGGGGGTTGACCTCGATGGTGCCGCCGTGCAGCTGGCCGAGTGGGCCGCCGTCGTCCGTCCTGAAGAAGTGCCGGACATGCTGGATCCGCGGGAGCACGAGGACCGGAACCTGCTCCTGGCCGCCGGGTTGCTGGTGCAGGCCGCCCGGGCCAGAAGCGGCTCACTCGGCGCCCACTTCCGCGCGGACGCAGACGCAGCCTCCCGGCAGGCCGATGTCAGCCTCCCGGCGATGCTCGCAGCGCCGGCCCGATCCACCCCTCCCGCCGCAACACACGGGTACCGGCACGCCGCCGTATCCCGTCAAAAGCAAAGGATTTCCTCATGACTGCCACCACCCAGGAAACGCAGGCCCCCACCGCCCTCGCGGGAACCCTCCCGGCGGCCGCCGTCGATGCCGTATTGCGGACCGCACTGCAGGAGGACTCCCCGTACGGCGACATCACCTCGCAGACCCTCATCCCCGCCGGGGCCCGCGCCACGGCGGTGCTGGCCGCGCGGGTGCCAGGCGTGCTCAGCGGCGGCGAGGTGTTCGCCGCAGCGATGAAGCTGGCGGACCCGTCCGCCGTCGTCGAACTGCTCGTGGCCGACGGTGACTCCTTTGAAGCCGGCACGGCGCTGGCCCGGGTGACCGGCGACGCCCGGGGTGTGCTGCTGGCAGAGCGGGTGGCCCTGAACCTCGTGCAGCGGATGAGCGCCATCGCCACGCGGACCGCGGAATTCGTCGCGCTGGTTGCAGGCACCCGCGCCCGGATCACCGACACCCGGAAGACCACGCCCGGGCTGAGGGTGCTGGAGCGCTACGCGGTCCGCTGCGGCGGCGGGGCCAACCACCGCTTCAGCCTCTCGGACGCGGTCCTGGCCAAGGACAACCACCTGGCCGTGCTCACCGGGGGAGACCCAGCGAAGCTGACCACGGTGCTGCGGGACGCCAAGGCACGGCTGGGGCACACCACGCATTTCGAGGTGGAGGTGGACAGCATGGAGCAGATCGAGCCCGTGCTGGCCGCCGGCGTGGACACCATCATGCTGGACAACTTCTCGCTGATCGAGCTCGCCGACGGCGTGGAGCTGGTCGCAGGGCGGGCCCGGGTGGAGGCCAGCGGCAACGTCAGCCTCGCCACGGTGGCAGGGATCGCCGCGACCGGGGTGGACGTCATCTCGATCGGCGCGCTCACCCACAGCGTCACCGCCCTGGACCTGGGCCTCGATGTCGAACTGGAAGCCGCCGTGGCTACCGAGGCTGACCGGGGAGCCGGCCCGGCGGCCGGCTGAGGAATTCCGTGATCTTCCTTGACGCCGCCGCCACCACCCCGGTTCGCCGGGAGGTGCTCGAAGCCATGTGGCCGTACCTCAGCGGCGACTTTGGCAACCCCTCCAGCCACCACTCGCTCGGGGAGGCCGCCGCCGTGGCGCTCGCCGGAGCGCGGGAGGCGACCGCGAGGGCCCTGGGTTGCCGGCCGGGCGAAGTCGTCTTCACCTCCGGCGGCACGGAAGCGGACAACCTCGCCGTGAAAGGCATCGCTCTGGCCAGGCGCGCCTCGGACCCGCGCCTGGACCGGGTGGCGATCAGCGCCGTCGAACATCCTGCGGTGGAAGAATCCGCCAGGTACCTCGAACGGGTCCACGGCTTTGCCGTCGACGTGATCCCGGTGGGCCGCTACGGGCAGGTCACCGAGCAGGCGCTCGCCGCCGTGCTCCGGCCGGAGACCGCGCTGGTGAGCATCATGTACGCCAACAATGAGGTCGGCACGGTGCAGCCCGTGGCCCGGCTCGCGGCCCTGGCCCGCAGCCAGGGTGTCCCGCTGCACAGCGACGCCGTGCAGGCCGCCGGCTGGCTCTCCCTCGACACGCGCGAGCTGGGAGTCGACGCCCTGAGCCTTTCCGGCCACAAGCTGGGCGCCCCGAAAGGCTGCGGGGCGCTGTTCGTGCGCAGCCGGACCCGAATGGAGCCGCTGATCCACGGCGGCGGCCAGGAACGCGGCCGCCGCTCGGGCACCGAGAACGTCGCGGGTGCCGTGGCCCTGGCGACGGCGTTGACCCTCGCCGGGACCTCGCAGCAGGCGGCTTCAGCCAGGGTGGCCGCACTGCGTGATGACTTCATTTCCGCCGTCCTGGCCGGAGTGCCCGGGGCCGTACTGACGGGCCATCCGGACGAGCGGCTGCCGTCGGTGGCGTCCTTCTGCTTCCCGGGAACCAGCGGCGAGTCGGTGCTGCTGGAGCTCGAGCGGCAGGGCGTTATCTGCTCCAGCGGTTCGGCCTGCGCCGCGGGTTCCGATGAGCCCTCGCCCGTGCTGCTGGCGATGGGAATCAGCGCGGAGGTGGCGCAGACCGCCGTGCGCTTCAGCTTCGAATCGTCCATTACCGCACCCGAGCTGCGCGAAGCGGCGGCAGCAGTGCACAGCGCCGTCGGCAGCGTCCGGTCCCTGGGCGCCTGAGCCCGCGTTCCTCTCTCACTTATGGCTGCTCCGGAGGCGCCGGAACACCCATAAGTGAGAGAGCAACCGGCTAGCGGTGCCGGGCGCGGCGGAAGATCCAGTGCCGCAGCATGGTGAACCGCGCCGCCGTGGCCAGGAATCCGGACAGGGTGGTGGTCCAGAGCTCGTCGGCCACGGTGGCGTCCGGGTTGAGCCAGTGCAGGATGCCGAGGCTGCCGCCGGTAATCAGCAGGGCGACGGCGATCACGATCAGCCCGTTGAGGTGGTCGCGCTTCATCCGGTGGCGCTCGGTAATTTTGAACGTCAGCCGCCGGTTCAGCGCGGTATTCATCAGCGAAGTGATGATCAGCGCCGCCGCGTTGGCAGGCTGCGGCCCGATCCACGGCCGCAGGAAGGCGTACAGCGCCAGCGAGGACACCGTGCACACGACGCCGACGCCGGTGAAGCGCAGCAGCTGACGGACCACGGGATAGCGGAGCACGCCCCGGTGGCGGCGCCGCGGCGACGCCTGCGGGGGAGAGGCCGGGAGGAGTGGGGCGGTGTCCGGCGGAACGGACGGGGCGGGCTGCTCCTGTTGTAGCTGCGACTCCATCCGCTAGTACAGCTCGCCGACCGGGATGTCCACGGCGAGGCGGTTGGCGGGTCCTGCCAGCGGGCAGGCCCAGGCCTCGTTGTAGGCGCAGGACGGGTTGTAGGCGAAGTTGAAGTCCAACACAAATTCGGCGTCGGGCCCGGAACCGTTGACGCCGTGGAAGGCGCCCTTGATCGTGTCCAGCAGGTAGCGGCCCGCGCCGTAGCTGCCGCCGGGCTGGCCGGCAGTGGCGTCGCGGAACGGCACGAAGATGCCGCCGCCGTAGCCGTTGAGCTTCCAGACCGCCAGCTGGCCCATCTCGGGCAGGTCGAAGGTGCCCAGCCTGACAAAGCGGACGACGCCGTCGGTTCCGGTTTCGACGTTCATCTCCCGTCCGGCGCCCTCTTTCGTGATGGGGACGTGGAAGCGGTAGATCGGGTCGTAGTCCGCGGTCCGGAGGCCGCCGAAGTTCGCCTTGGCCTCTGCGGTCAGCGGCGAGGCGGGGTGGGTGCCGAACATCCGGTCCCTCTCCTGCCGCCAGTAGGAGTGGGCTTCGGCCGGGCTGTCCGCAGCGATCTTACGCACGGCGGCGTAGAGCGCGAAGGTCCGGAGCCGCCAATCCGCGATGTCGACGGCGGACATCCCCGCGACGCCGTCGGTCGCGCCAATGTCTTCTCCGTCAAAATGCTGTTCAGCCATCCCACCAGCCTAGCCCTGTTTAGCTGCCCGGTTTGCGGCGGGCCGTGCCCCCGGAGCGCCGGCGGCGGGTCGTAGACTGCCCGCATGCACAACACCGCCCCCGACGAATCAGCCCGCCGCGCCGCAGCCTCGCTCGCCGAACTCGTCCGCTTCCGCACCGTTTCCTCCCGGGTCCCGGCCGAGGTGGACGCCGACGAGTTCGAGGCCTTCCTCGCGGCGCTGCCCCTGCTCTATCCTGCGGTGCACGCGGCCCTGGAGGTGGAGCGTGTTAACGGCGCGGCCCTGCTGTTCCGCTGGCCCGGCACGGCGGCGGAGCCCGGCAGCGGCGCCACGGTGTTGATGGCCCACTACGACGTGGTTCCGGCGGGGGACGAGCAGGCGTGGACCCACCCGCCGTTCTCCGGTCACAGCGATGGAACCCACCTCTGGGGCCGCGGCACCCTGGACGACAAGGGCCAGCTCGTCGCCATCCTGGAGGCCGCGGAAGCCCTGCTCGGTGACGGTTTCGCTCCGGAGCACGACATTTATTTCTCCTTCGGAAACAACGAAGAGACCGCGGGCGACAGTGCCGCAGTTGCGGTGGACCTCCTGGCTGGCCGCGGGGTGCGGCCCTGGCTGGTGCTGGACGAGGGCGGTGCCGTGGCGGGCGGCGCGTTTCCCGGCGTGAGCCGGCCGGCCGCCGTCGTCGGCGTGGCCGAAAAGGGGATCCTGGATGTCGAGCTGCTGACCCGGGACCCCGGGGGACACGCCTCGACGCCGCCCCGGATGGGAGCGACGGCGCGGCTGGCGCGCGCGATCACCAGGATCGAGCAGAACCCCTTCCCGCAGCGCCTCCCGGAGGTGACCGCGGAGATGCTCCGGCGCTTCGGGCCGCACGCACCGGGCCCGCTGCGGGTGGCGTTCGCGAATCTGTCGCTGCTCAAGGTTCCGATGACGTGGCTCTTCGGCCGGCTGGGGAACGAAACCAACGCGATGACCCGCACCACCGTAGCCATCACCACCCTGGAAGGCAGTGCCGGCGCCAACGTGCTCGCCGCTACGGCCAGGGCGAACGCCAACATCCGGGTGGCCGTCGGCGACACCGTGGCCGGGACCGTGGAGCGGCTGCGGAAGGTCATCCGGGATCCGAAGGTGGAACTGCGGGTGGTGGAGGGCAATGAGCCCACGCCGGTGTCCGCCTCAGTTGGTCCGCAGTGGCAGCTGCTGGAGGACTGCATCTCCGAGATCTTCCCGGAGGCGATCATCACGCCGTACATCATGATGGGCGGGACGGATTCGCGCCGCTTCACCCGGATCTCCGACTCGGTGTACCGGTTTGCGCCCTTCGCTATGGACGCAGCGGACCGTGGCACCATCCACGCCGTCGACGAGAAGATCTCGCTTGAGACCCTGGGCCGCGGCGTCCGCTTCTACGAAACGCTGATCCGGAGGCTCTAAACCGGACCAGGCCCCGGCTACGCTGGCACCATGACTGGCACGGTTCTCTCCCGCGGACTCCGGATTACCGCTGCGCTGGCGCTCACCGCCGGTGCGCTCGCAGGCTGCAGCAGCGAAGGCAAGGGCGCCCCGGCCTGGACGGCGGGCGGCCCGGACGGAAGCTCGACGGCGGCTCCCTCCGCCGGCGGGTCGACGGCGGCCAGCCCGGGCGGGACTGTCACGGGCACGGCCTCCGCCGGCGCCTCCGCCACGGCGGGTGCGACGGCCGGTGCGACGGCCGCGGCCTGGAAGACGTACTCCGATCCCGGCAAGAACGTCAGTTTCGAACTGCCGCAGGAATGGATTGCCCAGTCGGTCACCCCGGCGCAGGGCACACTGCCGGGGGCGCTGAAGATCGAGGTCAAGGACCCGGACGGCCGGTACCTGGCCACTCTGCAGACCGGACTCAGGCCGCAGCCGGCGGACGCGTGCAAGGCAAAAGCGGCCAAACAGTACGTCGTGGTCAGCAGCGTTCCGGTGGAACTGCCGCACCTGGGCGGGGAAGGAACCATCGACCCGCACGTGGTGTTCCGGGTGATCCAGGGCTACAAGTACTTCGGCTCCTACGGCATCACCAACGTGGTCGGCGGGGCGGGCGGGAAATCCTGCGCCCTGCGGAACGTCGTCCGCGGCCCCGAAGGCAAGGGCGATTACTCTTTCGGCGACCTCGTGGAGCTGAAGGCGTTCGCTCCGGACCAGAAAGTGGCCCCGGCCAAGTCCTTTGACACACTGGGACAAGCGGACAAATACGTCAACGAAGGCTCGGAATTCGCCAACGTCCAGCGGATGCTAATGTCGCTGAAGATCAAAAACTAGTCCCGCCGGGCCGGTACTGCGGCTGCCCGGGACACTGCCCTTCCGCTGAGAATCCAGCGGCCTCGCTCGCACCCCCCGGAGATTCATGGAACGCATCGTGTCCGCACGCCTGGCCTTCAAGACCGTGGCCGATACCAAGGTCGCGATGGCGGTGGCCGTTGCCCGCAACCCCGGCTACAGCTGCTTCGAGGAGTCGTTGTCCGTGACGGCCGGCGGCGAGGACGTGGCCCTGACCGAGCTCTCGGACAACCACGGCGGCCGCTTCCACTACATGGAATTCGCCGAACCAACAGAGGTGCTGGTGGAGTACGGGGCCACCGTCAACGGGTTCGCCGTCCCGGAGGAACCCGGGCTGATGGAACTCATCCGCTACGTCAGGCCCAGCCGCTACGCCGAATCCGACCGGCTGCTCCCTACCGCGTACGCCGAGTTCGGCGGCCTGGACGGAGCGGAGCTCCTGCACGCCGTGCGGAACTGGGTCTTCAGTGAATTGCGCTACGTCAGCGGATCGTCGCGCGGGACCGACGGCGCCGTCGAGACGCTGCTGCACCGGCGCGGCGTCTGCCGGGATTTCGCGCACCTGGCCATTTCTTTGTTGCGGTCCAAGAACGTCCCGGCGCGGCTGGCCGCCGTCTACGCGCCGGGACTGAGCCCGATGGACTTCCATGCCGTGGCCGAAGCCCATATCAACGGTGCCTGGCACGTCATAGACCCCACCGGCCTGGCGCCCCGGGAGAGCATGCTCCGGATTACCGCAGGCCGGGATTCCTCGGACACCGCGTTCCTGTCCACCGTGGGCGGCAGCCTCTTGCTGAAGGAACTGAAGGTCACCGCCACCGTCACCGGAGAGCTTCCGGCCGAGGACCCGGCAGCCCTGGTCGCCATCCGCTAGCGGCGCTGGTCGCCATCCGCTAGCGGCCCGAGACCGAAGCCCTCAGCTTGTCCGTCAGCCGGAGCAACTCCTCCTGCTCGGCCGGGGTGAGCGCCGGACCCACCAGGGCGGCAATATCGCGGACATGCTCGCGCCCGATCGCCTTCTGCAGCTCCCGCCCGGCGTCGGTGAGCCGGATCAGGACGCCACGGCCGTCGTCGGGGGCTGGCCTGCGCTCGACGAGGCCGCGCTTCTCGAGCCGCTCCACCAGCCGGCTCAGGCTCGACTGGCTGAGCAGCACATGGTCGTTGAGCTCATTCTGGCGCAGCCAGCCGGACGGGCAGCGGGAGAGGGTGAAGAGCACGTCGTACTCGTTCAGGGCCAGGGACTTGAAGGCCGGGCCGGCCTGCAGCCGCCGCATCACGGCGACCTGGGCACGGAACAGGGATTCCCAGGTCTGCGCCGCCAGCCGCACCGGGGAGGCCGGCCCCGGTGCTTGGTCGGCGGCATCGACGGCAGCAGTGCCTGCTTTCGCGGACATCAGGCGTCCTGCGGGGCCGCTTCACGGGCAGCCAGCGAGGCGGCCACGCGTCCGGCGTGCGTCGGCGGTTCGGGAACATGGGCCGGGGTCTTCTCCGCGTATTCCTTGCGGAGCACCGGCAGGACTTCCTCGCCGAACAGGTCCAACTGTTCCAGCACCGTCTTCAGCGGCAGGCCGGCGTGGTCGATCAGGAACAGCTGGCGCTGGTAGTCCCCGAAGTACTCACGGAAGGTCAGGGTCTTCTCGATGACTTCCTGCGGGCTGCCCACCGTGAGCGGGGTCTGCGAGGTGAAGTCCTCGAGCGAGGGACCGTGGCCGTAGACGGGGGCGTTGTCGAAGTACGGGCGGAACTCCTTCACGGCGTCCTGCGAATTCTTCCGCATGAAGAACTGGCCGCCGAGGCCCACAATCGCCTGGTCCGCCTTGCCGTGGCCGTAGTGCTCGTAGCGTTCGCGGTAGAGGCCAATCAGCTGCTGGTAGTGCTCCTTGGGCCAGAAGATGTTGTTGGCGAAGAAGCCGTCGCCGTAGTACGCCGCTACTTCGGCGATCTGCGGGGTGCGGATCGAGCCGTGCCAGACAAAGGGTGCGACGCCGTCGAGCGGGCGCGGCGTGGACGTGAAGTTCTGCAGCGGGGTGCGGTGCTTGCCGGACCAGTTGACGGTGTCCTCGTCCCAAAGCCGGCGGAGCAGGGAGTAGTTCTCGATGGCGAGCTCGATCCCGTCCTGGATGTTCTTGCCGAACCAGGGGTAGACGGGGGCCGTGTTGCCGCGGCCCAGAACCAGGTCCACCCGGCCGCCGGCAAGGTGCTGGAGCATCGCGAAGTCCTCGGCGATCTTCACCGGGTCGTTGGTGGTGATCAGCGTGGTGGCGGTGGAGAGGATGATCCGCTCCGTCTGCGCCGCGATGTAGGCGAGCGTTGTGGTGGGGGAGGAGGAGAAGAACGGCCGGTTGTGGTGCTCGCCGATGGCGTAGACGTCCATGCCGATTTCTTCGACCTTCTTGGCGATGGCAACCGAGGCCTTGATGCGCTCGTGTTCCGTGGGAGTGCGGCCCGTGGTGGGGTCGGTAGTGATGTCGCTGACGCTGAATACGCCGATCTGCATGGTGTTCCTTTCCGGGGCCGGAGACTTCCGGTAACTGCTTCTACTATAGCTTATTTACATGCATTTGCATCTATCACCGACTATAACGTCCGCCACGCCGCGATATTCCCTCGCCTGCGGGGTGGCCGCGGGGCCCGGACCTAGGATGCAATCAGTCGGCTGGCCGCCCGATGCCCAGCCCGCCCGGAAGGTCGCCATGCGCCGCGTTGTCGCTTTTCTGTGTCTGGTGGAACTTACCAGCGGGATACTGCAGGGCTACTACACGCCCATCCTTACCGACATCGCCCGGCACCTGGGGATCCACGACGCCGACGTGAACTGGTTCGAGGCCGCCCAGCTGACGGTCAGCGCCCTGGCCGTGCCGGTGCTGGCGAAGCTGGGGGACCTCTACGGACACCGCAGGATCCTGCTCGTCTCCACCGTGCTCACCGCCGCCGCGTCCTGGGGCGTGGCGCTGGCGCCGGATTTCTGGACGTTCCTCGCGGCATGGTCGCTGCAGGGCTTTTACGTGGTCTGGCTTCCGCTGGAAATCGCCCTCGTCTTCAGCCGGGTGCACGCGCTGCCCGACGGCGCCGCCCGCACCCGCCGCGCCGCCGGAGCCCTGGTGGGCGCACTGGAATTCGGCGTCATCGCCGGCGCCCTCGCCGCCGGTGCCCTCGTGGAAGTCTTCGCAGGCCAACTGCAGCTGGTGCTGATGCTTCCCGCGATGGCAGTCACGGCGTGCTGGTTCGCCATCCGCTTCGGGGTGCCGGAATCCACCCAACGCGGCGGCGGCACAGTAGACACCCGCGGCTTCGCGCTGCTCGCCGTCGGGCTCCTGCTGATCACCTCCGGGCTGACGTTCATGCGCCTCAACGGCCCCGGAGCCTGGTGGGCGTGGGCGCTGGTCGCGGCCGGCCTGCTGGTCTTTGTCCCGTTCACCCGCGTGGAGCTGGGCCGCGAAGATCCGCTCGTGGACATTCGGATGCTGCGGTCCAAGTCAATGTGGCCGGTGCAGCTGACCGCAGGGCTGTTCGGGGTGTCCGTACTCGGCGCCCAGGCCCCGCTCTCCACCTTCGCCCGGACCGACCCCGCCCTACACGGCTACGGACTGGGGCTGCGCGCTGGCCAGGTCTCGATCATCATCGGGGTGTACGTGCTCGCGCTGCTGGTAGGGGCGCTGCTGTACCCGGTGGTGACACGGCGGCTGACTCCGCGCTGGACCCTGGTGGGCGCGGCAGCGCTCGTGGGGCTGGGCTACTTGCTGTTCCTGCCCCTCCACGGCAGCCTGGCCGAGGCGCTGGTCAACATGGCGGTGGCCGGCGTCGGCTCCGGGGCACTCGTGGCGGCGCTACCCTCGGCTGCGGCTGCGGCGGCGCCCCTGAACCGCACGGCGATGGCCACCGGCCTGACCAACACCACCAAGACCATCGGCGGGGCTTTCGCCTCGGCGGTCTTCGGCATAGCCCTGATCAGCCATGTCCTGGCCGACGCCGGTGCTGCCGCCGGCGCCGGCCAGACAGCGGCGCCGCTGGCCGGCTACCTCACGGTGTGGACCATCTGCGGGGTTACCGGACTGGCCGCGGCCGCCGCGCTGGTGCTGGTGCCACGGATGGCCTTCTCCGACCCGGATCCCGCGCTTGCACGAACCCTCGAAACCACCAAGCCGGCTTCCGCCCCCAACTAGCTCGCATTTGTTGTCGTTTTGGGCCCTCATAACGACAACAACTGCCAGTCAGTTGGGAAAATCAGCGCGGGCTCCAGCCTCCGACCAGCAGCGCGACGCGGACCTTCGACACCGCAGAACGGGCGTCGTTGGCCATGTGACGTTTGGACACCCGGACCAGCGTCCAGCCGGCCCGGCTGAAATCTTCCTCCCGGGTGATGTCCCGGATCACCTGCCCGGCCGCGGAGTGCCCCTCGCCTTCGTATTCCACCGCCACCAGAAATTCCGGATACGCCAGATCGGGATGACGCACGACGCCGTTGAGCAGCACCGTGCGCGGGTTCACCTCGGGTTCCGGCAAACCCGCCCGCGCCAATGCGAGTCGCAGCCGGGTCTCGGGTGCGGAGTCAGAGCCGACCCGGGCCAGCTCCAAGGCCAGCCGGGCCTTGCGGATTCCCGGGGTTCCCTTGTGCCGGTCCAGCATCTCGGCCAGGTCGGCGATGCTGGCGTGGGGATCACCGCGACCCTCCAGGCCAGGCCGCGGAACACGGATCAGATGGTCGGCCACCACGGTGAGCTCGTCCACCGTCATCAGCCGGGACACGTCGAGCCAGGTCCGGGCCCGCGTCGTCAATAGGAGGCCGCCGATGCTCGTGATCTCATCGGGAAAGAATTGGCCGACGTGGCCGATCACGCCAGTCCGCCGGGGGATGGCCATGGAATCGGGCCGCGATAGGTGGATGCGTGGTCCGTCCGAACCGGGCAAGAAACCGGGCATCTCCCAGAGCCGGAATGCCGTGGCGTGCGAGGCGGCCGTGAATTCCGTAATCAGGGTGAAGGGCCGCACCAGCGGGGCCAAGCCGGGAGTCGGTTCCGCGCCGCACGGGATGCGGATGCCTCGACTCGGCGATACGAGGCCGTGGTGCCGGAGCCGGCGGTAGCTGGCCCCGGCCTCGAGCGCCTCCTGAAAGGTGAAGGGCGCACGGGCAACCGCGTCCGGCAGGGGCTGCGGGGTCTTCATAGCCCCATGCTGGCAAATTCCGATGGCGCCTAGGAGGTTATCCACAGGCCCGGCCCGCGCAAACCCAACTAGCTCGCAGTAGTTGTCGTTTTGGGCGGTCAAAACGACAACTACTGCGAGCTAGTTGGGAAGGGAGAGGAGGGACCTAGTTGCGGAGCGCGGGGGCTTCGTCCGGTTCGTCGGCCTCGAACTGCCCGTCCTGCCGGGCATCGACGGTGTCCGCCGGCGCGGGCTGGGCCCGGCGGCCATGGACGGGCCTGCCGCCCTCGGCCTTCTGCAGTGCCTTCCGTTCGCGCCGGCCTTCGACCAGCCGGTAGAGCACAGGCACCAGGATCAGCGTCAGGGCGGTGGAGGAGATGAGGCCGCCGATCACCACAACGGCCAGCGGCTGCGAGATGAAACCGCCGCCGCCGGTCAGGCCCAGCGCCATCGGGGTCAGCGCGAACACCGTGGCCAGCGCGGTCATCAGGATCGGGCGGAGGCGCTGCCGTGCGCCGTGCGTGATCGCTTCCGCCACGCTCATCCCTGGCTCGCCGTTGCGGGGCTGGCGGTACTGGTTGATCAGGTCGATCAACACGATTGCGTTGGTCACCACGATGCCCACGAGCATTAGCATGCCGATCAGTGACGGCAGCCCCAGCGGAACGCCCGTCACCAGCAGCAGTGCGATCGCGCCGGTGGCCGCGAACGGGATGGAGACCAGCAGGATCAGCGGCTGCACGAGCGACTTGAACGCGGCGACCATGATCACATAGACAATCGCGATGGCGGCCAGCAGCGCCAGCCCCAGCTGACCGAAGGACTCTGCCTGCTGGGTGGTGGCTCCGCCGATCTCTGCCGTGACGCCCGGCGGGAGCTGGACGTTCTTGAGCCGGGCCTGCACCTCGGTGCTGACCGCGCCCAGGTTGCCGCCGGACGGCGTGACGGAGACGCGTGCGGTCCGCTGGCCGTTGCTGGCCGTAATGGAGACCGGGACGTCCACCTGTTCCACCGAGGCGATCGAAGACAGCGGAACCGGTCCCCGCGCCGTCGGCAGCGGGAGGTCGCGCACGGCGCCGATGCTGGTGAAGCGGGTACCCTCGCCGATCCGGACCGGGAAATCGTTCGTGCCGATGCGGACGGTCCCTGCAGGGATCGGGCTGATGGTGGAGGCCAGCACGCCGGCGACCTGCTGTTCGTTGAGGCCGGCCGCGACGGCCTTGGCGCGGTCCACCTTGACCTGGACCACGGGCTGGCTCGCGGCCAGGTTGGTGCTGACCTCGGACGAGCCGGGTACGCCGTCCATGGCCTTGACCAGGGCGTCGCTCGCCGTCTTGAGGTCGGCGGAGCTGGCGGCCTTGAGTGTGATGTCGACAGTCGACGTCGTGCCGAAGCCGCCCTGCTGCGATCCGACCGTGATCTTGCCGGCGCCGGAGATCTTGGCGAGCTCGTTGCGGACGGTGTCCTGCAGCTTGCCCTGGTTGGCTTTCTCCTCGGTCACGACCGTGAAGCTGGAGTTCGCAGCCCCGGTGGACTGCAGCGCCGAGAAGCCGGACTGGGCGTTACCGGTGGTGACCTGGACGTCCTTGATCCCGTCGATGCCGCGCAGTGCCTTTTCGACCTTGACGGCGGCGGCGCTGCCCTCGGAGAGGCTGGTGCCGGCCGGAAGGGCCTGCTTCACGGTCATGCTGTTTTCGCCCGAACGGCCCAGCAGGTCGGTGGCGAGCAGCGGGGACATCGCGGCGGTGCCACCGAGTACCAGAACGGCCGCCACCAGGGTGATCACGGGGTGCCGCTGGGTCTTGGTCAGGATGGGAAGGTAGCCGCGCTGCAGGAAGCCGCGCTGCTCCGCCTCGTGGGCTTTCGCAGCTGTTTCGCGGGCGGAAGCCTCGGAAACCTCGGCGCCGGCCTTGTCCGCGGGCGTCCGGAGGAACCAGTAGGCCAGCACCGGAACGATGGTCAGCGAGACCAGGAGCGAGGAGACCAGCGCGATCGTGACCGTCAAAGCGAAGGGCCGGAACAGCTCTCCAGCGAGTCCCGCCACGAACGCGATCGGCAGGAAGACCGCCACGGTGGTGAGGGTGGACGCGGTGATGGCGCCGGCTACCTCGCGGATGGACGTCAGGATCGCGGTGATTTTCTGCTCGCCGTAGCTCAGGTGCCGCTTGATGTTCTCGATCACCACGATCGAGTCGTCCACCACGCGGCCGATCGCGATGGTCAGCGCGCCGAGGGTCAGGATATTGAGCGAGTACCCGGTGGCCGAGAGACCGATGAAGGTGATCAGCAGCGACAACGGGATAGACACGGCTGTGACCAGCGTCGAGCGCACCGAGAGCAGGAACAGCAGGATGACGGCGACGGCGAAGCCCAGGCCCAGCAGGCCCTCCGTCGTGAGGTCCTTGATGGACTTCTCGATAAACGGCGCCTGGTCGAACACCGGGGTGAACTTGGCGTTGGAGCCCAGTTCCGCTTCAAGCTGCGGGATGGAGTCCTTGACCGCATGGGAGATGCCCACCGTGTCGCCCTCGGGCTTCTTGGTGACCGAGACGGCCAGGGTTTCCTTGCCGTTGGTGCGGGTGATCGAGGTGCGGGCGTCCTCGGCGATGCTGACGTCCGCCACGCTGCCGATGGTCGCGGCGTCCCGGGCGCCGCCCAGCGGCAGGGCCTTGATGGCGTCGATGGAATCCACCGGGCTGCCGATCTGCAACGAAAGGGTCTTGCCCTTCTCTTCGATGCTTCCCGCCGGGACGAGCGTGCCGTTGTTCTTCAGCGCGTCGGAAATGGTTCCGATGGTCACCCCGGCGGCCGCCATCTCCTTCGGCCGCGGCAGGATCTGGATGTGCTGGGTGGCCCCGCCCGTCACTTCGGCGCCGCGCACGCCGTCGAGCTTCTGCAGCCGCGGCACGCTGAGGCGGGTTAGGTCCGCGTTGAGCTCGCTCAGCGGCTTGTCCGAGGAGACGGCGAGGTAGACGATCGGGAAGTCACTTATGCTGCCGGCGATCGCCTGCGGCTGGACGTCCTTCGGCAGCGCCTGCTTGGCGTTGGAGATGGCACGGTCAATCTGGTTCCGGGCGCGGTCCAGATTGGATCCGTACGTGAATGCCAGGGTGATCTGCGAAACGCCGTTCCGTGACGTCGACGACGTCGATTCCAGACCTTCGACGCCGTTGAGCGCCGTCTCCAGCGGACCACTGATCTGCTTGTCCACCACTTCCGGCGATGCGCCGGGCATCGAAGTGATGACCGTGATCTGCGGGAATTCGATGGACGGGATGAGCTCCTGCTTGAGCGAGGTCATCGTGATCACGCCGAACACCGACGCGAAGACGGTGATCAGCGCAATCAGCGCCCGGTTTGCTAGCGAGAGCTGGGCCAGCCGGAACATCTCATGGTCTCCTGGGGGTTAGCGGACGCTCGCCACGACGGAACGCCTCAATGGGACTAAACGTGCCGCAACCCGGCAGAGTTTCAGCGGTTGGCGCTGACCGGCTCCAGCTGGAGGGCGGCGGCGGTCTCGGCCTCGAGCTTTGCCGCCAGTTCCGGGTTCTCGTTGAGCTTGACGCCGTAGCCCGGCATCATCTCCTTGAGCTTGGACTGCCAGCCCTTGAAGCTCTTCGGGAAGGACTTCTGCAGCAGCTCGATCATGATCGGCACCGCGGTGGAGGCCCCCGGGGAAGCGCCGAGCAGGGCGCCGATGGTGCCGTCGCGTCCGGCGATGACCTCGGTGCCGAACTGCAGCACGCCGCCCTTCTTCGGGTCCTTCTTGATGATCTGGACCCGCTGGCCGGCGGTGATCAGTTCCCAGTCGCCGTCCTTGGCCTCCGGGTAGTACTCCCGCAGGGCCTCGACCTTGGCGCCGTGCCGCTTGGCGACTTCCTTGACCAGGTACGCGGTGAGGTCCATGTTGTCCTTCGCCACGGCCAGCATCGGGATGATGTTGGAGGGACGGATGGACAGCGGCAGGTCCAGGTAGGAGCCGTTCTTGAGGAAGTTCGTGGAGAAGCCGGCGTACGGGCCGAAGAGCAGTGAGCGCTTGCCGTTGACGAAGCGCGTGTCCAGGTGCGGGACGGACATGGGCGGGGCGCCCACGGATGCCTGCCCGTAGACCTTGGCGCTGTGCTGGGCGGCGAGGGTCTCATCGGTGCAGCGGAAGAACTGGCCCGATACCGGGAAGCCGCCAAAGCCCTTGCTTTCCGGAATGCCCGAGGCCTGCAGCAGGTGCAGCGCCCCGCCGCCGGCGCCGACAAAGACGAACTTCGCGTGGATGGAGCCGTGCTCGCCGGAGCGCGGGTGCTTCAGTGCCAGGTCCCAGCCGCCGTCGGATGCCCGGCTGATGCCGGTGACGTCGTGGCCGTAGTTGATTTCCACGCCGTTGTTGCCGAGGTAGCCGGTCAGCTCACGGGTCAGGGCGCCGAAGTCGACGTCGGTGCCCTCCGCGGCGCGGGTGGCGGCGATGTGCTGCTTCGGGTCGCGGCCCTTGACGATCAGCGGTGCCCACTTGGCGATCTGCGCGTGGTCCTCGGAGTATTCCATCGAGCGGAACAGGGGGTTCGGCTTGAGCGCCTCGTAGCGGGTGCGCAGGAACTTGGCGTTGGCATCGCCGACAACGAAGCTCATGTGCGGCACGGTGTTGATGAAGCCCTTGGGGGAGCCGATCAGCGAGTTGGTCACGAGGTGGGACCAGAACTGGCGGGACAGCTGGAACTGCTCGTTGATGTGCAGCGCCTTCGCCGGATCCACCGAGCCGTCTTTGGCTGCGGGGGAGTAGTTGAGCTCACACAGCGCGGCGTGGCCGGTACCGGCGTTGTTCCACGGTCCGGAGCTTTCCAGGCCCGGCTGGTCCAGGCGCTCGAAGAGCGAAATGGTCCAGTTCGGTTCGAGCTGCTTGAGGAAGGCGCCCAGCGTGGCGCTCATGATGCCGCCGCCTATCAGGACAACGTCGGCGTGTTGGGTCTTGGAAATGAAAGTCACAATCAGTCTCCGATAGCAGCGGCTCTGGCTGTCACAGAATATCCCCGCACGGCCCACTAACTGAAATTGGGCCGTCCCGTCAAGGCTTTAGTTGGACGTTTGTGAAAACTTCGTTCAGCACCGGCGACGCCGGGTACTTCAGCACCCGGTCGGAGAGAGCCAGGGCCGAGATCGGGAACGCGATCGGGACAGCGGGCACCGTCGCCGCGATCTGTGCATTGATGGTCTGGTACTGCTCCGTCCGGTCCTTGCCGTCCGGCAGCCCGCGGGCACGGGAGATCTTGGAGAACACCTGCGGGTCCTGGTAATCGAACTCGCCGGTGTTCTCCCCGAAGAGCGGGCCGACGAAGTTGTCCGGATCCGCGTAGGAGCCGTTCCAGCCGAGCAGGTGCAGGGCATGGTCGCCGGGGGAGGTGACCTTCTGGAGGTACCCGTCGGACCAGTCGACCGGAACCGGTTTGATATTGAGTCCGACGGCGGTCAGCTGGCGGCTGATCTCGGCGTAGACCTTTTCGGGCGTCGGAAGGTACGGGCGGGTGACGTTGAGCGGGTAGTAGAACTTCAGCACCTCGCCCTTGTAGCCGGCCTCGGCGAGGAGTTCCTTGGCCTTGTTCTGGTCGTAGCCCAGCGAGGGGGCGTTGTTGTTGAAGCCGCTCAGCTTCGGCGGCACGAACTGCGAGGCGGCGGCGGTGTTGTCGATGAAGAACTTTCGGATCAGGGTGTCCTTGTCCAGGGCCATCTCGATCGCCTGTCGGACCTTGAGCTTCCGCAGCACCGGAACTTGCTGGTTCATGCCCAGGTACATGACGGAGAACGGGTCGCGCTGGATGATCTGCTTGCCGCGCTTGACCAGTTGGTCGAAGTTTCCCACGGTCACGGAGTCGTAGGCATCGATCTTGCCGTCAAGCAGTGCCTGGAGCCGGGCCTGGGGGTGGTCGTAGGTGACGAAGTTGATCGCTCCGATCTGGCCTCTGTCCCCCCAATAGTGCTTGTTGCTGGCCAGGGTGACGGTGTTGTCCTCCCAGGAGCCGAAGACATAGGGTCCGGTGCCCACAGGGTGCAGGGCGTAGGCGGACAGGGGCTGGCCCTCGCGGTTCCGGTTCAACACATCGGCCGAGCCCGCGGCCAGGGCGCGCGGCGAGGAGATTGCGAAGGCCGGCAGGGTGAGGGCCTGCAGGAACCCGGTAAAGGGCTGGGTCAGGTCGATCCGGACGCTGTCCGCCGCCAGTGCGGTGCACCCCTTGTAGATGGACAGCGACGCCTGGTCGGAATGGGCCATGAAGACGCCCTTGAAGGTGCTGCCGGGCGCCTGTTTGCGGAGGGCGGGGGAGAAGTTGAACCAGCGCTTGAAGTTGGTGCACACTGCCGCCGCGTTGAAGGCAGTACCGTCCTGGAACTTCACGTTCTCGCGGAGCTTGAAAGTGTAGGAGCGGCCGTCGTCGCTGTTCGTCCATTCTGTTGCAAGGAGGGGCGTGGGCTTGCCGCTGGTCTGGTCGACACCGATCAGTCCTTCAAGGATCTGGCGGGTGATGCGGTAGGAGTCGACGTCGGACACGAGGGCCGGATCCAGGCCGAGCGGACGCGAGCCGGTGCCGAAGGTGAAGGTGGCGGTGGGCTCGGCGTCGGAAGCGCTGGCGGAGGTGGGCGAGGGTGCAGGGCCGGGTGTTCCGGTGCACGCAGCCAGCGGCAGCAGGAGCAGGACTGCGCCGAAACCGGCTGCGATGCGGCGCAACGCCTTTCGGGGGCCGGTACTGACGGGCGCGGTACTGCTGGGCACTCGGGAATCACCTCTGGGAACTTGTCGGCCGCCGACTGCGGAACAGCCCCAGTCTAGTTGACCGCTCCGCGGATCCCGGGAACAGGCGAAGGCCCGCACCACCGGGTGCGGGCCTTCGTTTCTCCAGGTGGATCCAGGGAGTCAGGCTGGATCCGGGTCAGGAGGGCTTGGTGATGCTTACTTGGGCATCAGGACCGAGTCGACCATGTAGACCGTGGCGTTGGCGGTCTTGACGCCACCGCAGACAACGTTGGCGCCATCGACCTTGAGCGCGTCCTTGCTGCCGGTGACGGTAACGGAACCGCCCTCAACGGTCTTGTGCGTGCCCACGATCTCGGACGGGCTGATCTTGCCCGGGACTACGTGGTAGGTCAGGATTTTGCTCAGCAGGGCGTCGTCCGTCTTGAGCTTGTTGATGGTGGCGGCGTCGATCTTCTTGAACGCGTCATCCGTCGGAGCGAAGACAGTGAATTCGCTGCCATTCAGGGTGTCCACCAGGTTGACCTTGGGGTTGAGCTTGCCGGAAACGGCTGCGGTCAGGGTGGTCAGGATCGGGTTGTTGGAGGCGGCAACGGCCACCGGATCCAGGGCCATGCCGGCAACAGAACCCTTGCCATCGGGAACCTTGGCGGCGTAGCCGGCGCAGCCGGAGCCGACCAGGTCAGCTGCCGGGTCCATGGCTGCAGCGGAGGAGCTCATGGACGGCGACGGTGCCATGCTCGATTCCATCGGCGTGGATGCCGGAGCCGAGGAGGAGCTGGAGCCGGTGCTGGAACCGCCACAGGCAGTGAGGCTGAGCATGGCTGCAGCAGCGATACCTGCAACGGCGAAAGTCGTGCGCTTGATGGTCTGCATTTCGATTCTCCTTTGTTGTGCCGATTTCATTGCCTGCAGCGGACCTCTTTGCCGCTGTGGCCTTTCTCCGACTGGTGGGCACCGACCCTTGGTTGGTGTCTCAATGGGTATTCGGGAGCTCGGCTGAAAGGGATGGGTGGGAATCGAAATTCTTTTTTTGGCCCGGCCCGCGGCGGCCGCTCCAGCCCGCGGTTCCCGCGTGATTCCGGGGTTTCTGGCAGTCACGGGCCATGGTTAAGACGCGAAACCCCGGTCATCGGTCCGGGGTTTCGTATTGTGCGCAAGGGGGGACTTGAACCCCCACGCCCGAAGGCACAGGAACCTAAATCCTGCGTGTCTGCCAATTTCACCACTCGCGCGCGGCGCCGTCGTTCGCGGAACCAATAGGACCTCGACGGCGGATGCCAGCCACCAGTCTACAGTTCTGCCCGCAGTCCGGCGCCTGGACTCGAATCTTAGGCGTCCAGCTTCAAGTCGCGGAGCAGTTTGGCGACATGGCCGGTGGCACGCACGTTGTACTGGGCCAGGGCGACCTTGCCCTCCGGGTCGACCACCACGGTGGACCGGATGAGCCCGTCATAGGTGCGGCCGTAGTTCTTCTTCTCGCCCCATGCGGCGTAGGCCTCCGCCACAGCGTGGTCCGGATCGGAGAGCAGCGGGAAGCTGAGCCGTTCGGCGGCCGCAAAGGCGGCGAGCTTCTGAACCGGATCGGGGGAGATGCCTACGACTTCGTAGCCGGCCCGCTGCAGGGCGGCGAGGGAGTCCCGGAAGTCGCAGGCCTGCTTAGTGCACCCGGGCGTGGCGGCCGCAGGGTAGAAATAGACCACCGTGTTCCGGCCGCGGAAGTCCTGCAGGCCGACCGTGCGTCCCGCCGAGTCCAACAGCTGAAAGTCCGGTGCCACAGTGCCGGGAACGAGTCGTTCGGTCATGTATCTCTCCTGATAAAAATAGGGGGAATTCCAGCCTAGTGAGCGCGGGCGCAGTCGACGAATCGGACAATCGTTATACTCTTTGGTATGCCTGATATGGATCGCTGGCCCACTGGCCGCCTATTGTCCACGGCAGCACGCCTTGTAGAACACTCCTGGAATGAGAAGCTGGGGGCCATCGGCCTCACCCACGCGGGGGTCATTGCGATGGAAGTGCTCTCCGTCCAAGGACCCATGACCCAAGCGCAGCTGGCGCAACTGGTTCGTGTGCAAGCCCAGACCATGGGTAAGACCCTGAGCCGGCTCGAAGCCCATGGCCACATCTCCCGGGAGCGCAGTGCCTCCGACCGCCGCAGCCACGTCGTCACCCTGACGGACCGCGGCCGCGAAGCCGTCGTTGCGGCCGCGGACATGGAACGCTCGGTCCTTGCTGCCGCCTCGATTGATCCCGACTCGCTGCGCCACGAGTTGCAGTCCGTGGTCCGGGAACTGGCCAACCGCATGTCGACGACGGAAGCGAAGGCGATCGTCACCTCGGCCGAGTCGAGTGTGCCCGCTAAGGCCAACTAGGCCCCTGCGAGCGGCAGCGGTATGCGCGCCGGGCGAGAGTGTGACTGCCCAAAAACGAGTACCAATTACTGGTGCTGAGCACCTGACACTGGGCAAACATGGGGGGCATGACGAGCTACGTCCTTGAGCCTAGATCCCTTGAGCATCACTGTCAGTGCTGCGGCGAATTTGCCACTGCGGTTTTCTGCGAGGACTGCGACCCCCACATTGCATCGCCCGAGGATTCCTAGGGGTGGAGGTTGTCTCGTAAACCGGGCTAATGGCCGCGGCTTTTCTGCTGTTTGACAGGCCGTGTCCTGCCCCTGTGCCGGGCAAAGGCTCGCATAGAGTTTTCCTATGGAAATGGTGCCGCCGCCCGAGCTTGAAGGGCAGACCTCGATCAACGAGTTGCTCGACGAGCCTCTGGGCACCTTGCCGATCCAGCTGACGTTGCCCATCCATTTCCAGCTGGCGGTGGCGGGACGGAGCTAGGACCGCGCCCGGAAATCCCGGAGGCACCTAACACCGAACCGTAGGATGTTGAGGATGAGAACGCGTAGGGGAATCTTTGCCGCCGTGCCGGCCCTTGCAGTCCTCGCCATCACCGCCTTCACTGCTCTCGCCATCGCCGCTCCGGCCGACGCCGAACCGTGCGGACCGGTCATTCTGGTTCCGCTGGGACGATGCGAGCCCTCGGCCACGCCCACCCCGCAGCCTACGAGCACCCCCAAGCCCCCGGCCACGGCTACGGCAGCACCGTCGGCGGCGCCGGTCGTGCCGGCATCGTCTTCCGCCGCACCGGCGAGACCCGCACCAGCCCCATCGGCGACACGCTCCGCCCGGCCGACGCCGTCCAAGGCCCCGGTCCCGTCCCCGTCTTCGGTTCCTGTCAGGGCAAACGTCCCGTCCACCACGGCAGACGGGACGCCGTCGTCGGCGCCCTCGGCCGTCGCTGTGGCACCCGCCGTCGTCGTCCAAGGCTCACAAGGCAGCGGCACCAGCCTGCGGGCGGGGGCTTTACTGCTGGCCGTCGGTGGCGTGCTGCTGTCAGCTTGGGCGCTTATGGCACTCAGCCGCCGCGGGAACCGGGCTCCCTAGTAATGGCAGCGGACAGCAGAGCTCGAGTGTCAGCAGGAAACGCGCAGTAAAGACCAAGGGCTCCCGCAATTTGCGGCTGGAACCGTTTTCCCTGGGTTAGAGTTCTGGCGGGGGCAGACGCCGGTTGAGCGCGAGTGTTTCCCGCTCTCGCCCGTCCGCCGGCCCACGCCGGCCATGCCCTGAGGACCCGCATGACTGCACCGCGTCTGTCTACGGCCGCCGTATCACTCAGCACAGCCGCTGTCCTGCTCAGCACGCTGTTCGCGTCTCCTGCCGCCGCGGGCCCGGATCCGGCCATCGACGCACACCCGGCCGCCCCGTCGTCGACTTCTTCGGCGCCGCCTGCCGCGGCCACCGGGCGGTTCGTCGTCAAGTTCAAGTCCGGAACCGCCGGTACAGCCAGCGCCCGGGGCAACGCGTACGGACAGGCTGCCAGGGCCGCGGGGGTTTCTGTCAAGGAACTGCGCACCACGGCCCGTGGTGCGGCCGTGGTACGGACCGCCAGCGCGCTGACCGCCGGTGAGAGCGCCAAAGTCCTCGCCTCCCTGCGCAGCCAGTCCAATGTCGAGTATGCCGAACCGGACACCTTTGTCCGCCAGGCGTCGACCCCGAACGATCCGCTCTTCCCCAAGCAGTGGGATCTCTCCGAAGACACCGGCGGGATGCGCGTCCCCGCCGCCTGGGACATGAGTTCCGGACAAGGCGTCGTAGTGGCAGTCATCGACACTGGCATCACGGCCCACAGCGACCTACCGAACGTCCTGCCCGGCTACGACTTCATTTCCGACAGCACCATGTCCAACGACGGTGACGGCCGCGACGGCGACGCCACCGACGCCGGCGATTACTGCAACGGCTCATCATCGTCCTGGCACGGAACGCATGTGGCCGGAACCATCGGGGCCGCGGCCAACAACGGCATCGGCATCGCCGGCGTTGCCTATTCGGCGAAGATCCTTCCCGTCCGCGCCCTGGGGGCCTGCGGCGGCTACCTGAGCGACATCGCCGACGCCGTCGTCTGGGCCTCCGGCGGGACCGTCTCGGGTGTTCCGGCAGCCACGAGCCGCGCCAAAGTCATCAACATGTCCCTCGGCGGCGCCGGCCAGTGCGGCAGCTACTTCCAGTCCGCGCTGGACTTCGCCGCCGCACAGGGCGTGACAGTAGTCGCAGCTGCCGGCAACTCGAATGCTCCCGCCGCCGGTTCCACCCCGGGCAACTGCAACAACATCATAACCGTCGGGGCCACGGGACGTGAAGGCAGCCGATCGTACTACTCCAACTTCGGTCCCGAGGTCGACGTCAGTGCACCCGGCGGCGACGGCTCAACCGGTGGGGCCAACACGATTCTCTCGACCTTGAACGACGGCAGCACCACGCCGGGCGCCGAGACGTACGGCTACATGCAGGGCACCTCGATGGCCGCACCCCACGTGGCCGGCGCCGCCGCCCTCATCATGTCCGCCAACCCGGACCTCACGCCCGCCGACGTCGAAGCCATCCTCAAGCAGACGGCGCGGCCGCTGCCGGGCAGCTGCGACACGGGAGGCTGCGGCGCAGGCCTGGTGGATGCCGCAGCCGCCGTGCGGGTTGCCCAGCCCGGCTGGCAGCCGCCCGCAACGGAGCCGATTGTTTCGGGCACCCCAACAATCCAGGGCAGCGCCCGTGTGGGCTCGGTGCTCACAGCCGTCCCGGGCAGCTGGACGCCCAACGCGTCGTTCAGCTACCAGTGGTACCGCGCCGGGACCGCCATCGACGCTGCCACCGCCAGCACCTACACCGTGACCGCGGCGGACCTGGACCAGAGCCTCACGGTGGCCGTCACCGGCACCATGTACGGCTACGATCCGGCGACAGCCACCTCGGCGCCCACTCCGGCCGTCGGTCCCGGCACCTTCACGCCCACGGCACCGGCCATTACCGGGGTGCCAACGCTCGGCTCCATCATGGGCATCCGCAGCAACTCCACCACCTGGCCGGCGGGCACGGGCCTGGGCTGGCAGTGGTACCGCTCCGGCGTTCCCATCGACGGTGCCACCTCATCCTCGTACACGGCCAAGGTGGCGGACGTCGGTCATCAGCTGACCATCAGCGCCACAGGCAAGAAGGCCGGCTACACCACCCTGACCGTCGTATCCGCGCCCGTCACGATAGCGCCAGGCACCGTCCCGGATCCGGTGCTCACCGTAACGGGCAGCGCCCGGGTGGGCATGTCGCTCCTTGGCAGGTTGAGCGAGCAAACCGGCTGGCAGTACAACGGCACAAGAACCTGGCAGTGGTACCGGTCGGGGCTGCCGGTCCCGGGCACCAACCACCCCTACTACGACATCACCGCGGCGGACCTGGGCAAATCGATCATGGGGCGTGTGACACGCACCCAGCCCGGCTACGCCACCATCGTCAAGGAAACCCCGCACTACGTCGTCATCGCCGGGATCCTTTCGGGCCCGACGCCCCTGATCAACGGGACCAGGAAGGTCGGCTACACGCTGACCGCAGCCTCCGGGACCTGGACCCTGGGCGCGACCCTGAAGTACCAGTGGTACCGCTCCGGCAGCGCCATCACGGGAGCCACGGCGTCCAAGTACACCCTTGGAGCGGCGGACCGGGGCAAGTCCATGCGGGTCCGGGTGACCGGATCGAAGGCCGGCTACACGACGCTCGCCAAGTACTCGGGATCGACCAGCGCCATCGCGACCGGGTCCTTGGCCTCATCACGGCCTTGGATGGGCGGATACGCGCGGTATGGCTACACCTTGACCGCGCATCCGGGCACCTGGACCGCCGGCACAACCTTGCGCTACCAGTGGTACCGGTCCGGCGTGCCCATTTCCGGCGCCACTGGCCGGTATCACCGGATCACCTGGGCCGACCGCTACGACGTCATGAGTCTGCGCGTCATCGGGTCGAAAGCGGGATACACGAGCCTGGCCAGGTACTCGGGCTACAGCGCACGGGTCCCGTAAACCGCGCTGCGTCTGCCGTGTGAGCCACGCGGCAGACGCGGTGGCTTCTGGGCAAAAAAGAAACCCCGTCCGGCAAGCTTTTCAGCCTGCCGAACGGGGTTTTCCTTTGGTGCACCCCCCGGGACTCGAACCCGGAACCCATTGATTAAGAGTCAATTGCTCTGCCAGTTGAGCTAGAGGTGCAGCTGTTGTTTTCGTTTCCCTCGGGCTTTTTATTTCCCGCGGTGTTCTCCGCAACGACATGAAACTCTACACGAGTTTTACTGCAGTGTGAAATCGAGCGTCCGACGACGCTCCACGGCTAGCCGGGGAGCGTCAAAATCAGCACAAAATCAGGGTTCTTGCCGTTGCTGAGGGCCCAGAGGCGGCCGTCAGGAGCGAGCGAAACGTCGCGGATCCGGCCGTACTCGCCTGTGAAATAGGCCACAGGATCGCCGGCGTATTCGCCGCGCAACGGAACCGCCCACAGTCGCTGGCCCCGGAGTGCGCCCAGGTAGGCCGTGTCGTCGACAATTTCGAGTCCGCTGGGCGAGGAGTCCGCTGTCGAAGGCCACACCACCTTGGCATCAAGGAAGCCCGCGCGGTGCGGGGCGCCCGTCACCTCGGGCCAGCCGTAGTTACCGCCCGGGACAATCAGGTTCAGTTCGTCGTCTCTGTCCGGGCCGAATTCGCTGGCCCACAACCGGCCCGCGCTGTCCCAGTCGAGGCCTTGGACGTTCCGGTGCCCCAGGCTGTAGACGGGGTTCGCGCCGAAGGGGTTGCCGGGGGCCGGGTTGCCGTCCGGGGTGAGGCGGAGGATCTTGCCGCCGAGGGCGTTGCGGTCCTGCGGTTGGCCGCGGCGCTGGGAGTCACCGGTTCCGACGTAGAGGTATCCGTCAGGGCCGAACCGGATGCGGCCGCCGTTATGCGTGGACGCCTTGGGGATGCCGGTAAAGATGACTTCGGGGGAGCCCAGGTCCGGCAGGCCGTCCTTGCCGAGCCGGAAGCGTGCGATCCGGTTGTCCGCGTTGGCCGTGAAGTACGCGTAGAGGTACCTGCCGGTTGCGAGGTCGGGGGAGATGGCCAGCCCCAGCAGTCCGCCCTCGCCGCCGGGAACGACGTCGGGCACCTTGCCGACCGTCGCTGCGGCAGCGCCCCCTCGGGGCGGCACCGCCTTCACCAGCCCGCTGTCCCGCTCCGAGATGAGGGCCGTGCCGTCCGGCAGGAAGACCGTGGACCACGGCATCGCCAGCCCGGCGTCGATGCGGCCAGCGACTCGCAGCGCCGCCGGCGCGCCTTGGCTACCTGCGTCTTGGCTACGAGCGCTCTGGCTGCCGGCGGCCGGGGTGTTAACGTCCGGGGGAGCGGTGGGGCCGGGAGTGCAGCCGGCCGCGGCCAGGGCGGCGGTCAGCGCCGCCCCGGCCGCTGCCCGGGCCGCGCGCCGTGGCGACCGCCGCCGCATTGCTAGATCCGGGACCGGCGTGGCGGCCGGAAGCCTGCCGCTTCGGCGTGGGCGGCAGAGAGGAACCAGACCTCGGCCACGGTCTCCTCGTAGGAGGGGCTGGTTTCGTCGTGGTAGATCATCGACGACGCGTTCCCCTTGACGGTGAATCCCTCTGGCCCGCTTCCGTCCGGGGCCGGCGCGGCGGAACCCTCGCCGTATGGCTGTTCAACGGCCAGGTGCCCGGCCGGTGCCGCGGGATGCCCGGCCGGCGCCGCGGAGTGGCTGGCTGCGCCCTCGGTGAGTGCGGCCGACGACGCGGCCTGTGCCGTCTCCAGCTCTGCAGCCTCGGCCGCCGCGGACTCCGCGCCGGGGAGGGTGGGGGCATGCGGTTCGGTGTATTCGGCGTGGTGCACCGGGACATGTTCCGCCGACTGAGATTCCGGCGTGGTGGCGGCAGCGGCCGCTCCCGTCGCAGGGTTCGTGGAGGCCTCGGCGTGGGAGCCGGGTGCCAGCTGCTCGCCGTGGCCGCCGTGGTGAAGGTCGTGGTGCGTGGCGGCGTGCGCCTCGGCGGGCGGCGTCTCCGACCACTGGGTCTCCCACTCAGGGTTTTCCTCCGCTGCGCTTCCGACGGCGGTGCCCTCCTGGGAGGCGCTCTCGATGCGGGGGCTCTTGACGTCAGGGATCCCGACGTCGGCGGACTCGGGGGCCGTGCTGCCGGCCGGAGGACTCACTGTTGCCGCGCGGTCGTCGGCTGTGGTGGGCGGCACCGGTTCCGCGTTGCCGAATCCGGCGGCGGACGGAATACCGGTGGTGGCGGCCGCTGCGGCCGACGCGGCGGCGGTACCCCCGGACAGGGCGCCGTCGTGGCTGGGCCGGGCCTCGGAAAGCCGGTCCTCGGAAACCCGCGGTGCGGCGGGCGTTCCTGCCCCGGTGGACGGCGGGGTTGCAGCGCCAGTGCGGGCGTTGTTGCGGTTCAGCAGCCACCACACGACCCCGACAATGACCACGATGACGACGAGCCAGATAATCCAATCCATAGTCGAATCCTTTGTCCGGGCGGCAAGGTTGCCGCTGTTTGACGTTACGTCCGGCCCGACGCGGCTGTCCAGCGTTCCGGACGCGCCCCGTGTAGCCTCGCTGCATGGATTTCAAGCGACTGCAGATTCTCCGCGAGCTGGCGGACCGCGGCTCCGTGGGCGCCACGGCGGAGTCCATGCGGGTGACGCCCTCGGCCGTCTCGCAGCAGCTGAAAATCCTGCAGGACGAGCTCGGCGTGGTGCTCGTTGAGAAGTCCGGCAGGGGAGTGCGGCTGACCGAGGCGGGGCTGGCCATGGCCGGAGCCGCGGCAGAGGTGTCCACGGCCATGGCCCGTGCGGAGGCCACCATCGACACCTACCGGCTCGGCTGGCAGACGCAGATCAAGGCGGCATTCTTTCCGAGTGCCGCGGAAATGTTCCTGCCAGGACTGCTGCACCGCGTGAAGGAGATCGACGGGCTCCGCTTCGAGGCGCACTTCGAGGACCCCGGAGTGGCCGGATTCGCCGCCCTGGCCGCCGACTACGACATCGTCCTGGCCCACAGCGTGGACGGGCCCGAGGTCTTCGCCCGCCAGGGCCTGCAAGTGATCCCCCTGCTGGAGGAGCCGCTGGACGTAGCAGTCCCAACGGACCACGAACTGGCCGGCAAGGCGACGCTCAGCGCGGAGGACGTCATCGGCTACCCCTGGATGGGCGTGCCCGACGGCTTCCCCTTTGATACCGTGCTGCGCCAGATCGAGATGCAGGCCGATTCCCCGGCCCTGCGGGCCCAGCTCTTCCCGGACCTGCGCGTGCTGGAGGCCCTTGTCAGCGCCGGGCACGGGCTCAGCCTGCTGCCGCGCTACACCGCCCTGAAGAACCAGGGCCGCGGCTTCGTGCTCCGACCGCTCCGCGGCGTGAAGGCCAGCCGGAGCATCGTGGCCCTGGCCCGCCCCGAGGCCGCGGCGCGCACCACCATCCAGCAGGTGCTCGTGCTGCTCAAAGCGGAGGCCCAGGCCCTCGCCGATGCGCCCGAATTGCGTGATGCGGCTCACAGCATCCAGGGCAATGCCGCGCTTACGTCCAGCAAATGAGACAAGCGTCCACTATTTGGGCGAAATATTCCCGGTTTTGCGCTTAATGAGCCAATCCGGCTCGTTGCTGCCCTCGGCGGAGCCCTAGACTTTGAGCCATGAGTGAGGACACCCAAACAGCGACAGAGACCAAGCCGGACATCAAGCCCCGCAGCCGGGTCGTCACCGACGGAATCCACGCAGCCCCCGCGCGCGGCATGTTCCGGGCGGTCGGCATGGGCGACGACGACTTCGCCAAGCCCCAGGTGGGCGTGGCAAGTTCGTGGAACGAAATCACTCCCTGCAACCTTTCCCTGAACCGACTGGCCCAAGGCGCGAAGGAAGGCGTCCACGCCGGCGGCGGTTTCCCGATGCAGTTCGGCACCATCTCGGTTTCCGACGGCATCTCCATGGGCCACGAGGGCATGCACTTCTCCCTCGTCTCGCGTGAGGTTATTGCGGACTCGGTCGAGACCGTGATGCAGGCCGAGCGGATCGACGGCTCGGTGCTGCTGGCCGGCTGCGACAAGTCCCTGCCGGGCATGCTGATGGCCGCTGCCCGCCTCGACCTGGCCAGCGTCTTCCTTTACGCCGGCTCCATCATGCCCGGCTGGGTCAAGCTGGAGGACGGCTCCGAAAAAGAGGTCACCCTCATTGACGCCTTCGAAGCCGTGGGCGCCTGCGCCGCCGGCAAGATGAGCATGGAGGACCTGACCCGGATCGAAAAGGCCATCTGCCCGGGCGAAGGCGCCTGCGGCGGCATGTACACGGCCAACACCATGGCCTGCATCGGCGAGGCCCTCGGCATGTCCCTCCCCGGCTCCGCCGCGCCGCCCTCGGCCGACCGCCGTCGTGATGACTTCGCACGCAAGTCCGGCGAGGCTGTGGTGAACCTGCTCCGCCTCGGCATCACCGCCCGCGACATCATGACCAAGAAGGCGTTCGAGAACGCGATCGCCGTCACCATGGCCTTCGGCGGTTCGACGAACGCTGTCCTGCACCTGCTGGCCATCGCCCGCGAAGCCGAGGTCGAGCTGACCCTGGACGACTTCAACCGGATCGGCGACAAGATCCCGCACCTGGGCGACCTGAAGCCCTTCGGCCGCTACGTGATGACCGACGTCGACAAGATCGGCGGCGTGCCGGTGATCATGAAGGCCCTGCTCGACGCCGGCCTGCTGCACGGCGACTGCCTGACCGTGACCGGCAAGACCGTCGCGGAGAACTTGGACGCCATCAACCCGCCGGACGTCGACGGCAAGATCCTCCGCGCCCTGGACAACCCGATCCACAAGACCGGCGGCATCACCATCCTGCACGGCTCGATGGCACCGGAAGGTGCCGTCGTCAAGAGCGCCGGCTTCGACGCCGACGTCTTCGAGGGCACCGCCCGCGTCTTCGAGCGCGAGCAGGGTGCCCTGGACGCGCTGGACAAGGGCGAGATCAAGGCCGGCGACGTCGTCGTCATCCGCTACGAGGGCCCCAAGGGCGGACCGGGCATGCGCGAGATGCTGGCCATCACCGGCGCCATCAAGGGCGCCGGCCTCGGCAAGGACGTCCTGCTGCTCACCGACGGCCGCTTCTCGGGCGGCACCACCGGCCTGTGCATCGGCCACGTCGCTCCGGAAGCGGTCGACGGCGGCCCCATCGCCTTCGTCAAGGACGGCGACCGGATCCGCGTCGATATTGCCGCCCGGTCGTTCGACCTCCTGGTGGAGCCGGCCGAGCTCGAAGCGCGCAAGGTGGGCTGGGAGCCGTTGCCGGCCAAGTTCACCAAGGGCGTGCTCGCCAAGTACGCAAAGCTGGTCCACAGCGCCTCCACCGGTGCCTACTGCGGGTAATACCTTCCCCAAGGACGCGGCGAGAGCGCCGCGTCCTTGGGGCCCCTCGGTATTCCCCTTACTAAGCCCTGCCGCCTAAAGCTGACGGGTCACCAAGGAAGAGTCGAGGGTCCCAACCCGTGGACAGTGTTGTCCACATCGTGAGACAGGCCGCAGGCTCGTTGACACCTGTCTCACCAAGAGGGAAAACTGAACGCATGATCGAGATCGTTACCGGCGGCGCTTGCGCAGCTGCAGTCGTCGTCCTTACCAAGCGCGTGGCTCAATAGCCGTTCCTGGTAACGAATCGCCACGCGCAAACCCCTCGAAGAGCCTCCAGGCTGAGGGGTTTTTTTTATTTCCGTTCCACCAGCACCACCAGCACCACACGATCACCGTAGATCCACCCACAGATCCACCAAAGGAAGAGTCCGATGAGCAAAGGATCGCCGATCAGCCCCTCGCTGATGGCCACAAAGTCCGCTGGAGCCCACAAGGCTCCGGAACGCATCGAACGCCCGGCAGACGCCGGCGTCGAGCATGCTGCTGCCTCTCCCGTCCTTGGGCCGAACACCGTCGTACCCCCGACGGTGATGACAGGCTCGCAAGCAATCGTCCGCTCGCTCGAAGAACTCGGCGTCCAGGACATTTTCGGTTTGCCCGGTGGCGCGATCCTGCCCACCTATGACCCTTTGATGGCCTCCAAAATGAACCACATTCTGGTGCGCCACGAACAGGGAGCCGGCCACGCCGCGCAAGGCTATGCCATGGTCACCGGGCGGGTGGGCGTCTGCATCGCCACCTCCGGCCCGGGCGCCACCAACCTCGTTACCGCCATCATGGATGCCCACATGGACTCCGTGCCGATGGTCGCTATCACTGGACAGGTCTCCAGTGGGGTGATCGGCACCGACGCTTTCCAGGAAGCGGACATCGTCGGCATCACGATGCCGATCACCAAGCACTCCTTCCTGGTCACCGACCCCAACGACATCCCGCACGTGATGGCTGAGGCATTCCACCTCGCCTCGACGGGCCGCCCCGGCCCCGTCCTGGTGGACGTGGCCAAGGATGCCCAGCAGGGCCAGATGACGTTCTCCTGGCCGCCGAAGATCGACCTGCCCGGCTACCGGCCTGTACTCCGCGGCCACAGCAAGCAGGTCCGTGAAGCCGCGCGGCTGATCGCCGCCGCCAACAAGCCGGTGCTCTACGTCGGCGGCGGCGTCGTCAAGGCGCACGCGTCGGCCGAACTGCGGGAGCTCGCCGAACTCTCCGGCGCCCCCGTGGTTACGACGCTGATGGCCCGCGGCGTCTTCCCGGACTCGCACCCTCAGCACGTCGGCATGCCCGGCATGCACGGCACGGTTTCCGCCGTTACCGCGCTGCAGCAGTCCGACCTCCTGATCACGCTCGGCGCGCGCTTCGATGACCGGGTCACCGGCATCCTGAAGTCCTTCGCCCCGAATGCCAAGGTCATCCACGCGGACATCGACCCGGCCGAGATCTCCAAGAACCGCACCGCCGATGTGCCGATCGTGGGCTCGGTCAAGGAAATCATCCCGGAGCTCAGCGAGGCGCTGCGCCTGCAGTTCGAGGCCTCCGGCACCCCGGACCTGACGAACTGGTGGGCCTTCCTGAATAACCTCAAGGAGACCTACCCGCTCGGCTGGACCGAGCCGGAGGACGGCCTCAGCGCGCCGCAGCGCGTGATCGAGCGGATCGGTGCCCTCACCGGCCCGGAGGGCGTCTACGTCGCCGGCGTCGGCCAGCACCAGATGTGGGCCTCGCAGTTCATTAAGTACGAACGCCCGCATGCCTGGCTGAACTCCGGCGGCGCCGGCACCATGGGCTATGCCGTACCTGCCGCCATGGGAGCCAAGGTGGGGGAGCCGGACCGGGTGGTCTGGGCGATCGACGGCGACGGCTGCTTCCAGATGACCAACCAGGAACTCGCCACCTGCGCCATCAACAAGATCCCGATCAAGGTGGCGGTGATCAACAACTCCTCGCTGGGCATGGTGCGCCAGTGGCAGACCCTCTTCTACGAGGGCCGCTACTCCAACACGGACCTGAACACCGGCCATGACACCGTCCGCATCCCGGACTTCGTCAAGCTGGCGGACGCCTACGGCTGCGCCTCGTTCCGTTGCGAACGCGACGAGGACATCGACGCCACCATCCAGCAGGCCCTGGCGATCAACGACCGCCCCGTGGTGATCGACTTCGTCGTCAGCCCCAACTCCATGGTGTGGCCGATGGTCCCCGCCGGAGTCAGCAACGACCAGATCCAGGTTGCCCGCAACATGACCCCGGACTGGGAAGAAGAGGACTGAACATGACCCGCCATACACTCTCCGTCCTGGTCGAGGATAAGCCCGGCGTGCTGACCCGCGTGGCCAGCCTCTTCGCCCGGCGCGCCTTCAACATCAATTCCCTGGCTGTCGGCCCCACCGAAGTTCCGGGCATCTCCCGGATGACCGTCGTGGTCGACGCCGACGGTGAGCTGATCGAACAGGTCACCAAACAGCTGAACAAGCTGATCAACGTGATCAAGATCGTCGAGCTCACCCCCGAATCTTCCGTACAGCGCGACCACATCCTGGTCAAGGTACGTGCGGATGCCGCAACCCGGCTGCAAGTAACCCAGGCAGCCGATCTCTTCCGCGCTTCAGTGGTCGACGTCTCCACCGAGTCGGTCGTCATCGAAGCCACCGGCCACCCCGACAAGCTCTCGGCACTGCTTTCGGTGCTGGAGCCCTTCGGCGTCCGCGAAATCGTGCAGTCCGGTACCCTCGCCGTCGGACGCGGGTCCCGCTCCATGAGCGACCGGGCCCTGCGCTCCGCCTAAATCGGGCCCGCCGGGCCTGCCGCAACATCCCCGAGTTTCACAGACAACACCACAGAATCCATTCAAAGGAGACACCCCAGTGACTGAAATGTTCTACGACGACGACGCCGACCTGTCGATCATCCAGGGCCGCACCGTCGCCGTCATCGGTTACGGCTCCCAGGGCCACGCCCACGCCCTCAGCCTGCGCGATTCCGGTGTTGACGTCCGCGTCGGCCTGAAGGAAGATTCCAAGTCCCGCGCCAAGGCCGAGGCCGAGGGCTTGCGCGTGCTCAACGTCGCCGACGCCACCGTCGAAGCAGACCTCATCATGATCCTCACCCCGGACCAGGTCCAGCGCCACGTCTACGCCGAGGACATCGCCCCGAACCTGCAGGCCGGCGACGCCCTGTTCTTCGGCCACGGCTTCAACATCCGCTACGGCTACATCCAGCCGCCGGCCGACGTCGATGTCGCCCTCGTCGCCCCCAAGGGCCCGGGCCACATCGTGCGCCGCGAGTTCGAAGCCGGCCGCGGCGTGCCGGACCTGATCGCCGTGGAGCAGAACGCTTCCGGCAAGGCCAAGGAACTGGCCCTGTCCTATGCCAAGGCGATCGGCGGCACCCGCGCCGGCGTCATCGAGACCACCTTCACCGAAGAGACCGAAACCGACCTCTTCGGCGAGCAGGCGGTCCTCTGCGGCGGCGCCTCGCAGCTGATCATGTACGGCTTCGAGACCCTCACCGAGGCCGGCTACAAGCCCGAGGTCGCCTACTTCGAGGTGCTGCACGAGCTCAAGCTGATCGTTGACCTGATGGTCGAGGGCGGCATCGCGAAGCAGCGCTGGAGCGTCTCCGACACCGCGGAATACGGCGACTACGTCTCCGGCCCGCGCGTCATCACCCCCGAGGTGAAGGAGAACATGAAGGCTGTCCTCAAGGACATCCAGGACGGCACCTTCGCCAAGCGGTTCATCGACGACCAGGACGCCGGAGCCCCCGAGTTCAAGGCCCTGCGCAAGAAGGGCGAAGACCACCCGATCGAGGCCACCGGCCGCGAACTGCGCAAGCTGTTCTCCTGGATCAAGAACGAAGACGACTACACCGAAGGATCAGTAGCCCGCTAAATCCCGGTGGTGGTGGGCGGTGGTGTCCTTGAAGGCTGCGTTGTTGCGTGAGGAACGAGCGCAGCAGCCGAAAGGACACCGCCGCCCACCACCCAACGTTCCAAATCCCCACCTGATACACAAGAGAGCTAAAGAGGTCACCGGTGACAAGCACCAAACCTGTCGTACTCCTCGCTGAGGAACTTTCGCCCGCCACAGTCGAGGCCCTCGGCCCGGACTTTGAAATCCGCCAGACCGACGGAGCCGACCGTTCCCAGCTGCTCTCCGCGATCGCCGACGTCGACGCGATCCTGATCCGTTCCGCCACCCAGGTCGACGCCGAGGCCATCGCCGCCGCGAAGAACCTCAAGGTGATCGCGCGCGCCGGCGTGGGCCTGGACAACGTCGACATCAAGGCCGCCACGCAGGCCGGCGTCATGGTGGTCAACGCCCCGACGTCGAACATCGTCTCCGCCGCCGAACTCACCGTCGGCCACATCCTCAGCCTCGCCCGCCACATCCCGCAGGCCTCCGCCGCGCTCAAGGACGGCGAATGGAAGCGGTCCAAGTACACCGGCACCGAGCTCTTCGAGAAGAAGATCGGCATCATCGGCCTCGGCCGGATCGGCGCCCTGGTCGCGGCCCGGCTGAAGGGCTTCGACACGAAGATCCTCGCCTACGACCCCTACATCACCTCCGCCCGCGCCGCCCAGCTCGGCGTGCAGCTGGTGACCCTGGACGAGCTGCTCGCCCAGTCCGACTTCATCACCATCCACATGCCCAAGACGCCCGAGACCGTCGGCATGCTCGGCGCCGAGGCGTTCAAGAAGATGAAGCCCAGCGCTTACGTCGTCAACGTCGCCCGCGGCGGCCTGGTCGACGAGGAAGCCCTGTTTGCCGCGCTGGAGTCGGGCGAGATCGCCGGCGCCGGCGTCGACGTGTTTGTCAAGGAGCCCAGCACCGACCTGCCGTTCTTCAAGCTCGACAACGTCGTGGTGACCCCGCACCTGGGTGCCTCCACCGACGAGGCCCAGGAAAAGGCCGGCGTCTCGGTGGCGAAGTCCGTCCGGCAGGCCCTTGCCGGCGAGCTGGTGCCTGACGCCGTGAACGTCGCCGGCGGCGTCATCGCCCCGGACGTACGCCCCGGCATCCCGCTGATCGAGAAGCTGGGCCGGATCTTCACCGCCATGACCCACGCCTCGCTGACGCAGTTCGACGTCGAGGTGGCTGGCGAGATCTCGTCGCTGGACGTCAAGGTCCTCGAGCTCGCGGCCCTCAAGGGCATCTTCGCCGACGTCGTGACCGAACAGGTCTCCTACGTCAACGCGCCGGTGATCGCCGAGCAGCGGGGGATCAACGTCCGGCTCATCACCACACCGGACACGGAGTCCTACCGCAACGTACTGACCCTGCGGGGGGCGCTCAGCGACGGCAGCCAGATCTCGGTGGCCGGCACGCTGACCGGGCCCAAGCAGATCCAGAAGCTCGTCGGGATCAACGGCTTCGAGGTCGAGATTCCGATCAGCGAACACCTCGTGGTGGTGGCCTATTCGGACCGCCCCGGCGTGATTGGCACGATCGGCCACATCCTCGGCATGAACAACATCAACATTGCCGGCATGCAGGTGGCACGCCAGGATGAGGGCGGCCAGGTGCTTGCCCTGCTGACCATCGACAGCTCCGTGCCGCAGCAGGTCCTGGAAGCGATCAAGGCCGGAATCGGGGCCGACATGGTCCGCGAGGTCGACCTCGAGGACTAGGTCCCCAACGTGGGCGCCTGCGGCGGCAACACCGTCGCAGGCGGCCACGAATGAGCGGCCGGTCTGCGTACAATGGCTAGGTCCGAATTTCGGATGTGGCCGGCAGACCGGCCTTTACTTTTGCACACCCGGCCGGGGACGCCTTCATTTCCGCGCGGAATGAACAGCGGTGTGCGCACGCAATCCAGCTTTCAGGAGCCCAATGAACGCCGTCCAGAGGTTCATCAGAAGCAGAGTGCTTTTGCTGACCGCGTCCATTTTGATCGTGGCGATGTGCCTATCCGTGCTGGTTCAGGGCCAGTCGCAGGCCGCGCTGAACCGTACCGTCGACCAAAATTCCCGAGGGCTCTACGACATCCTGGTCCAGGCCAAGGCCGATGATAAGGGCGGGCTCATGCAGCCCGAGATCGCCACCGGCCAGGGCGGCATCAGCTTCGACCAGCTGGACTCGATCCGCAAGCTCTCCGGCACCTCCGTCGCCGCTCCGATCAGCCTCGTTTCCCGGGTCTCGCAGAACCTCGAGACCCCGCGCCTCGACGCTACCGACTACCTCGGCTACAACGCCGGCCTCGCCGGCACCGCAGGGGACCCCAGCGCCACCGATCCGTCGAAGTGGCCTGCCGCAGAGTCCGTCCTGAGCGACACGGCCAAGAAGTACCGCCTCACCGCCAGCGCCGTGAAATCTGACGGCAAGTCCGAGCAGACCCTGTTCAAGACAACCGCCGAAGGCTCCCTCGGCAAGGCCAAGCTCATCGAAGAGGAAGTGGCCGGCGGCAAGAACGTCCGCATCGCAGGACCGGAAGGCGAAACCGGAATCAAGTTCCCCGCGCCGGCCGGTGGCTCGGAGCACAACCTCTTCAACCTCTCGGTCTCACTGCCGCTGGCTCCGCAGGTGACCGAGTCCGTCGTCGCCGTCGACCCCGTCTCCGAGCGCGCGCTGCTGGGCGGCGCCGGCGACTTCCTCGCGCCGCTGGAAAAGGCGCCCCCGGCAGACGCCCGCAACGCCGGCGCGATCGGCCGCCACTTCGAGAGCCTTTTCACCAGCGGCATCAGCATGGAGCAGCTCAAGGAAGGCCCCGACTTCCTCGGGGTCAAACTGAAGTACTGGGCTCCACTGATGACGCAGTACCAGCAGGCCAAGCGTGCCGGACAACTGACCGATGATTCGCAGGCAATTCCGCTGATCGTCCGGTCCGGCACCTCCCTGGACCTCAAGTACTCCGTCAAAATCGAGGAAATCGACGACGCCGGCAACGTCACCAAGGACGTCGGGACCGTGACCCGCTCGCTGGACAAGGACTACCTGCCGTTCGTTTCCAAGTCCCCGTTCGCCCTCGAATGGCCCGGATCCAAGGACCTCTCGAAGCTGCTCGGTGACACCGGCAGCTTCGGCCAGGGCCTGTACAACCCGGCGACCTGGAGCACGGACTTCGCTGCCGCGCCCAAGTACAAGGACGGGCAGACCGCCGGCAACGGCGCCGTCGACAAATCCGCAGTTCCGGGCGACTGGGTCACCGTCAACCGGTTGCCGGAGAAGGGCGCCAACGACGCCCCCGTGGACCAGACGCAGCGCACACCGGTCGACGAGCGGTCCTACCGCGAGAACCTCGCCACCGGAAAGAAGCCGGCCACGCCGCTGGCGATGGTCTACGGCACTTTCGACCCGGCCAAGGTCCAGGACGCGGCCGGCGACGTCAACCGCCTCCCGCTTGGCGGCTACGACCCGACCCCGTTCACCCTGACCAAGGATGCGGACGGCAAGGACGTCGAGAAGACCGCGCTCAAGCCCTCGCTCAGTGGTACCGGATTGGTCAGCCAGTCGGCCGGCGCCATCACCGACTACTACGGCCTGGCGGCCGCCCGTGGCTACGAGAAGAACGCCTCCGTGATCGACGCGGTCCGCGTCCGTGCCAAGGTCGACGGCAGCTGGAAGCAGGCCCAGCCCGAGGTCGATAAGCTTGCCAACGAGATCCGCGGCATGGGCCTGCAGGCGACCGTGGTTGCCGGCTCGGCCCGCGAGGATGCCAGCATCTTCGTGCCCGGTTACTCTAAGGACGACGCGGGCAAGGAATCGCCGCTCGGCACCGTGCAGCAGTCGTGGGTCCGCCAGGACGCCGCGGACGCCGTCTCGGGCTCGCTGACCGGCACCAACCTGACCCTGCTCTTCCTGACCTTGTGCGGGGCCGCCCTGCTCACCGGCGCCTCCACCGTCAGCTACGTCCGCAAGCGCCGCCGCGAGGCCGGAACGCTCCGGGCCATGGGCTGGACGCAGCGCAAGATCCGGTCCTGGGTGCTCGCCGAGTTCGGCGTCGGCGCGGCCTTGCTGGCAGTCGTGGGGACCGCCCTGAGCCTGATCAGCTGGAACCCCGCCACCGCGGTGGTGTCCGCTTCGGTCCTGGTCCTGTACTGCGGCGCCGCCTACTTCGCCGCGCAGCAGCTGCGCCACCGCGAGGTCATCGACCAGGAGCCGCAGCACGATGAGCGGCTCATCCCGGTCGATTCGCCGCTTACCTTCGCCAGCAGGCAACTGAGCACCAATAAGTTCAACACCGGTTCCCTGGCAGTCGCCGTCGGCGTCTTCGGCGCCGCGGTGGGTGGGCTCGCCGCGCTGCTGATCGACATCCCGCGCGCCGCCGGCGCCAGCGCCCTCAGCGGACTGGCCGCGGCCAGCATCGCGATGCCGAGCATCATCCTGGGTGTGTCCGGGGTTGCCGTGGGCCTGCTGCTGACCCTGGTCACCGGACGCTTCGAACTGGGAGCCAAGCGCCAGTACCTGGGCATCCTGCAGGCGATGGGCTGGAACCCCGACATGCTGGGCCAGGTCCGCTTCTTCGAAAACGCCATGGTGGGAGCCATCGCCGTGCCGCTGGGTGTCCTCGGCGCCCTGGGCATTGGCTTGCTCCTCGCCCCCTATGCCGCACTCTGGGCCGGAATCGCCGGACTCGTGGCTGTACTTTGCTGGATTCCGATTGCAACGAAAGTGGTCCAATGACTAACGAGCTGAACCTGACCAGGGCGGCCCGGAACCGGATGCCGGAGAGCACCGTGACCGGCGGCCACCAAACCCGCGCCAACACGATCGTGAAGGCCGCGGACCACGCCACGCCGCTGGAACTGAGCAACATCACCATCCACTACGGCGGCGGAAAGGGCGGCGCCGAGGCCGTCAACGTTGTGGACGACTTCAACATGACGCTGCACGCCGGCGAAATGCACTGCGTCGCCGGCCGCTCCGGCTCGGGCAAGACCAGCATCCTCACCGTCGGCGCGGGCCTGACCCTGCCGACGTCGGGCCGGGTCTTCTGGGAAGGCGACTCGCTCGAAACCATGGGCGACGACGAGATCGCCGACCGCCGCCGTGCGCTGATTGGTTACGTCGACCAGGGCGGCGCCCTGATTGACGGCATGAGCGCGCTTGAGAACGTTCTGCTTCCGGCTGTGCCCGACGGCGAGGTGGAACAGCGCCGCGACATGGCCAAGGACCTCCTCGACCTGGTTGGCCTCGGCCGGCGCATGCGGCACCGTCCGGCCCAGCTCTCCGGCGGCGAACGCCAGCGCGTGGCGATCGCCCGTGCCCTGATCCTCGGCACCCGCGTGCTGGTGGTCGATGAGCCTACCGCGAGCCTGGACCGCACCTCGGCCAACCGCATCATCAGCATCCTCAAGGACACGACGTCGGACGGTATCGCCGTCCTGGTCGCTTCACACGACCACGAACTTGTCCGCCAGAGCGATACCCTGACCGAACTGATCTAGGTTATTAACGTGACGCCTTCCGAGAAAACCCCGTTCTACATCACCACGGCCATCAGCTACCCCAACGGCGTGCCGCACATCGGGCACGCCTACGAGGTCATTGCCACCGACGCGATGGCGCGGTTCAAGAGGCTGGACGGCTACGACGTCTTCTTCATGACCGGCACGGACGAGCACGGCCTGAAGATGCAGCAGACGGCGGAAAAGGAAGGCATCCCGGTCAAGGAACTCGCCGACCGCAACTCGGCCGCGTTCCGGCAGATGAGTGACGACCTGGGCATTTCGCTCAGCCGCTTCATCCGCACCACCGATCCGGACCACTATGAGGCTGCCAAGGCGCTTTGGCAGCGGATGGAAGCCAACGGCGACGTCTATCTCTCCAAGTACGCCGGCTGGTATTCGGTCCGCGACGAGCGCTACTTCGTCGAGGACGAGACCGAGGTCCGTGACGACGGACTGCGCTACGCCTCCGAAACCGGTACCGAGGTGACCTGGACCGAGGAGGAGAGCTACTTCTTCAAGCTCTCCTCCTACCAGGACAGGCTGCTGGCCCTCTATGCCGACCAGCCGGACTTCGGCGCTCCGCACAGCCGCTTCAACGAGGTCATCAGCTTCGTCAAGGGCGGGCTCGAGGACCTCTCGATCAGCCGGACCTCCTTCAACTGGGGTGTCCCCGTACCTGGTAACCCGGACCACGTGATGTACGTCTGGGTCGATGCGCTGACCAATTACCTGACCGGCGTCGGCTTCCCGGATACCGAGTCGGAGAGCTTCCGGAAGTACTGGCCCGCCGACGTCCACGTGATCGGCAAGGACATCTCCCGGTTCCACGCGGTCTACTGGCCGGCGTTCCTCATGTCCGCGGGGCTGGAGCTGCCCAAGCGCGTCATGATCCACGGACACCTGCACAACCAGGGCGTCAAGATGTCCAAGTCGCTGGGCAACGTGGTGGCGCCGGCGGACTGGGTGGCGCAGTACGGTCTGGACCAGGTGCGCTTCTTCCTGCTCCGCGAGGTACCTTTCGGCGCCGACGGCAACTACAGCCACGACGCGATTGTCGGCCGGATGAACTCGGACCTGGCCAACAACTTCGGCAACCTTGCCCAGCGTTCCCTGTCCATGGTGGCCAAGAACTGCGAGGGCCGTGTCCCGGTCCCGGCCGACTTCAGCGCAGAGGATGCCGCGCTGCTGGGCCAGGCCCGCGGACTGCTGGGCATCGCCCGGGCCGCCTTCGAGAAGCAGGAGTTCAGCCGCGCGCTCGAAGCAATCTGGAACGTGCTGGGTGACACCAACGCCTACTTCGCCGAACAGGCCCCGTGGGTGCTGCGGAAGACCGACGTCGAACGCATGAATACGGTTCTCTACGTCACCCTCGAAGTGCTGCGGATCGTAGCCATCCTCGCGCAGCCGGTCATGCCGACGGCGGCCGCTGCCATCCTGGACAGCCTCGGCCAGCAGGAAGGGGAGGCCCGCGACTTCGCGGCGTTGGAGACCCCGATCGAGGCCGGAACCGTCTTGCCGGCGCCTGCCCCCGTTTTCCCCAAGTACGAGGAGCCCGCAGAGGCGTAGCACCCGGTCAGCCAAACTTCGCGCACCGCACCACCGTCGAGGTGGCACTTCGCGGCAACGGTCCCAGGATCATTGCCGCGAAGTGCCACCTCGACGTTTTTGTGTCCCAGTAGTTCCTTCGCCGTGAACGGGTATTTCCGCGGATAAAGCGGGCGGTAATTACTCGGGACGGCCGCTCGTACCCCGACCTAGCCTGACAGCGTTAGCGGACTGACAAATCTGCTGGGGAGTAACTGTCATCACTACATCCTCACTGTTGTAGGCTCCGAAACGGTTTCAGTACGGGGTCTCAAGTGGGTACTCCGCGCGGTGCAGTCAGGTCGGAAATCTACTCTAGATGGAGCGACCGAAGATGAGACGAACTATCGCTACAGTGGGGATCCTAGGACTCGCCCTGCTGGGAAGCGCAGGAACCGCAAACGCCGCACCACCAAGCAATGCCGCGGGCGTGCACTCAGGCGGCTCAACCACCCCTCCGGCTGGACCAGGGTCGTCCCAGCCGGACAACTCGCACAAGCCTGACACTCCGAGCGTTCCTCCTGTCACGCCGCCGGTGGGTAATGGCGGTGACCACGGGAACGGCAACGGCAACGGCAACGGTGGCGACAAGCCGGATACTCCGAGCGTTCCTCCTGTCACGCCGCCGGTGGGTGATGGCGGTGACCATGGGAACGGCAACGGCAACGGCAACGGTGGCGACAAGCCGGATACTCCGAGCGTTCCTCCTGTCACGCCGCCGGTGGGTAATGGCGGTGACCATGGGAACGGCAACGGCAACGGCAACGGTGGCGACAAGCCGGATACTCCGAGCGTTCCTCCTGTCACGCCGCCGGTGGGTAATGGCGGTGACCATGGGAACGGCAACGGCAACGGTGGCGACAAGCCCGGTGACCACAATGGCGGCGGCAATGGCGGCCAGCCCGGTGATCACAACGGTGGCGGCGATGGCGGCCAGCCCGGTGATCACAACGGTGGCGGCAATGGCGGCCAGCCCGGTGATCACAATGGTGGCGGTAATGGCGGCCAGCCCGGTGACCACAATGGTGGCGGTAATGGCGGCCAGCCCGGTGACCACAATGGCGGCGGTAATGGCGGCCAGCCCGGTGACCACAATGGTGGCGGTAATGGCGGCCAGCCCGGTGACCACAATGGCGGCGGCAATGGCGGCCAGCCCGGTGATCACAACGGTGGCGGCAACGGGAACGGGAACGGCGGTGACCACGGGAACGGAAACGGGAACGGGAACGGCGGTGACCACGGGAACGGCAACGGCAACGGGAACGGCAACGGCAACGGCCACGGCGATCATGGTGACCACGGCGACCATGGCGGCAAGGACCACCACGGCGACAAGGACCATGGCGACAAGTGCCACCATGGCGACAAGGACCACGGTGACAACTGCGACTGCGAAGAGCCGGCAGAGCCCCCGGTGCACGTAACGCCGACGCCTGCGAAGCCCGCGACGCCGCCGACCGGTGCCGGCCAGGGCGCTGCCGCTCCGGCAGTCTCCAACGTTGGTTTCAACGTCCAGACGGCGGTAGCCAGCACCCCGAGCGCGGGCGTGCCGCTCTGGCTTTCGGTGCTGACCGGACTCTTGATGGCAGGGGCCGCGACGGCTCTGCTGCGGGGCACGGTCCAGCGCGGTAACGCCAACAGCTAGGAAAGATGCGGGTCGGTTGCCACTGTGCAGCCGGCCCGCACAGCTATTGCCCTCAGGCAAAGACCGCACCAGGAGCTCCCATGGCACTTCATCGCAGTGCAGGTAATCCCGACGAGGCATCGCCGCGACGACTGCTGTTGCGTGGCCGGGACAAGATGCTGCTGGTGTTCTGCACCGTTGGGCTGTTGGCGGCGTGGCTGCTCTACGCAGCCTTCGGCGTCGGCGCTGGAGGGGCGGGCGCGGCCAGCCTCTCGGCCGGCCCCATTCCGACGGTTGCGGCAGCGGCGCAAGGACCGGTTCCGTCAGTCGCGGGACCCACCCCGGCCACGTCGCCAAAAGCCACCCCCAAGGCGGCCGTACGACGCACGGTCCCCCCGGCGGCGCCAGGCCCGGTAGCCGCAGCCCCGGAGCGTATTTCCTACCCTGCTGCACAAATGGATGTCGTGATTCATCCCCTGCAACCGAGCCCGGGTGAGGCTGCGAGCCAGAGCATCGTTCCCCCCGAAACCATGGACGGATACTGGCTCACCCCGTTCGGCGTGCCGGGCGTGGGATCGACAAACACTACCTACGTCGTCGGGCACAGTTGGCAGGGAGTAGATGCGCCGTTTAACCGGCTAAGCACAATGGCCGCACCCGGTGATAAATTGACCGTCCACACGGCCGCCGGCGCCATCACCTACAAGGTGGATTCCGTGACCACCTACCTCAAGTCGAGCCTCAAGGACAGCGCCATTTGGGCAATCGTGCCCAATCGGCTGGTTTTGATCTCCTGCTATACCGGTGACCTTTGGGGAAAGAACGTGACCGTAGTCGCGTCCCCGGTTGCGGGCGGCTGAGGATTCTCCCCCGCCTTTCCGAATATTGAGACAATTTGACCAGCATGTGGATTCCTTCGCTACGCTGAAAACATGAGCGCATCCACGATTGATCTCGCAGTCATCCCCGGCGACGGCATTGGCCCGGAAGTTACCGCCGAGGCACTAAAGGTCCTGGAGAAGGCTGCCGCCGCCGAGGGCATCGTCCTGCAGCAGACCCACTACGAGCTCGGCGCCCAGCACTGGCTGGAGACGGGGGAGACCCTGCCGGCAGAAACCCTTGCCGACCTTCGCACCAGGGACGCCATTCTCTTCGGAGCGGTGGGTGCAGCCCCCGGCGACACCCGGATTCCTTCCGGGATCATCGAACGCGAACTGCTGCTCAAACTGCGCTTTAGCCTGGACCATTTCGTGAACCTGCGGCCCTCGCGCCTTTACGCCGGCGTCGGCAGCCCGCTCGCGAACCCGGGCAACATCGACTTCATCGTGGTCCGCGAAGGTACCGAGGGACCCTATGTCGGAAACGGCGGCACCCTGCGGGCCGGAACCCCGCACGAAGTGGCCACCGAGGTCTCGCTGAACACGGCCCACGGCGTTGAGCGCGTGGTCCGGGACGCCTTCCGTCGCGCCAACGAGCGTCCGCGCAAAAAGCTGACCCTGGTCCACAAGCACAACGTCCTGGTCTTCGCCGGCCACCTCTGGAAGAGGACGGTGGAAACCGTGGCGCAGGAATTCCCCGACGTCAGCCACGACTACCTGCACGTGGATGCGGCCACGATCTTCATGGTCACCGACCCCGCCCGCTTCGACGTCATCGTCACGGACAACCTCTTCGGCGACATCCTTACCGACCTCGCAGCCGCCGTCACCGGCGGTATCGGCCTCGCAGCCTCGGGCAACATCAACATGGACCGCACAGCGCCGTCGATGTTCGAACCGGTCCACGGATCCGCCCCGGACATTGCCGGCCAGCAGAAGGCCGACCCGAGTGCCGCCATCCTTTCCGCGGCCCTGCTGCTGGACCACCTGGGCTATGCCACGGCGGCACGGAAGATCGAGGCCGCCGTTGCCGCCGACGTCGAAAGCCGGGACGGCAGCTTCCGGAGCACCGCCGCCATCGGGGACGCGATCGCCGCCGCCCTGTAGGCTTCCCGCGCGGCCCGCGGGCGTAAGCTTGTTGCGAATCACCAATATGCTGCCGTGGTCCGAGGATGAACCACGTTCATACGCCAGGCAGCCGACCATGGAGGAACCATGACCCAGACTGCCCATGGCGTCGAATTCAGCCAGCGGCTCTCGGCAACCCCGAAGTCCGCTGAAGAACGTGCAGCCATCCTGGCCAACCCGGGATTCGGCGACTATTTCACCGACCACACCGCCGTCGTCGACTACAGCGTCGACGCCGAGGGCAAGGGCGGCTGGCACGATGCACGGATTGAACCCTACGGTCCCATCACGCTCGATCCCTCCGCCGCGGTCCTCCACTACGGCCAGGAAATCTTCGAAGGACTCAAGGCGTACCGCCATGCCGACGGCTCCATCTGGACCTTCCGGCCCGAGGCCAACGCCGCGCGCCTGAACAAGTCGGCGCGCCGGCTCGCCCTCCCGGAACTGCCGGAGGAATACTTCCTCACGGCCATCCGTGAACTCGTGTCCGTGGACAAGGAATGGGTTCCTTCCGGGGACGGCGAAGCGCTTTACCTGCGCCCGTTCATGATCGCCACCGAGGCCTTCCTGGGTGTCCGCGCTGCCCGCGAAGTGTCCTTCCGCGTCATCGCCTCGCCCGCGGGCAACTACTTCGGCGGCGAGCTGAAGCCGGTGTCCATCTGGATCTCGCGCGAATACGCCCGCGCAGGCCGCGGCGGCACCGGTGCGGCAAAGTGTGGCGGCAATTACGCAGCGTCCCTAATTGCCCAGCAGGAGGCCGAGGCCCACGGTTGCAAGCAGGTCCTCTTCCTGGATCAGTTCAATGACAACGCTGTCGAGGAACTTGGCGGCATGAACGTCTTCTTCGTCATGAAGGATGGCTCGCTGGTCACTCCGGCGCTGTCCGGCACCATCCTGGAGGGCGTCACCCGTTCCTCCGTGATCCAGGTGGCACGGGACATGGGCCGCGAGGTTACCGAGCGGAAGATCACCCTGGACGAATGGCGCGACGGCGTGGCCTCCGGCGAGATCACCGAGGTTTTCGCCTGCGGCACCGCTGCCGTCATCACCCCGATCGGCGTCCTCAAGGACGAGACCGAGTTCATCGGCTCCGAGGACGCGAAGGCCGGCGAGACCACCATGGCCATCCGCCAGCAGTTGCTCGGCATCCAAACCGGGACCGTTGAGGACACCCACGGCTGGCTGACCCGCCTGGCCTAGGCCGCAGGTCCACCGTTCGACGGCGGCCCGCACCCACCGGGGGTGCGGGCCGCCGTCGTCGTTCGTGGTCCTGAAGGTGCGGCGGGTGACTAGGGCCCTGCGGCTCCTCCGTCTAGCGTCCCGGGGTGGGAAGATGGAAGGGTGATTGCCGATGATGCCCGCGCCCTGGTCCGCAGCACCGAGCTGACGAGGTTTCGGCTTGCCCCGAACCCGGGCCCGATGAGCCTGCACGGCACCAACTCCTACGTGGTGTCCGCCCCGGGTTCGGATGGTGTCGTGGTGGTGGATCCGGGGCCCCTCGATGAGGAGCACCTCCGGGAGCTGACCCAGTACGGTGCCGTCGAACTGGTCCTCATCACGCACCGGCATGCGGACCATACCGCGGCCGCGGAACGCTTCGCTGAACTCACCGGTGCCGCCGTCCGTGCCGCAGACCCGGCGCACTGCCACGGGGGAGAACCGCTTCGGGAAGGCGAGGTGCTGCACGCCGCCGGGGTGGAAATCCGCGTGCTGGCGACGCCGGGCCACACCTCAGACTCCGTATGCTTCCACCTTCCGGAGGACGGTGCCCACGGCGCCGTCCTCACCGGGGACACGATTTTGGGTGTTGGCACCACCGTCCTGGATTACCCCGACGGCAGACTGGGAGACTACCTCGATTCCCTGGACCGGCTGGAAGCCCTGGGCCCGGCGACCGTCCTGCCAGCCCACGGCCCCATGCTTCCGGCGCTCGACGCCATCGTCCGCGCCTACCGGGACCACCGGCAGGACCGCCTCGCGCAGATCCGCAACGCCCTCGCCGAGCTTGGACCGGAAGCGGGTGTGCACGAAGTGGCCGACGCCGTCTACGCCGCCGTCGACCCCGCTGTCCGGCCCGCTGCGGAACTCTCCGTCGCCGCTCAACTGGATTACCTGCGCTCACGCGGCTCCGCCTGAAACACGCGTCCGGAGGCCCGCAGCCGGAGACGGTACGCTAGGAACCATGCGTATCGCCCGGTTTGTAGTCGATTCTGATCCCATGTACGGCATTGTTGAGGGCCAGCCCGGCAGTGAGGAAATCACTGTCATCAACGGCGACCCTTTCTTCCACGGTGTGGAGCGGACCGCCGTCAAGCACAAGCTGGAGGACGTCCGCCTCCTCGCCCCGATTATCCCGCGCAGCAAGGTCGTCGGCGTCGGACGCAACTTCGTGGAACACGCCCACGAACTGGGCAACGAGGTGCCGGCCCAGCCGCTGCTCTTCCTGAAGCCCAACACCTCGGTGATCGGGCCCAACGATCCGATTATCCTGCCCGAGTTCTCCGAGGAGATCTCCTTCGAAGCCGAGCTGTGCGTGGTGATCGGCCGGATCTGCAAGGACGTCCCCGAGGAACGGGTCGACGACGTCGTCTTCGGCTACACCTGCGGTAACGACCTCACAGCCCGGGACGTCCAGAAGACGGACCTCCAGTGGGCGCGGGCCAAGGGCTTCGACACCTCCGCGCCGCTGGGACCGTGGATTGAGACGGAGCTGGACACTGAGGACCTGCAGATCCAGGGCCGGCTCAACGGCGAACTCCGGCAGGACGGCAGCACCAGCCAGATGATCCGCGGCGTCCGCGAACTCGTTTCCATCGTCTCCCAGGCGTTCACCCTGCTGCCCGGCGATGTCATCATGACCGGCACCCCGGCCGGCGTCGGCCTGGTCCAGGCCGGGGACCGCTTCGAGGTGGAAATCGAAGGCATCGGCCGCCTTTCCAACCCGGTGGTCCGCCGCTAACAGCTCCCGCGGAAGAAACCGCGCCGATTTCGGACAGCCGCACCGTGGATCCACGGTGCGGCTGTCCGTTTTCACAGCGGAATTGGCTGCCGGGCACGCGGTAAAGTTGGTACCACTATGACTACTCCCACCGCGCCCGACGCCGTCTCCAGCACTGCCACCACGGAAATGACCCGTGAAGTCACCGCCGAAACCCCGGTCCGTGTCCGGTTCTGCCCGTCACCGACCGGCACCCCGCACGTAGGCCTGATCCGCACCGCCCTCTTCAACTGGGCCCATGCCAAGCACACCAAGGGCACCTTCGTGTTCCGCATTGAGGACACGGACGCGGCGCGCGACTCGGAGGAGAGCTACCAGCAGTTGCTGGAGGCCCTCAAGTGGCTCGGCATCAGCTGGGAGGAGGGCGTGGAAGTGGGCGGCCCGCACGAGCCGTACCGTCAGTCGCAGCGCCTGGACCTCTACAAGGACGTGGTGGCCAAGCTCCTGGAGGCCGGTTACGCCTACGAGTGCTACTCCTCCCCGGAGGAAGTCGAGGCCCGGCACCGGGCAGCCGGCCGGGACCCCAAGCTGGGTTACGACAACTTTGACCGGAACCTCACCGAGGAACAGCTCGCGGCGTTCAAGGCGGAGGGCCGCCAGCCGGTGCTGCGCGTGCGGATGCCGGACGAGGACGTCACCTTCACCGACATGGTCCGTGGCGAGATCACCTTCAAGGCCGGCAGCATCCCGGACTACGTGATCGTCCGCGCCGACGGCTCGCCGCTCTACACCCTGGTCAACCCGGTGGACGACGCCCTGATGGGCATCACCCACGTGCTGCGCGGCGAGGACCTGCTCTCCTCGACGCCCCGCCAGGTGGTGCTGATCCGGGCGCTCATGGACATCGGCGTCGCCAGCTACCTGCCGGTGTTCGGCCACCTGCCGTACGTCATGGGTGAGGGCAACAAGAAGCTCTCCAAGCGCGACCCCCAGTCCAACCTCTTCCTGCTCCGCGACCGCGGCTTCATCCCCGAAGGCCTGCTGAACTACCTGTCGCTGCTGGGCTGGAGCCTTTCCGCGGACGAGGACATCTTCACCGTCGACCAGTTGATCGAGAACTTCGATGTCAACGACGTGCTGGCAAATCCGGCCCGCTTCGACATCAAAAAGGCCGAGGCGATCAACGGAACGCACATCCGCATGCTCGACCCTGAGGACTTCCGCGGCCGCCTGGTGCCATACCTGCAGTCCGCCGGCCTGGTCGGGGAGCAGCTGACCACCCGTGAGGAAGAGATCCTCGCCGAGGCCGCGCCGCTGATCCAGGAGCGCATCTCGCTGCTGGGCGAAGCCCCCGAGATGCTTGCCTTCCTGTTCAAGGCCGACGACGCGATCGACGTCGCCGACGATGCCCGGAAGGGGCTCCCGGAGAACCTCACCGAGGTGCTCGATGCCGCCCTGGCCGCGCTGGAACCCCTTGCCGACTGGACCGCCGAGAACATCCAGGCCGCGCTGAAGGAGGCCCTCGTGGAGGGCATGGGCGTCAAGCCTCGGCTGGCGTTCGGACCCGTCCGCACAGCCGTCTCCGGCCGCCGGATCTCGCCGCCGCTGTTCGAGTCGATGGTCATCCTCGGCAAAGACTCGTCCCTGGGCCGCCTGCGCGCCTTCCGCGGCTGATGAACGGACGGTCCGGGTCCGGCAGCGGGACCCTCGCCGCCGGATTTCAAGGCATCCGCGGGGTGCTGTTCGACATCGACGACACCCTCGTGGACCTTGAATTTGCGATGACGACGGCCTTGCGTGACGTCAGCGAACACCTCCTGCCCGGCCTCGACGAGGCCGGCTGGGAGCGGTTCGGGCGGATCTTCACGCGCGAGACGACGCATTTCTACGACCGCTACCTGGCCGGCGAACTGAGCTTCAACGAACAACGGCTGCTGCGCGGCCGGGCTGCGCTGGGGCACTTCGGCGTCGAACTCGAAGAGGGGGAGCAGGCCCACCACTGGGTGAGCTCCTACGCGAGCCTGCAGCACAGCTACATCCGCGCCTTTGACGACGTGGCACCGCTGCTGGATGCGCTTGACGCTGCCGGCGTTCCGTACGGGGCGGTGAGCAACAATGTGCACGACTACCAGCGGGTGAAGCTCGATGCCGCCGGACTTGGGCGCATCGGCGTCCTCGTGGGCACGGACACGGTTGGTGTGGCCAAACCGGATCCGGCCATCTACCTCGAGGGAGTGCGGCGGCTCGGCACCGGTGCCGGCGAGACGCTGTACGTTGGTGACAACCGCCTGCTCGACGCGGAGGGCTCGACGGCTGCGGGCCTGCTGGGCGTGTGGCTGAACCGCGCCGGGGAGTCCTCGCCTGGTTTCTCAGGGCGCGAGGTCGGCTCGCTGCTGGAGCTGCTCGCCTGACCTTTCGACCCCGGTCGCCGAAACGGCCCCGCCCGAGGATGCACTCCTCCGGCGGGGCCGTTTCGCGTGAAAGGGCTAGGCCGTCTCCTGCGCCAGACGCCGTTCCTGCGCCAGGCGCAGGTTCCGCAGCCCCAGGTAGGCGCCGACGGCACCGAGGGCCAGGAGCGCCACGAGCCCCAGGGCCACGGCCACGTCAGCCTTGATCATGTTCGACGGCGACACTGCCGCCGCGCTGGAGTAGAGGGTTCCGGTGCCGGCGGCAAGGCGGGCGTTCCCGTCGGCGAGCTTGCCGGCGCCGGTGGAGAGCTGGGTGGATCCTGAGGCCAGCTTGGTGCTACCAGCGGAGAGCTGCGACGCGCCGGTGGCCAAGGCCGTGGAACCCTTCAGCAGTCCGGGGTTGGCCGGGTCCGCGGGGTCTCCCGCAATCCCTGCATTCAGTGCCAGCGTTCCGTCGGCCAGCCGCGAGGTTCCATCGGTCATTCTGGCGGCGGCCTTGAGCAGGCCGGGGTGTTCGGGGTCGCCCGGAACGCCGTCCATGCCGACGCGGATCTTGGCTGTGCCGTCGGCCAGCAGCTGGGTGCCCATCACGACGCCGGGGCTGTTGGGATCGCGGCTGTTGAGCTTGCCGGCAAGGGTGGCGAAACCGGCGGTGAGCTTTCCCGTGCCCGCGTGGAGTTGTCCCGCGCCGTCATCCAGCTGCCCGGCGCCGGCCTGCAGCCGGGAGGCACCGGCCTGGAGCTGGGAGGCGCCCGCATCCAGCCTGTGGGCGCCGTCAAGAATCTTCGCGATCTTGTCCTTGACCACGGACAGCGGCACGAGGCCCTGGACCGGGTCGTTGGCGGCGGCCTCGAGCAGCTCAAGGGCCTGGGCCAGCGCGGCGGTTCCGGTGCCCGCTTCGGGGTTGTTGTTAGCGCCGCGGTAACCCTTCAGCTGGTCGGTCCCGGCCTTCAGCGCTGCGGTGCCCGTCGCGAGCTGGCCGGTCCCGTCGGCAAGCCGGGCGGCTCCGGCGTCGAGCTGGGTGGCGCCGTCGGCCAGGTTGTTCGGGGCTTTACCGGAAGCCGTCGGAGTCAGGGCGGCGGAGAGCTGCACCGCTCCTGCGGCCAGCTTCTGCGCGCCGTCGTCTACCTTGTAGACGCCGGGTGCCAGCTTGTTGGTGACGTCCGTTTGGATCTTGACGGCGCCTTCGGCGAGCGTGTTGGCGCCGGCCTCCAGTTTCTCCGCACCGGGTGCGAGCTTGCCGGCGATCCCGGCCTGGATCTTTGACGCGCCGTCCGAGAGCTTGCCGGCCCCGACGTCGGCCTGTCCCGCGCCGGTGGCAAGCTTGCCTGCGCCGTCCTTGAGCTGCTGCGCCCCGGCGGAGGCGAGTCCGGCTCCGTCGTTGAGCCGAGCGGATCCGTCCGTGATGCGCCCGGTAACCAGGGTATAGAACCCCAGCAGCGCGATCAGCAGGAGGGCCAGGATGGCGATGGCGATCTGTTGCGCCCGGGTGCGGGGTGGGGCGGTGGCGGCACGGCTCTGTGACACAGGTTGTTCCTCTCGACGTTCTCGCCGGCAGCGGCTCTGCTGCCGACCCCCCGCAACTGTGATGCAGCTAACATCCAAAAATGGCCGTCATTCTGCCCGCAACTGAGTGGGGGAGGGGTTTGTTACTCGTTGGTAACTTACCGAGCGTAAACTTGATCGGGCTGAGTTGGCAAGGGTTTTAAGAAAATGGACAAACACGAGAGGGTCCTTCGGCCGCAGCCGAAGGACCCTCTCGTGTTAGTGCTCAACCAGTTTCGGGGGAGCGATTTCCTCTCCGGCTAGCGCAGCCTGGCTGTCGCTATGGAGGTCTTGGCAACCGTTGTGTACCCCGCTTTGGAGCCGGTCACCGTGACAGTGAGTGCCTTGCCCCGCAGCGCCGCACTCGGCTTGAACTTGCTTGCCGTTGCCCCCTTGATGGCGACGCCGTTTGCCCGCCACTGGTACCGGAGTGTTACCGGCGCCGGACCCCAGGTGCGCGGCAGGGCAGTCAGGGTGTACCCGACCCTGGCCGTTCCGCTGATCGTCGGAACCGCGGTGGCGAGAACTCCGGCCCCGACCTTGGCCGTGGCAGCCGAGCTCTTAGCCGCCGCGGCGTAGCCGGACTTTGAGCCGGTCACCGTGACGGTGACCGTCTTCCCGAGGTCCGCGGCGGCCAGCTTGTAGGTGCTGGCCGTTGCTCCGCTGATGGCGGCGCCGTTGGCCTTCCACTGGTAGGCCAGGGTGACCGGGGCCGGAGCCCAGGTTCCCGGGACAGCCGTGAGCGTGGCCCCGACCTTCGCCGTTCCGCTGATGGCGGGAACGGCGGTGGCGAGGGCTCCGGCGCCGACAGCGCCCGTGGCAGCCGAGGTCTTAGCAGCCGTGGTGTAGCCGGTCTTGGAGCCGGTCACGGTGACGGTGATCGCTTTCCCGAGGTCCGCGGCGGCCAGCTTGTAGGTGCTTGCCGTTGCTCCGCTGATGGCGGCGCCGTTGGCCTTCCACTGGTAGGCCAGGGTGACCGGACTCGGAGCCCAGGTTCCCGGGACTGCCGTGAGCGTGGCCCCGGCTTTCGCCGTTCCGGTGATGGTGGGAACCGGTGCGGTCAGGATCTGGTCTGCAGCCACGACTGGAGCCGTCGCCGCCGAGGTCTTCTCGGCGGTGGTGTAGCCGGTTTTGGAGCCGGTGACGCTGACCGTGATCGTCTTCCCTAGGTCCGCCGCGGCCGGCTTGTAGGTGCTGGCCGTTGCTCCGCTGATGGCGGCGCCGTTGGCCTTCCACTGGTAGGCCAGGGTGACCGGGGCCGGAGCCCAGGTTCCCGGGACTGCCGTGAGCGTGGCCCCGACTTTCGCCGTTCCGGTGATGGTGGGAACCGGTGCGGTCAGGATCTGGTCTGCAGCCACGACTGGAGCCGTCGCCGCCGAGGTCTTCTCGGCGGTGGTGTAGCCGGTTTTGGAGCCGGTCACGGTGACGGTGATCGCTTTCCCGAGGTCGGCCGCGGCCGGCTTGTAGGTGCTGGCCGTTGCTCCGCTGATGGCGGCGCCGTTGGCCTTCCACTGGTAGGCCAGGGTGACCGGGGCCGGAGACCAGGTTCCCGGGACTGCCGTGAGCGTGGCCCCGACTTTCGCCGTTCCGGTGATGGTGGGAACCGGTGCTGTTAGCGGATCGGTCCCGGAAGCGTAGGCGAGATCGAGAACACTGGCCTTCCCTGACACGACGTCGACCTGTGTAGCCGACGTTTCGCTGGCGGTATTGCCGGAGTACAGCTTGCCGAGGTTGCTATGCAGCACGACGATGTACTTCCCCGTGGTGAGACCCGGGATCGTGAACTTCCCCGTGAAGTCGGTGGCGCCATTGCGGGTCACCAGCGATCCATCGAGAGTGTAGGCCTGGACCCACGCGCCCGCGATCGGCTTGCCTGCCTTGTCGGTTGCCGTTCCCGTAATCGATCCGCCTTGAACCAAAGAGGCGTTGATGCCATCTACGGATTGGCCCGAGGCGACAGCGATGGGTGCCGCCTGCGCCGGCCCGGACGATTCGGGCTTGTTGTCGTAGAACTGCGCTTCTTCCTGCGCATAACCACTCGAACGGTTGAAGGCAACCTTGTAAGATGCCTCCGCCAGACCGACGACGCTGAAGGCGCCGGAGGCGTCCGTATAGCCGTTCTTAACCGTCTTGCCCGCAGGGTCCAGCACGTCGACCGGGTAGCGGACACCGTCCAGCCCTGACACCTTTCCGCTGAGGGAAGCACCCTTGATTGCTGTCAGGTCGATTCCCGTGCGGTCCTGGCTGGTAGCGACGGTGACCATGGACGCCGTTGCCAGATTTGAGCCGCCGTACCAGAGGTCGGTGGCGCCGCTGCTGCCGCCGTCGAACTTCAACTTGTAGCTTCCGGCAGGCAACCCGACGATCTTGTAGCTCCCATCGGCAGCCAACTGGCTGCTGAATTGAGCACCGTCCAGCACGCCATCCGGGTAGGCCGTGATCCGGGAGAGGCGCAGGTCCATGGTCTCGGGGGCGGTAACCTTCCCGCTGACAGTTGCTCCCCTGATCAAGGTCGTGTCCGCAGCTGTGATGGTCTGTCCCGCGGCAACGGTGATCGGGGTGGCTGCCCCGAAGTTATCGGCATCGCCGTACCAACGGTCCAAGGCGCCAGTGTTGTAGGAGGAGAAAAGAATCTTATAGCTACCCGTGGGGAGGCCCCGCAGGGTGAAATGACCATCGGAGCCGATGGATGCACGGCCGACCACCTTGTTAATGTCTCCCGCTTGGAAGATAGTCGCTGCGTAGTAGCTCTCAATCGGATTGAAATCCGGGAGGATGTTCACTTTCCCGCTAACGCTGCCGCCCAGCGCCAGTATCGCATCGACTCCCGTGCGGTCCTGCCCGGCTTGAAGGGTGATCGGCAGCGCCTTGTCGGCGGTCGGCACATTGTCGTACCACTCGCTGAGGCTGCCGGAGTCCTGGCCAGCAAAGCTTACTTTGTAGCTTCCGGCAGCCAGGCCAGTGATCTCGTAGCTTCCATCCGATCGTGGCTCGGAACTGCCGGCGAAGGTGGACCCGTCCTCTTGCGTCACGATGACGCGGACTGAGGTCAAATCAACTTCCGCGGGAGCGCTGACCTTGCCGCTGATTGAAGCGCCCTTGGTCATGGTGGCATTCACGCCGGACAGATCCTGTCCTGTCTCAAGTTTGATGGGAATGCCGGTGGAACCGCGGAGGTCCAGGAGGCCTGTTCTGAAGGAGGTGACCTCTACTACGTAGTCACCGGCATAGAGTCCGATGAACTTGTAGCTTCCATCGTTTTCGACATTCGTGATATTTGAGCTGCCCCGACCGGGCCCCATCGTAGAGATCTGGACTGTAAGAGAGTTGGGGCTGAAACCGGCGGGAATGGTGATCTTTCCCCTAACGGTTGCTCCCTTGATAAGGGTCGCGTCGATCCCTGTGACGTCTTGCTCGCCTTCTACCGAGACTGCAGTTGCACTCGTCTCGGAGGCCGCGTTCGGGTACCAGAGATCCAACGCGCCGGAGTCGCCGGGGGAGAACCGCACCGTGTAACTGCCCGAGGAAAGTCCCTGGACCTTGTAACGGCCGTCCGGGTCTACCCGGACGGATTTGCCGGCGGAGCTTGGCTCATTCTTGGACTCGACCTCCACGCTGACGGCGGAGATATCCACGCCGTCCGGAGCGGTAATCTTTCCGCTGATGGACGCTCCCTTGAGCAGGGTGGCGTCGATTCCCGAGACGTCCTGATCGGCTGCGACGACTACGTCGACGGCGGATTCAGGGGAAGTGCCGCCGCCATACCACTGGTCCATGGCGCTCGTGCCGTTCGCGGTGAACTGGACTTTGTACCGTCCTGTGGGAAGTCCCGAGACGCTGTAATGGCCTTCGGTGTCCACCTCGGCGTAGCGCCAAATCCACCCCACTTCGGACTGGACATAAACGCTGACGGCCGAATAATCCACGCCCGCGGGAACCGTGACCTTCCCGCTGATCGAGGCGCCCTTGAGCAAAGCCGCGTCGATCCCTACAACGTCCTCCCCGTCCGCCATCGTGACGGTAGTGCCGCCTTCAAAGGAGGTAGCGTTCGCGTACCACTGCTCCAGGAAATCCCCCTGGTAAGAGGCGAACTGAACCTTGTAGCTTCCCCTAGGCAGTCCCTTGATGACATAGCGGCCGGTTTCGTCGGGGTGCACCTCCAAGCTGTTATTCGTCATGCCCGAGGTGGGCCAAGCCGTGACGCCCACGGTCGAAAGATCCACGCCCGCAGGCGCGGTGACGGTGCCTGTGATTGAAGCACCCTTGACCATGGCGGCGTCGATGCCGGAAAGTTCCTGGCCGGCCGTGAGAGTGAACATCTTTGCGCTCTCGAAAGAGGAGGCAGCCGGGTACCACTGATCCAGGGCGCCGGCGTTCCTACCGTCAAACTTGACCGTGAACGTTCCGGCCGGAAGCCCTACGATTTTGTAGTTGCCGTCGGCGTCCACCTGGCTGTATCTCGGAAGATATCCGTCTGGCTGCCAAGCCGATACCCCGATTTGCGCAACATCGACGCCGGCAGCTCCAGTGATCTTGCCGCTTACCGAAGCGCCTTTATCGAGGGTGGCATTAATTCCGGTGAGTGCCTGCCCTGAACTTACCAGCACCTCGGTGGCCCCCTCGGAGGAAGAAGCGCCTCCGTACCAACCGTCTACCGCGCCACTGTCGTTGCCGGAAAAATGGACCTTGTAGCTGCCGGCAGGCAGGCCGCTGACAGTGAAGTGACCTTCCGAATCGGGCTGCGTACCGCGGTACTCCGCCGTGCTCTCGGCTGAGATCCAAATGCGGGCCAGGTCCACGCCGGCTGGTGCGGTGACGGTGCCGCTGATGGACGCATTGTCGGCTTCTTCGGCATGCGCCGGCGCCAACCCGAAGAAGATCAAAGCTGAAAGTACCGCCAATACGGTCGCAAACCGCGCACGGAATCGGGTGCTCCTATAGAGCATCTTTACTCCCCCCAAAGAGTGATTTCCGGCAACGGATTACGCCGTGCCATCATTCAGTTTTCAAATAACGACTCAGTGTAACCGGGGAAAGGCATTTGTAAAGCGGCGAAGCCCGTAACTTCCTGCATACTAAGTGGGGCCGACTGGATCAGATTCCTAAGTCGGGAAAACTCTCGGATGGACGATGTTTCGTGACGACAACACTTAGGGCGGTGAAGAAATCCGTCCGTCCAATGGCGGACGCCGTCTCATTTCCGGCCCTCTCCATTGGCCTGGCGGTTATTTCCGTACTGGCATTTCAACCGGGCGGGCTGTTCCGCTTTGTCTGGGCAAAGATCCTGATCCTTATCGTGGCTGTACTCTTCGGCGTCCTGTCACCGAGGACCGGCCTCGTTCCACGGACCCTGAAGGTTGCCATTGGACTTGGTGCTGGCTGGATCGTCGTCGCGATGTTGTTCTCGGAGAGCCCGGTGGCCAGCCTTCTGGGGCGATGGCCCAGATACGAGGGAATTCCCACGCTCGGACTTTATGTCGCGATGTTTTTCGTGGGGGCGAAGATTCTGGGAGGAAAGGCCACAACCGGCAACTGGCAAACTTTGCGGCTGTCACTCGCGGCCGCTGCGGTCCTTCTTCTAGCCTTGAGCGGATTTGAGGCCGTGGGACTGCGGCCCATAGGCGGAGCCGTTGGAGACCGAACCGGCGCGACATTGGGAAATGCGACAGACCAGGGCCTCATTGGCGTCGTAATAGCAGGCGTGCTTTCTGCGCCGTTTGGAAAATCTGCCGGCAGAGGTAAGTGGCTGACGGTGCTTGGTTTAGCCTCCGCCGTGGCGATTGTCCTGCTCTCCGCATCGCGGGCTGCCCTGGCAGCGCTGGCAATCGTTGCCATCACGGCAACAGCTGTTCTGTTCAGAGTGCGCCAAGGCAGGAAGCTCACGGTCGTTTTGGGTCTCGCCGGAGCGGTCGTTGCCGTCGGTGCCTCGGCATTGCTCATCCCGCCCATGCGCGTTCGACTGTTCTCGGCAGACACTGTTGATGGCCGGTCCATGCTCTGGATCCGGACCCTCGGTCTCGTGAAAGACCACCTATGGACCGGCGTCGGCCCAAGTGGTTTTGTCGACGCATTCCCCGCCTATGTGGATCAATCGTGGGCGCAAACAGTGGGGGACAGGTTCCCGACTGATTCACCGCATAGCTGGCCTTTGCAGTTACTGGTGGCCGGTGGTGCGCCACTGCTCATCGCTGCGCTCGTGTGTGCCGGGTTGTTCATCCGGAGCGCGCTGGCAAGAATCGCCCAGGCCGCGGAACCAGCGGGGAAGCAACAGCTGATAGTGGTGCTGGCAGCTGTCTGTGCTTATGCGGTCGCGCTCCTGACCCATTTCAGTTCTCCCGGGACGACCGGACTGGTGGCTTTTCTGGGCGGCGGACTGGTGGCGATCGAGCAGAATGGACGGAATCGTCAGGGAGGCGTCCTGGGTTTGGCGCGGGACGTGGCTTCCTCGAGGATTGCCGGACTGGCCCTCGTGGCGGCCGCCCTAGCCGTGGCAGTGCCCGCGTCGGCAGCGGAAGGGCCCATGGCAGCCGGCGCCCGAGCCGCCCGCGTGGGAAACCCGACCGGAGCAGACGCATACTTCCAGCAGGCCTATGGTCTGCGCCCCTGGGACAGCGACACAGCCATGTTGGCGGCTCAAGCGTTTGCTGGACCGGCCACCGATGGTGACAAGACCGCCGCCGCCAACGCCGTGAAGTGGGGAAGCCGTGCGCTGGTCCGGACACCCCAGTCTTTGGAGGCCGGCCTTGCCACCGCAATCGGCCACATCTATGCCGGCCAGCTCGATGCGGCCAAGACGCAACTTGACCAACTGACTGTGATGGCCCCGTACTCATCGGCCGTCTACCTCCAGCGCGGCGTTGCGAACTTCGGGCTCGGCCGCGGTGCGGACAGCGTCGCGGACCTGCAGCGGGCGGCGGTTCTCGATCCTAAGTCGGACATGCCTTGGCGGGTACTGGCCGGTGTTTACCAGCGTCTGGGCGAGGCCGAGCTGGCGCAGGACGCGCTGCAACGTGCGCAGAATGTGGGCACTGGCTAGCCCGTCCTCGAGGCCCCAGGATGGCCCCGCCAGCCTCGATTTGTGCGCGGCAAAAGTCTCGGGTAAAGTAATTACTCGTGCTGAGGCGCTGGGAGCGCGGGTTTGGACCTGCGGAACCGGCCCGAAAGTTCCATTGGGATATGGTGTAATTGGCAACACTACGGTTTCTGGTACCGTCATTCTAGGTTCGAGTCCTGGTATCCCAGCTCTGAATAATCCACGGTTTTCCGCGGTAAATCAGGGGTTCTGAAGCGGTTTGACCGATTTGGAACACACGCTAAGTCTGTGAAATACTGACTTGGCTCGAACGGCGGGAATGCTGTTCGGAAGTGCAAGTAAGGAAGTATTAGGGCCCCATCGTATAGCGGCCTAGTACGCTGCCCTCTCACGGCGGTAACGCGGGTTCGAATCCCGCTGGGGTCACCATGGAAACGGTCCCGGGCATCAGCCCGGGGCCGTTTTTTGTTGTCACCGCCAACCACCCGGACGCAAGCGGCACCGCCCTGGGAAGCGTAGCTGGCATGATGAGGCTGTGAGCTCCAACGAAAGCAACCGCCGCCCCGGGCCGCAGACGCCCGCCGCGCGGCAAGCTGCCGCCGTCGAACTGCTCGAGTCGGTACGGCGTGAACTGTCAGCGGTGTCGCTACCCCTGGCCCTCCCCGGGGCCGATGCCGCGCGGCTCGACATCCGCCAGGTCCTGGCCCAACTGGATGACTACATCCTGCCCCGGTACCGCAGCCTGGAGGCTCCGCTGCTCGCCGTCGTCGGCGGGTCAACCGGTGCGGGCAAGTCCACCCTGGTCAACGCTCTTGTAGGGCACCCGGTGACCCGGGCCGGCGCCATCCGCCCGACCACCCGCCAGCCAATTTTGCTGCACCACCCCGGCGACGCCGAATGGTTTGAGGACCAGCGGGTGCTGCCGAGCCTGAGTCGGATCCGCGGAACGGTGGTCGACGCGCCCCTGCCCGCGCACCAGGCCGCCATCACCTCCCTCGTGCTCGCCGCGGATCCGGCGGTGCCGCAGGGCATCGCGCTGCTTGATGCGCCCGACGTCGACTCTGTTTCGGATGACAACCGCCGGCTCGCCGGCCAGCTCCTGGCCGCAGCCGACCTGTGGGTGTTCGTCACCACCGCCAACCGTTACGCCGACGCCGTTCCCTGGCGCCTGCTGCTGGACGCTGCCTCACGGGACATCATGGTGGCCGTGGTCCTGGACCGTGTCCCGGCGGCAGCAGAGGAGGAGGTCAGCGCAGACCTCCAGGCCATGCTGGCTCGAGAGGGACTGGGCGCGGCGCGGCTCTTCGTCGTGCGCGAGGTGGCGCTTGACTCGATGGGGATGCTGCCGGCTGATGCCGTGGCGCCGCTGAGTAGCTGGCTCCGGGAACTTGCTGCCGACGCTGCCGGCCGGGCCGCGGTAGCCCGCCGGACGCTCAACGGAACGGTCAGGGCGTTGGGCGGCCGGGTCGAGAGCGTCGCGGGCGCCGTGGCCGCCCAGCAGCGCGCTGCCGAGGTACTGGCCAAGGACGCCAGCAGTGCCTATGCGGACGCCGTCGGGCGCATCCTCGACGCAACGCAGGATGGGGCCCTGCTGCGCGGCGAAGTTCTGGCCCGCTGGCAGGATTTCGTGGGTACGGGCGAGTTCTTCCGCGCCATGGAACAAAACATCGGCCGGCTCAGGGACCGGATGGGCGCCTTCTTCCGGGGCGAACCCACCCCGGCCGTGCGGGTGGAGACCGCGATCGAGACGGGCCTGCAGGCGGTCATCCTTGACGAAGCCGCCAACGCCGCCGAAGAAGCCGACCAGCGCTGGCGCTCCGACCCGGCCGGCCGCCAGCTTCTCGGCACCGATGACCTCTCCGGCACCAGCGAGTCCTTCGCCGACGCTGTGGCTGCCGAGATCCGGGCCTGGCAGGGCAGCCTGATGGAACTGATCCGGACAGAGGGCCAGGGCAAGCGCAGCCAGGCCCGCTGGCTCTCCTTCGGCATCAATGGACTTGGCGCGGCGCTGATGATCGTGGTCTTTTCGATGACCGCCGGCCTGACCGGTCTTGAGATCGGCGTGGCCGGCGGTACCGCCGTCGTGGGCCAGCGCGTCCTGGAAGCCGTCTTCGGAGAAGACGCGGTCCGCCGGCTCGCCAAGACGGCACGCGAGGACCTGCAGGCCCGCTGCCAGCGGCTGCTGCAGGCGGAACAGCAGCGGTTCCTGGCCCGGCTTGAGATGCCCGACGGGGTGCCCCCGTCCGCCCTCGCGCAGCACGCCGCGGACCTCGGCCGGCTGGCGGCCTCGGCATGAACCGCCACACCGCCGCCAAGCAGGCCTCGCAGCTGCACCGCAGGCTGGAGGCCCTGAACGAGGCCCGGGAACTCGCGGCGGGCGCCCTGCCGGATGAGACCCTGGAGGAAGTCCTGGCGGTGCTGGACCGCGCGAGTTCCCGCCGCTCGCTCTCGGCAGACCACACTGTGGTGGGCTTCTTCGGCGCCACCGGGAGCGGCAAGTCATCGCTGTTCAACGCGGTCAGCGGCGAGGAAATCGCCACCGCGGCAGCCCGGCGCCCCACCACCTCCGAACCACTGGCCGGCATCTGGGGCGCCGAGGGCAGCGACGGGCTGCTCGACTGGCTGGATGTCCGCGCCCGGCATCACGCCGCGGCAGTCCCTGGATTCGCCGACGAAACCACCGGGCTGATTTTGCTGGACCTGCCGGACTTTGACTCGACGCGCGCCGAAAACCGGGAGATCGTGCAGCGCATGGTGGGCCTCGTGGACGTACTGGTGTGGGTGCTGGATCCGCAGAAGTACGCCGATGCCACCGTGCACAATGACTTCCTCGCCCCGCTGGCCTCACACGCGGCCGTCACGCTTGTGGTGCTCAACCAGGTGGACCGCCTGCCAGAACATGAGATCCGGCCTGTGCTCGAATCCCTGAAGGGCATCCTGGCCCGGGACGGTCTGGGCAAAGTGCAGGTGTTGGGTGCGTCGGCCGTCGTCGGTACCGGCGTCGACAAGGTGCGCTCCGCCATCCGCCAGGTTGTCATGCAGCGGCTGGCGCTCTCGCAGCGGCTCGCTGCGGACGTCGACCGGGCCTCCGCACGGCTCGCCGAGGCCTCCGGCGCGGGCGAGGCCGCGGGCGTGAGGGCTGAGAGCCGGGGCCGGCTGGCCGCGGAGTTGGCCGTCGCCGCCAATGTGCCGCTGGTGGTGGATGCCGTGGCACGGTCCTACCGGCAGGAAGCCACGCGCCGCACCGGTTGGCCGGTGACGCGCTGGTTGGTCCGGTTCCGGCCCGACCCGCTGCGGCGGCTGAACCTGCGGCGGACGGACGCGCGGCCCGAGCTGAACCGCACCTCGCTGCCCCCGGCCGGGGCCCCGGAACGGGCGCGTACCGACGCCGCCGTGCGCGACTTTGCGGACGCCGCGTCCGACGGCGCTCCGGGCCCCTGGCGTGCGGTGATCCGCGGAGCGGCCCGCGAGGGCAGGGAGCGGCTTCCCGACGCGCTGGACCAAGCGATTGCCAGCACAGATCTCAAAGCCGGGCGCGGTTCCTGGTGGTGGACCGCCTTCAACATGGTCCAGTGGCTGGGCCTGGTGGTTGCGCTCGGAGGCCTGGGCTGGCTTGGGGTGCTGGCCGCGTTGGGCTACTTCCAGCTGCCTGTGCCGGAGATTCCCCGGGTGGAGGGCTGGCCTGTGCCCACCGTCATGGTGGCCGGGGGAGTGCTGTTGGGCATCGTGCTGGCCCTCGCGGCGAGATTTATCGCCGCCGCCGCGGCCCGTGCCCGGGCGCGGGTGGCTCGGAAGCGCCTGCACGCTGCCGTGTCCGCCGTCGCGGAGGAACTCGTGGTGGACCCGGTGGAACTGGAGATCAGCCGGCTCATGTCCTTCAACGCCGCTTTGAAATCCGCGGCAGGGTTGATGTTCAACAGGCCTGCGGCTACTCGGCGGTGACTGTTTCCGCGGCGTCGCGGACCTTGACCAGGGTCCGCAGGTTCCGGGTAGTGGTGCTGGCCTTGTACTTGGCCTTGGACGAGAGCTTGCTGAAGGGGCTGTCGAGGGTGCCGCCGGCGGGCGCGAGCCAGGCCATGGCTTCGGGCCCCAGCCGTGTCAGCTCCACGCCCCCAAGGGCGCTCCCGGCGTCGTAGAGCTCGGAAAGTATCCCGGAATTCGAGGAGAGCGTGACGTAGCTGTGCGTCGTGGTGTCGTCCGGGGGATAGGGGCAGGCGGCGACAAGTTCGGCCACGCGGTCGGCGGACAGCACCACCACCCAGGCGTCGTAGCCGAAGGCCCCGCGCAGGCAGGCCTCGAATTCTGCCTTGACCTCCGCTGCCGAAAGCTCGCTGGCGAGCACCACATTGCCGCTGGCCAGCAGGGTTTTCACGGCCGAAAACGGACGCTTCTTCAGGGCCTCTTTGAGCTCCGCCATCTTGATGTTTATCCCGCCGACGTTGACCCCGCGCAGGAAGACCGCATAGCTGTTCATGGCCACAGCCTAGCGGCGCCGGCAGGGAAAGCGGCGACGCTTAGTCGTTGGTCTTGCGCAACGCCTCGGTCAGGACGCGGGCGGCGTTGCAGACGACCTCCGCGTGCAGCCGACCGGGCTGGCGGGTCAGGCGTTCGATCGGACCGGAAATGGAGACTGCGGCAATCACGCGGCCGGATGGCCCGCGGACGGGCGCGGACACGGAAGCGACCCCCGGCTCACGTTCCCCGAGGCTCTGCGCCCAGCCGCGGCGCCGTACTCCGGCCAAGACGGTGGGCGTGAAGCGGGCGGCCTGCAAGCCCTCGAGCAGGCGGTCGTGGTCTTCCCAGGCCAGCAGCACCTGCGCTGCGGAACCGGCCTTCATCGAAAGCTGGGTGCCCACCGGGATGGTGTCCCGCAGGCCGATGGGCCGCTCGGCGGAGGCGACGCAGACACGCCAGTCGCCCTGCCGGCGGAAAATCTGGGCGCTCTCGCCGGTGGCGTCGCGCAGCTGCATCAGCACGGGGCCGGCGGAAGCAATGAGCCGATCCTCCCCGGCGGCGGAGGCGAGCTCGACCAGGCGGCTGCCGAGTACGAACCGGCCCTGGATGTCGCGGCTCACCAGTCGGTGGTGAACGAGCGCCAGCGCAAGGCGGTGTACCGTCGGCCGAGCGAGTCCGGTGGCCGCAACGAGCTGCGCCAGGGTGGTGGGGCCGGCCTCGAGTGCGTCGAGTACATGGGCCGCTTTATCGATGACGCCGACGCCACTAGAATTGTCCATGTAATGATATTGCCGTCTCAATATCTGAGATGCAAATCATTGCGCTGGCATATTTGGCGGCAGTGCTGATTCAGTGGAGATCATCAACCAGCCGGACCGGGACGCGTCGCTAGCAGCGCAGGGCAGTCGCGGGGCAAAACAGCAGTGAAGGGAGCAGGCCGTGGCAAAGACATTGGCCGAGAAAGTCTGGGACGCGCACGTGGTGCGCAAGGGGGACGGCGAAGGCGCCAACGCCCAACCGGACCTCCTCTTCATTGACCTCCACCTCGTGCACGAGGTGACCTCCCCGCAGGCTTTCGAGGGCCTGCGCCTCGCCGGCCGCAAACTGCGCCGGCCGGACCTCACCATCGCGACCGAGGACCACAACACTCCCACGCTGGCCATCGACAAGCCAATCGCGGACCTCACCAGCCGGACCCAGATCGAGACCCTGCGGAACAACTGCAAGGAATTCGGCGTCCGCCTGCACTCCCTCGGGGATGCCGAGCAGGGGATCGTCCACGTGGTCGGCCCGCAGCTGGGCCTCACCCAGCCGGGCATGACCGTGGTCTGCGGCGACTCACACACGTCCACGCACGGGGCCTTCGGCGCGCTCGCCATGGGAATCGGCACCTCCGAGGTGGAGCACGTCATGGCCACCCAGACGCTGTCGCTCAAGCCTTTCAAGACCATGGCAATCAACGTTGAGGGCACGCTGCGGCCGGGCGTGAGCGCCAAGGACATCATTCTGGCCGTCATCGCCAAGATCGGTACCGGCGGCGGCCAGGGCTACGTCCTGGAGTACCGCGGTTCCGCCATCCGGGCGCTCTCGATGGAAGCCCGGATGACCATCTGCAACATGTCCATCGAGGCCGGCGCCCGCGCCGGCCTGGTGGCACCGGACCAGACCACCTATGACTACATGCAGGGGCGCCCGCACGCGCCCCAGGGCGCGGACTGGGACGCCGCCGTCGAGTACTGGAACACGCTGCGGACCGACGATGACGCGACGTTCGACGCCGAGGTGGACCTCGACGCCGACACGTTGGAGCCGTTCGTGACCTGGGGGACCAACCCTGGCCAGGGTGTGTCCCTGTCCGCCAACGTGCCTTCGCCCGCGGACTTCGGCGACGAGAACGCCAAGGCCGCTGCGGAACGTGCCCTCCAGTACATGGGCCTCGAGGCCGGCACGCCGATGAAGGAGATCCGGGTCGACACCGTCTTCCTGGGTTCCTGCACCAACTCCCGGATGGAGGACCTGCGGGCCGCGGCGGACATCATCCGCGGCCGCACCAAGGATCCGGACATCCGGATGCTGGTGGTGCCCGGCTCGGCCCGGGTCCGGCTCGAGGCCGAGGCCGAGGGACTGGACAAGGAGTTCACGGACTTCGGTGCCGAGTGGCGCTTTGCCGGCTGTTCTATGTGCCTCGGCATGAACCCGGACCAGCTGGAGGTGGGGGAGCGCTGCGCCTCAACATCCAACCGCAACTTCGAGGGACGCCAGGGCAAGGGCGGCCGCACCCACCTCGTCTCGCCCGTGGTGGCGGCGGCGACGGCGGTGCGCGGCACGTTGAGCTCGCCGTCGGACCTGGAGCCCGTGACCGAACCCGCCGGCCAGCACGTGGGCGCCGCGTAGCGCTACCCGCCCCGGCCACCTGCCCCGTTTGGCAGACCCAGCTTCAGAAGGATCCGCAATGGAAAAGTTCACCACCCACACCGGCGTCGGTGTCCCGCTGCGACAGAGCAACGTCGACACGGACCAGATCATCCCCGCCGTCTACCTCAAGCGCATCACCCGCACCGGCTTCGAAGACGCGCTCTTCTCGGCTTGGCGTAAAGACCCGTCGTTCATCCTGAACCAGGAACCGTTCAGCGCCGGCTCCGTGCTGGTGGCCGGGCCGGATTTTGGCACGGGCTCCTCCCGCGAGCACGCTGTCTGGGCGCTGAAGGACTACGGCTTCAAGGCAGTGCTGTCCTCCCGGTTCGCAGACATCTTCCGCGGCAATTCGGGCAAGCAGGGCCTGCTCGCCGCGGAACTGGCCCAGGACGACATCGAACTGATCTGGAAGGTGCTGGAAAACGCCCCCGGCACCGAAGTCAAAGTCGACCTCGTCTCCAAGACCGTAGAGTGCGGCAATGTGGTGGCACCGTTTGAGATTGACGACTACACCCGCTGGCGCCTGCTGGAGGGCCTGGACGACATCGGGCTGACCCTGCAGCACGAGGAAGACATCACCGCCTACGAGGCCACTCGGCCGGCATTCAAACCGACGACACTGCCGGCGAAGCTGTCCTGAGTTCCGCGGCTTCATGAGTGCCGCCTCGGGCAATAAGCCCGACGGCGGCACTTTTGCGTGGCCGTGAGCGGCCCAGGGATAGCCTCCTGGTCCCGGACGTCTGGGACGGTTCCGAACTGCAGGCCGAATTCGTTGCCCCCGGGATCACCCCGTGCCGTGGACAAGGCAGCCTGCGGCCAACCACGGGCGTAGGTGCCGTCACATTGATGAGTGTTGCGAGGTCGCGGAATCCTGTGAATGGGTCTGAGCGGCCCGGTTATGCAGCCTGTGGAGTCGCACGGCGGGCGACCACGGTGGCTTTGGCCCGGTGCCTGAACTTTCTGGTCTGGAGCGGAGGCCTTGGAGGCTCCGCGGTATCTCTGTTCCCATCGGAGCGAGGTTGCAGCCTCCTTGTGAGGCTGGTCCCCGGTAGTGGCGGTGCGGTGGAGTAGTAGCTGTGGCCGGTGGGCGCGGTGAGTTGGAGGGTGTGCCGCGCGGGTCCGGTGCGTGGTTGTGCGCTCCAGCCGTGGGCTTCTTTGTTGTGGTTGCAGGCTTCGCAGAGCCCGGCACCGTTTGCTGCTGTGGTTGCGCCGCCGCGGTGCCAGGGGACGATGTGGTCCAGGTGGCGGATGGTGGCGTCGCAGTAGGGTGTCCGGCAGGCACTGTCCCGGGCCTCGATGAACCGGCGCAGCCCGGTCGGGAAGAGCCGGGCGCGCGAGTCCATGGCGACGAGTTCGCCGGTGCCGGGAGCGGTGTAGAGCCGGCGCAGCCAGGTCGCAAAGGTGCGTTCGTCGCCTGCGACGCCCGGGGCGCCAACAGCGCTGACACCCTCCGTTCCGCTCGCGGCGCCGGTGCCCGCATCCTTAATCAGTGCCCGTGCCCACCCCGCGGGGACGATGCCGTAGCCGGGGAGGCGGGCGGGTTCGCTGTCAGCTTGGAACAGGGCGCGGTCGGTCATGATGAGCTGGATTTCGATGCCGCTGAGCCCGCCGGCTTTCCCGGTGATGCGTTCGACCAGGGCGTCGGCCATCAGCGGGCCCCGGGGACGGGCGTCCCCGGCGGCCCGGAGAGCATCCGCGTGCCGGGTGAGCGCGGCGTGCACGGCCATGCCCTGGCTGACCGGCAGCAGGGCGGTGAGGTAGCACATGGTGTCCGGTGCCGGGCGGAGGCTGACGTGGCGTTCGGTTTCGGCGTGGGCGGCGCGCTGGGTGATGGAGCGCGGGTCCCGCCGGTACGCGGCGGCACGGGCCGCGGCGACGATGGCGCGGTCGCCCGCGCCGGTGAATGTCCCGGCGTCGGAAGCGAGTTCTTCGTCGACGGCGGCCCGGTCGGTCGCGGACAGGCAGGCGGTCTCGCGGACCAGGAGGGTGGCGCGCCATTCGTTGAGCTGGCCGGTTTCCAGGGCGGCGAGTGTGTGCGGCATCTCGGTGACGAGGGCATTGGCAAGGCCCAGGAGTCGGCCGCCCTTGGCGGGGGATTCGCGCCGGGCTAGGGCGATCTGCGCGCCGACGCCGGTGCCGAGTTGGTCGGCGGGAACGCCGGCAAGGGATTGTTCGCGGCGCTGGAGAAGGTCGAAAGCGACGGCGTCCCGGGCCTGTCGGGCGCCCAGGGCTGACTTCAGGTCCTCCAGCTCGCGTGTCTCGTCGATGAGGGCCGCGGCGCTGGCCGGGGCGGGGATTCCGGCCAGGATCCGCGCGAAGTCCGCGACCGTCACGCCTTCCGCCGGAGCCACGTCGGGCTCTCGCTTGCCGTCCATAAAAACACGCTACAGGTCACCCCTGACAATTTTAGTTCAGCAGCCGGAACGCTTGGCGGGTTACGGAGATGCAGGCCAGCCGCACCGGTGAAGTGGCCCGTTGGGAATCGACGGCCCGGGTCCAGTGTGACGGACCGCGACATATGCCGGCATCTACCGAATCAGCGTACGGTGGCCAAGCCAGCGGTCCCTGCAACGGACGTATTATCGGCCTTACGGGGAGACCCTGCCCGGGGGGAGAGCTTGCCCCGGAGAGGCCATCCCGCAAAAAGCGACGCGGAACAAGAAGGAGCAGCGATGAAACTCATGACCGTGGTGTGGACGGCGGCCGCGACGGCTGCGACAGCAGCGGCCGGTGGATTGGCGACGGACCCTGACGGCGCCTGGTATCGGCGGCTCCGCAAACCTGATTGGCAACCGCCAGCCATTGCATTTCCTGTGGTTTGGACAGCGCTGTACGCGGACCTCGCCGTGAGCTCCGCCGTCGCGCTGGATAGCAGCGACGGGGCCGATGACGCCGGCAGCACCACGAGGCAACAGGAACTAACTGCCTACCGCTCCGCTTTGGTAGCCAATCTCGTCCTCAATGCGTCCTGGAGTTGGCTTTTCTGGCGGGCGCGGCGGCCATGGCTCGCTGCGGCGGAATGCGCCGTGTTGACGGCGAGCAGCGTCGATCTGGTGCGGCGCACCTACAAACTGGACCGCCGTTCCGGAGTGGCACTTGCCCCCTACGCGGCGTGGTGCGGCTTCGCTACAGCGTTGTCGACGGCGGTGGCGCACCTCAATGCCGGAAAGACGGCGAACTGATTGACGGCCCAGCTTCGGGCGAGAGATTCCGCACGGCCTGCTTCGCGCCGTATTTCGGATCGGTAACGCTAGCTCCTATGCTTAGCTGGAGCCTTTGTAAGGATTTGGGGGGCGAGTAGTCGTGAGGAAACTGGTAAATGAGTAGTGTTCTGACAATCCGCGGAGGCGTCCCGCTGACCGGCCGCGTCACCGTTCGGGGGGCCAAGAATCTTGTCCCCAAGGCGATGGTTGCCGCCCTGCTGGGCAATGAGCCGTCCGTGTTGCGCAACGTTCCCGAAATCAAGGACGTTGAGGTTGTCACCAGCCTGCTCCAACTTCACGGCGTCACGGTGGACAAGGACCCCGTTACCGGGGACCTGACACTGGACCCGACCAACGCCAAGACGGCCTCGCACACGGCCATCGACGCGCACGCCGGTGACTCCCGCATCCCGATCCTGCTCTGCGGACCCCTGATCCACGCCATCGGCGAGGCCTTCATCCCCGACCTTGGCGGCTGCAAGATCGGTGACCGCCCCATCGACTACCACCTCAACGTGCTGCGCCAGTTCGGCGCCGTCGTGGAGAAGCGCCCGGGCGGGATCCACATCTCCGCGCCGAACGGCCTCAAGGGCGCCAAGATCGCGCTGCCCTACCCGTCCGTTGGAGCGACCGAACAGGTCCTGCTCAGCGCCACCCGGGCCGAAGGCATCACCGAGCTGTCCGGCGCGGCCACCGAACCGGAAATTGTCGACCTCATCGCCGTGCTGCAGAAGATGGGCGCAATCATCAGCGTCCAGACCGACCGCACCATCCGGATCGAGGGTGTGCAGGACCTGGGCGGCTACAACCACCGTGCCCTCTCCGACCGCAACGAATCCGCGTCCTGGGCCTCGGCCGCCCTGGTGACCCGAGGCGACATTTTCGTCGAGGGTGCCACGCAGCGGGACATGATGACCTTCCTGAACACCTACCGCAAGGTGGGCGGCGGCATGGACATCGGTGAGGACGGCATCCGCTTCTACCACCCCGGCGGAAAGCTCAACCCGCTGGTGCTGGAGACCGACGTCCACCCCGGCTTCATGACCGACTGGCAGCAGCCGCTGGTGGTGGCCCTGACCCAGGCCGAGGGCGTCTCGATCGTGCACGAGACCGTGTACGAAAACCGCTTCGGCTTCACCGACGCCCTGATCCGGATGGGCGCCAGCATCCAGGTCCACCGCGAATGCCTCGGCAGCGTCCCCTGCCGGTTTGGCCAGCGGAACTTCCTGCACTCGGCCGTCATCTCCGGGCCGACGCAGCTCAAGGGCGCCGACATCGACGTGCCCGACCTGCGTGGCGGCTTCAGCCACCTCATCGCCGCGCTGGCCGCGACCGGGACCTCCAAGGTCACGGGCATCGACATCATCAACCGGGGCTACGAGCGCTTCACCGAGAAGCTCGCCGGTCTGGGCGCCGACTTCGACATCACGTCAGCCCGATAGCGGGGACCACGTGAAGGAAACGGCCAAGAGCCACATCACCTTTGTCATCGTGGCCGGCATCGTCCGGCCTGTCATGAACCTGCTGATGAATAAGAAGTGGGAGGGCCTGGAGAAGCTTCCCGCCGGCGGTTTCATCGCCGTGCCCAACCACTGCACCGAGATCGATCCGCTGGTGATCGGGCACATGCTCTTCAACCAGAACAGGATGCCGCACTTCCTGGCCAAGGGCAGCCTGTTCAAGGTGCCGGTACTGGGTTCGGTGCTCCGCAACACCAAGCAGGTCCCAGTGGAGCGCTCGACGGCGGGCGCCAACCGTTCGCTGCAGATCGCCAGGGAGGTCGTAGACGAGGGTGGTGCCATCATCATTTACCCTGAGGGCACGCTGACACGCGACCCTGAGCTGTGGCCCATGAAGGGCCACACCGGTGCGGCCCGGATGGCGCTGGAAAGCGGTATCCCGGTGGTCCCGATGGCCCACTGGGGCGCCCATGAAGTCTTTCCGCGCTATGCCAAGCGCTTCCATGTGTTCCCCCGCAAGACCTCACGGGTGCTGGTGGGCGACCCGGTGGACCTCAGCGCTTTTGCCGGACGTCCCCTGGACAAGGCGACGCTGACCGAAGCGACAAGCGTGATCATGGACGCCATCACCGAACTGCTCGCGACCCTGCGCGGCGGACAGCCGCCGCTGGTGCGCTGGGACCCCTCGGCGCACAACCAGTCCACCCACGGGCGCTTCATCGAACGTGGCGGGCACAGCGGCGGAGCCGCCGAGGGCACAGATACAGACACCGACGCCGGCGCCGCAACGGACGGCACCAAGTGACGGCAGAGCTTCCCAAGCTGGATGCCTCCAGCTCGGCCAAGAGCGTTGCCGTGCTCGGTGCCGGATCCTGGGGTACCACCTTCGCGAAGATCCTGGCCGACGCGGCCACGGCCTCGGGCGTCGAACGCAGCGTCCGGCTTTGGGGCCGGCGCGCCGCCGTCGTGGACCAGATCAACAGCGAGCACCGCAACGAGCAGTACCTCAAAGGCATCGCCCTGCCCGCCAGCATCACTGCCTCCACGGACGTGGCCGAGGTACTCGACGGCGCGGACCTGGTGGTCCTGGCCGTCCCTGCCCAGACCCTCCGGCCCCAGTTGCGCGAGTGGAAGCACCTGATCGGACCCGACGCTCTGGTGGTCTCCCTGATGAAGGGTCTGGAACTGCACACGGATGCCCGGATGAGCGAGGTGGTCTGCGAGGAGCTGGCCATTCCCGCCGAGCGCGTCGCCGTGGTGTCCGGTCCCAACCTGGCCATGGAAATTGCCCGTGAGGAGCCGACGGCGTCCGTCGTCGCCTGCACGGACGACGCCGCCGCAGGCTGGATGGCCCGCAGCTGCACGGCACCATACTTCCGCCCATACACGACGTCGGATGTGGTGGGCGTCGAAATCGGCGGCATCGTCAAGAACATCATTGCCCTGGCCGTAGGCATCTGCGAGGGCAAGCAGATGGGCGACAACACCAAGGCTTCGGTCATCACACGCGGCCTGGCCGAGACGTCGCGGCTGACGCTGGCCCTCGGCGGCGAGGCCCGGACCATGGCCGGGCTCGCCGGGCTGGGCGACCTCGTCGCCACCTGTTCCTCCGCGCTCTCGCGGAACCACACGGCCGGACGGTTGCTCGGAACCGGCCTGAGCCTGGAGCAGGTCGCGGCCGAAATGACGCAGACCGCCGAAGGCATCAAATCGGCGCAGGCCGTGCATGAACTAGCCGGCAAGCTCGGCGTCGAGATGCCCATCACGGCCGCCGTCGTCGCGGTTCTGGCCGGAAAACTGTCCGTCGACGAACTGGGACCGCTGCTGCTGTCCCGGGACCTGAAACCCGAAGGCGATTACTGAGAGTGTCGGAAAAGAATTTGACTACAGAGGCACAATCCGACCAATCCAGGCCCCGGGTGGCGGTGCTGTTCGGCGGCCGCTCCAGCGAGCACGCGGTCAGCTGCGTCACCGCGGCCGGGGTCCTCGGCGCGATTGACCAGACCAAGTACGAGGTGATTCCGATTGGGATCGCCAAGACCGGCCAATGGGTGCTGGCCTCCGGCGACCTCAAGCAGTGGTCGCTGTCCGCATCCTCGCTGCCGGAGGTGGCGCCGTCGGACCAGACCGTGACGCTGGCCGAGATCAGCGGGGAACACCAGCTGATCGTCGCCTCCCCGAACCAGGTCCCGCAGGAGCTGGGCTCGGTGGACGTGGTCTTCCCGCTGCTGCACGGACCGTTCGGCGAGGATGGCACCATCCAGGGGCTCCTGGAGCTCTCCGACACCCGCTACGTGGGGGCCGGCGTGCTCGCCTCCGCCGTCGGCATGGACAAGCACTACATGAAGGTGGTCTTCGAGTCCGCCGGGCTGCACGTGGGGCCCTACATCGCCGTCACGGACCGGCAGTGGCTGACCGATCCCGAACAGGTGCGCAAGCGCGTGGATGCCCTTGGCTTCCCGGTCTTCGTCAAGCCTGCCCGGGCGGGCTCCTCGATGGGCATCTCCAAGGTGGATTCGCTCGAGGGACTGGACGCCGCAATCGAGGCCGCCCGGGAACACGATCCGAAACTCGTGATCGAGGCCGGCATCGTCGGCCGCGAGATCGAATGCGCCGTGCTGGAGGGCCGCGGCAACCATGCTCCCCGGACCTCGATGCCGGGCGAAATCTCGGTTGCCGGCGGCGGCCACGATTTCTACGACTTCAACGCCAAGTACGTCGAGGACGACGCCGCTGCGCTCAGCTGCCCGGCCGACCTCCCCGAAGAGGCCATCGCCCGGGTCCGCGAGCTTGCCGCCGTCGCGTTCGACGCCGTCGGCGCCGAGGGCCTGAGCCGGGTGGACTTCTTCTACACGCCCGAGGGTGAACTGATCATCAACGAGATCAACACCATGCCCGGGTTCACGCCCAAGAGCATGTACCCGCAGATGTGGAAGGCCTCGGGACTGGGCTACGCGGAGCTGATCGACGAGCTCATCTACCTGGCGCTGCACCGCAAGACCGGGCTGCGCTAAAAGCGAGGCCGAGATACCTGCCCGCCGGGCTACTTGCCGGCAGGCAGGTTCTGCAGATCCTCCTGGCCGACGCACTTGCGCGTGGCTTTGATCTTCGAGGCCGGGGACGCGAGCTCGGCCAGCACCGTGGCCGAGCTGATCTTGTTGGGATCCATCAGGATTTCCGTGGCGGGTTCGCGCCCGAAAGTGGTCAGCGTCCAGACCGGGTTCCCCTCCTTGATGACCCAGTCGACGCCGTTCACGCTCACGCAGCGGTCCGTGGTGGGTCCGGGGACGTTGACGCCGCAGCGCAGGACCACCAGCGAAGGGTCACCCCATGCCGCCGTCGCCTGGCTGTTGGTCTTGCGCAGCTTCGCGTCACCAAGGCTGTCCGGCAACGCGAGCATCATGGGCGCGCAGGCCGCGTTCGCTGCGTCTTTGGCGGGCGCGACGTCCACGGCGGGGGAGCAGGCGCTGAGCGCGAGCCCGGCCGCGGCGGCGGTTGCCAGAAGACGAAGTGGACGACGGGAACCGTGCGGGCGGAGCAGCTGCATCCATCCAGCCTATCCCGGCTGCGGCGGCCATCCGGACGCTTCGGAGCGACCCGACGCCTCCCTTGTCAGAGCCTCGCGGTAGCGTAGGGCTGTGCCCGAACCACTGACGCAAAAGCCCCAAAACCCCGAGGCCCGGAACCCCGACGCCCTGACCGTGGCCGAACTCTCCGAGTCGGAACTGCTTGCCCGGATCTTCCCGCGGCTCCACGGCGGGGACAGCAGTGCCCTGTTGCTGGGACCCGGCGACGACGCCGCGATCGTGGCAGCGCCGGACGGCCGGACAGTGGTCAGCATCGACACCCAGGTTGTGGACCAGGACTTCCGGCTGGAATGGAACAACGGCTACCGCACCACCGGCTACGACGTCGGCTGGAAGGCCGCCGCCCAGAACCTCAGCGACATAAATGCCATGGGGGCGCGTGCCACCTCGATGGTTGTCAGCCTGACCATGCCCCCGCAAACCCTCGTGTCCTGGGTGGAGGACTTCGCCGACGGGATGAGTGCCGGGATCCGCGAATTGGGCGCGCCGGACTGCGCGGTAGCCGGCGGGGACCTGGGCCGGGGCCGCGAATTGGCTGTCAGCGTCGCCATCCTGGGCACGCTCGACGGCCACGCGCCAGTGCTGCGCTCGGGCGCCCGTGCGGGTGACACCCTCGCACTCGCTGGCACCGCCGGACGCGCCGCCGCCGGACTAGCCCTGCTGGAATCCGCCATCCCCGTAGGGCGCCTGACCCCGGAGCAGCGTGCCTTGATGGACACCCAGTGCCGCCCCCTGCCGCCACTCGCGGCGGGTCCGCTGGCCAGGAACGCCGGCGCCAGCGCGCTGATGGACATCTCCGACGGACTGGTCCGGGACGGGGCCCGGATGGCCGCGGCCAGCCACGCCGTCCTGGACCTGGATCCCGGCGCACTGAAAGAGCTGGGCGCGCCCCTTAAGCCGGCCGCCTCCCTGCTGGGGACGGATCCAATGGATTGGGTCCTTGGCGGCGGCGAGGACCATGGCCTGCTTGCTGCCTTCCCGGCCGGCGTTCAGCTGCCTCACGGTTTCACTGCGATAGGCTCGGTAGGAGCCTCTGCACCAACGGACAGCACAGGCGTCACGATAGCGGGCCGGCCCGCTGACACTGTGGGATGGGATCACTTTGCAGACTAAGATTGCCGCCAACGCGCAAGCGATGAAGCGGTGGTTGGGCAAGGCGGAGACAACGCTTGGAAACCACAGCGACCGCCTGAACGCCATCAACATCTTTCCGGTAGCCGACGGGGACACCGGAACCAACCTCTACCTCACCGTCCGCGCCGCAGCCCGCGCGCTCCAGGACGTAGCCACCGACACGGCTGCCCTGCCGCAGCTGGACGCCGGCCCGGCGCTGCACGTCGTGGGCCCGCCCGACCCGGCCCAAAACGACGTCGGGGCTGTCTTGGCCAGGGCAGGCCAGGCCGCCATGGAGCAGGCGCGGGGCAATTCCGGAACTCTCTTCGCAGTCTTCCTGTGCGCCGCCGCCGAACCTTTGGCCGGGCACCCGCGGCTCAGTTCACCCCTGCTGGCGGCCGCCCTCAACCGTGCCCAGATCCGGGCGTGGTCAGCCTTGAGTGACCCGGTTTCCGGCACCATGCTTTCCGTGATGGAAGCAGCCGCCCGCGCCGCCGCCGCCGTCGACGCCGAGCACGACGGCGACGACAGCAACCACGCCCTGGGGCTGGCGCTCGACGCCGCCGTCGAGGCTGCCCTGGCCGCCGTGGTGCACACCGAGGACCAGCTTGAGGCCCTGCACACCGCCCGCGTAGTCGACGCCGGCGGGGTTGGGATGCTGTTGGTCCTGGACTGCCTGCGCTCCGCCGTGCTGGGCGAGGAACTCCAGGACCAGTTGCTCGACGGCCTGCATGGCTATGACGTCCAGGATCCGCACATCCACGTGGACATGCCGGGGGATGACGGCGTCGAAGTCATGTGCACCATCACGCTCTCGCCGCTGGACGCGGCCACCATGCGGCAACGGCTGGACGAGATGGGCGAGTCCGTCATCATGAGCCAGGTGGGCGGCGACGCCAACGCCGAGGGCGCCTACCGGTGGCGGGTGCATGTCCACGTGCCCGACGCCGCGCCCGCCGTCGCCCTGATCCGCTCGCTGGGCGAACCCTCGGACATCAGCGTCAGCGAGTTGGCGCTGCCCCGGGACGCTGATTCTTCTCCCTTGGAAGCAGTTCCTGCCGCAGACCCCCGCAGCGCGGACCTCGACGGACATGAACGCTGAACTTGAACTAGGCCTGGAGCGCCGCATCGGCAAGCGCTCCGCGGCCGTGATCGAAAAGCACCTCGGCATCACCACAGTCGGCGGGTTGCTGAACTATTTCCCTCGCCGGTACATGATCCGAGGCGAGCTGACCCTCATCAGCGAGGTCCCGCTGGACGAGGAAGTAACCTTGATCGCCCGCGTGCTCTCCAACAGCACCCGCGCCATGCGCGCCCGGCGCGGTTCGCTGACCGACGTCGTAATTACCGACAACGCCGGCACCCTGAAGGTGAGCTTTTTCAACGGTTTCCGCGCCCGAGCCGAGCTCCAGCCGGGCCGGCGCGCCCTGTTCTCCGGCAAGGTGACCCGCTACGGCGGCTCCCTCGGCCTGACCAACCCCGAGTTCCAGTTGCTGGATGAGGATCCCGACGTCCCGGGCATGGACCCGGAGAAGCTCGCGGCGATGCCCATCCCGGTCTACCCGGCCACCGCCAAGCTGACCAGCTGGTCCATCCAGAAAGTTATTTCCACGCTGCTGGAAACCGCCGACCTGAACAGCCTGGATGACCCGCTGCCCGCCGACATCTCCGCGCGGGAAAAATTCCTGCCGGTCGCGGACGCGTACCGGCTGATCCATGCCCCGGAGACGGCGGCGGACTGGCGGCGTGCCCGGGACCGTTTCCGCTACCAGGAGGCGCTGGTGCTGCAATCAGCCCTGGCCCGGCGCCGCGCCCAGCTCGCCGCGGAGGAAGCGACGGCGCGCCGTCCCGCCGCGGACGGCCTGCTGGCTGCGTTCGACCGCCAGTTGCCCTTCACCCTGACGGCGGGCCAGGCAGCTGTTGGCAAAACCCTGTCCGAGGAACTGACCCGGGACTCGCCGATGAACCGGCTGCTGCAGGGCGAGGTGGGCTCCGGCAAGACGATCGTCGCCCTGCGCGCCATGCTGCAGGTGGTCGACGCCGGAGGACAGGCGGCGCTGCTGGCGCCCACCGAGGTGCTCGCGGCGCAGCATTTCGAGTCCATCCGCCGCACGCTCGGACCGCTTTCCCGGGACGGATTGCTCGGCGGCCTCGGCCCGGACTCCGTCCAGGTCACGCTGCTGACCGGCTCGATGCCCACCGCCGCCCGGAAGCAGGCCATGCTGGACGCCGCGTCGGGGACCGCCGGAATCGTGATCGGCACGCACGCCCTGCTCAGCGAGAACGTTTCCTTCTACGACCTAGGGCTGATCGTCGTGGACGAGCAGCACCGTTTCGGCGTCGAGCAGCGTGATGCGCTCCGGTCCAAGGCCAGCAAGCCGCCCCACCTGCTGGTCATGACCGCCACGCCCATCCCGCGCACCGTCGCCATGACCGTGTTTGGCGACCTGGAGACCTCGGTGCTGGACGAACTGCCGGCGGGCCGTGCCCCGATCTCCACCCACGTGGTGGGCCTGGCCGAACACCCAGCCTGGGCCACCCGGATCTGGACCCGTTCCCGCGAGGAGATCGACGCCGGCCACCAGGTTTACGTCGTCTGCCCCAAAATCGGCACCGACGACGACGGCGACTTCAGCCCCGGCGAGGCCGAGCCCACCGACGCCGACCTGGCCGACAACGGAGCCCGGGAACTCGCCTCGGTGACCGGCGTCGTCGAACTCCTGCGCGACGAACCGGCGCTGGCCGGCGTACCCGTGGCGCCGCTCCACGGCCGGCAGGATCCGGTCCTGAAATCGGAAACCATGGCCTCGTTCACGGCCAACCAGACCAAGCTACTGGTCTCCACCACCGTGATCGAGGTGGGAGTGGACGTGCACAACGCCACGCTCATGGTGATCCTGGACGCGGATCGCTTCGGCATCTCCCAGCTGCACCAGCTCCGTGGCCGGGTGGGCCGCGGCGGGCTGCCGGGAACCTGCCTGCTGGTCACCACCCTGGAACCTGAGCATCCCAGCCGTCGCCGCCTGGACGCGGTTGCGGCCACCACGGACGGCTTTGAGCTCTCCCAGGAGGACCTCAAGCTGCGCCGCGAGGGCGACATCCTGGGCGCGTCCCAGTCGGGCGGCCGCTCGACGCTGAAGCTGCTGCGGGTCCTGGAGCACGAGGACCTGATCGCCCGCGCACGGCAGGACGCCCAGGCGATCATCGGCGCCGACCCGGACCTGGCCCGGCACACGGGACTGGCCGCGGCAATCGACGACTACCTCAACCCGGAGAAGGAGGCGTTCCTTGAACGCGGCTAGGACACGAAGCAAGGCCGGGCTTATCGCGTCCGGATCGGAGCGGCAGGCATGAGCCGCATCATCGCCGGAGCCGCCGGCGGCACACCGCTGGTCAGCGTCCCTGGCTCCCTGACGCGGCCCACGACGGATCGGGTGAAGGAAGCGCTCTTTTCCAGGCTGGACGCCTTCGAGGTCGTTGCCGACGCATGGGTGCTGGACCTTTACGCCGGCTCCGGTTCACTCGGCGTGGAAAGCGCCAGCCGGGGCGCGCTGGCCGTGGACCTGGTGGAATTCGACGGTAAGGCCAGCGAGGTCTGCCAGCGCAACGCGGACCTGGTCAATACCGTGGCGCGGCGCAAAGTGGTCTCCGTGCACCGTTCGAAGGTCGAATCCTTCCTGGACCGCGCCGCCGAGGCAACCCGCTGGGACCTGGTGTTCCTGGACCCGCCCTATCCGCTGGACGAGGTCGCGCTGGCCGCGGTGCTCGCCAAGCTGCTTCCGCACCTGGCCGAGGGCGCCGTCGTCGTGGTGGAACGCTCCGCCCGCACCCCGGAGCCGTCCTGGCCCGAGGGCATGGAGCGGTTCGCGGAGAAGAAATACGGCGAGACGCGGCTCTGGTTTGCCGAGCCCGGGGTCGAGGCCGCGGAGGCGGACACGCCCGGCGAACCGTCGGAGTAGATGCTGGTGCGTGGGGTCCCGTTGTGAGCGACTACGACACCAGACTCGTTAACCTTTACGACCAGGACAATCCGGATGGCCCGGACCACGACTTCTACCGCTCAATTGCTGACGACTGTGAGGCGGAGTCCATACTCGACGTTGGGTGCGGGACCGGCATTCTGACAGTGACTTTTGCCCGGGAAGGACGCACTGTTGTCGGCGTGGACCCGTCGGCTGCGATGCTTGCTTTCGCGCGGCGTCGGCCAGGAGCAGCCGGCGTGGACTGGATCCTGGGCGACAGCCGCGCCATCCCTCCGATGCAATTCGACGTCATCGTGCTTACCGGCAACGTCGTCCAGCACATCCTCGATCCGGAGTGGCAGCGCACCTTGCGGGATCTCCACGCTAATCTGCGGGCGGGTGGAGTACTGGCCTTCGACAGCAGGAACCCCGCAGCCCGGGCATGGGAACGCTGGGCGTCGCAGGAGCGCTCCCGCCGCGACACCCCGCATGGGCCGCTTGACGAGTGGGCAGAGGTGTCAGAGCCCGAAGATGGCGTTGTCACAGCCAGGTTCCATAATCAGTTCCTGCGGACCGGTGAAAGAGTGACCGAGACGGCGCGCTTCGCCTTCCGCCACGTCGACAGCCTTCTCCGGCAGCTCGCCACAGCCGGCTTCGAGGTGGACGCCGTATACGGGGACTGGGCGCGCACTCCCTTCACCCCTGACGCCTCATTCATGGTCGTCACCGCGCGTGCCCGGTGACGGTTCCCTTCCGGCTCCTGCTACGTTCTAGGCATGCTCGTCGTCCTGCCTGGTAACTCCGGCTCCGGGAAGAGCACCGTAGCGGCAATGCTCCAAGAAGCCTTGCACGGTCCGACTGCGATCCTCAGCCAAGACTATTTCCGGCGAAGCGTGTACCGGGAACGAGAGCAGGAGAGCCTCGCCCACGCGGACCTTCTGGAAGCCGCAGCGGCTCACTGCCTCCGCGCCGGGCACCACGTCATCCTCGAAGGAATCTTCAACGCTGGGCGGTATTCGGCGATGCTCGAGCGCACCGCGGCCCGAAGCGGCGACTCGAGGTTTTTCGCCTACGACCTCACGTTCGATGAAACCGTCCGCAGGCATGCGATGCGGCCACAAGCGGCGAACTTCACCGTCGACGAGATGCGGTCCTGGTTCCACGGATGGCAGCCGCTACCGTTCGTACAGGAAGAGCGGATCGAAGCTGCGGAATCGGCCGGACAGATCGTGGCGCGCATTCTCGGCACGCCTGGCGGATAGCCGATCGACTGACGGCCAGTGGCCCGCCGGACCCTAGCCTCGGGGAATGGTGACCTCGGCGGCACGCATTTCTCTCCTGCGCTGAGCCTTGAGCGCGTGTCCAACCGCTACGCGGACAACCATATAGAGCACACCCAGGACCACTGCTAGCTGTCCCAGGATCCAAAAAATGCCTACCAACAGTCCAACATCCACAGAATTCTCCCCAACGATAGCGACGTGCGGCTGCTTTGGCCTTTGGCCAATATAGAGGACTGTCCCGCAGGCTTGGTTACGACTCTCGGGCAGCCCCGCACCAGCTAGTCCGAGAGCACATCCAGTTCGACGCCGGAAAGTACCTTTGCCGGGTGCGGACCGCGGGCCGTGAGCGCCGCGGTCCAGGCATCGGGCCACGGGACCTGGGTCCCGGTCAGGATGACGTTGCCGGGGTGTCGGCCGGCGAACATGCCGGTCTCGGCGAATGCCGCCACGTCAGCCATCGCCCGGCGCAATGCCGCGACCTGGCTCCGGACCAGGGTCAGGCCCGGCTCATCGCCGACATTGACGATCAGGACGCCCCGAGGGGTCAGCCGGGCCGCTGCTTCCTGGTAGAAGCCGGCGCTGGCGATATGTTCGGGCGCCTCGGGGCCGGAGAAGATGTCCAGGATCACGACGTCGAAGCGCAGCTCCGCGGGCAGGGTTGTCAGCGCTTCGCGGGCGTCGCCAATCACGGTGTGCAGCTCCGTCCCCGCCGGCATCGGCAACTGCTGCAGCACGAAGTCCAGCAATTCGCGCTCCAGCTCCACCGCATACTGCACGGAGCCGGGCCGGGTCGCCTGGATGTAGCGCGCCAGCGTCAGCGCCCCGGCGCCCAGATGGAGGGCGGCGATGGGTTCGCCCCACGGCGCCGCGAGGTCCACCATGTGGCCTATTCGGCGCAGGTACTCGTAAAAGATGTCGCCCGGGTCCGACAGGTTCACGTGCGACTGCTCGGCCCCGCCGATGCTCAGCACGAACCCGCCCTCGGTGAACTCGTCCGGCTCAATCACGGCGTGCTGGCCGGTGGTCCGCAGGAACCTCCTGGACGCCGGTCCAGCGTCCGGCGCTCCGTCCGTGCTCACAGCCTGTCCCGCAGGGTGGAAAGCCGCTCGGCGGCCTCCTCCAGCACGTAGGTCTTCTTGCAGAACGCGAAGCGGAGCAGGCTGCGGGTCCGCTCGGCGCCCTCGGCGTGGCAAAACACCGGGACAGGGATGGCGGCGACGCCCACCAGTTCCGGCAGCCGGCGCGCCAAATCCACCGAATCCGAAATCCCCAGAGGAGCGGTGTCCACGTTCACGAAGTACGTCCCCTGCGGGGTGAAGACCTCGAGTCCCGCCGCGCGCAGTCCTTCGCTGAGGATGTCCCGCTTGAGCCGCAGGGTGTCGGCAATGCCGGCGTAGAACTCGTCCGGCAGGCCCAGTCCCACCGCAATAGCGCTCTGGAAGGGGGTGCCGGAACTGTAGCTCAGGAACTGCTTGACCGTCCGGGCCGCGGAAACCAGGTGCTCGGGGCCGGACAGCCAGCCGATCTTCCAGCCGGTGAAGGAAAACGTCTTTCCCGCGGACGAGATCGTCAGGGTGCGCTCAGCCGCGCCGGGGATGGTAGCGATTGGCAGATGCGCTGTGCCGAAGGTGAGGTGTTCGTAGACCTCGTCGGTGATGATGACGGCGTCGTGCTGGGCCGCGAGCTCTACGACGCGTTCGAGTACCTCCCGCGGGAACACCGCGCCGGTCGGGTTGTGCGGATTGTTCACCAGCACCACCTTGGTGCGGCTGGTAAACGCCGCGGCAAGGGCCTCGAGGTCGGGCATGAAATCGGGGGCCAGCAGCGGGGCGGTGACGTGCGTGGCGCCGGAGAGTCCAATGATGGCGCCGTACGAGTCGTAGAACGGCTCGAAAGTCAGGACCTCGTCGCCCGGGCCCACCAAAGCGAGCAGGGCGGCGGCGATGGCCTCCGTGGCTCCGGTGGTGACGATGATTTCCGTCTGCGGGTCGGGGGTCAGCCCGTAGAACCGTTCCTGGTGCAGGGAAATGGCTTCCCGAAGCTCGAGGATGCCCTTGCCCGGCGCGTACTGGTTGGCGCCTGCGGCGATCGCGGCCTGGGCGGCGTCCTTGATCTCCGCCGGGCCGTCCTCGTCCGGGAAGCCTTGGCCGAGGTTGATGGCTCCAGTCTTGAGCGCCAGGGTTGTCATCTCCTCGAAGATGGTGACGCCCAGGTCCCCGCCGGGGGAGAGCAGGTTGGCGCCGGTCGCGGCACGCTGCCAGGGGGCCAGGGGCTGTCCGCTCACCGGGTCCCCGCCTGGCCGGGGGTCTCTCCGGCGGCCTTGTAGGTGGTGTCCGTGCGGCCGGTGAACTTGTCCATCGTCGTGTAGATGCCGAAAATCTTCCCACCGACGAAATCCCAGGCCCGGACCGGCAACAGGCCGCGCAGCACCTTGCCGAGCTGCGCCGTCGCCGGGGCGATCAGCTGCGGCTGGCCGGCCACGGTGGCCCGCCAGGCGCGGTTGACGGCGTCGTCGGGGGTCATCAGGGGCGTGAAGAGCGGACCGCGGGCGCCGGCGAACATGCCGGTGGAGATGTAGCTGGGGCAGAAGGTGGTCACCTTCAGGTGACTGTAGCCCTGCTGCTCGAGTTCCAGCCGCAGCGAGTCGCTCCAACCGATAACCGCCCACTTGGAGGCGGCATAGACGCTCATCCGCGGGTTGGAGACGGTGCCGGCGGCCGAGGCGATGTTGAGGATGCGGCGCGGCCGGCCGGCGTCGGACATCATGGCGGGCAGAAACGCGTGGGTGACATACATCGGGGCGAGGGCGTTGATGTCCATGGTCAGGGCGATGTCACGGGCCGGTTCGTGCTCCCAGAACAAGGCGCCGCGGACAATCCCTGCGTTGTTGACCAGCAGGGTCAGCGGCCCCTCGGCCTGCGCCTCCGCAGCGGCCGCCGCAATGTCGTCCCGGCTGGCCAGGTCAACCCGGCGGACGACGGCGCGCGCACCGAGGGCGGAAACCTCCGCAGCGGTGCTCGCCAGGCCGTCGGCGTCGACGTCCCAGAGAATGACGGCGGCGGCGCCCTCACGTGCGGCGCGGAGCGCGTAGAGCCGCCCCATGCCCATGGCGGCTCCGGTCACGAGGACGACTCCGCCGGAGACAGTGAACGGCGCGGACACGGACTCGGCAGTGGAAGTCTTAGATGCTGACATTCCGCCATGCTATCCCGGCCCGCAAGGCCCATGCGGTAGGTTCGGAGCATGAGACGCGCTGTATGCCCTGGCTCCTTTGACCCTATTCACAACGGCCACCTGGAAGTCATTGCCCGGGCGGCCAGCCTCTTCGACGAGGTCATTGTGGCTGTGTCCACCAACTACGCCAAGAAATACCGCTTCGGGCTCGAGGAACGGCTCGACATGGCAAAGGAAACCCTGGCCTCACTGCGCGGCATCGTGGTGGAACCCGTGGGGGAGGGGCTGCTCGCCGAGTACTGCCGGCAGCGCGGGGCGAACGCCATCGTGAAGGGCTTGCGCTCGTCCTCAGACTTCGATTACGAACTGCCGATGGCCACCATGAACCGGCAGCTAACCGGCGTCGAAACGGTGTTCATTCCGGCCGAGGGACACTATCTGCACCTGTCCTCCACGCTGATCAAGGAAGTTTTCACCCTCGGCGGCGACGTCTCGGACTTCGTGCCGAAGTCCGTACTGAAACGCCTGCGGTCCGGCGAGCCGGTCCAGGATCCGCCGCGCAGAGGGTAAGCTTGATCGGTACTCGGCGGCCTTCTGCCGGTTGCGCGGCCCTGACCGGCCCCGCGCGCGGTGCTCAACCGCGCGCTGCAGCCCGGTTTGAGTCCGTCCGGAAGATCAGGCTAAGATGGTACGTCGGTCATATGTTCAACAGGAGTTCTCATTAAACGAGATGCTAGTTCGCCCCTGGCGTTCGACGTCAAGGACCTCGGACGCAGTCCGGGAAGCATGCGGACACTGAAGGAACATGTACCCGCACCAAGTGACCTTGGTGTGGCGCTCATTGGCGTGCAGGAAGGCTCGGATGTCGAGCTGGATCTGCGCCTGGAGGCCGTACACGAAGGAATTCTGGTATCGGGCACCGCGAACGTCGAAGTAACCGGCGAATGCGGTCGATGCCTGGATCCCCTTGCGTATGACCTTGAGGTCAATGTGCAAGAACTTTTCTTCTACGGGGATGCTGAATTCCCGGACGAAGAAGACGAAGAAGAGCAACGTCGAGTCGAGCACGATCTGATCGATCTTGAGCCGGTGTTGCGGGACGCAGTTGTCACCATGCTGCCGTTCCAGCCGGTGTGCCGGGAAGACTGCCAGGGCCTTTGCTCCGAATGCGGAGTTCGCCTGGAAGACGAGCCGGGGCATCACCACGAGGTCGTAGATCCTCGCTGGGCCGCCCTAGCTGACTTGGCTAAGCCTGACCGGCAAAACTGATTTGTAAGTGTTGGACTAGAGAGAAATGAGTTAGCCGTGGCTGTCCCGAAGCGGAAAATGTCTCGCTCGAATACCCGCGCCCGCCGCTCCCAGTGGAAGGCAACCGCCCCCCACCTGGTGAAGACCGTGGAAAACGGACAGGTTGTTTACAGCCTGCCGCACCAGGCGAAGGTCGTTACCGACTCCGCTGGCACCGCGCTGTTCCTTGAGTACAAGGGCCGCAAGGTCGCAGACGTCTAATCCGCCAACAGGCTGACTAAGATGTCTTCAACTGAAGAGCTTCTGAAGCGTCTCGGTGTCACTATTGACGCCGGGACGCTTCGTCTTGCTCTGACGCACCGTTCCTACGCCTACGAAAACGGCGGCATCCCCACCAACGAGCGGCTCGAGTTCCTCGGCGACTCCATCCTGGGCTTCTCCGTGACCGACGCGCTGTACCGCGACAACCCCGAACTGCCCGAGGGCGATCTGGCCAAGCGCCGTTCCGCCGTCGTCAGCACCCGGGCGCTGGCGGGCATCGGCCGCAGCATCGGACTGGGGGAGTACATCTACCTCGGCCAGGGCGAAAAGCTCACGGAGGGCAAGAACAAAGCCTCCATCCTGGCGGACACCATGGAAGCGCTGATCGGCGCCACCTACCTGTCCAACGACCTGGAAACCGCGCGCCAGCTTGTTATGCGCCTCGTCGGCCCGCTGCTCCAGGACGCCGCCGCGCTGGGCGCCGGCACGGACTGGAAAACCAGCATCCAGGAACTCGCGGCCAGCCGCCAGCTCGGCACGATCAACTACGCCGTCGAAGGCTCCGGCCCGGACCACGCGCGGACTTTCGAGGCCGTGCTGCGGATCGGCGGAAACGACTACGGCACCGGTTCGGGGAACTCCAAGAAGGAAGCCGAGCAGGAAGCAGCCGCCGACGCCTGGCGCCGGCTCTCTGCTCCTTCGCCCGCCCGGACCGCGGACGCTGCCGAGGCCGCGCAGCCCAGCACCCACACCGGCAGCTAGGCGCCGCATTGCCCGAACTGCCCGAGGTCGAAGTGGTCCGGCGCGGCCTGGTGAACTGGGTGCGCGGCCGGACCATCACCTCCGTCGAGGTGCTGGACCCGCGCTCCATCCGCAGGCACGCGCTGGGCGTCGAGGACTTTGCCGGGAACCTGGCCGGTGCCCGGGTGCTCGATGTCGTCCGCCGTGGCAAGTTCCTCTGGCTGCCGCTGGCGGACACCGCAGACGCCGGGGACGACGCAGGGGACGCGGCAGCGCCGGCGCCAGCCGTCGCGCTGATGGCCCACCTGGGCATGTCCGGCCAGCTGTTGATGCAGGACGCCGCCGTCGCGGACGAGAAGCACCTGAAGATCCGGCTGCGGCTCAGTCCCGCGGCCGGCATGCCGGAGCAACTGCGGTTCGTGGACCAGCGCATCTTCGGAGGACTCTTCCTCACCTCGCTGGTGCCCACGGCCGACGGCGGTCCCGGCGGACTTGCGGAGACGCCGCTGCCGCTGATTGCCGAGGAAGCCTCCCATATCGCCCGGGACCCGCTGGACCCGCACTTTTCCTTCGACCTGTTCTACCGGCGGCTCCGCTCACGCAAAACCGGCCTGAAGCGGGCGCTCCTGGACCAGGCGCTCGTCTCTGGGATCGGGAACATTTACGCGGACGAGGCGCTCTGGCTGGCCAAGCTCCACTACGCCCGGCCCACGGACACCCTCCGGCGGTCCGAGGCGCTGCGGGTGCTCGACGCCGCCCGCCAGGTCATGACGGACGCACTCGCCGCCGGCGGAACCAGTTTCGATTCGCTCTACGTCAACGTCAACGGCGCCTCCGGCTACTTTGAGCGGTCGCTGAACGCATACGGCCGCGCGGGCCTGGAATGCCGGCGCTGTGCGGAGGCGGGAATCGTGAGCCTGATGAAACGCGAGCAGTTCATGAACCGGTCCTCCTACACCTGCCCCGTCTGCCAGCCGCGGCCGCGGAACGGGCGCTGGTAGCCCGGCGGAACGCCGCAAATCCGCGGATTTCCGCCGTGTCCCAGTACATTTAGGGCAGGCAACAACCCCGCTGCCGCCATCCAGGAGACCCGAACCACCTTGCACCTCAAAAGCCTGACCGTCCGCGGATTCAAGTCGTTCGCCTCCGCGACGACCTTTGAGTTCGAACCCGGCGTCACCGCCGTGGTGGGTCCCAACGGCTCGGGCAAGTCCAACGTGGTCGACGCGTTGTCCTGGGTGATGGGTGAACAAGGCGCCAAGACGCTCCGCGGCGGCAAAATGGAAGACGTCATCTTTGCCGGCACCTCAGGCCGGCCGCCGTTGGGTCGCGCGCACGTCTCGCTGACCATCGACAACAGCGACGGCGCCCTGCCGATCGACTACAGCGAAGTGACGATCTCCCGTACCTTGTTCCGCACCGGCGGATCGGAATATGCCATCAACGGGGCCAGCTGCCGCCTGCTGGACATCCAGGAACTGCTCTCCGACTCCGGGCTGGGCCGTGAGATGCACGTGATCGTCGGGCAGGGGCAGCTGGACAAGGTCCTGCACGCCACCCCGGAGGACCGCCGCGGCTTCATCGAGGAGGCCGCCGGGATCCTCAAGCACCGCCGCCGCAAGGAAAAGACGGTCCGCAAACTCGAGGCCATGCAGGCAAACCTCGCACGGCTCAGTGACCTCACCGGGGAAATCCGGCGCCAGCTCACCCCGCTGGGCAAACAGGCGGAAGTGGCCCGGCGAGCCCAGACCGTCCAGTTCGAGGTCCGTGACGCCCGCTCCCGGCTCCTTGCCGACGAACTGGTCCAGCTGCAGTCCGTGCTGGCCCAGGACGTCGCGGATGAGACCGCGCTCAAGGCCCGCCGCGCCGTCGTCGAACGCGAACTCGAAAGCGGCCGCCAGCGGCAGGCTGGCCTGGAGCAACTCGCCGCCGAAGCCACCCCGAAGCTCAACGCCGCGCGGGACAACTGGTACCAGCTCTCGTCCGGCCGCGAACGGCTGCGTTCCCTCGGATCGCTCGCCGAGGAACGCCGCCGCCTGCTGGGGGCGTCCGACGCGGCCCCGGACACCGGCCGGGATCCCGAGCAGCTCGAGCAGCAGGCGGCCCGGGTCCGCGCGGAACAGGCCGGGCTGGAGGACCAGATCCTCGAACGGCGCAGCGCGCTCGATGCCGCCACCGCCGCGAAACAGGACGCCGAAAGCGCAGCAGCGGCCGAGGACAAGCGTCTCGCCACCCTGCTCCGCGCCGCCGCGGACCGGCGCGAGGGACTTGCCCGGCTCGCCGGCCAAGTGGGCGCAGCGAGGTCCCGGGTCGAGTCCGCCCAGGCCGAACTTGGCCGGTTGCGGGACTCACAGAAGGCCGGCGAAGAGCGGCGCCGCGTCGCCCAGAGTGAATTCACTGCCCTCGAGTCGCAGGTGGCCGGCGTCGAGGACGGCGAGGAGACCCTCGACGCCGAATACGAAGCCGCAAGCATGGCCCTCGACGCCGTCGTCGCCGAAATCGACGCCCTCAAGGCGTCCGAGCGCGACGGCGAGCGGGAACGCGACGCGCTGGTGGCACGCCGGGACGCCCTGCAACTCGGCCTGAACCGCAAGGACGGCTCGGAACGCGTCCTCACCGCCGGACTCCCGGGAGTGCTGGGTCCCCTTGCGGGCATGCTGAGCGTGCAGGCCGGCTACGAGGCCGCCATCGCCGCCGCGCTGGGCAGCTGCTCCGACGCCCTGGTGGTCCGCGACGCCGCGACCGCCGCCGAGGCCCTGCAGCTCCTCAAGGGCGACGACGCCGGCCGGGCCACGCTGCTGCTCGCCGACGCCTCCGGCCCGGGTGCTTCCTTGACGCACGATATTGAGACAGGCCTCCCCGACGGTGCCCGCTGGGCCACCTCACTCGTCACGCCGGCCGCCGCAAGCATCAACGGCGGCACCGGGGTGCCGCTCGGCCGGTTGCTTGGGGACACCGCCGTCGTCGAGGACATCGACGCCGCGGCACGGCTCATTGCCGAGCACCCGGAGCTGACAGCCGTGACCCGGACCGGCGACGTGTTCACCGCACTGAGCGTCAGCGGCGGCTCAGCCACGGCGCCGTCCCTGCTTGAAGTCCAGGCCGCCGTCGACGACGCGGCCGAGCGGCTCGCAGCCGTCTGCGCAGAGCTGGAACGCAACCGCTTCGCCCTGGCCGCCGCGGAATCCCGCCGTGCCGCCGCCCAGGACCGTGCCGATGCCGCACTGGAAAAGCTGCACGACTCGGACGCCCGGCTCGCTGCCGTCGCCGAACGGCTTGGCCACCTCAACTCGGTGCTGCGCAGCGCCGTCGGCGAAAGCGAACGCCTCACCGCGTCGCTGGCCAGGGCAGAGGCAAACATCCAGTCGGAGCAGGAGGCACTCGAGACCGTGGCCGCCCGGCTGGCCGCCGCCCAGGAGGCACCCACGGAGGAAGAGCCTTCGCCCGAACATCGTGACGCCCTGGCTTTGGCGGCGTCCGCCGCGCGCGCGGCCGAAATGGAGGCCCGCCTCACGCTGCGCAGCGCGGAGGAGCAGCTGACCGCGACCCGCAACCGTGCCGCATCGCTGGAACGGGCCGCCGCCACCGAACGCCGCGCCCGCGAAGAAGCCGCCGAACGGGCCCGCCGCCGTCGGCTCCAAGCCGGCCGCGCCGCCGCCGTGGCCGCCGCCGTGGGGCAAGTGATCGGCTTCATCGACGTATCGGTGGAACTGGCGCGCCGTGAACGGGACCGCGCCGAGGAGCGCCGCGAGCAGATGGAGCGCGAACTGGCTGAGGTGCGCACCGGCAACGACGCCCTCGCCCGGGAACTGGCAGAGCTGACCGACTCCGTGCACCGGGACGAACTTGCCCGCGCACAGCAGCGCCTGCGGATCGAGGCCCTGGAGCTGCGCAGCGTTGAGGAGCTCGGGCTGACCGCCGACCAGCTGGTGGCCGACTTCGGACCCGACCAGCCCGTGCCCCTGCCGGCCGGCGAATCCGGGGACAAGTGGGCGGCACTCCGCGCCCCCGTGGACGAGGACGGACAGGAGATCATCGAGGGCAAACCCTTCGTCCGCGAGGAGCAGGAAAAGCGGCTGCGCAAAGCCGAGCGGGACCTCTCCGCCCTGGGCCGGGTCAACCCGCTCGCACTGGAGGAGTTTGCCGCCCTTGAGGAGCGCCACCAGTTCCTCAGCACCCAATTGGAGGACCTCAAGTCCAGCCGCAAGGACCTGCTGGACATCATCAAGGAGGTCGACGAACGGGTGCAGAAGGTCTTCGCCGAGGCCTTCGAGGACACCGCGGCCCAGTTCGTCCGGGTCTTCGCCCGGCTGTTCCCCGGCGGCGAAGGCCGGCTGGTGCTGACCGACCCCTCGGACATGCTCACCACCGGCATCGAGGTAGAGGCCCGGCCCGCCGGCAAGAAGATCAAACGGCTGTCCCTGCTCTCCGGCGGCGAACGGTCGCTGACGGCGGTGGCCCTGCTGGTCGCAATCTTCAAAGCCCGCCCCTCGCCCTTCTACGTCATGGACGAAGTGGAGGCAGCCCTGGACGACACCAACCTGGGCCGGCTCATCACCATCTTCGAGGAACTGCGCGAGTCCAGCCAGCTGATCGTCATCACCCACCAGAAGCGAACCATGGAGGTCGCGGACGCACTCTACGGCGTCACCATGCGCGGGGACGGCGTCTCCACCGTGATCAGCCAGCGGCTGGGGGCCGAGGTCTGAAGCCCGGCCTGTGATGGCATCCAGGCACGTAGCCAGGGCTGCCGACGGGGCGTTTGGGGTTTATGAGAAGCTAGGGGAGTGAACGACATCCTCCCCATCATCCTGCCCATCCTCGTTGCCCTGGTGGTTATCGGTGCGCTGATTCCGGTGCTCATGAAGACCCGGAAGAACATCACCAACTACCCGTCGCAGCGCGACGCGAACGACCCCGTGCAGGGTACCGGCGGCGGCACGCTGCTGGAGGACCGCCCGGCTCCGCCCCGCGGTGGCGCGGCACCGGAGGTCGTCGACCTTGAGGGCCTCGAAACGGTTGAGGTGCCGGACAATGTTGCGGGCCTGGAGACCGTTCCGGTCGAGACCCCGCTGCCGGTGGCCGGCCGCCTGACCCGGCTTCGCGAACGCCTGGTCAAGTCCAACAACATCCTGGGCAAAGGCCTGCTCGCCCTGCTCTCCGCTGACAAGATCGACGAGAACGTCTGGGACGAGGTCGAGGAGACCCTGCTGCTGGCCGACCTTGGCACCGAGCCGACGATGCAGCTCGTGGACGCGCTCCGCGAACGCGTCAAGGTGCTCGGCACCCGCTCGCCGGAGGAGGTCAAGGCCCTGCTGCGCGAGGAACTCATCAAGCTCGTGGACCCCACCATGGACCGCAGCCTGAACGTGGAACGCCACGCGGACAAGCCCGCGGTGATGATGGTGGTCGGCGTCAACGGCGTCGGCAAGACGACCACGGTGGGCAAGCTCGCCCGCGTGCTGGTGGCGGAGGACAAGGACGTGCTGCTTGGCGCCGCGGACACCTTCCGCGCCGCAGCCGCGGAGCAGCTCGCCACCTGGGGCCAGCGCGTCGGCGTTCCCACGGTCAAGTCCGACATCGACGGCGCGGACCCGGCCTCCGTTGCGTACGAGGCGGTCAAGGCCGGCATCGACCAGGAAGTCGACGTCGTCATGATCGACACCGCCGGCAGGCTGCAGAACAAGGTCGGCCTGATGGACGAGCTCGGCAAGGTCAAGCGCGTGATCGAAAAGCTCGCCGAGGTGGATGAGGTGCTCCTGGTTCTGGACGCGACCACCGGCCAGAACGGCCTGAACCAGGCGCGCGTCTTCGCCGAGGTCGTGAACATCAGCGGCATCGTGCTGACCAAGCTGGACGGCACCGCCAAGGGCGGCATCGTGGTCGCGATCCAGAAGTCCCTCGGCGTGCCCGTCAAGCTGATCGGCCTCGGCGAAGGCGCGGACGACTTGGCGCCCTTCGACGCCGAAAGCTTCGTCGACGCTCTCCTGAACTAGGCCGCCGGTGCGGTTGGCCGCTGAAAGGTCTCCCGCGCCAGCACCCAGCCCGCAGCCGCCGCGAGGAGAACTCCGCCGGTGATGCCGAAGGCCCAGCCGTAGCCCAGCTGGTCCGCCAGCAGTCCTGCGATGACCGGCCCCACGATCGCGCCGCTGTCCGAAGTCATCTGGAACACTGCCAGCACCCGCCCGCCGGAGCGCTCATTGCCCACGACGTCGGCGATCGCGGCCTGCTGCGCCGGGCCCAGCAGCCCGGACCCGATGCCGGCAACGGTCGAGGCCGCCAGGAACCACAGCAACTCGTGCGTGAAGCCGATGGCGGCGGTGGCGAGGCCGGTGACCACCAGTCCGGTGAGCATCATCGGCTTCCGGCCGAGGTTGTCCGCGAGCCGCCCGGAGAAGGTCAGGGCCGCCGCGTTGCCGGCCGCGAACACGGCCAGTGCCCAGCCCGCGGACGAGGATCCGGCGCCGAGTGCAGCGACCGCGAAAAGCGGCACGGTGGCCATCCGGACGCCGAAGGTGGCCCACCCGTTGGCGAAACTGGAGGCCAGCCCGGCCCGGTAGGCGCTGTCCCGCAGAGCGTCGCGGAGCAGCATGGCCGGCGCCGCCGCTCCTGCCTCACGGGAGCCTGCGGGGACGTGGCTGAGCTGGGTCTGTACGACGGCGGCGGCCAGCACCAGCGCGGCCGCGTACGCCAGGAACGGAACCCGCAGGCCGAAGCTGGCCAGCAGGCCGCCCACGATCGGCCCGCACACGTTGCCGATCAGGAAAGCCGAGGCATAGGCGCCCGAGACGCGGCCGCGGCTTTCCGGCGGGGCGAGCCTCACCACGAGGGCCATCGAGGCCACCGTGAACATCACTGAGCCGGCCCCGCCCAGCCCGCGGAAGACGAGCAGCTGCCAGTAGTCCTGGGCGAAGGCGCACGCGGCCGTGGACGCCGCCACGATCAAGAGCCCGGCCACGTACACCGGGCGTTCGCCCAGCCTTACGATCAGCGCACCGCCGGCCGGGGCGAAAATGAGCCGCATGAACGCGAAGATGCTGACAATCACCGCAGCCGCCGTCGCACCGACGTCGAAGGTGGTGGCGAACTGGGGGAGTACCGGGGCGACGAGGCCGAAGCCCAGGGCAATGAGGAAGGCCGCAACCAGCATCACCTTGATGTCCCGGGGCAGTCGGGGACTGCCGGGCTGCCGGAGGCCGGGCAGGGCCCGGGTTCCGTTGGCGGAACGGGACGCTTTGCTCATGATGCTGCTTTCGGTTCTGCATTTGGTGCCGCAAGGCCGGCCGGGGCGTGTTTGAACGCGTGAAACATAACCGTAACAAGCGTGAGACGCACCATTTACTTCCGGGAGGTTCTTGTAACAACCCGGCAATGTAAATCCTCTGCCGGTGAAACACTGCGCCAGCAAACTCTTCTTAGAACGCAAAACGCGTTGGATCGGCGGACAAGTCCGCACCTAAGAGCAAGAGAGGACGCAGACCATGGAACTCACCGCAGGTCTCGTTTGGCTCCTGGTCGCGTCAGCCCTCGTGCTGTTCATGACCCCGGGCCTGGCATTCTTCTATGGCGGCATGACCCGTGCCAAGTCGGCATTGAACATGATGATGATGAGCTTCGTCGCGATTGGGACCGTTGGCATCACGTGGGTCCTGTGGGGCGCTTCGATGGCCACGAGCAACTCAGACAACTTCTTCCAGATCTTCGCGAACCCCTTCAGCCACTTCGGGTTGCACAACTTCACGGACCCCGCGGACCTGCTCAAGGTAGGCTACGCCGCGACCTTTGCCATCATCACGGTGGCCCTGATCTCGGGTGCGGTTGCCGACCGGGCAAAGTTCTCGGCCTGGGTCATCTTCACCCCCATCTGGGCCACCCTTGTCTACGCGCCGCTGGCCTTCATGGTCTGGGGCGGCGGGCTCTTCTCCAAGGACGGCTGGTTCGGCCAGACCTTCGCCCCGGTGATCGACTTCGCCGGCGGAACCGTGGTGCACATCAATGCCGGTGTCGCCGGGCTGATCCTGGTCCTGATCATTGGCAACCGCAAGGGCTTCGGCAAGGACCCGAACCACCGCCCGCACAACGTCCCGTTCGTGATGCTGGGTGCCGCCATCCTCTGGTTCGGCTGGTTCGGCTTCAACGCCGGTGCCGCCGCCACGGTTGAGCAGGCCGGCCTGATCTGGGTCAACACGCTCGCTGCCCCGGCCGCCGCGATGCTGGGCTGGCTCGCCGTCGAACGCTTCCGCGACGGCCACCCGACCTCCCTCGGTGCCGCTTCCGGTGTGGTCGCCGGCCTGGTCGCGATTACCCCGGCCTGCGCAAACGTCTCACCGCTCGGCGCGATCGCCCTGGGCGTCGTCGCCGGCGTGGCCTCGGCCCTCGCCGTCGGCCTGAAGTTCAAGTTCGGTTACGACGACTCGCTCGACGTCGTCGGCGTCCACCTCGTGTCCGGTGTCGTGGGCACCGTAGCGATCGGCTTCCTGGCCACCCCGGCCCAGGGCACCGCGGGACTGTTCTACGGCGGCGGCACCACCCAGCTCGTAGCGCAGGTTCTCGCCGCGCTGCTCTCCGTGGCCTTCACCGCGATCATGACCTTCATCATCGCCTTCCCGATCCACAAGCTGATGGGCTTCCGGGTTTCCCAGGAGCAGGAAGTCGTGGGTGTGGACCTCAGCCTGCACGCCGAGACCGCCTACGAGTTCGGCGTCGGCGGCCACGGCGGGAGCTTCCAGCCGCTGCACGAACTGATCACCGGGAAGCCGATGGTCGACAGCGTCGAGTTCCCGGCCGCCGAGACCGTGGACGTCACCTCGAACGGCAAGAAGCCGGCAACCGGCAAGGAAAGCGTGGAAGCATGAAACTGATTACCGCAATCGTCCGACCGGAAAAGCTCGACACCATCAGGGAAGGCCTGGAAGCGTACGGAGTGCAGGGCCTGACGGTCAGCGCGGCCAGCGGCTACGGCCGGCAGCGCGGCTACACCGAGGTGTACCGCGGCGCCGAGTACAACGTGGACCTGCTCCCCAAGATCCGGGTGGAAGTGCTTGCCACCGACGAACAGGCGGACGACATCCTGGATGTCATCATCGCCAGTTCGAACACCGGACGGGCCGGCGACGGGAAGGTCTGGACGATGGATGTCTTCGAGGCAGTCCGCGTCCGGACCGGCGAACGCGGCGCGGCAGCTATCTAGGCGGCAGCCCTCCAGCCGCACACCGCGCCAGCGGCCGCGATCGAGGGTTGCGACGGCGGGCCGGACACCTGGAAAGGTGTCCGGCCCGCTTTTTCGTGTTCCGCAGACGGTTACGCGGGCCAGCCTTCCGGCCCGGCGGTCCCGGCGGCGTATTCCTCCAGCGGGACGCTGTCCCGGGCCCAGGCCTTGAGCACCGGTTCGAGAATCCGCCAGCAGTCCTCGGCGGTGTCGCCGCGAACGGACAGCAGCGGGTCGCCGTTGAGCACCCCCTCCAGGACTTCGCCGTAGGGGAGCAGTTCCGAGGCGCTGAGTTCCGCCTTGAGCGTGGCCCGGTCCAGGCTCAGCACGTTGCCGGGGCCGTTCACGTCGACGTCGAACTGCAGCGTGTCCGGGCCGAAACCGATCCGCAGCTGGTTGGGGGAGTCCACGCCGGTGAAGCCCTTGGGCAGGTGCGGCACGGGGCGGAAGGTGACCACGGCCTCCTTGCGCATGGAGCCCAGTGCCTTGCCGGAACGGAGGATGAACGGCACGCCCTGCCAGCGCCAGTTGTCGATGTCCACCTGCACCTCCGCCAGGGTCTCGGTGTTGCGCGATGCGTCCACGCCCTCTTCCTTGGCGTAGTCCGGGACCTTCCTGCCGTCGATGGAGCCGGCCGTGTACCGGGCGCGGCGCGTGCTTTTGGCGTACGGGGCCTTGATGCTGCTGGCCCGCAGGAGGGTGGCGACGGCGTCCCGCAGGTCTCGCTCGTCCACCGAGGCGGGCGGTTCGATCGCCATCAGGGCCATGATCTGCAGCAGGTGGCTTTGGATCATGTCGCGCAGGGCGCCGGCGCCGTCGTAGTAGCGGGCCCTGCCCTCGAGCGCGAGGTCCTCATCGAAGATGATCTCCACGCTCTCGATGTGCTCCCGGTTCCACACCGGCTCAAGGAAGGTGTTGGCGAAGCGCAGGCCCAGGATATTCAACACCGTCGCCTTGCCCAGGAAATGGTCCACCCGGTGGATGTGGTCCTCGGGGACCAACGCGGCCAGGGTCTTGTTGAGGTTCCGCGCAGACTCCTCGCTGGAGCCAAACGGCTTTTCCATCACCAGCCGGGTCCCCGCGGGTACCTGTTCCGGGGTCAGGGCCTCGCAGGCAAGCTGGCTGATCTTCGGCGGCAGCGCAAAGTAGACAGCCACGGGACCTTCCAGTTTGGCCAGCAGCCCTGCCAGTTGCCCCTCGGCGGTGACATCCAGCTGGTGGTAGCTGGTGGTTTCGCGGATTCGCTTCAGCTCGCGCTTGCCGCTGGTGTCGGCCTGGGAGTTGGCGTCGGCGAACGAGGTCTCGAGGCGCTCATGCCACTGTTCCTCGGTCCAGTCGTCCGATCCTGCACCCACCAAAGTAAGGCCAGGGGCGTGGCCCCTCGCCACCAGCCGGGCCAGCCCGGGCAGCAGCAGCCTGCCGGTCAAGTCGCCCGAGGCGCCGAGGATGAGCAGGGTCTTTACAGTTGCTTGACTGGTCACCTAAGCCAGCATGCCATCTTGAAGGCCCGACTTGGTACCCTAGATAGTCGAGTCCCGTTGTCGAGGCAGTTCGTACCGGCTGGTTCCGGCGAAACAGTCACGACTCTGGCGCGCCGCACCGGCCGCCAGCTGTAGATCCACTGAAAGAAGTGCACGGCGCGTGTTCAATTCACTCTCTGACCGGTTGACAGCAACCTTCAAGAACCTCCGTGGCAAGGGCCGCCTCACCGAGGCGGACGTTGACGCCACGGTCCGCGAGATCCGGCGCGCCCTGCTGGACGCCGACGTTGCCGTGCCCGTGGTCCGGGAGTTCACCGGCCGGGTGCGCGAACGGGCCCTCGGCGCCGAGGTATCCGGTGCGCTGAACCCGAGCCAGCAGATCGTGAAGATCGTCAACGAGGAACTCGTCGAGATCCTCGGTGGCGAGACCCGCCGGATCCGGCTCGCCAAGACCGGTCCCACCATCATCATGCTCGCCGGCCTCCAGGGTGCCGGCAAGACCACGCTCGCCGGCAAGCTTTCCAAGTTCCTCAAGGCGCAGGGCCACAGCCCCATGCTGGTTGCGTGCGACCTGCAGCGCCCCAACGCCGTAACCCAGCTGCAGGTTGTCGGCCAGCGGGCGGGCGTTCCCGTCTTCGCCCCGCACCCGGGCGCCACCTCCACCGAGCTGGACCACCCTGCCGGCGACCCGGTCGCCGTCGCCCGGGCCGGCGTCGAGGAAGCCAAGCGCACCCTGCACGACGTCGTCATCGTTGACACCGCCGGCCGGCTCGGCGTTGACGCCGAAATGATGGAACAGGCCCGCCAGATCCGCCGGGCCATCGTCCCCAACGAAGTCCTCTTCGTGATCGACTCCATGATCGGCCAGGACGCCGTCAACACGGCGATGGCGTTCGACGAGGGCGTCAACTTCACCGGCATCGTGCTCTCCAAGCTCGACGGCGACGCGCGCGGCGGTGCCGCGCTGTCCGTTGCGTCGGTCACCGGCAAGCCGGTCATGTTCGCGTCCACCGGCGAAGGCCTGGATGACTTCGAGCTCTTCCACCCGGACCGGATGGCCTCGCGCATCCTTGACATGGGTGACGTACTCACCTTGATCGAGCAGGCCGAGAAGTCCTGGGACAAGGACGAGGCAGCCCGGATGGCGAAGAAGTTCGCCGACCAGGAAGACTTCACCCTCGAGGACTTCCTCGCCCAGATGCAGCAGATCCGCAACATGGGCTCGATGAAGAAGATGCTCATGATGATGCCGGGTGCGCAGAACATCCGGCAGCAGCTGGAGCAGTTCGACGAACGCGAGATCGACCGGGTCGAGGCGATCGTCCGCTCCATGACCCCGCACGAGCGGGTGGCCCCGAAGATCATCAACGGCTCCCGCCGCGCCCGCATTGCCCGCGGTTCCGGTGTGCACGTCTCCGAGGTCAACGGCCTGCTGGAACGTTTTGCCCAAGCCCAGAAGATGATGAAGAAGATGGCGGCCGGCGGCGGCATCCCGGGAATGCCGGGAATCCCCGGGATGGGCGGCGGCGGAGCCCGCAAGGGCGGGAAGAGCGCGCCCAAGAAGAAGGCCCGCTCCGGCAACCCGGCCAAGGCCGCGCAGGAGCTCAAGGATGCGGAGGCGCGGCGCGCTGCCGGGCCGAAGACCGTTCCGACCGGTGCATCCTTCGGTCAGCAGGGCGGGGAGTTCGACCCGTCCCAGTTGAACCTTCCGAAGGGCTTCGACAAGTTCCTCGGCGGCAGCAAGTAGCAGGAGCCGTTCGGCTCCGACACTGTCCCGGCGGCGAGGATGTCTTCGGCCTCGTTAACGGACCGGTGCCATAGGCTTAGGACATGTTCAAGCAGCGCGTAGTCTTCGTCCACGGGGCCGGCAGCTTTGGTGCCGCGGCGTGGCCGAAGCAGCACGGCATGGCGTTGAGCTACGACGCCTTGTTCCTGCGGCGGCACGGCTTCGACGCCGTCGCCGAGCCGCAAGAAACGGACTTCGCCGCCGACGCTGACATCGTCCTGCGGGCCCTGGCGGACGATGGCCGCGGCGCTGCCGGCGGCCACGTGGTGGCCCATTCGCAGGGCGCCATTGCCGCCATGATGGCGGCCGTCGAACGTCCGGACCTGGTGCAGTCCCTCACCCTCGTGGAACCGGCCTGCCTCTCGCTCACCGCCGAACTGCCGGCGACAGCCGCGCACCGGGCGCTCATGCAGCCGCTCTTCGACGTCCGGCACAGTCTCTCCGACGACGACTTCCAGCGGGAGTTCGTCCGCCGCGTATTTGCCGCCCACGCCCCGGTGCGCGGGACTGTGGGCGAGCCTGCGATTGAGGACGCACGGGCGGCGCGCCGGCTGAGGCTGCAGGCGCCGCCGTGGGACGCGCCGCTGCACATCGTCCCCGGCGTGCCGACGCTGGTCCTCACCGGCGGCTGGGAGCCGCTCTATGAGGAAATTGCCGGCTATCTGAGGGAGACGGGCGCCCTGCACCGCACTGCCCCGGGAGGGCACCGGCCGCAGGATTCGAAGGAAGGTGACCGCGCCATCCGCACCTTCATCGCCGACGTCAACCGCAGCGGGCACGCGCACGCCTCCTGATATGCCCGGCCCCAGCATCAGGCCGGCTCTGCCGGAGGACCTTGCCGGCCTGCCCGCTATAGAGACGGCGGCTGACCGCCTGCTGGAAGCATCACTGGGCCTCGCGCTCCCGAATGCGGAACCGGCAGGGGCTTCCGAACCGCTCTTTATCCTGGTTGCCGGAACTCCTGCCGCGGGTTTCGCCAGGGTCGATGAAGTCGATGGACAGGCCCACCTGGAACAACTTTCGGTGCATCCCGACTCCGCCGGTCAGGGAATCGGCCGGGCGCTGGTGGCGGCGGCGCTCCAGCTGGCCCGTGGCCGGGGTTATGAATCGATGACGCTGTGCACTTTTTCCGATGTACCGTTCAATGGGCCGTTCTACGCAAGTTGCGGCTTCTCACCCGTCCCTCATCCGGCAGGAGAGCTGGCAGCGTTGCGGAGGCACGAAGCCCGGCTGGGACTGGACGCCTTGGGACCGAGAACCGCCATGAGGATTAGGCTTTAGCCCATGAGTGCCATCATCGAGTTCAGCGGCCCGATCCTCACCGGAGTCGACGAGGAGCGACGGGGGCTGTGGTCCGTCGACGGCAGGCTCACCTTCCAGCGCCCAGCGTCCGCGCCGGACCAGGTGCTGGACGGCTGGGTGATCCCCGGACTCGTCGACGCGCACTGCCACATCGGGCTGGGACCCGGGGGCGACGTCTCCGACGTCGTGGCAGAGCAGCAGGCCCTGACCGACCGCGGCGCCGGAACCCTGCTGGTCCGCGACGCCGGTGCCGTCCACGACACTCGCTGGATCCAGCAACGGCGTGAGCTGCCGCGCATCATCCGCTCGGGCCGGCACATCGCCAGGACTCGCCGGTACCTGAGGGGATTCGCCGCCGAGGTGGAGCCCGAAGACCTCGTGGAGGCCGTCCGCAAGCAGGCCCGCGCGGGGGACGGCTGGGTCAAGCTGGTGGGGGACTGGATCGACCGCGACGCCGGCGACCTCGCCGCCAGCTTCCCCGCCCGCAGCGTCAAGGACGCGGTCCAGGCCGCCCACGACGAAGGCGCCCGCGTCACCGCGCACTGCTTCGCCGAGGACACTCTTGACGACATGCTCGACGCCGGGATCGACTGCATCGAGCACGGAACCGGCCTGCTGCCCCGGCACCTGGACCGGTTCGTGGAGCAGGGCGTTCCGATCGTCCCCACCCTGATCAACATCGCCACCTTCCCGGACATCGCGGCCCAGGCGCAGGCAAAGTTTCCCCGCTACGCGGCACACATGCTGGGGCTTTGGGAGCGCCGCGCCGAACGGATCCTCGAGGCCCATGAGGCCGGGGTGGCCATCTATGCCGGGACGGACGCGGGAAGCGTCATCAAGCACGGACGCATCGTCGATGAACTTGAGGCCCTGCACGCGGCCGGACTCCCTGCCGGTGCCGCCCTCGACGCCGGGGCCTGGGCTTCGCGGGCCTGGCTCGGGGCCGAGGCGATTGCAGACGGCGCCAGCGCCGACGTCCTGGTCTGCGCCGAGGACCCTCGCGGAAATATCTCGACCCTGCGCGAATTGAGGGCAATCGTGCTGCGCGGAGAACTGGTGCGCACCGACGCTCAACCCCGTTAGGAATAAATTGAAGCTTCAAGTAATTTAACCCTATGACGGTTACCGAAGGTCGGTAGCCGCAGAACTACGGGAGCGATTCAATGACCGCAGCAGCCAGCACCCAGGATCTTCTTCCTGCCGAACTCACCATGGGTACCGTGATGCTCAAGGTCGGCGACATGAAGCTGATGACCGATTACTACCAGCGCGCCCTCGGCCTCGATGTCGTGGCCGAGCAGGACGGCGGACTCTACCTCGGACGCAAGCGCAAGCCCCTGGTCCACCTTGCTCCCGCCCCCGGACTGAACCTGCCCTCCCGCGGCGAAGCTGGCCTCTTCCACACCGCACTGTTGTTCGAAGACCAGCCCTCGCTGGCCGCCACCGTGGCCTCCGCCGCGCAGTACGAGCCGCAGTCCTTTACCGGCAGCGCCGACCACCTCGTCAGTGAGGCCTTCTACTTCAACGACCCGGAGGGCAACGGCATCGAGCTCTACTGGGACCGCCCGCGCGACGCCTGGTCCTGGGACGGCAAGAACGTCGTGATGGACAGCCTGGCCCTGCCGCCGCAGCGCTACCTGGAACAGCACCTGACCGAAGCCGCCCTGAGCGGACAGCGCGACACGGAGGCAGGGGTGGGGCACGTCCACCTGCAGGTCGGCGACGTACAGTCCGCACATGACTTCTACGTCGGCACCCTCGGCTTCGAGAAGACCGCCGGTTGGCACGGGCAGGCGCTCTTCGTCTCTGCCGGCGGCTACCACCACCACATGGCCATGAACGTCTGGAACAGCCGCGGCGCAGGCCCCCGCCGCGACACCCTGGGTCTCGGCGAGGTGCTGATCGAGGTACCGTCCGGCGACGACGTCGGCGCCCTCGCCGACCGGCTCAAGACCGCCGGTGTCCCGTCGCACCACACCGGGGCCGAGCTGCGCTTCGAGGACCCGTGGCGCAATAGCATCCGCGTCGCGGTCCGCTAAGCATCCAGGCATGCCCAGGCCGCCCCGGCCCGGGCCGGAGCGGCTAGGCTGAATGCGACGCCAAAACCGCGGCCAGCGCCGCCGACCCTCATGAGGAGCACTTCCTTGGGCTTTACTGAAATCTTCGTCGCCACCCATGATGCCGCCCTCAAGCGTGCTGCCGCCCTCGACGCCGGCGCCGCGGCCGCACCCGGTGCCGTCAGGATTGCTGACATCAGCGACTTCGAAGTCGAGCGGCTGGGCGACCTGGCCGGAACCGCCGTGCACGCCGCCGGCGCCGACTATGAACTGGCCATGGTCGACGTGGCCAGCGATTCGCTGCTCGGCGTGCCCGCGGCGATGGTCCGTGCCTTGGGCGAGCTGCTCAGCTACGAAACCGAGGGCGAGGGTGACGTCCTCGCGGACGTCGCCGCAGCCTGGGCCGCGGAGGAGGACATGCCCTTCGGTGCCGAGCAGGCCGCCCGCTGTGTACGCCAGCTTGCCGAGCTGGCCGCCGGCGTCGACCCCGCCACCAAGTCCGGACTCTACGTCTGGACCTCCTGACGCCTCCAGGCTGGCCCGCCCGAAAAGTGCCGGACACGCAGCCCACGGGTGTCAAGTCGAAATCCGAGCGGTGATCTGGCACAATGAACAGGTACTCGATCTGCGTGGCCCCTCTCTCCGCGTCCGGATCCTGTCCTTTAGAACCCCCTAGTACGGCCCGCCCCACGGGTGCAGAACGCCGGGCTCGACCCCGTTTCAGAAACAGGAGTGACCACAAAAGTGGCCGTAAAGATTCGCCTTAAGCGCTTCGGCAAGATGCGCGCACCGTACTACCGTATCGTCGTCATGGACGCACGCTCCAAGCGTGACGGCCGTGCCATCGAAGAGATCGGCAAGTACCACCCGACCGAAGAGCCCTCGTACATCGAGGTCAACTCGGACCGTGCCCAGTACTGGCTCGGCGTCGGCGCACAGCCGTCCGAGCAGGTTGCCGCGATCCTGAAGATCACCGGTGACTGGCAGAAGTTCAAGGGTCTCCCGGGCCAGGAGGGCACCTTGAAGACCAAGGCTCCCAAGGAAGCCTTCGTCACCCCGGAAAAGGGTTCCGTGATCATCCCGGAAGCCATCACCAAGAAGGCCAAGAAGGACGAAGCAGCCGAGGCTCCCGCCGACGCCGAAGCAGAGACCACCGAGGCTGAGTAAATTGCTGGCAGAAGCGCTCGAACACCTGGTCCGCGGGATTGTTGACAGTCCCGAGGACGTCAAGGTCAGTGCGAAGAACAACCGCCGCGGGGACACCCTCGAGGTGCGCGTTCATCAGGACGATCTCGGACGGGTGATCGGACGCCAGGGCCGCACCGCACGCGCTTTGCGCACTGTGGTGGCGGCGCTGGCCGACGGCGAGCCGGTCAGGGTCGACGTCGTCGACACCGACCGCCGCCGGTAGCGCGACCAGCAGTACTTGTCTTTAGTCCGGCCCCTTCACCAGCTTATGGTGGAGGGGCCGGACTGTTTTGCGCAGTAAACGCACCAACAAATCCCAGACTTTACGAGAATCCGAACAGAGGAACAGATGCAGCTTCAGGTGGCACGAATCGGCAAGCCCCACGGCATCCGCGGCGAAGTGACCGTCCAGGTGCTCACGGACGCGCCGGGTGACCGCTTCGTTCCCGGCACCCGGTTCGTGGTCGAGCCCGCCTCCGCCGGTCCGCTGACCGTGGAGAGCGCGCGCTGGAACAAGGACATCCTGCTGCTGGCGTTCGAGGAGGTGGAGACCCGCAACGACGCGGAAGCGCTCCGTGGCGCCAAGCTCTACATCGAGACCGAGGAGTTGGACGAGGACGACGACGAGGGCTGGTACGAGCACGAGCTCATGGGCCTGGACGTCCGCGTCGGCGAGACGGTGGTGGGCAAGGTCTCCGGGCTGCACACCATGCCGGTCCAGGACCTGCTCGTGGTGACGGACAAGGACGGCAAGGAAATCCTGATCCCGTTCGTGGAGCAGATTGTGCCCGAGGTAAACGTCGCGGAGAAGTATGTCCTCGTCACCCCGCCGGCCGGCCTCTTCGAGGTCAACACCGCAACCGGCGAGACCCCCGACGACGGCGACGGCGAGGGAAGCGGTGACGCCGAAAACGGCAACGGGGACAACGCCTAAGATGCGGATCGACGTCGTCAGTATCTTCCCCGAGTACCTGGCACCGCTGGAACTGTCCCTGATCGGAAAGGCCCGGCAGGACGGGCTCCTGGAACTCAACGTCCATGACCTCCGGGACTTCACCACGGACCGGCACCGCACGGTGGACGACACCCCTTACGGTGGCGGCGCCGGGATGGTGATGAAGCCCGAACCGTGGGCCCAGGCGCTGACTGCCGTGGCCGAAGCGGGACCCGCGCGTTCCGCGGAAGCCAGCAAACCCGTGCTGATCGTCCCTTCACCGGCGGGGGAGCGCTTCAGCCAGGCCATTGCGCACGAGCTCGCGGAAGAGGACCAGCTGGTCTTTGCCTGCGGGCGTTATGAGGGCATTGACGAGCGCGTTCTGGAGTGGGCCTCGGAGCGCTTCACCGTCCGGCCCATGAGCCTCGGGGACTACGTGCTCAACGGCGGAGAGGTGGCCGTGCTGGCCATGGTCGAGGCCGTCGGGCGGCTGCTGCCCGGCGTCGTCGGAAATCCCGAATCGCTCGTGGAGGAATCCCACTCCGACGGACTGCTCGAGTACCCCGTGTACACCAAGCCCTCCAGCTGGCGGGACCGCGAGGTTCCGGCCGTGCTGCTCAGCGGCAACCACGGCAAGATCGCGCAGTGGCGGCGCCACGAACAGTACCGGCGTACCGCCGAGCGCCGGCCTGACCTGCTGGACGCGTTCGACGCCGGCACGCTGCCCCGCGCGGACCGCACCGCACTGGGGGAGCTGGGCTACGACGTCGTCGACGGCCGGCTCCGGCGACGCCCCGACGCCTGAGCCGCGCCGCTGCACCAGGCCGGTGCGCCCGGCCAATTCACCAAAACACGGCGGAATGTGGCAAAATTAGTCCTTGTGCCCGCTGGGTGCGAACCTGCCACAGGGGGAGCGACACCAACAGCGCGGCACCCCGGCCCTGCCAATTCCTGGCGGAGCCGGAACGACAAAACTTTCGGCGGAAATTTCCGGTGCGCACAGCATCCGGGCTTGGCCGCCGTGACCCAACGTGAATGACCTGTGGCGTTCACCAGGAGTGGATCAATGCATATCCTCGATTCCGTAGATGCAGCCTCGCTGCGCAACGATGTTCCCGAGTTCCGCGCAGGTGACACCATCAAGGTGCACGTGAACATCATCGAAGGCAAGAACTCCCGCGTCCAGGTCTTCCAGGGCTTCGTCCTGGGCCGCCAGGGCGACGGCGTCCGCGAAACTTTCACCGTCCGCAAGGTCTCCTTCGGCGTCGGCGTGGAGCGTACCTTCCCGGTACACTCCCCGATCATCGACAAGATCGAGCTCGTCTCCAAGGGTGACGTGCGCCGCGCCAAGCTTTACTACATGCGTGCACTGCGCGGTAAGGCTGCGAAGATCAAGGAAAAGCGCGACTTCCAGACCGCCAAGTAAAGTCCTCCGGACTTTCCAAAGCGGATCCACGGAGGGCTCCGGCGTTTGCCGGAACGCTCCGCCACTGCGCCGTTCAACTAAGAAAAGCGTAAGAGGACACGGATCATGGAACAGACAAAACGCCGGCCCAGGAAACTGGGCTGGCGTTTTGCGCTTCTGGGCCTGGTGCTCGCCGTGGCCATCAGCGGCCTGGTCCGCTCCCTGTGGCTTGATGTCTACTACATCCCCTCCGCGTCGATGGAGCCGCTGCTCCGCGACGGGGACAGGATTCTGGTTTCCCGCACCGACTTCGCGTTCGAGCAGGTGCGCCGCGGTGATGTGGTGGTGTTCGACGGCCGCGGCTCCTTCGCCCCGCTGAACAGCGGCAAGGGGCCAGCGGCCGACTTCCTCGCCGGCGCGGGCCACTGGCTGGGCCTGACCGGCAGCGACACGACCTACGTCAAGCGTGTCATCGGGCTTCCCGGCGACCGCGTCGTGTGCTGCGGCGCGGACGGCCGGCTCACAGTCAACGGCCAGCAAGTTGAGGAACGCTATCTATATGAGGGCGATGCCCCGAGCAAGCTGAAGTTCGACGTGATTGTCCCGGAAGGCCGGCTTTGGCTGATGGGGGACCACCGTTCAAAATCGGCCGATTCGCGCAGCCTGCTCGGCGCGCCGGGGGGCGGAATGGTCCCGCTGGAGCGCGTGATCGGCCGTCCGGTACAGATCATCTGGCCGATTGATAGATTTGCAGCAATACCGCGGCCCACCGAGGCCGGCACGACGATGAAGAACGGACAGTAGATGCCCGAGACCGGACCCCGGACTCCTGATCCGCGGGGGCACGACGAGCCCCGAGTGACCTCCTCGCCCATCCCGGGCACCGATCACCCGACGACGCAGCTACCAGCCACGCCGCGTCCCGAGCACGCGCCGGAACCCCCGCCGGCTGATCCTGTGTACGCCGGCGAGCCTGATCCGGTGCACCCCGGGCGAGCTCAGCCGGAGCGAGCTGCCGGCACCCCGCTGGCGGGCCCCTCGCACGCCGGGCCGTCGTCGACGCGTGCCCGGAAGGCGAAGGCCCGTGAAGGCCGGAACCCCATGCTGATGTGGCTCAAGGAGATCGCCACGGTGGTGGTGATAGCCGTCGTGCTGTCCTTCCTGATCAAGACTTTCCTGTTCCGTGCCTTCTACATCCCGTCCGAGTCCATGATGAACACCCTGGACGTCAACGACCGGATCTTCGTCAACCTGCTGGTGCCGGAACCGATGGCCCTGCAGCGCGGGGACGTCGTCGTGTTCCGGGACACCAAGGGCTGGCTGGTGCCGACCGCGGCGAAGCCTGCCGGGCCGCTCACCGGAGTCCAGGACGCGCTGACGTTCGTCGGCCTGCTCCCGGACAACTCCGAGCAGCACCTGGTCAAGCGTGTGATCGGCCTGCCCGGGGACCATGTCGTGTGCTGCGACGGGAGCGGCCGGCTCACGGTCAACGGGGCGCCGCTGGACGAGAAGTACGTCAACAAAACCGAGGTTCCGCAGGTTCGCGACTTCGACGTCGTGGTCCCGGCCGGGAAGGTCTGGGTCATGGGCGACAACCGAAACCACTCCGCCGACTCCCGCGCCCACATGGAGACCAATGGAGGCTTCATCGATCTGGCCGACGTCGAAGGCAAAGCCGTCGTGATCGCATGGCCGCTGAACCGGATCACCTCGCTGGACAACTATCCGGACGTCTTCCGCGGCGTCCCGGCACCGTCAGGGAAGTAAGGACGGCAGCAGTGTCCGAAGCACCAACCCTCGACTATGAGCGCCGGTTCCGTGCCTCGGGTGCCCGGCTGCTCGCCGGCATCGACGAGGTCGGCCGCGGCGCCCTGGCCGGGCCCGTCAGCGTCGGGATCGCCGTCGTGGACCTGCACAAGCAGAAGCTGCTCGCCGATGTGCGGGACAGCAAGCTGCTCAAGGTCGCTGACCGGGAACGGCTGGAACCGCTGGTGCGCAGCTGGAGCGTCGCCTCAGCCGTGGGACACGCCAGCGCGGCGGAGATCGACGCGCTCGGAATCATCGGCGCGCTGCGGCTCGCCGGCAACCGGGCCTGGTTCGCGGTGCTGGCCGCCGGCGTGACGCCGGACGTGGTGTTGCTGGACGGTAGCCACAACTGGCTTTCACCCGTGGCGCAGGCCTCGCTGTTCGACGAGGGCCCCGAGGAGCCGGGCTGCGACGCGCCGGTCCACACGCTGGTCAAGGCGGACATGCAGTGCCTGTCCGTGGCCGCGGCGTCCGTGCTGGCCAAGGTCGAACGGGACCGCCAAATGGCTGCCCTGCACACCGAGTACCCGGCGTTCGGCTGGGACGAGAACAAGGGCTACGGCACCGCCGCGCACAAGGATGCACTCCGCGCGGCCGGCCCCACGCCGTACCACCGGGTCAGCTGGCAACTGCTCGGCGACTGAGCGCGTTTCCGGCGGGGCCTGCGACTGTGCCGGGCGGGCGACTGTGCCGTGGTGGGCCGTGGGCCGGGCCCGTGGCGCGCGTCCGGCGCCCGATGGTGCAAGATGGAACCATGAGTGCCGAGGACCTTGAAAACTATGAAACCGACATGGAGCTGCAGCTCTACCGCGAATACCGCGACGTTGTCGGGCTGTTCAGCTATGTGGTCGAGACCGAGCGGCGTTTCTACCTGGCCAACCACGTGGACCTGCAGGCGCGCAGCGCCGACGGCGAGGTCTATTTCGACCTGACGCTGCAGGACGCCTGGGTGTGGGACGTGTACCGATCCGCCCGGTTCGTCAAGAGCGTCCGCGTCATCACCTTCAAGGATGTCAATGTGGAGGAGCTCCCGCGCAGCGAGGAACTGGCCCTGCCGAAGGTGGAGGGGCTGGGGAACTAACTCCTGCCCTCAACCGGCCCCGCGGCCGACGTTGTCCACATAGCCCGGTAAGCCTCTGTGGCACGGTTCGTGCACGTCCCACGCTGGAGGCATGAGAGCTAAGGACATGCTGGGCCGGAGCGGTGAGGAGCTCGCCGCCGGCTTCATCGAAGCCCAGGGCATGCGGATTGTTGACCGCAACTGGCGTTGCCCCGAGGGCGAGATCGATATTGTGGCGCTCGACGGCGACGCTCTCGTCATCGCCGAGGTCAAGACCCGCAAATCCCTCGCCTATGGGCACCCCTTCGAAGCCGTGGGCGCGGATAAGCTCGCCCGGCTGCACCGGCTGGCCTCCGCGTGGTGCCGGGACCATGAGCTGCGGATGCCGCTGCGCCGCGTGGACGTAATCGCCGTGCTCGACGACGGCACCGGCACCCCGGCCATCGAACACCTCAAAGGAGTGGGGTAGATGGCGCTGGGACGGACCTACTCGGTGGCACTCGTCGGGCTGAACGGCTACATCGTCGAGGTTGAGGCCGACATCGGACAAACCCTGCCCGCCTTCGTGATCCTGGGCCTGCCCGACGCCTCGCTCAATGAGGCGAAGGAACGGATCCGCTCAGCCGCTCAGAACTCGGGAATCCCGCTCAGCCGCAGGAAGATCACGGCGAACCTGATCCCCGCGTCGTTGCCGAAGCGCGGATCCGGATTCGACCTGTCCATCGCTATGTCGGTGCTGCTGGCCGCGAACGACGTGCGCTCCACCGGGCGGCATGTCTTCATCGCCGAACTGGGCCTGGACGGACGGCTACGTCCGGTGCGCGGTATTTTGCCCGCCGTGATGGCCGCCGTTCAGGCCGGGTATCCGGACGTGGTGGTGGCGCAGGCCAACGCTGCCGAGGCCGGGTTGGTGCCAGGGGCGAGGGTTCGCGGCTACCGGACCCTGGCCAGGCTGGCGTTCGACTTCGGTGCCGACCCGCAGGACCTGGCGCTGGATTTTGAGCCGGATGATGAAGAGCCCGACGACGGCGGCACGGCTGCGGCCGCGATGGCACCGGACATGTGCGACGTCTCCGGCCAGGGCGAGGGCCGCCGGGCCCTGGAAGTGGCCGCTGCCGGGGCCCACCATGTGCTGCTGACGGGGCCGCCCGGGGCCGGCAAGACCATGCTGGCCGAGCGCCTTCCCGGGCTGCTGCCCGACCTCGGCGACCGGGAAGCCATGGAGGTGACGGCCATCCATTCCCTCAGTTCGCTCACCTCGGCCTCCGTAACCTTGCTGCGGCGGCCGCCCTACGAGAACCCGCATCACACGGCCACGGCCGCCGCCATCATCGGGGGAGGTTCGGGGCTGCCGCGGCCCGGCGCGGCCTCCAGGGCGCACCGCGGCGTCTTGTTCCTGGACGAAGCCCCTGAATATGAGCGCCGCGTCCTCGACGCGCTCCGGCAGCCGCTGGAAAGCGGCGAGCTGGTCATCCACCGCTCGGCAGGCACCGCGGCCTATCCGGCCCGGTTCCAACTGGTCCTGGCGGCCAACCCCTGCCCCTGCGGCAAGGCCTCGGGCAAGGGCGTGGATTGCACCTGCACGCCGATGATGCGGCGACGCTACCTCGCCCGGATGTCCGGGCCGCTGCTCGACAGGGTCGACATCCAGCTGGAAGTCGAACGCGTTGCCCTCGCAGACTTTGGCCAGCCCCGCGCAGAGGAAGCAACTGCCGACATCGCGGCGCGGGTGCGCGCCGCCCGGGAACGGCAGCTGGACCGGCTCCGGCCACTCGGACTGGAAACCAACTCGCAGGTACCTGGCAGGGTGCTCCGCGGCCCGCTGCGGCTGGCGGGCCCTACAACACGCATCCTCGACCACGCGCTGGAACGCGGCGCGTTGACGGCCCGCGGCTACGACCGTGTACTGCGTTTGTCCTGGACGCTGGCGGACCTCTCCGGCCGCGACGGTCCCGACGCGGATGACATCGGCCAGGCCCTCAACCTTCGGCAAGCAACATCGGCCGCCGCGTGACAGCACAGGCCCAGCCGACCCGTCCGCCCGAGAACGGCACCACAGCATATGGAGGGAACCGAAGCATGACAGAGAAGGAAAGGACTGCCAGGGCGGCGCTGTCAAGGCTCCTGGAACCCCAGGACGCCGCCGGCCTGGCACTCGTCCGGGTAGCAGGTCCGGAGGACGCCCTGCGGATCGCTACCGGGGAGCTGTCGGCCGGCCCGGACACGGAGCAGGAACTGTCCCGGGTGCTGGAGGAGAACGGCGCCGGCGGCGGCTGGACCGGCCTGAGCATGGCGCTGAAGCGTTGGGCGCCGCGCGTACCGGACCTGGCCCCGGCACGCGACCTGGCGACCATGCAGCGCCTCGGCGGCCGGCTGCTCATCCCGACGGACCCACTGTGGCCCGGCCAGCTCGCGGACCTGGGGCTGCAGGAGCCGTTATGCCTCTGGTGGCGCGGCGTGGAACAGGAGTTGCCGCCGGCCGGCAAAGCCATCGCACTGGTGGGTTCCCGGGACAGCACTGCCTACGGCTCAGCGGTGACGGGAGACCTCGCCTACGGACTCGCCCAGCGGGGCTTTACCATCGTCTCCGGGGGCGCCTATGGCATCGACGCCCACGCCCATCGAGCCGCGCTGGCAGGATCCGCCGGGGCGCTGCCCACCATCGCCGTGATGGCCGGGGGAGTGGACCGCTTCTACCCTTCCGGCAACGAGGACCTGCTCCGGGCGGTAGCCAATCAGGGCGCCGTGCTGGCCGAGGTTCCGCCCGGTTCGGCGCCCACCAGATACCGCTTCCTGCAACGAAACCGGCTCATAGCGGCGTTGTCGTCCGTCACGGTGGTGGTCGAGGCCCGGTGGAGGTCCGGGGCCCTCAACACCGCGCACCATGCCGAGACCCTGGGCAGGGCGGTCGGGGCAGTTCCGGGCTCGGTGCACAGTGCCAACTCGGCCGGCTGCCACCGGCTGCTGCGCGAAGGCGGCGCAGTATGCGTCACGGACGCCGGCGAGATCGCGGAGCTTGCCTCGCCGAGCGGCGACTCGCTGACGGAGGCTAAGCCAAGCCGGGCGGAGGCCCACGACGGGCTGACCCTGGAGGACCTGATCCTGTTGGATGCACTTCCGCTGCGCGTTACGAGCACTGTCGAAAAGCTTTCCGTGGTTGCCGGGCTGAGTCCGGAATCGGTCAGGGCAGGCCTGGGGCGGCTCGGACTCCTGGGCCTCGCCGAATCCCAACGGGGCGGATGGAAACGATCCGCCACGGCGGGCTGACGCGGTGTACCGGCTGTGCTGCGCCCTGATAGTCCGGCCGCGATCGGCCGTGCCTGCCGCTGCAGCAGCGAGTCGCAGTCCGGGCAACGGTGATGCGGCAGCGCGTGTGTTGACGGCGCGCCGCTCGGCTGCACGGGTTGCGGCCCGGGTTGCTGGGAAAGTGGGAGGGTGTCAACACAGCAGATTCCCGCCGCGCTCGCTGAGGCCGCCCACGGCTTCGGCCGGTACCTGGAAGCGGAGCGGGGCCGGTCCGCCCACACGGTGCGCGCGTACCTCTCCGACGTCGGCAGCCTGCTGGCGCACGCGGCGTCCGAGGGCGCCGCGGAACTGGCCGACCTTGAACTGGGCACCCTACGGCGCTGGCTTGGTGCCCAGAGCGAGTCGGGCATGTCCCGCGCCACACTCGCCCGGCGTGCCGCCACCGCGCGGGCCTTTACCGCCTGGGCCGTGCGGGAGGAGCTCATCACGGTGGATCCGGCCCTACGGCTAAAGGCTCCGAAGCGTGAGAAGTCCCTTCCCGGTGTGCTGCAGCAGGGGCAGGTCCAGCGGCTCGTGGCAGGGGCAGAGTCCGCCGCTGCTGAGGGCGAGCCAATGGCCCTGCGCAACCGCGCCATGCTCGAACTGCTCTATGCCACGGGAGTCCGCGTCGGGGAGCTCGCCGGCCTGGACATCGACGACCTCGACCCGGATCGCCGGACCCTACGCGTACTGGGCAAAGGCAACAAGGAGCGGACCGTGCCGTACGGCCTGCCGGCCGCGCTCGCCGTCGACGATTGGCTTCGTCGCGGACGTCCGGCCCTGATGGCGGCCGACTCGGGCCCGGCGCTCTTCCTTGGCGCGCGCGGGAAACGGGTGGACCAGCGGCAGGTCCGCAGCGTCGTGAAGGGCCTGCTGGACGGGCTGGGGGACACCTCGGCCACGGGCCCGCACGCGCTCCGCCACTCGGCGGCAACGCACCTGCTCGACGGCGGGGCGGACTTGCGCGCGGTGCAGGAGATTCTGGGGCACAGCAGCCTGGCCACTACGCAGATCTACACCCACGTATCGGTCGACCGGCTGCGGCAAAGTTACCAACAGGCGCATCCGAGGGCCTGATCGGCCACGGTCCGCGCTGGCCACGGCACCGCCTTCCGCGCCGTGCCCTGCACTGTCCCGGATCCGCTCCGGGACGGCCTTCCACGGCGGTCCCGGAGCTCTAGCAAAACGAAAACGACTCGCCGGGAGCGACGCGCCGAATTGCACTGGCGTAATTAGGCGGGGTACGGCAGAATGAGATTCACGCCCGGCAACTTTCAAGTGGTGCTTGAAGCTCTGAAGCATCGTGTCACCACCTGAGGTCCGGACCTATTTTTTGCACAGATTTTTTGCACCAAATGGATTGTCAAAACTGAATAGTCTGGCAGGGGCAACCGCCCTGCACGCGGATTGACGCAGCAGGCAGGCATCCAGGCAGAGGTCGTTGGGGAAGACGTACCTATAGCTATGGAGGATGGAATGTCTGTTGCACTAACCCGCGGTGTCCTGTTCGTTCACTCGGCCCCGACCGCCCTGTGCCCCCACGTTGAGTGGGCCATTGGGTCTGTCGTGGACAAGCGGACGGACCTTGAGTGGACTGCCCAGCCTGCCGCGCCCGGAATGTTCCGGGCCGAGCTGTCGTGGACCGGAACACCGGGCACGGGGGCTCAATTGGCGTCTGCGCTCCGCGGCTGGGCGCACCTGCGCTACGAGGTCACGGAGGAGCCCAGCCAGGGCGTCGACGGCGGCCGCTGGTCGCACACCCCGGAACTCGGCATCTTCCACGCCGTCACGGACGTCCACGGCAACATCATGGTCTCCGAGGACCGCATCCGCTACGCCTACGAATCAGGCGCCGGCGACCCTTCCGCGGTCTACCACGAGCTCTCCCTAGCCCTCGGCGAGGCCTGGGACGAGGAACTCGAACCCTTCCGGCACGCCGCCGAAGGCGCCCCCGTCCGCTGGCTGCACCAGGTCGGCTAGGCCCGTCCCGTCCCGGACGCAACGCAACAAACTCCATAGCAACGCCAAATGACAGATGGCGGCAGTGTTCACGAGGAACACTGCCGCCATCTGTCATTTCGGCGTGCTGCGAGGGCCAGGATCCGGGCCCGGGCACGTGCCCGGGCCCGGACGGCCTAGACGCTGCGGACGGCGATGACGGCGTTATGGCCGCCGAAGCCGAAGGAGTTGCTCAGGGCCACGATGCTGCCGCCGGGCAGCGCACGCTCGGAGGTGACGACGTCGAGCGGGATCTCCGGATCCTGGTTTTCGAGGTTGATCGTCACGGGTGCCTTGCGGTCGTACACGGCCATGACGGTCAGCACGGCCTCCACGGCACCGGAGGCGCCCAGTAGGTGCCCCATCTGCGACTTGGTGGCAGAGACCGCCACATTGTCCACGTGGGTGCCGAGGGCGGCCCTGAGGGCGGTGTACTCGGGCTTGTCGCCGACCGGGGTGGAGGTGGCGTGCGCGTTGACGTGCACCACGTCCTCGGCCTGGATCCGGCCGTCGAACATTGCTGCCTTGAGGGCGCGGGTGGCGCCGAGGCCCTCCGGATCCGGTGCAGTGATGTGGTACGCGTCGGCGGTCACCGAGGTGCCGGCGAGTTCGGCGTAGATCCGGGCACCGCGGGCCAGGGCGTGCTCCTCGGCCTCGAGGACCAGTGCTCCGGCGCCTTCACCCATCACGAAGCCGTCGCGGTCGCGGTCGTAGGGGCGGGAGGCGTGCTCCGGATCGTCGTTGCGGCGGGAGAGCGCCTGCATCGAGGCGAACGCGGCGATCGGCATCGGGTGGATGGCGGCTTCGGCGCCGCCGCAGACGACGACGTCGGCCTTGCCGGAGCGGATCAGGTCCAGCCCCATGTGAACCGCTTCGGTGCCGGACGCGCAGGCCGAAACGGGGGTGTGGGCGCCGGCACGGGCGCCGAGGTCCAGGCTGACCGCCGCGGCGGGGCCGTTAGGCATCAGCATCGGCACGGTCATGGGCAGGACGCGGCGTGGGCCCTTTTCGCGCAGCGTGTCCCAAGCGTCCAGCAGGGTCCAGACGCCGCCGATGCCGGTAGCAAAAGCTACCGCGAGGCGGTCGTGGTCGATGTCGGCGATGCCGGCGTCGGCCCAGGCCTCGCGGGAGGCGACAACGGCGAACTGCGTTGACGGGTCCATGCGCTTGGCTTCGACCCGGCTCAGGACCTCGGAGGCGGGTGTGGAGGCGCGGGCGGCGAAGTGAACGGGCAGTTCGTATTTGGCCACCCAGTCGTCCTCAAGCGTGTGCGCGCCGGAGACGCCCTTCAGCGCGTTCTTCCACATCGTGGGGACATCGCCGCCGATGGGTGTGGTGGCACCCAGACCGGTAATGACTACTTTGCGTGCCATGGGATCACTCTCTGTCGGTGCGCCTGCCTTATCCGGAGCCTGTTGAAAGACGGCCGGGGCCTGCGTAGGGAAAACTCGGTGGTCATGCAAGAAACGGGGATAAACAAGATCCGGGGTCGGCTGCGGTGTTCCCGGTCCGGGACGTTATCGGACGTCCCGGACCGGGCCACAAAACCGGCCGAAGGGCCGAACCGGGTCACAGACCCGGTCTGCCGGCCGAAGCCGTGGCTCAGGCGGAATTAGGCCTGGGCGTTGGCGATGAAGCTGACGGCGTCGCCGACGGTCTTGAGGTTCTTGACCTCTTCGTCCGGGATGCGCACGCCGAACTTTTCCTCGGCGTTGACCACGATGGTCATCATGGAGATGGAGTCGATGTCCAGGTCCTCGGTGAAGGACTTGTCCAGCTCGACAGCCTCGGGGGCCAGGCCGGTCTCTTCGTTGACGATTTCAGCCAGTCCGGCCAGGATCTCTTCGTTGCTAGCCATTGATGGCTCCTTTTCTTGTTGTTGCCGTCGGCTTCCGGTGGTTGTTCCGGGAGCCGCTGGCGAAATGATTCAAACCGAGGGTTCGGCTTGCTTGGGAATCCGCGCTGTCGAAGAACGCTTCAGCTTGGGAAGTGCGGTGACCGCCTACGGAAGCACAATCACTTGGGCGCCGAAGACGAGTCCGGCTCCGAACCCGATCTGCAGGGCCAGTCCGCCGCTCAGTTCAGGGTTTTCCTGCAGCAAGCGGTGGGTGGCGAGGGGGATGGAGGCTGCCGAGGTGTTGCCTGCTTCGGCGATATCCCGGGCGACCTTGACGGTCTCCGGAAGCTTGAGCTTCTTGGCCATCTCATCGATGATCCGCATGTTGGCCTGGTGCGGGATGAACGCGGCGAGGTCCTCGGCGCGGACACCGGCGGCGTCAAGGGCCTGCTGGGCCACCTTGGCCATTTCCCAGACCGCCCAGCGGAAGACCGTCTGGCCGTCCTGCCGGAGCGTGGGCCACAGGGCAGCTTCGGTCACCGTGGCTTCGCCCTCGCTGAGGGCGGTCTCACGCTTGCCGGCGGCGGCGAAGTCGCGGATGTCCAGCATCGAGTGGGTCATGCCGATGGCGTCCCATTTGCTGCCGTCCGAACCCCACACCGAGGGGCCGATGCCGGGGGTGTCGGAGGGGCCAATGACGACGGCGCCGGCGCCGTCGCCGAGCAGGAATGAAATGGTGCGCTCGGTGTTGTCGATGACGTCGGAGAGCTTCTCCGCACCCACCACCAGCACGTACTTGGCCGCGCCGGAGCGGACCAGCGCGTCGGCCTGGGCGATGCCGTAGCAGTAGCCGGCACAGGCGGCGGAGATGTCGAACGCCGGTGCCGGGGTGGCGCCGAGGCGGTCTGCCAGGCTCGCCGCAGCCGAGGGCGTCGCATACGGGTGGGTCACGGTGGAGACGATCACGGCGCCGAGTTCGGAGGCCTCAACGCCGGCCTTCTGCAGGGCCTCGCGGGCAGCGCCCTCGGCCATGTCGATCACACTGACGTCAGCGGGAGCCCGGTGGCGGGTGATGATGCCGGTGCGCTGCCGGATCCACTCGTCCGAGGAATCGATCCACTGGCAGACATCCTCGTTGGTGACGATGACGCTGGGGCGGTAGGCGCCGACGCCCATCACACGGGTGTTCTCCTGCAGGGGAGCCTGCTTCAGAGTAGGAGCGCTCATTCCCCTCCCTCCAGTTCTGCGAATAGGGCCAAGGCGGCGGACAGGTCGTCCGGGGTCTTGACGGTGACGGTCTTCACGCCGGGCATGCCGCGCTTGGCCAGGCCGGCCAGCGTCCCGGCAGGGGCGAGTTCGATCACTCCGGTAACGCCGCGCTTCACGAGCGTCTCCATGCAGAGATCCCAGCGGACCGGGCGGGAGACCTGTGCGATCAGGCTGTCGACCGCGGCGCCGCCTTCGGTGACCTCGGCGCCGTCGAAGTTGGAGAGCAGCGGGACCTGCGGGTTGCGCGGGTGCAGGGACGGCCGGAGGGCCTGGAGCGCGGCGACCGCGGGGGCCATGTGCGAGGTGTGGAACGCGCCGGCGACCTTTAGCGGGATCACGCGGGCCTTGGCCGGCGGGTTGTCGGCGAGGGCCTTGAGCTGTTCCAGGGTGCCGGCGGCGACGGTCTGGCCGGCTCCGTTGACGTTGGCCGGGGTGAGGCCGCATGCCTCGATCGCGGCCAGCACTTCGGCGGGGTCTCCGCCCACGACGGCGCTCATGCCGGTGGGGGTGGCCGCGGCGGCCTTGGCCATGCCGTTGGCGCGTTCACGGACGAAGGTCATGGCTTCGGTTTCGGTCAGCACGCCGGCCAGGGCGGAGGCGGTGATCTCACCGACGGAGTGTCCGGCGAGGATTACCGGGAGTGTGCCCAGTTCGACGTCGAAGAGGGACTTTGCGGCCACCAGCCCGGCGGCGACGATCAGGGGCTGCGCGACGGCGGTGTCCTTGATGGTCTCCTCATCGGACGTGGTGCCGTGGGCGGTGAGGTCGATACCTGCTATTTCGCTAAGGGAGGCCAAATGGCCTGCGACGGGAGGCAGTTCCAGCCAGGGGGCCAGAAAACCAGGGGTCTGGGAGCCCTGTCCAGGGCAAACGATTGCAAGCACGTATCCAGCTTTCCAAATTGCCGCGTGATTCATCGGTACTTTCATGCACCAAGCTCACTGGGTCAGGTTGTAGGAAGTCTACAACGGGTCAGGTGTTGTTACGCGAGGGCTGGCGTTCCGTGGAGGGTCTGGGCGGGGCCGAAAGCCGGCCCACCACGAGCGCCGCCTGGAGCACGAAGGCCTCCCGGGGGATCAGCGGATCCCAGCCCGTGACGTCGCAAACCCGCTTGAGCCGGTAGCGCACGGTGTTGGCGTGGACGAAGAGCTCGCGGGCCGTCGCTTCGAGCGAATGGCCGAGTTCGAGGTAGGTGCCGAGGGTCTCCACGAGGCCGTTGGATGCCGCCACCAGGGGCCGGTAGATGTTCTTGACCAGGGAGCGCCTGGCCGCGTCGTCGCCGGAGATCACGCGCTCGGGCAGGAGGTCATCGGCCGCCACGGGACGCGGCGCGGAGGGCCACGCCCTGGCCGCTGTCAGGCCGGCAAAGGCGGACTGGGCCGAGCCGCTGGCTTCCAGCAACGAACCGGCCTCGGCGCCGTAGACCACCGGACCGGGCGCGAATAGTTCGCTGAGTTTCTGGCAGGCCGTCTCGCGGTCTTGCACGCCGCCCAGGATCAGGATGAGCCGGTCGCCCTGGATGCCGACGAGGGCGTCTTCGGCGAAGCGCCCGGCCGTGCGCCGGAGTTCGCTGACGTAGCTGGCGCTGGGTTCCGAGGGGGAATTCCCCACCATCACGGTGAACCGTTCCTGGGCTTTCCAGCCCAGGGCGGCGATCCGGGAGCGCAGCGCATCGGTGTTTTCGCCGCGCAGGATCGCGTCGACAATCAGCGCCTCCAGCCGGGTGTCCCAGGAGCCGCGGGTCTCGGCGGCCCGGGCATAGACATCCGCGGCGGCAAACGCGACCTCGCGGGAGTAGCGGAGCACGGCTTCGCGCAAGCCGGCCTGGTCCGCTTCGGGCGCGATGATCGGCACCTGGTCCTCGACAACCTCCACGACGATCCGGATCAGCTGCAGTGCCTTTTGCAGGCTGATCGAGCGCGTGAGTTCGGTGGGGGCGGTGCCGAAGACGTCGGAGAGGATCCAGGACGGCGAGCTGGGCCGTTCGAACCAGGTCACGAAGGCGGCGATGCCGTTCTGCGCGACCATGCCCAGGGCGGAGCGCTCATCGGAGTTCAGCCTGCTGTACCAGGGCAGGGATTTTTCCAGCTGGCGCAGGGTCGTGGTGGACAGCTGGCCCACGCTGGCGCGGAGCTTTTTCAGCGTCTCGGCCTTCTCCGGGGTGAGCGCCCGCACGGACGGTTTGCGTTTTGCGGGAGTGGTGGTGGGCTCTGCCATGCATCGAGCATACGGTGCCCGCCGTTCAAGCTCCATTTGTGCAAAGGCTACAAGTTGCTTTGGGCTTCATCACAGCCTTAAACGCACGACGGCGGCCCCAGCCGGGACCGCCGTCGTACTGTTTTCTGCGCTGGCACGCGGCTAGGAGTCGCCGCCCGCGTTGCCGGTGGTGCCGGCGTTGACGTTGAGCAGGCGGTACTTCTCGATTGCCTGGGCCGGGGCCTGGGCATCGACCTCGCCGCGGCGGGCCAGCATCTGCAGGGAACGGACCACGATCGAGTGGATGTCGTTCTTGAAGAAGCGGCGCGCGGCGGCGCGGGTGTCCGAGAAGCCGAAGCCGTCAGCGCCGAGCGAGGCGAACTCGTTCGGGATGAACTGGCGGATCTGGTCCGGAACGGCCTTCATGTAGTCCGAGACGGCCACGATCGGTCCGGTGGCGCCGGCGAGCTGTTCGGTGACGAACGGGACGCGGGCAGGCTGGCCGGGGTTGAGGAAGGCCTCTTCCTCGGCAGCCATGGCGTCACGGCGAAGTTCGGTCCACGACGTCACGGACCAAACATCGGCCGAGACACCCCAGTCCTCGGCGAGGACACGCTGGGCTTCGAGGGCCCAGGGGACGGAGACGCCGGAGGCCAGGATCTGCGTGCGGGGGCCGTCGATCTTGGCTGGCGCCAGCAGGTAGATGCCCTTGATGATGCCTTCGACGTCGAGCTCGGCCGGTGCCGGGGGCTGGACGATCGGCTCGTTGTAGACCGTGATGTAGTACATCAGGTTCCGGGACGGGTCGTTGTCCGCGGGGCCGGGACCGTACATCCGGTTCAGGCCGTCACGCATGATGACGCCGATTTCGTAACCGTAGGCCGGGTCGTAGGTGACGACGGCCGGGTTGGTCGAGGCCAGGATCGGGGAGTGGCCGTCAGCGTGCTGCAGGCCCTCGCCGGTCAGCGTGGTCCGGCCCGCGGTGGCACCGATGATGAACCCGCGGGTCATCTGGTCCGCGGCCGCCCAGAAGGAGTCGCCGGTGCGCTGGAAACCGAACATGGAGTAGAACACGTAGATCGGGATCAGCGGTTCGCCGTGCGTGGCGTAGGAGGTGCCCGCCGCGGTGAAAGCTGCGACCGAACCGGCCTCATTGATGCCGGCGTGCACGATCTGGCCGGCAATGGATTCCTTGTAGGCCAGGACCAGGTCGCGGTCCACGGACAGGTAATTCTGGCCGTTCGGGTTGTAGATTTTCGCCGTCGGGAAGAACGCATCCATGCCGAATGTGCGTGCCTCATCGGGGATGATCGGCACAATCCGGGTGCCGAAGTCCTTGTCCCGCATCAGGTCCTTGAGCAGGCGGACGAACGCCATGGTGGTGGCGGCCTGCTGCTTGCCGGAACCGCGGTTGGCGACCTCGTAAGCCTTGTCGCCCGGCAGGGTGACGTCGGTGTGCTTGGAACGGCGTTCGGGGACGAACCCGCCGAGGGCACGGCGGCGCTCCATCAGGTACTGGATCTCCGGGGCGTCGGCGCCGGGGTGGTAGTACGGCGGCTGGTACGGGTCGGCCTCGAGCTGCTCGTCCGTGACCGGGATGCGCAGGTGGTCGCGGAAGGCCTTCAGGTCCGCCAGCGTCAGCTTCTTCATCTGGTGGGTCGCGTTGCGGCCCTCGAAGTGGGTGCCCAGGCCGTAACCCTTGACCGTGTGGGCCAGGATGACCGTCGGCTTGCCCTTGAACTCGGTGGCGGCCTTGTACGCGGCGTAGACCTTGTTGTAGTCGTGGCCGCCGCGCTTGAGGTTCCAGATCTCCTGGTCCGTCATGTCCGCGACCATGTCCTTGGTCTGCGGGGTCTTGCCGAAGAAGTGCTCGCGGACAAATCCGCCGGATTCAGCCTTGTAGGTCTGGTAGTCGCCGTCGACCGTCTCATTCATGATCTTCACGAGCGAGCCGTCTTCGTCCTTGGCGAGCAGGTTGTCCCACTCGCGGCCCCAGACGACCTTGATGACGTTCCAGCCGGCGCCGCGGAAGAATGCTTCGAGCTCCTGCATGATCTTGCCGTTGCCGCGGACCGGGCCGTCGAGACGCTGCAGGTTGCAGTTGATGACGAAGTTAAGGTTGTCCAGCTTGTCGTTCGCGGCGAGCTGCAGCAGGCCACGCGATTCCGGCTCGTCCATTTCGCCGTCGCCCAGGAACGCCCAGACCTGCTGGTCCGAGGTGTCCTTGATGCCGCGGTTGTGCAGGTAGCGGTTCGACTGCGCCTGGTAAATGGCGTTCATCGGGCCGATGCCCATCGACACCGTGGGGAACTCCCAGAACTCCGGCATGAGGCGCGGGTGCGGGTAGCTGGAGAGGGCGTGGCCTTCCTTGGACTTCTCCTGGCGGAAGCCGTCCAGGTCCTCCTCGGTCAGCCGGCCTTCCATGAAGGCGCGGGCGTACATGCCGGGGGAGGCGTGGCCCTGGAAGAAGACCTGGTCGCCGCCGCCGGGGTGGTCCTTGCCGCGGAAGAAGTGGTTGAAGCCGACTTCGTAGAGGGTCGCGGCGCCGGCGTAGGTGGAGATGTGTCCGCCCACGCCGATGTCCGGGCGCTGGGAGCGGTGCACCATGACGGCCGCGTTCCAGCGCAGCCAGGCGCGGTACTTGCGTTCGATCTCTTCGTCACCGGGGAACGGTGCTTCCTGGTCCACCGGGATGGTGTTGACGTAGTCCGTGGTGGTCACCATCGGCACGCCCACGCTCTGCGCGCCGGCCCGCTGGAGCAGGCTCCGCATGATGTATTGGGCACGTTCGGTGCCCTGTTCCTGAATCAGGGTGTCCAGGGACTCCAGCCATTCGGCGGTCTCTTCCGGATCACGATCAGGCAGCTGGTTAGTCAACCCGCTGAGGATATGGGAGGTATCTTCTCCTGCAGCCACGTCCAACCTCTCTTTGAGCGCATTCATCGGCACCCTCAGCTCCGGCAGGGTGACTGCCTGGCGTGAACGCGACGTGTGCGACATATCGGTAACAGCAGCCCGGTCCTGTATGCCGGGCTAGGTCCAATCACAACCATGCCTGCCTGTGTCAGCGGTCGGTTGGCCGCGCAGGCATAGTCGTCATCAGCCACTCTAGCCGTGTGCGTCCGCGGATGCGTAGCCACCGCATGGGGCCGCCACCGTATTTCACGGGCATACTGGTTGTGTGACGCGTGCCCCCTCCGGGGCCCCCGGAACGGCCGGTGTGACGCAGAATATGGCGGATCGCGGCGTCAGCAGCTTGAAGCAAAGGCGCAAAGGGTGTTGGCTTGTAGTAATGGAAATCACTAGCACCATTGGGTCCACCAAGCAGTACACCAAGACGTACAAACAGCATAGGAGCAACACGTGAGCGAGGCCGACGCCGCCACTTCGGTAAATGTGGCGGAAAAATTGGGTTTCAAAAATGGAGATCTGATTCAAGAATTCGGTTATGACGACGACGTCGACTTCGACTTGCGCGACGACATCGAGGATCTCACCGGCTCGGAGCTCTTCGATGAGGACGACCACGAGGTCGTCGACGCCGTGATTCTCTGGTGGCGGTCCGACGACGGAGACCTCGTTGACACCCTCGTCGGCTCGCGCACCACCCTGACCGAGGGCGGCGTGGTCTGGGTGCTCACCCCGAAGAACGGGCGCGTGGGCTACGTTTCACCGGCGGATATCCAGGATGCCGCCCCCACCGCGGGCCTGCACTACACCACGTCCGCGGGCGTTTCCAAGGACTGGAGCGCCACCCGCCTGGTCACCCGGAAGAACAAGTGACCCAATCCGGCGCAGCTGCGGCTCTGGCTACTGCCGTGCCGGCCGTAGGACAGCCCGCTCCCGACTTCGAACTTCTGAACCAGTTCGGCGAACCCATCCGCCTCTCGGGACTGCGCGGACGCAATGTGGTCCTCGTGTTCTTCCCCTTTGCGTTCTCGGGCATTTGTACGGGCGAACTTTGCGAAATCCGGGACAACCTTGCGCTCTTTGAAGACGCCGACGCCGCCGTGCTGGGTGTGTCGGTGGACAGCAAGTTCGCGCAGCGCGCCTACGCGGAAAAGGAAGGCTACACCTTCGACCTGCTTGCTGACTTCTGGCCGCACGGGGCCGTTGCCGAGCAATACGGTGTCTTCGACCCGGACAGCGGCATGGCCAAGCGCGGCACCTTCATCATCGACGCGGACGGAATTGTCCGCTACGTCGTGGTGAACCCCCGTGGGCAGGCCCGGGACTTCGCCGGCTACCGCGCCGCCCTGGCCGGGCTCGCCGGGAACTGACGGCGGGGACGGGCGCAGTGAGGCAGCGGCGGCCAGGTGTCGGCATGACCGGCTTCGCCAGCCTGCCGCCGGCGGTGACCGCCGAACCGGAGCGGAGCGAACTCGAAGTCCTGCGCGAAATCCACGGCCTCCTCGCGGGGGAGCGCTTCGCTTTGCTCACCGGCGCCGGACTCAGCACCGATTCGGGCATCCCGGACTACCGGGGCCCGGGTGCTGCTCCGCGGGCACCGATGACGTACCAGGAATTCATCGGCGAACCCGAAAACCGGCAGCGGTATTGGGCGCGGAACCACATCGGTTGGTCGCATCTGCGCCGCGCCGATCCCAACGACGGCCACACGGCCGCCGCCCGCCTGGAACACCGCGGGCTCCTCACCGGCCTGATCACGCAGAACGTGGACCGGCTGCACGAGGACGCGGGCAGCGTCAACGTGGTGGACCTGCACGGCCGCTTCGACCAGGTGGTGTGCCTGGCCTGCCAGCGCCGCTACAGCCGCTCACTGCTGGCCGGTGTGCTGGAGGAACTCAACCCGGACTTCCTGACCGACGCACTCGCCGCCGGTGTAGTGGAAATGGCGCCCGACGCCGACGCCACGGTGGAGGATTCGGAGCTGATCGCCGGATTCACGGTCGCGAACTGCCCGGCCTGCGGGGGAACCCTGAAGCCCGACTTCGTCTACTTTGGCGAGAATGTTCCCAAGGACCGGGTGGAGCGCGCTTACGCCATGGTGGATGACGCAGCCGCCCTGCTGGTGGCCGGATCCTCCCTGACCGTGATGAGCGGCCTGCGCTTCGTCCGGCACGCCGCCAAGCAGGACAAACCCGTGGTGATCATCAACCGGGGCCAAACCCGCGGCGATGATCTTGCCACCATCAAGCTGGAGGCAGGAGTCAGCGAATCCCTGACCTGGCTGGCCGCAGAACTTCCCGGTCTCTAGGGCAAGCCCGGGGCTGGCTGCCGATTGGCGTTTCCGACGCCGTTTCCGGTAGAGTCATTGTTCGTTGGTTGACGCACTGAAGTGCGGAAACGACACCTTGGGTCTTTAGCTCAGCTGGTAGAGCGCCACGTTTACACCGTGGATGTCATCGGTTCGATCCCGGTAGGACCCACCAAGGAAAAACCCCGTCGCGGCAGGCCAGTTGGCCGGCCAAGGCGGGGTTTTTTACTGCCATCTTGGCCCTGGTTACTGTGGCCGCGAAAATGTCGGCGCCCGCCCGTACTGTCACGGGCATGGAACATGTGATCGTGAAGACGGGCCCGGCGGGGGAGCCCCTGGCAGTGGTCCGCGGTGGCCGTGAATGGGTGGTCGGGGCGGAGCCGGTGCGGTGGTTTGAGCGCGTTAGCTGGTGGGAAGCCGAGCGCCGGATGCCGAAGGGCCTAAGCCGGGTCGACGTCGAGGTGTGGCAGATCCAGGCCACGCTGGGCCGGAACAGGGGATCGGCGCTGACCACGATGGAAATCGTCCGGGACGGGCTCGGCGGAGGCTGGCGGCTCCGGGATGCGGTGGCGGACGCCGCCTGAACGGCTGTCGCGTGAGGGAGTTCCTGCGGAAATTGAAGACCCTGCCGGAACTGGAAAACCTGTAGGCAATGCAAAAGCCTCCGGGCAATGGAAAAGCCTACTGGCAATGGAAAAGCCTTCCACCGCGACTATTGGGGGATGCCGCGGTGGAAGGCTTGTTAGAAATATACCGTGAATGCGTCCAAATGTGAAACGCCTAGCGGTTGAATTTCGCCATCGTCGGGATGACCCCGGGCCGCGCTGGGCGCCGCTCGGAGCCTCACCTTGGCTGGAGGCTTGCCTAGCGGGGCTGGAGCGGGACGAACACGCGGGGCTGGTCCTTCCAGCTGGGTTCCATGTCGGCGATGGTCTCGCGCATGATCTTGTTGGAGGCCTCGCGGGCGGCCGCGCCGTTGCCGTCCGCAATAGCTTCCGCCACATCCACGTGCCACTGCAGCGCGGAGGTCCGCGGATGGTCGGGCATCAGGCCGTGGACGGTGCGGCCGGTCAGCGTCTCGGCCACCTGGCCCACCATGTTGGCGAACATTTCATTGCCCGAGCCGCTCAGCAGCAGGGAGTGGAACTTGATGTCCAGTTCCAGGAACCGCGGCACGTCGCCGGCCACGCCCGCCTCCCGCATGGCGTGAGAGACCTCCACCAGCTCGCTGCGGAGGTCGTCCGGGGCGTTTCCGGCCGCGAGTTCGGCCGCCATCGGCTCCACGGCGGTGCGCAACTCAGCCAGGGAGCGCAGCTGGGCGCCGCGGCCCTCGCCGGCAAGGCGCCAGCGGATCACAAGCGGATCGAAAGGGTTCCAGCGGCTGGCGGGTAGCACCCGGATCCCGACGCGTTTGATGGTCTCGACCAGCCCCAGCGACTGCAGCACCCGCACCGCTTCACGGACTACCGAGCGGGAGACTTTCAGCTCATCCTCAAGGTGTTCGGCCAGCATGACATGGCCGGAGGGAAGCTCACCGGAGACGATGCGGGCTCCCAGATGCTCAATGGCGCGGTGATGCAGGCTGGTCGACATAGTCGTAAGCATAGTGGCGGACGTCGCAATCCCTGCGGCTACAGGCGCAGTGGCCGCGGAAAATCATAGACTGTTTGTGACGCGCCGTATTCCGCCACGTGGGCGCTGCTTTCGTGCAGTCCGCGGAAATACATATGGTTTATTGACAGCCACTGATCCCAAGAAGCGTGTTCCGCAGCATATGTGGAACGAACTGCACTCGATGCACAGAATGAATTGGAGTTTTGATGTCAGCACACATCGGTGTCACCGGCCTTGCGGTGATGGGGGCCAACCTGGCCCGGAACCTGGCCCGTAACGGCTTCACCGTTGCCCTGCACAACCGATCCGTGGAGAAAACCGACGCGCTCCTCGAGAAGCACGGCCAGGACGGCGATTTCGTCCGGACGGAAACGCTGCAGGAACTCGTTGACTCGCTGGAGAAGCCGCGCCGCGTACTGATCATGGTGAAGGCCGGAAAGCCGGTGGACTCCGTGATCGAGCAGCTGGAGCCGTTGCTGGAGGCCGGCGACATCATCATCGACGCCGGCAACTCGCACTATGAGGACACCCGCCGCCGCGAGGCCGCGCTCGCGAAGAAGGACCTGCACTTTGTCGGCATCGGCGTCTCCGGCGGCGAGGAAGGCGCGCTCAACGGCCCCTCGATCATGCCGGGCGGCTCCAAGGAGTCTTACGAGGCGCTTGGTCCGCTGCTGGAAAAGATCGCCGCCCACGTCGACGGCCAGCCCTGCTGCGCCTGGATCGGCACCGACGGCGCCGGACACTTCGTCAAGATGGTGCACAACGGCATCGAATACGCCGATATGCAGGTCATCGGCGAGGCTTTCGACCTGCTGCGCTCCGGCGCGGGCATCGAGCCGGCCGAGCAGTCCAAGGTCTTCGCCGAGTGGAACAAGGGCGAGCTCGCCTCCTTCCTGATCGAGATCTCCGCCGAGGTCCTCGGCCACGTCGACGCCAAGACCGGCAAGCCGTTCGTCGACGTCGTCGTGGACGCCGCCGGGCAGAAGGGGACCGGCCGCTGGACGGTCATCTCCGCCCTCGAGCTCGGCTCCCCGGTCTCCGGCATCGCCGAATCGGTCTTCGCCCGCGCGCTGTCCTCGCAGGCGGAGCAGCGCAAGCTGGCCCAGGAGCTGCTCGCCGGCGGCGAGGCCGCCGTCGAGGTCCCCGAGACCTTCGTCGAGGATGTCCGGCAGGCGCTGTACGCCTCCAAGCTGGTCTCCTACGCGCAGGGCCTGGACATGCTGACCTCGGCCGCGGGCGAGTACGGCTGGGACCTCAAGCTGGACGAGATCGCCTCGCTGTGGCGTGGCGGCTGCATCATCCGTGCCGAGCTGCTCAAGGAAATCACCAAGGCCTACGCCGCGGAGGAGAAGCCGGCCAACCTGCTCTTCGCGCCGGCATTCACCAAGGCGATCGCCGAGGTCCTCCCGGCCTGGCGCCGCGTGGTGGCCACCGCCGTGCAGCTCGGCATCCCGGTGCCGGTGTTCTCCTCCTCGCTGGCCTACTACGACGGCCTGCGCCGCAAGCGTCTGCCGGCCGCCGTGATCCAGGGCCAGCGCGATCTGTTCGGTGCGCACACCTACGGCCGCATCGACACCGAGGGCACCTTCCACACCCTCTGGGGCGAGGACAAGTCCGAGATCGCGGCAGTGGACACGCACTAGCCGAGTCTGGTTAAGCCACAGCGGCCGGCGTCCCCCGATTCATTCGAGGGACGCCGGTCGCTGGCGTTAAGGTCGAGCCTAGATCCGGTACTCGATCAGGTATTCGGCCGGGTCGACGGCGGGTTTGGTCTCGCGCTGGGCGTCGCGGTGCCGCCAGGTGGCCGGCACGCCGGTCAGGATCGACTCTGCCGGGGCATCCTTGACCACCACGGCGTTGGCGCCGATCGCGCTGTCCCGGCCGATCGTGATGGGCCCCAGGACCTTGGCCCCCGCGCCGATCACGACGCGGTCCTCGATGGTGGGGTGGCGCTTGATCTTGGCCAGCGACCGGCCGCCGAGGGTGACACCATGGTAGACCATGACATCTTCGCCGATCTCGGCGGTCTCGCCGATGACGACTCCCATGCCGTGGTCGATGAAGAAGCGGCGGCCGATCGTGGCGCCGGGGTGGATCTCGATGCCGGTCAGGAATCGGGCCAGCTGGGAGATCAGCCGCGCTAGGAAGCGCAGCGATGGGTTCTGCCAAAGCCGGTGCGTCAGGCGGTGCGCCCAGATCGCGTGCAGGCCGGAGTAGGCAAAGAAGTTTTCGAAAGAACCCCGCGCCGCCGGATCGTGGGACCGGGCGGCGTCGAGGTCTTCCTTCAGCCTTGCGAAGAAGCTCACAAAGACCTTTCTACGAATTCTTGGGACAGGGCCTGAATTAGCCGCGGATGTCGTCGTACAGCACGGTGGAGATGTAGCGCTCCCCGAAGTCGCAAACGACGGCAACAATCAGCTTACCGGCGTTCTCCGGGCGCTTGGCGAGCTCGAGGGCTGCCCAGACGATCGCGCCGGAGGAGATGCCGCCGAGAATGCCCTCCTTGACGCCCAGATCGCGGGCTACACGGACGGAGTCCTCGAGGGTGGCGTCGATGACCTCGTCGTAGACGTTGGTGTCCAGGATGTCCGGCACGAAGTTCGCACCGAGGCCCTGGATCTTGTGCGGGCCCGGGGCGCCGCCGTTGAGGATGGGGGAGTCCTTGGGCTCGACGGCGATGATCTGCACGTCGGGCTTGCGCTCCTTCAGCACCTGTCCGACGCCGGTGACGGTTCCGCCGGTGCCGACTCCGGCGACGAAGATGTCCACCTTGCCGTCGGTGTCGGCCCAGACTTCCTCGGCCGTGGTCCGGCGGTGCACCTCGGGGTTCGCCTCGTTGGCGAACTGCTGCGCCCAGATGGAGTTCTCCGTGTTGGCGACAATCTCCTGGGCCTTTTCGACGGCTCCGCGCATGCCCTCGGAGCCCGGGGTCAGCACAATTTCGGCACCATAGGCGCGGAGCATGACGCGACGTTCCGTGGACATGGTCTCCGGCATGGTGAGGATGACCTTGTAACCGCGGGCAGCGCCGACCATGGCCAGGGCGATGCCCGTGTTGCCGGAGGTGCCCTCGACGATGGTTCCGCCGGGCTTCAGCGCACCGGACTTCTCGGCGGCGTCGATGATGGCGACGCCGATCCGGTCCTTGACGCTGTTGGCCGGGTTGTAGAACTCCAGCTTGACCGCAACGGTGGCGTCCAGGCCTTCACTCAGCCGGTTGAGGCGGACCAGCGGGGTGCCGCCGACCAGCTGGGTAACATCGTCATAGATCCGTGCCATGGGTAGGTATGCCTATCTGTGAGGAGGAATTCTAAGGTCAGCCTAACGAGGGCTTTCAGGCCCTAGCTAAGCATTAAGCCATGCAGAGTAATATTTCCTGGCCTTCGCCAGCTTGGGGTTGATGATCACCTGGCAGTAGCCCTGCTCGGGGTACTTCGCGTAGTAGTCCTGGTGGAAATCCTCGGCCACGTGGAAGACCGGCAGACGGCTGACCTCGGTGACGATCGGGTCGGACCAGAGCTCCTGGTTGCGGCCGATCGCTTCTTCGAAGAGGATCTTCTCTTCGGTGGTCTCGTAGAACATCGAGGACCGGTACTGGGTGCCGACGTCGTATCCCTGCCGGTTCAGTGTCGTCGGATCGTGCAGCGCGAAGAACATGTCGAGGATGACCTCGGCCGGGATCGCCTCCTCGTCGAAGGTCACCGCCACCACCTCCGCGTGACCGGTGGTTCCGGAGCAGACCGAGTAATAGTCGGGGTTGCGGTCGTGGCCTCCGGTGTAGCCCGAGACAACCGAGCTGACACCCTTGGTCTTCTGGTAGACGGCGTCGAGGCACCAGAAGCAGCCACCGCCGAGGACGAAAGTTCTCATGTCCTGTTCAATGGACGAACGGCCCGGATCATTCCCGAACCCGGCATTCCGGCCCTATCCGGGACTCCCGGCAGGGGTGGCGGAGACCGCGGATAGGGTAAAAATGAGGTTATGGAACCTGAGAACACCGACGTTTCAGCTGAGCCCGCCGACGCCATCAGCACCGGCGGGGCCGCCACGCTGGGCACGATCCTGCTGGCCGTCGAGGAGCTCTGGCCCGAATCCCTGGCGGAGGAATGGGATGAGGTGGGCCTCGTGGCCGGGCACCCGGCCGCAGAGGTGACCAAGATCCTCTTCGCCGTGGACCCCACCCTGGAAGTCATCGAGGAAGCCGTCGACTGGGGCGCCGAACTGCTGATCACGCACCACCCGCTGCTGCTCAGGGGAGTCACGTCCGTCGCCGCCAACACCCCCAAGGGCAAGGCAGTGCACCGGCTGATCGAGACCGGGACCGCGCTTCTGACGGTCCACACCAACGGTGATTCCGCCGTCGGTGGCGTCTCCGACGTGCTGGCCGACGCGCTGGGCCTGCAGGACGTGGTGCCGCTGACGCCGGCCGCGAACGGACTTCCCGAGGAGGGGATCGGCCGGGTGGGCGACCTTGCCGACGTCGAGACGCTGGGGGACTTTGCCGCGCGGGTGTTCGGCATCCTGCCGTCGGTGGCCGGCGGCGTCCGGGTTTCCGGCGACCGGGACGGCCTGGTGCGCCGGGTCGCCTTGTGCGGCGGTGCCGGCGACTCGCTGTTCGACCAGGTCCGGGCGAACCACGCGGACGTCTACCTGACCGCGGACCTGCGCCACCATCCGGCGTCGGAGGCCCGCGAGGCTGCCGTCAATGACCGGCCCTACCTGATCGATGTTTCGCACTTTGCCAGCGAGTGGCTCTGGCTGCCGGCGGCCGCCGACGCCTTGCGGAATGTGCTGGCGGACCAGGGCCACGACATCGAGATCCGGGTCAGCACCACCAACAGCGACCCCTGGGACTTCATTCTGACTCCCGGCTAAGCCTGGCGTGCGAGGGGCCCCGGGTGAGCGTAGCGAGCCCGGGGAGCATGCCAGGCGCTAGGGTGCGGTGCCCCCGGGGTGGGCGTAGCGATGCCGGGGAGCAGGCTAGGCGATAGAGTCTAGGGAGCGCCGGTACGGTGCCCGGCTCCGGCCGGTAAGTGAACAAGCGGAGGAAATAGTGGCCAAGGCAGCACCGGCGGAACAGTTGAAGTTGCTCGAATTGCAGGGACTGGACGCCAAGCTCAAGTCCCTCTCCAACCGCCGCCGCAGCCTTGAAAGCGACTCCCGGATCACGGACCTGGAGGCCGCCCTCAGCGTGGCCAACGGTGAACTCGGCGCCGCGAAGGTGGCGGTGCACGACGCCGAACTGGAACTCAAGCGCGCCGAGGCCGACGTCGAGCAGGTCGCCTCCCGGATCGAACGCGACGAGGCCAGGCTCAACAGCGGCACCGGGCTGTCCAAGGACCTCGTGGCCCTGCAGCGCGACATCGCCTCCCTGAACAAGCGCCGCTCCGACCTCGAAGACGTCGAACTCGAGGTCCTGGAGCGGCTGGACTCGCTGCGCCTGCGCCAGGCCACGCAGCAGCAGATCGTCGACGATATCCAAGGATCCTTTGGCACCATCCGTGCGGAACTGGACGAGCAGCTGGCGGAGGTGGCCGCCGAGACGACCGTGGTGCGCGGCCAGCGCGCCGAGTTCGCCGAGGGATTGGACGCGGGCATGCTCGCCGTCTACGAGAAGACGCTCGCCAAGCGCGGCGTCGGCGCGGCGCGGCTCTTCCACGGCACCTCCGAGGGCTCCGGCATGCAGCTGAGCCCCGGCGACCTCGCCGAGATCAAGGCCGCCGCCGAGGACGACATCGTCTTCTGCCCCGACTCCGGCTGCATCCTGGTCCGCTCGGCCGAGTGGGCCTAGGCCAGGTGACTGGCATTAGTTGTCGTTTTCGGCCCTGAAAACGACAACTACTGCGAGCTAGTTGGGCAGGATGAGGTTGAGGGTGTGCGGCTTCCGGGCCGTGCCCTGAACCAGCTCCGCAGGCCACTTCTCGGCCGCGGCTTGTCTCAGCTGTGCGGGCGTCTGCGGGGCCTTGCCGCGCCGGGTCAGCAGGTGCCGGGCAAGCTCCCCGCGGGTGTGCTTGGCGAAGTGGCTGACCACCTTGCGGACCCCGTTGACCTCGCTGAAGACGTTCACCGCCACGGTCTGCTCGGGCGGTGGAGCCCAGGCCGCGGCGTAGGTGCTCGAACGGCAGTCGACCAGCAGTTCGCCCTCCGAGACGGCGGCGAGGGCGGCAGTTAGCTGCGGTTTCCAGAACGAGGCCAGCCGCCCGACGTCGGGCAGCGCCGTACCCATCGACAGCCGGTACGCCGGCACCCGGTCGGCGAAGCGAATGGCGCCCCAGAGCGCCGAAATCACCAGCACGGAAGTGTCCGCCTTCTTCCGCTGCGCCGGGGTCAGCGAGCGGTAGCCGAGGGCGTCGTAAAGCACGCCGGAATACACCTGGTGCGCCGGTGCGGCCGGTTCCGCGTGCAGGCGGGTGTTGCGTTCGACGTCGGCCTTCAGCGAGGCTCCGACCCCCAGCAGCGCCAGAGCGTCCTCGTGGGCGCTGACGGTGCCGAGCGCCTCAAGCACTTTTGCCCGGTAAGCATTGAGGTCGGGGAAGCTGAGCGAGGCCGAGTCGACGGCATCGCCGCCGGTCGCGGGGGTTTTGCCTTCGGAAGGCGGCAACAGAATTAGCACCGTACGATCCTACCGGCGGACGTGCGGCCGACGCCGCGGGTTTTGACGCGGGGCTAGCGCCGGTGCCCGGTGTTGTCCAGGCCGACGAAATGCGACTGGCCAAGAGTCTTCGCCCGCTGGACGTCACGCCGCGCCCGCTCAGAGTCCGGGTCGCTGCCCAGCCGCGCGTGCTTCCGGCGGGTCAGGAGGTCACGCACGACGGTCGCGACAACCAGCACTCCGGCTCCGATGGCGAGCAGCAACAGTTCCATGCGCTCAGGCTACCTTGGACGGCGTCGCCGGGATAGGAGGCGCCACGGAGGCGGCAACCTGGCCGGGCGCCGACGCCGCGACAGGTGCGGAAGCGGGTGTCTGCGCCCGCGCGGCCTCCTGGGCGGACTTTGTCTCCCGTGCCAGGAATGCGGACAGCTCGCCGATGGTGCTCATTAGCGGCGCCGGGAAGACCACCGTGGAATTCTTGTCCACCGCGATCTCGACGAGGGACTGCAGGTTCCGCAGCTGCAGGGCCAGCGGGTGCGCCATCATCATGTCCGACGCTTCGCCGAGTGCCACCGCCGCGATGGATTCTCCCTCGGCCGCGATGATCTTGGCCCGCTTCTCCCGCTCGGCCTCCGCCTGCCGGGCCATGGCGCGCTTCATGCTTTCGGGAAGCTGGATGTCCTTCAGCTCGACGAGCGTGACTTCGACTCCCCACTCCAGGGTGAGCGCGTCCAGGATCTCGCGGATGTCGCTGTTGATATGTTCCGTTTCGGACAGGGTCTGGTCCAGGCTGTGCCGGCCGACCACTTTCCGGAGCGTCGTTTGGGCGATCTGGTTGATCGCCGCGGCCACGTTCTCAATCGCCACGACGGATTTCACGGCGTCGATGACCCGGTAATACGCGACGGCGGAAATGTCGACGCTGACGTTGTCCTGGGTGATGATGCCCTGGGACTGGATCGGCATGGTCACGATCCGCAGGCTGACCAGCTGGAGCCGGTCAATGACCGGGACGATGAACCGCAGCCCCGGCATCCGGACGCCGATGACCCTGCCCAGCCGGAACAGCACGCCCTGTTCGTACTGGCGCACGATCCGGATCGAGGCCCGGGCCAGGATGAGCACGAGCGCGGCGATGATCAGCCAAATGACGACGGCGGTGAAATCCATCCGAATCGCTTCCTTGCATGACGGGAGTGGCTGCTTTCATTCTCCCACCGGCGGGCCCAAAAGGCGCCGGTGCCCCAGCTGGCGGGGGAGACCGTAGAATAAACATCGGATGGGTTGACCAGGCGGCCGCGCGTCACGCAAGTGGCTCGAGGAACGTCCGGGCTCCGCAGGGCAGGGTGGTGGGTAACGCCCACTCGGGGTAACCCGCAGGCCAGTGCCACAGAGAATAGACCGCCTGCCTCCGGGCCGTGTTTGCACGGCCGGGGGAGCAGGTAAGGGTGAAACGGCGGTGTAAGAGACCACCAGCTTCCCGGGTGACCGGGAAGGCTAGGTAAACCCCACCCGGAGCAAGGCCAGACAGGACACGTTTGAGGGCTGCCCGCCCGAGTGTCCGGGTAGGCTGCTGGAGGGCGTCGGCAACGGCGTCCGTAGATGGATGGCCGCTACTCCCGTGCCGGTAACAGCGCGGGAGCACAGAACCCGGCGTATCGGTCAACCCATCCATTCACTTCGCGCCTTGAGGAACACGCCCGCGCGGAGCTGGCCAACACTATGCACTCAGTGTATAGATGGTGCTGTGAACAATTCCCTCACCCTGCTGGGCCTGCTGAGCCGCGAACCGAGCTACGGCTATGACCTCAAGCATTCGTACGACCGCTACTTTGGTGCCGAGAAGGCGCTTGCCTTCGGGCAGGTCTATTCCACGCTCGCCCGGATGGTCCGCGACGAGCTGATCCGGGCCCTGGGGGAAGAGACCGGCGGCGGTCCGGACCGCAAGAAATACGAGATTACGGTGGCGGGTCGCGACCGGGTCCGCGAATGGCTGTTCACTCCGGATGTTCCCTCGGGATCTTTGCAAAGCGAGCTCTTTGCCAAGACCGTGATCGCACTGCTGCTCGACGACGACGCCGACCAGCTGCTCGATGTGCAGCGCCGTGAACACATGGCCCGGATGCGGGAACTGACCCGGCTGAAGAAGGACGCGGACCTGCTGCGGGTGCTGATGTGCGACCACGGGCTGTTCCACATAGAGGCCGATCTGCGCTGGATCGACCTCACCAGCGCCCGCCTGACCCAACTCAAGAAGGAGCTCCAGAGCGCATGAGTACCCACGCCAACGCTGCACCGATCCTCAGCGCCCAGGGACTGCACCACTCCTTCGGGCAGACCGAAGCCTTGCGCCCGGGCACTTGTGACCGCCCCTGCCGTGTTGTTCGCGGACGAACCCACCGGTGCGCTGGATTCCCTCGCAGCAGAGAACGTACTGACCTTGATGCTAGAACTTGTCCGCGAAGCTGGGACCACGGTGGTGATGATCACCCACGACGCCCGCACCGCCGCGTATGCGGACCGGGAAGTCATCGTCCGCGACGGTGCCATCGGCGCCGGCTACCGGGTATCCGCGTGAATCCCGGGCTGTTCAAGCTGGCCGTCGTCGGCAGCCGGTCCGCGTACGGCAGGCTCGCCGGCATCGCTGCAGGGGTCGCCGTCGGAGTGTGCCTGTTGTTGCTGCTGTGGGGCGGCGCCAACGGCCTGAGCGCACGTGATGACCGCGGTGCCTGGCTGCGCGAAACCGGACTCCCGTCCGTCTCCGCCCCTCCCGCGGAGGACCCGACCGCTTCCGGCCCCGGGACGCCGGTGCCGCTGACCCCGGGCACGGCGCTCATGGAAGCCAACCCGGTGGAGGTCTTCCGAGACCGGCTGATCAACCGCCGCGATTTCGCCGCCCTGGATTCGACTACCGTCAAGATCCCCGGGATCGGCGCCCCGCCGGTGCCGGGTCAGTACTATGCCTCGCCGGCGCTGCAGCGTCTGATCGAGTCAACGCCTCGGAATGAGCTTGGCGACCGTTTCGGGTCGTTTGCCGGGACGATTGACAATGCTGCGCTGCCCGGACCGGATTCCCTGATCGTCGTCGCGGGAGCAACGGAGGCCGAACTCCGCCAGAACGGGCCAACTTTTCTCGTGTCAGACTTCACGACCAACCCTTACGGTGGCAGCGCAGCCGCCTATAACACGGTGCTGTCCATCGGGGCCATTGCGGTGTTCTTTCCCGTACTGCTGCTGATCAGCATTGTTACCGGACTCGGGGCGGCCCAGCGCAGGGAACGTTTCGCGACCCTCCGGCTTATTGGTGCGTCCCCTCGGGTCATCTCCCGAATCGCCGCGGTCGAAACAGCCGTCCCCAGCCTGGTCGGGGCAGTTCTCGGCGTCGGGCTGGCCGTCCTGCTGAGACCTGCTGCTGCACAGATCCCAGTCAACGGCAGCAGGATGTTCGCGGCCGATCTGGCCACGGGCTGGGCCGCGGACGCCGTCGTCGTTGGAGTGGTCGTCGCAGCATCGGCACTCGTCGCCGCGCAACGCACGGCCCGTGCCGGCATTGGCCCGCTCGGCGTGACGAGGGCAGTGCCGGAAAAGACACCCTCCAACTGGCGGACCGTGCCCTTGCTGGCTGGACTGGCCGCCATGACCACGGCCGTACTCATGATCCGGGTCCTGGAGGTGCGGCTGCCGTGGCTGGAATCACCACTCCTTATCGTCGGCTTTCTGCTGATCCTCGTCGGCATCGTTGTCATCGGCCCCTGGCTGACCCGTCTCGTGAGCCGGATCGGGCTGCGGCAGGCGCGGAGCGCGGCGGCAGTCATTGCCGCCAGCCGGATCCACAAAACCCCGGTGGCGACCTTCCGTTCCGTCTCCGGGCTCGTGATCGCCGTGTTCGTCGTCTCCGTCTTCGCCGGAGCATCCAGCATCATCAAGTCCGCTGAGGCGCCTCCGACCAGGCCCGGTCTGCTGCAACCCACCAGCCTCCACGCCAACGTTGGGGCCGGGCACACTCCGGCCCAGGTCGAGGCGGCCGCCCGCCACGCCAGGGAACTGCCCGGAATCAGGAGCGCAACCGTTGGCTATGGCCCGGCAGTCCTCTCAGAAAGGGATGCCAGCCCCGAAATCTATCTTCGCGCCGCGGACGCCCCCGGCCTGGGATTCGATGACATCCCAGCAACAGAGATAGTCACGGTTGATATGTCGTTCCTATACTCCTGGACAACGCAACCGCTGGCACTGACCCCCGCTCCCGCTGCCGCCAACGTGGACGGAATGGTGCCGGTGGTGATGGTGCTCGGCACTGACGGGACGCCCGAGGCCATGGATCGCGCCCGGACACTCTTGAATACTTCAGGTGTTACAGCACATCCCGCCAATTCCTCCTTGGACGCAGGACTACAATCAAGCACCCGCCTGATCCAGGGCCTTGCCGTGCTCGCCTACCTTGGCATGTTCGTGGCAATCGCCATCGCCGGCCTGTCCCTGTCCGTCGCCACCGCCTCCGCGATCTTGGACCGCAAGAGAGTGCTCGGCCTGATGCGGCTGATGGGAATGCCGGAGTCCGTCCTGCGCCGGATCATCATCCGTGAGGCAGCCGTCCCCCTCCTGACCGTCCTGCTGCTCTCCGTGGGGCTCGGATTCCTCGTGGCGTGGCTCATGGTGACCTTCATCGACGGCACGTACCGCATGTCTTGGCCTGCGCCGTCGTACTTCGCCGCCCTGGGCCTCAGCCTGCTGCTGGCACTCGCAGCCGTCGCCGCGATGGCCGGTCTGGTCCGCGGCCAGACCGGACTGACGGCCACCCGATTCGAATGACGCGGCCTGGCTCGCCACAGGAAAGCAAAAAGGGGGCCGGCACCGTTCGGTGCCAGCCCCCTTTGTCCACGACGTAGGTTTCGGATCAGGCCTTGGCCTTCCGCTTCACCCAGCCCCACGCTGCCGTCGCGACAAACAGGACCAGGCCGATGACGGCCAGCCAGAGCAGGCCCTTAACGACGAAGCCCAGGATCGAAAGAATGAGCCAGATGACAAGTAGTGCAACTATGAGTCCCATCCGGACATCCTACGTCACCGGGTCGGCCGTGCCCCGCAGGCGTGTGAGTGATTTCACGCTGCCCCCGGCCTCAGGGGTGGGGCCGCCGCTTTAGAATGGATAGCGAACGTAGATGTTCTGCCACCGGGTCTGCGTTCGCAGCCGGTGGCTTTTTCTTTGCGCTCCATGCAGGCGCGCGGGGTGGACCGAGTCCCCGCCGCGTTCAGGTTCCGGAGACCCGCCGGCAGCCGACAGCCGCATACGACGACGTATGTGGTGGATTTTAGGAAGGTAGTTCTGTGAGCCAGACGTCAGATTCTTGTCTTGATACGTGGATGGGCCGGGAGGCGCTCGCCGAGGCCATGATTCCGGTAATCGGCCGGCTGTACCGCGAAAACAACGTGGTGACGTCCATCCACGGCCGGAGCCTGATCAACAAGTCCACCATGAACATCCTGAAGGCGCACCGCTTTGCCCGCCGGATGAGCAAGGAAGAACTGCGCCTCGAAGAGACCGCGCCCCTGCTTGACGCCCTCACCAAGCTCGACCTCGGCGCGGCAGCGATCGACATTGCCCGCCTGACCGAAAAGTACCGCGCCGAAGGCGAAGGCGTCAGCCTGGACGAGTTCCTGCGCAACGAACTGGCCGAAGTTGTCGGCAAGCGCGGCGGCGACGACCGCACCAGCACCGACGTCGTCCTCTACGGCTTCGGCCGCATCGGCCGGCTCCTGGCCCGCCTCCTGATCGAGAAGGCCGGCGGCGGGCACGGCCTGCGGCTGCGCGCGATCGTGGTGCGCCGCGGCTCCGACAACGACCTCACCAAGCGCGCCAGCCTGCTGCGCCGCGACTCGGTGCACGGCTCCTTCGAAGGCACCATCAAGGTGGACCTCGAAAACGACACCATCACCGCCAACGGCGTCCAGATCCAGGTCATCTACTCGGACAACCCTGCCACGGTCGACTACACCGCTTACGGCATCCACGACGCTCTGGTCGTCGACAACACCGGCCGCTGGCGCGACGCCGAGGGCCTGTCCCAGCACCTGCAGAGCAAGGGCGTTTCCCGCGTCCTGCTCACCGCGCCCGGCAAGGGCGAGCTGAAGAACATCGTGCACGGCATCAACCACGCCACGATCACGGATTCGGACAAGATCGTCTCGGCGGCGTCCTGCACCACGAACGCCATCACCCCGGTGCTGAAGGCGATCAACGACCGCTACGGCGTGGTGCACGGCCACGTCGAGACGGTCCACTCCTTCACCAACGACCAGAACCTGATCGACAACTTCCACAAGGGCGACCGCCGCGGCCGCTCCGCCGCGCTGAACATGGTCATCACCGAGACCGGCGCCGCCAAGGCCGTCGCCAAGGCGCTGCCGGAACTCCTCGGCAAGCTCACCGGCAGCTCCATCCGCGTCCCCACCCCGGACGTCTCCCTGGCCATCCTGAACCTCAGCCTGGAAAACGGCACCACCAAGGACGAGGTCAACGATTACCTGCGGGAAATGTCGCTGCACTCCGAACTGCGCAAGCAGGTCGATTACATCGATTCGCCCGAGGTTGTCTCAACAGACTTCGTCGGCTCCCGCCGCGCCGGCATCGTCGATGGCCTGGCCACCATCTCCAACGACAAGAACCTGGTGCTCTACGTCTGGTACGACAACGAGTTCGGCTACAGCTGCCAGGTGGTCCGCGTGATGGAGGAAATGGCTGGCGTCAACCCGCCGTCATTCCCGGCCAAAGACGCGGCCGCGACCCTCGAAGCTGCCGGCCTGCCGGTCGAGGTCGGCTAGCCCCTCTTTGGACCTTCCCGGCCGGTCCGCTGGAATCGGCCGGGAAAGGGAACCACAATGGAGCCATGGAACAGAACTCGGCTGTGGAGCACGAAACCACTCTGGAACACGCCCTCGACGTAGCCCGGCGCAACGCCAAGGAAGCCAAGCGCCTCCTCGACGACGCCCGTGCCAAACGCGAGGCCGGCGAGATCGACGATGCGCGGGTCAGCCAGTTGGAAGAGCTGCTGAACCTCGCCGAGGAGGACCTCCGGCGGGTCACCAAGGAACAGTGACCGCCGGGCGCTGAGCCTCCGGCGCCCCTGCGGACGCCTGCCCCGGGGGCAGCGACCTGTCCTGCACACTGTGGACAAGCGGGCCGCCGTCGGCGCCCCTGCCTAGGCTGAAGGGGTGCACCAGACCTCGCCCTCGCCGATACCGCCGTGACCACCTCTTGGCGCGATTACCGGCGCGCCCGGCGCCGGTCCCGCCAGGCCTGGGCCCTGCTGGCCGCTGCGGTGCTGGCACTGCTAACGGGCGTCGCCTGGTTCTTCACCGCCGGCCAGTTTGCTCTGGGGGAGCCGCGGATTACGGGCCCCACCGAAGCTCCGGTGCTGGCGGCAGGCTGGATGAAGATGGTCCCGGCGGTGCGGCCGGTGCCGCCCGGACGAGCCGCGGACGTCCTGGCGTCGCTCCCGGTGAAGGGCCGCGCGGCCAGTGGCAACTATGACCGCAGCGCCTTCGGCCAGGCATGGCTCGACGTCGACCGCAACGGCTGCGACACGCGCAACGACATTCTCCGCCGCGACCTGGCCGGCGCCAGGTTCACCAAGGGCTCCCGCTGCCGGATCGGGTCCGGGACCTTCCAGGAGCCCTACACCGGGCGCACGGTTGACTTCCGGCGCGGCGCGGATTCCAGCAAAGCCGTGCAGATCGACCACGTCGTGGCCCTGGGCGACGCCTGGCAGACGGGCGCCCAGCAGCTGAGCCCGCTCTTGCGCCAGCACCTCGCCAACGATCCGCTGAACCTGATCGCCGTGGACGGCCAGGCCAACCAGGACAAGAGTGCGTCCGACGCTGCGAGCTGGCTCCCGCCCAACAAGGCGTTCCGCTGCCACTACGTCGCTCGGCAAATCTCGGTGAAGGCCGCCTACGCGCTGTGGGTGACAGCGGCCGAGAAGAACGCGATGGAACGGGTTCTCGGTGCCTGCCCGGAGCAGCAGAGCATCGTGCCGCGCTGATGTCTGCGCTGTTGTCTGCGCCGTCGGGAGCGGAGCGATTCCTGGCTCATTGACACCCGACACTGCCAGGTCTAGGACTGGAATCGTCAGCTACGGCCCACCACTCGAGGAGCAGAAATGGCCTACGGAGTTGTGCACTTTTTCCCGGGGGGAACCAAGGAACAATACGAGGCGTCCATTGCCGCGGTTCATCCCGGCGAAGGCCGCCTGCCGGAGGGGCAGGTCTTTCATGCCGGCGGCGCATCGGCCGGTGGGTGGACCATCATGGCGGTCCACGACTCCCAGGAGAGCTGGGAGAAATTCCGTGACGGCATCCTGATGCCCAAAATGCAGGCCGGCATCGAGGGCGGCTTCACGTCCCCGCCTGAAGAGACCGTCATCGAGCTCTACAAGGTGATGCCCTAGGAAACAGGCCGTCCAGCAGTCAGGTGAGCACGGAGACCACGCACCAGCCGGCCACGAGCAGACCCACGACCAGCATCGGGACGTTCCACTCCGACACGACCGTGCGCTCGGCCGAACTCTGGCCGGGGCCGCCGGCTGCGCCCGGCTGCCGGGCATCCTGCCAGGCCCGGACAATCGCATCCCGGGCCCCCGGCGTCGTAGCCTGGCTCATGCGCTCGTTGGATGGCAGCATCCCGAAGGGGCGCTGTTTCCAGTCCCGCGCCTGTTCGAATCCCGACCCAAAGGCGCTGGGCGGCGTCGGGGCACCCCAGCTGACGTATTTCCTGCCGGCTGCCCTCACCGTGACGGTGTAGCGGACCTCGACGTCGTCCACCGCGGCAAACGGGATCCGGTGCCGCCGCAGGCCGTTGACCACGTCAAACCCGTCGGACCCCACGACCAGCCGCGGCTGCCACTGCGTCAGGTAGACCAGCAGCGACGCGGCCGCGAGCCACGGCGCAGCCGCCGCGGCAGCCCCGCCCCTGCCGGCGAGCAGCAGCCAGCCGACGGCCGCAGCGCTGCCTCCCCAGACGAGGAGCGATACCACCCGGCCGGATGGTTCCTTGAAGGTGCGCGGCCTCGGTCTTGAGCGTGTTTCGGTTTCCCCCATGCGGCCCATCATGCCAGCGGAAGGCAGGTTTCCCGGCTAGGCCCGGGAGGCTTGTTCCGCGAGTTCTGCCTCGAGCCGTTCGACGTCGGGCCGGTGGCACAGCTCGGTGGCGCGCGTGGTGACCGTCGCGCTGCCGGCAGCGACCGCCGAACGGAACGCTTCGGCCAGCGTGCGCCCCTGCGCCAGCCGGAGCACGAAGGCTGCCAGGAAACTGTCGCCGGCGCCGACCGTGCTCTGCACCCGGACCTGCGGCACGGCCAGACGGAGCGTGCCGCTCTGGGACGCCAGGACCGCTCCCTGGCCGCCCAGGGTCAGCGCGACATGCTCGGCGGATCCGTCGGCCACCAGCGCCATGGCCGCGTCGAGCTCGCTTTGCTCGGTCTCCAGGGTGATGCCGAAATGCAGGCCGAGCTCCCGCCGGCTCGGTTTGACCAGGAAGACCCCCTCCGACAAGGCGGCGGCCAGGGCCGGCCCGGATGCGTCGACCACGCAGCGCGCATTCTGCTCGCGCGCGAGCCGGGCCACCTCGGCGTAGAAGTTGTCCGGTACACCGGGGGGCAGGCTGCCGCTGGCCACCACGTACCCGCCCGGCTGGATGGAATCCGCCACGAGCGCCAGGCACAGCCGCCACTCGGGTTCACTCAGCTCGGGCCCCTGCAGGACAAAGCGGAACTGCTTGCCGGTGGAGGTCTCGTCGACCGTGAAGTCCTGCCGGGTGCTGCCCTGGATTGGAACCACCAGGGTGGGGAGCCGCTCCGCTTCGATCAGTCTGCGGTAAGCCTCACCCGTGGGGCCGCCCGCCGTGTAGATGGCCAGGGGTCGTCCGCCGAGCCGTTGGACCACCCGGGCCACGTTCACGCCGCCGCCGCCCGGATCCAAGCGGCTGGGCCCGCAACGGAGCTTATGCCCGCTGGTGACCACCCCGGTGGTGGTGCTGATGTCCAGGGCTGGGTTCACGGTGACCGTGAGGATGGGCTGCGCCGGCTTGGTGGCTTCCATGGGGCCAAGCATAAGAGCACGGCGTTCGCCCTGTCCCCGGGCCGGGATCCCCTTGTGGGCCGTGGGGCGCTCCGCGAGAATGGGCGCGGCAGGACAGGAGGCTGGGATTCAGCCGCCACGACCGGGCGGGAAGCATGGCACATCGCAAGGGAAACGCGGGTAAGGGAAATGCGGGCAAGGGCAGCGCCGGCAGGGAGCCCGCGCGCCATAAGGACAACCCGGGGGAGAAGCCGGGGCAGCCTCGCCGGCTGCCGCTTGGCATCTACACGGCGGAACTGACGCGGCTTCAAGCGGAGCTGGTTGCGCTACAGGAATGGGTCCAAAGCACGGGAGCGCGGGTGCTGGTGATCTTCGAAGGTCGCGACGCCGCCGGCAAGGGCAGCGCCATCAAGCGCGTCACCGAATACCTGAATCCCCGTGTTGCCCGGATTGTGGCGCTGCCGGCGCCGACCGAACGGGAGCGCGGTGAATGGTACTTCCAGCGCTACGTGCAGCACCTGCCGGCGGCCGGGGAAATCGTGCTGATGGACCGCTCCTGGTACAACCGCGCCGGCGTCGAACGGGTGATGGGATTCTGCACGCCCGCGGAACACAAACGCTTCATGTCCCAGTGCCCGGTTTTTGAACGGCTGCTGATCCAGGACGGCATCCTGCTTTTCAAATACTGGTTCTCGATCAGCCACGCTGAGCAGGAACGGCGTTTCAGGTCCAGGCTGGAAGACCCGCTGCGGCAATGGAAGCTCTCGCCGATGGACCGCGAGGCGATCCTGCGGTGGGAGGACTACTCGCGGGCCAAGGACGACATGTTCATGCAGACGGATACCGCCGAATCCCCGTGGTTTGTGGTGGAGGCGGAGGACAAACGCCGGGCCCGGATCAACATGATTGCCCATTTGCTCTCCAGCATCGACTACACCGAAGTCAGGACGGAGCCGGTAACACTCCCGCAGAGGCCGCGCGCCGTCAACTACACCCGGCCGCCGCGGGACCTCTTCCGCTACGTCCCCGACCACGCCGCCCAGCTGCAGAAGTCGAACGGCGAGTAGGCCGGCGGCCCTGATGGGTCCTTATCCGGCGGCGGCGGAAATTTCTCACTTCTGCGACCGACGGCCGGCGCGTCGCGCCAAACCGCCGGGGGATTTCCTGTGCGTCGGGTCAAAGGTGGGGAAAGTTCGTCGCGACGCTGGCCGCGTCGACGCCGAGCGTGGGCCCGCCGGGGCGCTAGTGCCCGAAGGGATCCGGGTCCACGCCCGGCATCCACGTCAGCCCGGGCACGCCCCAGCCGCTCTTCTTGGCCTGCTTCATCGCCTTGCGGGAGTACCGGTCGATCAGCCGGTTGACGTACAGCTTGCCGTCAAGGTGGTCGTATTCGTGCTGCATGACCCGGGAGAACCAGCCCGTCGCCTCAAACTCGATCTGGTTGCCGTCGCCGTCGAAGCCCTGCACCCGGGCCCATTCGGCCCGTTTGAGCGGGTAATGACCGCCCGGGAAGGACAGGCAGCCTTCCTCTTCCTCGTCGGGGTCGGGCAGCGCGCCGGAGACTTTGGAGAGGGTCAGCACCGGGTTGACGACGACGCCGGACGGCGGGGCGCCGTCGTCGTTCTCGTACTTGTACACGAACAAGCGCTTGCCCACGCCGACCTGGGGCGCGGCAAGGCCGACGCCGTTTGCGGCGTCGTTGGTCTCGAACATGTCCGCGATCAGCGTGCGCAGTTCGTCGTCGAAGACCTCGACCTCGGCGGCCCGGCGGTGCAGAACGGGTTCGCCCCAGATGGTGATGGGAAGGACTGTCATGTCGAAAGAGTTCCTTTGGTGCTGTGGGTTGTGGGCCGGACCGTCAGTCGGCGATGGTGCGGCCGACGACGTCGCGCATGATTTCGTTCGTGCCGCCGAAGATCGTGAGCAGGCGAGCCGCGAGGTAGGCCTGCGCCACCGGGTACTCCAGGATGTAGCCGTAGCCGCCGTGCAGCTGCAGGCACCTGTCGGTGACGGACTTGGCCCGTTCGGAGGCCCAGAGCTTGGCCCGTGCTGCCGAAGCGGCGTCGAGTTCCCCTGCGTTGAAGGCCTGGATGGCCCGGTCGACGTAGGTTTCGGTGACCTCGACCTCGGTGAGGATGTCGGCGAGCTCGAAGCGGCTGTTTTGGAAGTCGATGATCCGTTCGCCGAAGGCGTTGCGGTCCTTCGTGTAGTTGACCGTCGCTTCATAAACGGCGCGGACGACGGCGGAGCTCGCCACGGCGATCGCGAGCCGGCCCTGGGGGAGTTGCTCGGCGGCGTACTGCAGGCCCTTGCCCTCCTCGCCGACGAGGTCAGCGTGCGGCACCCGGACGTTGTCGAAGAACAGCTCCGCCGTGTCGGAGGCCTTCAGCCCCATCTTGTCCAGCTGCTTGCCGGTGTTGTACCCCTCGGTCTTGCGCACCATGAACAGCGAGAAGGAGTCGCGGCCGCCGCGGCCGGTGCCGCCATCGGTGCGGGCAAGGACAAGGGAGGCGTCCCCGGAGATGCCGTTGCCGATGAAGGTCTTCTGGCCGGTGATCAGCCAGTCGTCGCCGTCCCGCACGGCCTTGGTGCGGATGCCGCGCAGGTCCGACCCCGCCCCGGGCTCTGTCCAGGCAACCGAGGTGACCGTTTCCCCGGAGACCATGCCGGGGAGCCAGCGCGATTTGAGATCGTCCGAGCCGTAGGCCAGCAGGTGGGGGAGGACCATGTCGTCGTGCAGGTGGAAGGCCAGGCCGACGGCAAGGTGGTTGCTCTTGGCGAATTCTTCGTCCAGGACCGCCCGGAAGCGGTAGTCGGCCATGCCCATGCCGCCGAACTCCTCGGGGACGGCGAGTCCCAGCAGGCCCTGTTCGCCGGCCGCGGTCCACAGTGCGCGGGGCATGATGTGGTCCTGGTCCCACTGGGCGTAGTGCGGGGCGACGGCCCGGTTGTTGAACTCCGCTGCCACTTCACGGAACATCTCGTGGTCTTCTTCAAAGAGCTGGCGCTTCATGAGGTTCCTTCCGTGCACGGACGACGCTGGGCAAGTTCTGGGCAGTCATTTTCTGGACAGACAACAAAGGCCGCACCGGATAACCGGTGCGGCCTTTGGCAAGGTCGGACAATTCTGCCGTCCTTGGTGAGGGTGAGCGACGGGGGTTGAACCCGCGACCTCCTGGACCACAACCAGGCGCTCTGCCAACTGAGCTACGCCCACCATGTGCCCCGCCGTGCCGTCCGGCGAACCGGCTGGCTGGAAAGGCAACGACAAATAGCTTACCTGCTCTTTGGGGGTGGTTTTGCCACTTTTCCCGAATTCGCCGAAATTTTCCCCAAACGTGGTGGAGATTACTCCGCCGGGGCTTCCTGCGGTGCGGCGGCAGGGACTTCCTGCGGTGCCATGATCGACTTCGCGATCCGCTGGGCGGTGGCGCTGTCCGGCCCGGGGGCCGGCACGAAGACCGCCTCCCGGTAGTAGCGCAGCTCGTCGATGGAATCCTTGATGTCGCCCAGGGCGCGGTGGCCGCCGAGCTTGGCGGGGGACTGGAAGTATGCCCGGGCGTACCAGCGCCGAGAGAGTTCCTTGATGGTGCTGACATCGATCACGCGGTAGTGCAGGTGTTCCACGAGCTCGGGCATGTCGCGGACCAGGAACACACGGTCGGTGCCGACCGAGTTGCCGCCCAGCGGGGCCTTCTTCGGGTCCGGGACCCACTTCTTGATGTACTCGAGCACCAGGGCCTGCGCTTCAGCCATGGTCTTGCCATCGGGGAGCTCCGCAAGCAGGCCGGACCGGGTGTGCATGTCGCGCACGAAGTCGTTCATTTGGGCCAGCGCGGCGTCGTCGGGTTTGATCACGACGTCGACGCCGTCGCCGAGGATGTTCAGTTCCGAGTCCGTCACCAGGGCCGCCACTTCGATGAGGGCGTCGTTCTTGGAGTCCAGGCCGGTCATTTCGCAGTCGATCCACACGATGCGTTCGTTAGTTATAGGCACCCGCCCAGCCTACCGTTCCGCCGCCGCTGAGCGGTCCGGTGCTAGGATTTCGGGTACGCGGCCGTCGAAGATTTTCGTCATCGCGGCCTGCCCCATGGCCGGATTACCGGCCGGCTGCGGGCCAACCAAGCCCCACAAGAGATTGGACGATCCTGAGATGACGGCGCCTGTACCTGCGGCGGGGGAAACGGCTGCCGGTACGTCCCGCACCTCCCCGAAGGCAGTTGTTGCTGATGTGGACAACGCCCGCTCGCCGATCCTGTCGGGCTTCCTGGGCTCAATGTTCATGGCGGTCGGTTCGCTAGGCGTTGGCTGGCTCGCCCCGGTCTCCGAACTGCGGCGCCTGCCTTTGTTCATCTGGATGCGGACCGAGGCCGTCGGTGTCGGGCTGAGCATCGTCCTGTTGGCCGTGGGCGGCATGCTGCTGGTCCGCGCCTGGCTCCGGCTCGGCCAGCGCGTGCGCACCTGGGGCCCCGGCGCCCGCAAGGCAACGTTGACGGCCGTGGCGGCGTGGGGTCTGCCGATGATGTTCTCCGTCCCCTTGTTCAGCCGCGACGTTTACGCCTACATCGGCCAGGGCCGACTCATGGTGGAGGGGTTCAACCCCTACGAGAACGGCATCTCGGCGCTGTCGAACTACTTCCAGTTGGGCGCGGACAAGATGTGGACCGAGGCGCCGGTACCGTACGGGCAGCTGTTCCTTTGGATCGAACAGTTTGTTGTCTGGTCCACGAACGTCCACCCGGAGGCCAGCGTCATGCTGTTCCGGCTCGCGGCTCTGGTCGGCATTGTGCTCTGCGTGATCTACGTACCCAAGCTGGCTGAGCTCCACGGCGTCAATCCGCACCGCGCCCTCTGGCTCACCGCCGCCAACCCACTGTTCCTGACCAACTTCATCGCCAGCGTGCACAACGATGCCCTGATGATCGGCCTGGCCCTCGCCGGCCTCTACTACTGCGCCACCAAACGCGTGCCGCTTGGCCTGGTCCTGGTCACGCTCTCCATCTCGGTCAAACCCATCACGATCGTGTTCCTGCCGTTCATCGGCCTGCTGTGGGCAGGCAAGAATGCCGGCTGGCCGCGCAAGTTCATCTTCTGGGCCCTGACCGCCGGCATCAGCCTGGGTCTGCTTTATGCGATGAGCCTGGTCAACGGCTTTGGCTTCGGCTGGATCAACGGGCTATCCGCCCCCGGCAGCATCTGGATCTGGTATGCGCCGGTAGGCTTGCTCGGGCTCATTGTCGCCTCGATCTTCAACGCCTTCAGCCTGGACGGCTGGGGGATGGCCAAGTGGGCGTACGACGCCGGGAAGCTGCTTGCGCTAGGCATTGTCGGCTGGCAGATCTTCCGCGGCGATTTCGACCGCCTGATGCGGCGCCTCACCCTGGCGTTCGCCGCCGTCGTCTTCCTGGCCCCGATGATCCAGTCCTGGTACGTCGTCTGGCTCATCCCGCTCTTTGCGGTCACCGGCATCCGGGACGACTGGCAGGTCAAGGCTCTGTACTTCATGGTGTCCTTCTTCATGGTCTACGCCATCTCGGACCAGCTGGAAGTCTTCCCCTACCTGCAGACCGACGACCTGGGCCTCGCGCTCGCCCTGGCGCGCAACGCCGCCGCGATCATCGCCCTGCTGTTCGCCCTGTACCTGATCTTCCTTGATCCGAAAACCAAGCAGCTGTTCAGCAAGCCGTCGGAGCCGGTAACCACCCGGCCCGTCATCTGAGCGTCGCAGCCACCTGCCCCAGCGTCGGAAGGAATGCCATGTCCATGATCAAAAGCCCCGAAGAGATCGCCCTGATGCGCGAGGCCGGGCGGGTGGTGGCGAACGCGCTGGCGCAGGTCCGTGAGGCTGCCGCCGTCGGCGTGTCCCTCAAGGATCTCGACGCCGTGGCCGCGCAGGTGATGGCAGAGTCAGACGCCACGCCGGCGTTCCTGAACTACCACCCCCGCTGGGCCTCCGTCCCCTTCCCGGGCGTGATCTGCACGTCCGTCAACGACGCCGTGGTGCACGGCATCCCCAACGACTACCGGCTCGCGGACGGCGACCTGCTCAGCGTGGACTGCGGCGCTTTCCTTGCCGGCTGGTGCGGGGACGCGGCCGTTAGCTTCATCGTGGGCACGGCGGACCCGGTGGACCAGGCACTCATCGACGCTACCGATGAGGCGCTAGCCCGCGGCATTGAGGCGGCGCGGATCGGCAACAAAATGGGAGATGTGGCCTACGCGATCGGCGGCGCCGCACGCCGGGCCGGTTACGGGCTGCTCGCCGACCACGGCGGCCACGGCATTGGCCGGACCATGCACGCCGAACCGCCCGTGCCCAATCACGGGCGGCCGGGCCGGGGCCTCAAACTGACCGAAGGACTGGTCATCGCGATCGAACCCATGCTGATCCTCGGCGGCGACGACGACTACTACCACGACGACGACGAGTGGACCCTCCGTTCGGCCAACGGGCGCCGCGCAGCCCACAGCGAACACACCGTGGCGATCACCGCAGACGGGCCGGTCATCCTGACCCTGCCCTAGGGCCGGTAGGTGGCGAAGACCGAACGATCGGCGCAGGCCGCCGGGGTGTCAGCGGGATTTCAGCGGTTTCGTGTGCCCTGGACGGCGAGCCGGGCGCGCTGGCGGTGCGTGGCGAGCCGCAACTGAACGATGCGGGCCGCCCCGGCGATGGCGACCAGCACGCCGCCGCCCACCGCTGCGATGAAGAGAGCGACGCCGAGCGGGACGGACCCTTCGAGGCCGAAGAACTTCACCTGGACATAGACCTGGTTCTGCAGGATGAAGACGATCAGCAGGATCAGCACCACCAGCGCGCTGGCCACGGCGGTCCACACCATGCCTGCCCGGGTGACCCGGCGGGGTTCGTCTATGGCCGCCGTCGGTGCCGGGGTCCCGGCGCGGGGAGCTTCTTGGCGCGGTTCGGCTGTCTGGCCAACCGGGGTTGTCTCAACAGGGGCTCTTTCAACCGGGGCTCCGGTATCAACGGCGGCGCTGTTTCCCGCGGCGCCAGCCGGGTAGCCCCCGACGTCTCCGGACGGGGCCTCCGACGGCCTGGGGTACTGCGCGGGCGGGGCGTCGTGGGCATCGTGGGGAGCCATGCGGTCGCTGGGATCGAATCTGTCGGGAGTCTGGGTCATGGCGGCCGTACCTTTCGGTTGCGGGCGGATTGCCCAGGCATTCCCTGGCGCCCCGCGTCTCACCTCAATACTAAGCGTGCTGATGGTCTGGGGGTATGCAGCCTGGGGGTGCGTTCCTGCCCGGTCCGCTTGGCGCTTGCGGGAGGCTACGGGCTGTTGGCACCGGAGGGCCGACGGTATAGCGTCACAGCCAAAGGGGGACGCCCGGAGCGGGCGGTTCAGGCGAGGAGGCATAGCCGTGACGATCGTCGACAACGCCGTCTACGTGGACGGGTACCGGACCGCGGACCCGGATGACCTGGACGAGACGTACTTCCTGCTGCGGCAGCGCCAGGGGATGGCCTGGATCGGGCTGTACCGTCCGGACGCCGAGGAGCTCCGCTCGGTGGCCGAAGAGTTTGACCTGAACCATCTTGCGGTGGAGGACGCGCTCGCCGGCCACCAGCGTGCCAAGCTCGAACACTACGGCGAGACCACCTTCCTGGTGCTGCGGCCGGCGCGCTACCTGGACGAAGTGGAAAAGGTCCAGTTCGGCGAGATCCACATATTCACTGGCCCCGACTTCGTGGTCACCGTCCGCCGGGCGGAGTCACCGGACCTCGCCCGGGTGCGCCGCAGGATGGAATCCCAGCCGGACTTCCTGGCGCTGGGGCCGGACGCCGTGCTGTACGCCATCCTTGACCAGGTGGTCGATGAGTACGAACCTGTGGCCGCCGGCCTGGAGAACGACGTCGACGAGATCGAAGATGAGCTTTTCGCCGCCGATCCGGGAGTTTCCCGCCGGATCTACGAACTCTCGCGGCAGGTGATCATGTTCCAGCGTGCGACGGCCCCGTTGACCGGCATCCTTCAGGCGCTCCGGGCCGGGCTCCCGAACCGGGTGCCCGGGCCGGAACTGCAGGACCACTTCCGCGATGTGCTGGATCACGTGCTGCGCCTGAGTGAACGGATCGCAGCCTTCCGCGCCCTGCTCCAGAACGCGCTCGCGGTCAACGCCGCACTCGTCGCCCAGCGGCAGAACGACGAAATGCGGCTCCTCACGGAATCGAGCATTGCCCAGAACGAGCAGACCAAGCGGATCTCGTCCTGGGCGGCCATTCTCTTCGCGCCCACGCTGATCGCGTCCATCTACGGCATGAACTTCCGCCTCATCCCGGAGCTTGACTGGGTATTCGGCTACCCCATGGCGCTGGGGCTGATGCTGGTGATGGGAGTGGCGCTCTACCTGACCTTCAGGCACAACAAATGGATTTGAAGGGGCCGGGTTGGCGGTTGTTGGCCTCGTCGGTGCGAGGCGGGAAAGGTGCGGCCCTGGGCGGCGGATGATCCGCGACCAGGGCCGCACGTTGCGCCCCAGGAGGGAATCGAACCCCCGACCGGCGGATTAGAAGGCCGCTGCTCTATCCCCTGAGCTACTGGGGCACGTTCGGCGTGCCGGCCGGCTGATGCCGGGGACGCCTCAAGAAGTTTACAGTGCCCCGCGCGCGCCGCCAGTCAAGGAGAGCCCGTGCCTGCTGGCCGGCCGGGTTTTCCACATAGCGGAAACCCGCACTGACAGCCAGGACACCCGGGCGCGAAGCTGGAACTGCCCGCTGGAGCGGGACCAATCGAGACAGCGCTTATTCAAGGCAGCGCTTCTTCAGGACAGACCCTCTTCGAAACAGGGACAATTCCCAGACAGGACAGACCAATGAACGACAGCATCACGGTCCGCGGCTTCGTTGCTTCGGAGATCAGGAGTTCGACGACGCCGGGCGGCGTCGCCACCGCTTCCTTCCGGTTGGGCTCGACGGAGCGGCGCTTTGACCGCTCCGCGAACGCCTGGGTGGACGGAAATACCAACTGGTTCACGGTGCAGGGCTACCGCCAGCTGGCCGGAAACATGGGCTGCAGCATCAAGAAGGGCCAGCGGGTCATCATCGTCGGCCGGCTCAAGATGCGCAGCTGGGAAAAGGATGGCCGCGTCTATCACGTGGCGGAGATCGACGCCGAGTCCGTTGGCCACGACCTGATGTGGGGCTCTGCCAATTTCACGCGCACTGCCGCTAATGGCCCGGTCCCCGGTCACGACGGCGCCGTGCCGCACGGAGCGGACGCCGGGCAGGACGCCCCGGACGACGCCGACCGCGACATGGATGCCGGGGCGGACGACGCCGACGCTGCGGGAACAGACGATGACGAGCAGGACTTTGATGCAGAGACCGGCGAACTGAAAGGGGCCGCCGCCTGAGTCCGGCGGATTGAGGCCGCGAGACCGCGTGGCTGAGACCACATGGCAGAATTGCCGGGTGAAGCGAGCCCGGACGAACACCCGACGCCATCTGGTGCTGCCTGTGCTCGGAGCGCTTGTCGTGTTGCTGGCAGCAACGGCAGGTTGCTCGGCGGTCGAGGGCGTCAACGGGGGAGCGTCGGCCCGCCTCCCGTCCACGCAGGCTTCGTCCACGCAGGCTCCGCTTGTCCCGGCGCCGCCCGTACCCGCCCGGATCCCCTCCACGGCAGCAACCTTGGGCCCTGCGACTTCCGCTGCCAGGGACCGGGTAGAGGCGGCCCTGACGAAGCTATCGAGCGGAGGGTCCAAGCCCGGAACGGAACAAATCCGGGCGGCCCTCGTCGAAGCTGGGTTTCCTCGGGCATCCATCGAAGTCACTGCGAGCCAAACCCCCACCGGCCTGCAGGCTGATGTCGTTGAGGCCGCGGTCCGGCAGGACAGGGACTGCGTCGTCGCCCAGCTGCGCAACGGCGCGGTGGCAGTGACCGTCTTGACCGTCTTGGCCGATGGCCGCTGTTTCGCGGGTTCGGCTGCCTAGAACCGGTCCGGAGGTCGTCCATGCACATGCGGAGCCACATCGCCGGCTGGCAGGGCCCGGAATGTGAGTTATCCGTGCCGAGCCACTAGATTTGTAGGCATGGCGGAATTTATCTACACAATGACCAAGGCCCGTAAGGCTGTTGGCGAAAAACTTATCCTCGACGACGTGAGCATGTCCTTCTTCCCGGGGGCCAAGATTGGTGTTGTTGGCCCGAATGGTGCCGGTAAGTCCACCATTCTCAAGATCATGGCCGGCCTGGACACCCCTTCCAACGGCGAAGCCCGGCTGAGCCCCGGCTACACTGTCGGCATCCTGCTGCAGGAGCCGCCGCTGAATGAGGACAAGACCGTTCTGGGCAACGTCCAGGAAGGCGTCGGCGAGATCTACGGCAAGATCCAGCGCTTCAACGAGATCTCCGAGGAAATGGCCAACCCGGACGCTGACTACGACGCCCTCCTCGAGGAAATGGGCCAGTTGCAGGAAGCCATCGACGCCGCCGACGCTTGGGATCTCGATTCCCAGCTCGAGCAGGCCATGGATGCCCTGCGCTGCCCGCCGGCCGATGCCGACGTCACGCTGCTCTCCGGTGGTGAGCGCCGCCGCGTCGCCCTCTGCAAGCTCCTGCTGCAGAAGCCGGACCTGCTGCTCCTCGACGAGCCCACCAACCACCTCGACGCCGAGAGCGTGCTGTGGCTCGAGCAGCACCTCTCCTCCTACCCTGGTGCAGTCCTGGCCGTGACCCACGACCGGTACTTCCTGGACCACGTGGCCGAATGGATCGCCGAAGTCGACCGCGGCCACCTGTACCCGTACGAGGGCAACTACTCCACGTACCTCGAGAAGAAGCGCGCCCGCCTGGAGATCCAGGGCAAGAAGGACGCGAAGCAGGCTAAGCGCCTCGCCGAAGAACTCGAATGGGTCCGCTCCAACGCGAAGGGCCGCCAGACCAAGTCCAAGGCCCGTCTGGCCCGCTACGAGGAAATGGCCGCCGAGGCGGACCGTACCCGCAAGCTCGACTTCGAAGAGATCCAGATCCCGCCGGGCCCGCGCCTCGGTGGCCTGGTCCTGGAGGCCAAGAACCTCCAGAAGGGCTTCGAGGACCGCACCCTGATCGACGGGCTCTCCTTCACCCTGCCGCGCAACGGCATCGTGGGCGTCATCGGCCCGAACGGCGTCGGCAAGACCACGCTCTTCAAGACGATCGTCGGCCTGGAACCCCTCGACGGCGGCGAACTGAAGATCGGCGACTCCGTCAAGATCTCCTACGCTGACCAGAGCCGCGGCGGCATCGACCCGAACAAGACCCTGTGGGAGGTCGTCTCCGACGGACTCGACTTCATCCAGGTCGGCCAGGTCGAGATGCCGTCCCGCGCCTACGTTGCCGCATTCGGGTTCAAGGGTCCGGACCAGCAGAAGAAGGCCGGGGTGCTCTCCGGTGGTGAGCGCAACCGCCTGAACCTGGCGCTGACCCTCAAGCAGGGCGGTAACCTGCTGCTCCTCGACGAACCGACCAACGACCTGGACGTTGAGACGCTCAGCAGCCTCGAGAACGCCCTGCTCGAATTCCCGGGCTGCGCCGTCGTCGTCTCGCACGACCGCTGGTTCCTGGACCGGGTGGCCACCCACATCCTCGCCTACGAAGGCGACGAGGAGAACCCCTCCAAGTGGTACTGGTTCGAGGGCAACTTCGAATCCTACGAGGAGAACAAGATCGAGCGCCTCGGCCCGGACGCGGCCAAGCCGCACCGGGTGACGCACCGCCGCCTGACCCGCGACTAAGTCCGGCAGCGCGGTCCCGCCATGGCCAATGCAAAGGCCCGGCTCCCCACGGGGAGCCGGGCCTTTTGTGTGTCCGCCTCAGCCGCGGTCGGCCTTGCGCATCTGGTGTTTCAGCACCTTGGTCTGCACAGCACCCTTGACCTTGTTTTTCAGGTCGGTCGGCACCCGGATCATGCCCTCCTGGGCCACGGTCGCCACGTGCCGGCCGTCGCGGCTGAAGATCTTGCCGGTGGCCAGGCCGCGGGCACCCTGTGCGCTGGGCGATTCCTGGACGTAGAGCAGCCATTCATCGACGCGGACGGGCCGGTGCCACCACATGGCGTGGTCCAGGCTGGCCACGGACATTCCCGGGGTAATCCAACTCATTCCGTGCCGGCGCAGCACGGATTCGAGCAGGGTGTAGTCGCTGGCGTAGGCCAGCGCGGCGCGGTGCATCTCCGGGTCGTCGGGCATCGGGCCGAAGGTACGCATCCAGACCGCGTTCCGGGCCTCCTTGGGGCCCTTCGCGGACACGTACAGCGCCGGATCCACGTGGCGGATGTCAAAGGGCCGCTCGTAGGCCCAGTGCCGCGCCACGGGATGGTCGTATTTGCCGAGCAGGTCGGCCGTGCTCGGCAGCGACTCCGGGTCCGGTATCCCGGCGGGCATTTCGGTCTGGTGCTCGATGCCTTCATCCTCGTCCTGGAAAGACGCGATCATCGACAGGATAGGCATGCCCTCCTGGTAGGCATGGACCCGGCGAGCGGAAAAGGACCGGCCGTCGCGCAGCCGCTGGACCCCGAAGGTGATTGGCTTGTTGGCGTCGCCGGGCCGGAGGAAGTAGCCGTGCATGGAGTGGACTCCGCGGCCTTCGGGAACGGTACGGCTGCCGGCTACCAGGGACTGTGCCAGCACTTGGCCGCCGAAGACGCGCTGGCGCGGCTGCTTCTGGGAGGGGCCCATGAAGATGTCCTCGTCGGTCCTTGCGCCCTCCAGCTCGCCGAGGTTCAGGAGTTGGATGAGCGAGGAGGTGGGATCCTCGGTGGGCATCGCCTGCAATCCGGCTTCGGCTTCAGTCATGGTTTGACTCTAGACGGCACCCCGGCACGGCTCAAAAGAGGCACAGCCGGTAGAGTCGAGATTGTGTCTGACGTCCTAACCCAGCCCCTGCAGTTCACCGATCCCCGCGACCTCGCCGACCTGCGCACCTTCGCCACCCGGGCCCGGGCTGTCGACGACGGCGCCATCCGGCTGAACGCCTCGGGGCCGGTTCTGGCGGCTTATGTCTGCGTGCTGCGGCCCCGGCTGCTGGGGGAGGCCACCCCGACCATCCTGGGGCTCCGGACCGTCGCCCTGGCTGCGCCCGCCGAACTCGACGTGACCGTCCCGCTCTCCGCGGTGCTGGACCGCCTGGCCCGTGCTGGCGCCGACGACGTCGAACTGCCGGTGCCGCCGATGACCGTCACCGAATCGTGGGCCGGCGTCGGCGCTCCCCGCGCCGGGTGGGAGCCGCTTGGAACGCTGCAGGACGCAACCCTTCGACTGGCGGCAGAGGCCGGCATTAGCGAAATCGCGGCCATCATCCCGGACAAGCCGGGCGCCCTGATCGTGAACAACGCCCGGGCCACCGTCTGGGGCCGGGAGTTGCCCGACGCGAGCGGCCTGCCAGCCGGTGCGGCCTTCGCCGCGCTGACCTTGGGATTCCTGGCCGACGCCGAACAAAGCCTCTTCCGCTCGGGCCGGTGGTTCCGGCTCAGCAGCCCCCGCGGGCACGTCCTGGTCCGTGCCGGATCGGGACTCTAGGACGAGCCCAGGTCCCTAGGTCCCCAGATCCCCAGGCCAGCGCCGCCCGGAGCTCGACGCGCTCAGCCTGCCGTGACGGCCGCGAGTTTGACCGGGGTCTGCTGGCCGTCCCAGGTTCCGGTGAGGGCCTCGGGGCCAGCGGCCTGTTCCGCCAGTTGAAGCCGGCGGATGACGAGCAGCTCCAGCGCTCCGGTCCGGACCAGCGTTCCCGCGTCCGTGTTGGAGACTGTGGCTGGGCCGAGGGCCGGCGCCGCGGAACGATGCGGCCCGGTGCTGCCAACAAGGACCGTCTCCGGCATCGCCTCGAGCCTGCCCTCCACCGCCAGGAAGTGCTGCGCCTGTGGCTGGCCCGTCAGGATGGCGGCGGCCAGGGCGTCCAGGTAGCAGGGATCGCCGACGGCGTCGTAAACCCACCGCTCGCCGAGGACCGAGTGCTGCATGGTCCCGATTAACGACGCCTCGGCGCCGTGCAGGGGTGAGCCCCGGTAGCTCAGCGGCACCTGGAAGACCGTATCGTCAGCCGCGACGAGGATCGTCTCCATGCCGACTTCGCCGTCCGGGTCGTCGAACCGGAAGGCGCCCACCTTGCCGAGCCCCGCGGCGCCTCTCGTGAACCAGGGCTGCCGCGGCAGCCAGCTTTGGAGGAGTTCAAGTTTCGTGGGCTGCAGCTGAGCCTGATGAATGATCGCCATGCCCGTCAGCCTAGCCGGACGGGGCTGCGTCCCCGGTCAGAACCGGAGAACGCTGAGCTCCGCTGCGGGCTGGAATCCCAGCCGGGTGTAGAAATTGTGCGACGCGGGAGACGGCGACAGGACCATTCGTGCCGCGGGGAGGCCTCGCGAGAACTCAATTGCGGCCTGCACCAGCTGCGCCCCGACGCCGGCATTCCGGAAGTCCGGCAGCACGTAAACGTTACCGAGGTAGACCCAGAAGGAGGGCGGCTTCCCCGGCTTCGGCATCCGTTCGAAGACCAGGAGGTTGAGCATTCCGATCAGCTGGCCGTCTTCCTCCGCCACGAAGAACTTGCGTGGGTTGGCATCCATCCAGTCGCCGTAGATCTCGTCGAAGTCCCGGCCGCCCCGCGGTTCGGGCTCCTGCTCTGCGGCCCACCTGGCCCTGAGCGCGGCCAGCGCGGTGCGGTCGGCGGGACGGTCGTCGCGGATTATCGGCATGGAAAGTACCCTACCCATCACGGCGGCAGTAAAGACGGCCGCAACACTTGCCGCCCCATACCCGGCAGGGTATTCTTGAGGCAGAAAGACCCCGGAGACATCCCCCCAAGTGCCTCCGGGGTCTTCCATGTCCGGCCTAGGCGCCGGAGGGGCTGTTGACCATCGAGAGCGCCGCCCGTTCCATGTAGTCCCAGAGGGTCCCCTCGTAGAGCGGCGGCAGTTCCAGGGCGTCGACAGCGGTGCGCATGTGGTGCAGCCAGGCGTCCTTGGCCTCGGGCGTGACGCGGAACGGCTGGTGCCGCATCCGCAGCCGCGGGTGGCCGCGTTCCTCACCGTAGGTCGTGGGACCGCCCCAGTACTGCTCCAAGAACATCAGGAAACGCCGCTTCGCCGGTCCGAGGTCCTCTTCCGGATACATCGGGCGAAGCAGCGGGTCCGTCGCGACGCTGTCGTAAAACACATCGATGAGCTTCACGAACGTCTCATGGCCGCCCACGGCGTCATAGAAATTGTCCGTGTAACCGGGCTGGCTGAATGGATCGTTCTGCATCAGCATCTTGGGCTGGCGGGGTTCGCCGGCAATGGGAAGCGTCATTTTATTCTCCGGCCTGTTGCTGGGTTGCGGAGCCGGCGTCGTCGGCCGGTCCGCTGTCGGGCGCCACATAGCTGCCCTGTGAACGGTTTCCTACCCGCAGGATCTCGCCATTGCGCAGGTACCAGACCGTGCCGTCCTCGGCCCTGACCCGGGTGATGCGCAGGCCCATGGACTCGACCGTGCCCACCACCTCGGAGGTCTCAATGACGTCGCCGATCCCGTACTGGTCCTCGATGGTGATGAAGATGCCGGCCAGGAAGTCGCGGATCAGTTGCTGGGCGCCAAAGCCGATCGCGACGCCGAGGATGCCCACACTGGTCAGCAGCGGGGCGATGTTCACGTTGAGGTTCTGCAGGACATACATCACCGTGATCACGACGACGAGTACGCTCACCACGCTGTTGAGCAGGGAACCGATGGTGTTGGCGCGCTGCTCGCGCCGCTGATGGTCCAGGGCACGCAGCGCCGGGGCCACCCAGCGGAAATGCGGCTTCTTGAAGAATGTGGTGCCCGCGGCGACCCGCTTCGTGATGCCTGCGATCACGAAGGACGCCACCAGCCACGCGGCGACGCCGACCCCGATGCTGATCAGGACACCGGGCAGGTTGATGGCCGAAATGTCCGGCGTCGTGAGCGGCTCGGCGGCGGTCAGGCTGTACATCAGCAGGGTTTACTCCTTCGGAACGCCCGCGTTCGCCGGGCGCATAACACTCTGTTCAACTTCAACATTAGCGCCGTACCGTGGCCCCATGCGCATCCTCGTCCTCGGCGGCACAGCCTTTCTGTCAGCAGAAATCGCCCGGCAGGCCGTCGCCGCCGGCCACGAGGTCATGTGCCTGGCCCGCGGGACAACGTCGCCACCGCCGCAGGGGGCCACGTGGCTGCAAGCGGACCGATCAACCGGCCCGGCCGCCTACGAGGGGGCCGTCCACGCGGGGGAATGGGACGCCGTCATCGAGGTCGCCCGGGACCCGGGCCAGGCTCAGGAAGCGCTTGAGGCGCTCGCCGGCAGTGCCCGCCACTGGACGTTCGTATCCAGCTGTTCCGTGTACGCGGACCACTCGGTGCCCGGCGCGGCGGAGGACGACGCCGTGCTGGCGCCGTTGCCGGCCGGCATCCCGGCGACGGCGGAGAATTACGGGGAAGCGAAGTCGGCGATCGAACGCCTGACAACGGAACTGGCCGGGGGCCGGGCGCACCTTTGCCGGGCCGGGCTGATCGGCGGGCCGGGGGATGGCTCGGACCGGTACGGTTACTGGCCCGCCCGTTTCGCCCGGGATACGGGGCCGGTGCTGGCTCCGGATATTCCTGCGGACGCCACCCAGATCATCGACGTCCGGGACCTGGCCGCCTGGGTCTTGGCCGCGGCGGAGGAGGGTGTCACGGGGGCGTTGAACGCGGTGGGCGAGCCGGTGCCCTTTGCCGAGTACCTCGAGGAGTCACGGCGGCTGTCCGGGGGAAGCGGGGAGGTCGTGGCGGCGCCGTCTGACTGGCTCGCCGCCCGTGGTGCGAATTACTGGGCAGGTCCGGACTCGTTGCCGCTCTGGCTCCCGGACGGCCACGCCGGGTTCTCCTCCCGCAGCGGCGCCGCGGCGCAGGCCGCCGGGATGGTTTTGCGGCCCTGGACGGAGACGTTGCGCGACACACTGGCGGACGAGCGCCGCCGCGGGCTGGACCGGGAACGCCGGGCCGGTCTCAGCCCGGACACCGAGCGCCGGCTGCTGCAGGAATTCCAGGCGGAGTTTCAGTCCAGCTGAGCTGCTGCCGCCGGGTCCACGGCTGCGGAGGCCTCGTGCCGGACCGGGAAGTTCACGCTCCGGGCGATGAAGCAGACCGCGTTCGCTCCGCGGTGCAGTTCCTCGAAGAGCTCGTCCGCCACCGGCTCGGCCGTCGTGACCCGGGGTTTGAGGGTGACCGATTCGAACTGGCCGCTGCCGTCCCGGTTGGTGCGCATCAGGCCCTCGGCTTGGTCCTCGTAGCCGGTCACCACCACGCCGTGCTTCACCGCGACGTGCAGGAAGGACAGCATGTGGCACTGCGAGAGCGCCGCCAGCAGCAGCTGTTCGGGGTTGTGCCGCTCCCGGTCCCCGTGGAAGGTGGGGTCCGCCGAGCCTTTCAGCACCGGCAGCCCGGGGATCTCGACGTCGTGGTCGCGGGAGTAGCCCCGATACGACGAGGTCCCGCTGCCCAGGTTTCCGGTCCAGCGGACGGTCAGGGCGTAACGGTGCAAGTCGAGGCTCATGCCGCCAGTCTAGCGGCGCTGAAACGCCAGAACCCCGGCGCCGCCTAGCGGTGCCGGGGTCCTGGGCTGCTGTCCCCGTCTTGCGGGTCAGTCTCGGCCGGAGCTAGATGTCCGCGGAGCGGGCGCGCAGGGCGCGGGCCACGCCGTCGCGGTTCTCCAGCATCATCCGGCGCAGCGCCGCGCTGTCTTCGGGCAGCGAGGCGAGGAACGCATCGGTGCGGTCCACCGTTTCCTGCGTGGTCAGCTGCGCCGGGTAAAGTCCGACGACGATCTGCTGGGCCAGGGCGTGGGTGCGGTCCTTGACGATGCCCGGGACGGCCTCGAAGTACTTCTCGGCGTAGGGCTCCAGCAGGGCCGTGTCCAGCACGCGGGTGAACCCGGCGACCGCCGAACCCTGCAGCGCGTTGGACAGCTCGCCCTTGACCACGATCGACTCCCAGGCCGCGGCCTTGGCCTCTGCGGTGGGGATGGCCGCCTTGGCCAGGGCTGCCGCGTTCTGTCCGGTGGCGGTGTTGTCGTGCTCGAGCTCGGCGTCGATCTGATCCTGGCCTGCCCGGCCGCCGACCACGAGGGATGCAATCAGCTCCCAGCGCAGGTCCTGGTCCACGGTGAGGCCGGGCAGCTCGCGCGAGCCGTCCAGCAGGCCGGCGACCGTGTCCAGCTGGCCGGCGCTGCGGGCCAGCAAGGCGTAGGACTTCACGAACTGCAGCTGCGCGTCGGAGCCGGCCGGGACCCGGGAGGCCAGCTCCCAGAGCCGGTCGGCCGCGGCGGTCGCGGTGGCTTCCTTGTGTTCTGCGGCCACGTAGAAGTTCAACGTGGTGGCGAGCTGGCGGAGCTGGACCAGGATCACGGAGGAGTCGGATTCCTCGGCGATGTTGGCCAGGATCAGTTCCACGTAGCCGCGGGCCGGGGTTTCGCCGTCGCGCGCGGCGTCCCAGGCAGAACCCCAGACCAGGGTCCGGGGCAGGCTCTGGCCGAAGTCCTTCAGGTGCGCCGTGGCGGTGGCCAGGGACTTCTGGTCCAGCCGGACCTTGGCATAGGCGAGGTCGTCGTCGTTGAGCAGGATCAGGTCCGGCTGAGCGAGCCCGGCCAGGGCCGGGACCTCGGTGCGCTCGCCGTCGACGTCGAGCTCCTCCCGGTGCACGCGCACCAGTTTCCCGGCGCCGTCGAGGTTGTAGAAACCGACGGCGAGGCGGTGTGGGCGGATGGTCGGCTGGGACTCGGTGGCGGACTGCAGGATGGCGAACGAGGTAATCGTGCCGTCCTCGCCGACGGACAGCTCCGGCTTGAGCGTGTTGACCCCGGCGGTTTCCAGCCAGAGCCGGCCCCAGTGGTCCAGGTCGCGGCCGCTGGCCTTTTCCAGCTCGACCATCAGGTCACTGAGCTCGGTGTTCTGCCAGGAGTGCTTGCGGAAGTACTCGCGCACGCCGGCCATGAACTCCTCCGGGCCAACCCAGGCCACCAGCTGCCGCAGCACCGAGGCGCCCTTCGCGTAGGTGATGCCGTCGAAGTTCACCTCGACGTCCTGCAGGTCGTTGATCTCGGCGAAGATCGGGTGCGTGGTGGGCAGCTGGTCCTGGCGGTAGGCCCACGACTTTTCCACCGAAGCGAAGGTGGTCCAGGCGTGGTCGAACTTGGTGTTCTCGACGGCCGCGAGGTGGGACATGTACTCGGCGAAGGACTCGTTGAGCCAGAGGTCATTCCACCAGCGCATGGTCACGAGGTCGCCGAACCACATGTGGGCCAGCTCGTGCAGCACGGTGATGGCGCGGCGCTCCACCTGGGCCTCGGTGACCTTGCTGCGGAAGACGTAGCCTTCCAGGATGGTCACGGCGCCGGCGTTTTCCATGGCGCCGGCGTTGAACTCCGGCACGAAGAGCTGATCGTACTTCTCGAACGGGTAGGGGCAGCCGAACTGGGCCTCGAAGAACTCGAAGCCCTGGCGGGTGAGGTCGAAGATGTTGTCGGCATCGAGGTACTGCATCAGGGACTTGCGGGCAAAGACGCCCAGCGGGGTGACCTTCCCGTCGGCGGACTTCACCTCGCTGCGGACCGACTGGTAGGGCCCGGCGATCAGGGCCGTGACGTAGGAGGAGAGCCGCGGGGTGGGGGCGAACTCCCAGACCGAGCGGGCGCCGCCGTCCTCGCCCGGGATGGTTTCGACCGGCACCGGGGTGGGGGAGTTGGAGACGACGTCCCAGTGGGACGGCGCGGTGACGGTGAAGCTGAAGCTGGCCTTGAGGTCGGGCTGTTCGAAGACGGCAAACATCCGCCGGGAGTCGGGAACCTCGAACTGCGTGTACAGGTAGACCTCATTGTCCACCGGGTCCACGAAGCGGTGCAGGCCCTCGCCCGTGTTCATGTAAGGGGCGTCCGCGACCACCAGGAGCTCGTTCTCGGCGGCGAGGTCCGGTAGCTGGATCCGGATGCCGTCGGAGACCTCCGCAGGATCCAGCTCGCGGCCGTTCAGCGTGACGCTGTGCACCGTGTGGGTCACGGCGTCGATGAAGGTCGAGGAGCCGGGCTTGGCCGTGAACTTCACGGCAGTGGTGGAGCCGAACACTTTCTCCCCGCGGGTCAGGTCGAGGCTGACCTCGTAGGAGTCGACGGCGATCAGTTCGGCGCGCTCGCGGGCTTCGGCGCGCGTGAGGTTCATACCGGGCAAAGGGTGCCTCCAAAAGGGTGGGAACGGTGGAAACAATACTGTGAAATTATTCTTTCACGTTGCAGCAGCTTGGCAAGTTGTGCACGTCACAGCGTGTCCCCTCCGGGCGGCCGCGCAGGGGTAGCGTTGGAGTCATGGGAAAGATCCGGGATTCGGTTGACGCCAGGGCGCTGCGTTTCGCCGTGGGGTTCCCGCTGATGCTGGCGGCCGCCTTCGTGGTGTGCGCCCTGCTGATCCGCAATGACCTGCCCGAGCCGTTGGCCGTCCGCTGGACGGATGCCGGGGCCGCGGACTTTGCGCCCTTTGGAGCGGTGGTGGGGGTGGGGGCGGCCCTGATCGTGCTGGTCGGCTGGGCCGTCCTGCTGCAGGCGGCGCCGCTGTCCCGGCCGGTCATGATGCGCCGGTTCATGATGGGCGCCGGACTCGCGGTGAGCCTGTTCGTCACCACCGTCCTCGCCGCGGTGCTGGTGGGCCAGCTCGGCCTGCCGGACGCCCGTGGATCGCGGGTGGACGTTGTTGTCCTGGCCATGGGCAGTGGCGCAGCCCTGGGCCTGGGAGTGGTCATGGGGTTCGTCTTCAAGGCCGACGAGCGGTGGTCCACGGATGACGAGCGGGCCGTGCAGGCCGCGCTGGAGCGGGAGCTGGACCCCGAGTTGGCCGGCGATTCCGTGAGCCTCTGGGTCCATGCGCGCAGTTCGGTCTTTGTGATGCTCGGGATTGCCACACTGTTCCCCGCGGCGCTGCTCACCGTCGCCGTGCCCTGGCTGGCCGCGTTGCTGGTGGCGGTCGCACTGCTGGCGGCCGTGTTCCTCTTTGCCCGGATCCGGGTGGACCGGAGTGGGCTGCGGGTGTTCGCTGCCGGGTTCGTGCGGGTCATGGACGTACCTGCCGCCGCCATCGACTCGGCGACGCCGAAAGAGGTCAAGGCGTCCGACTACGGCGGCTGGGGCTACCGGAGCCACGGCGCCACGACGGCGATGCTGGTCAGCAGCGGCCCCGCCGTCGTCGTCGACCGCTCCGACGGCCGGCGGTTGGCAGTGAGCGGGGGAAATGCGACGACGGCGGACAACGTAGCGCAGGTGCTGTCCCGCGTGGCGGCGCGGGCACGCCGCAACGGCGGGGCGCCGACGGCGTAGCCCTAGTAGGCTGGGAAGAACCCTGACCAGCAGCGCCGAGAGCCCACCGGCGCCCCACAGAAACGGATACGCCGTGACCACTGCCCCGGATTTCCCGCGCGTTCACATCGCCACCGACCACGCCGGCATGGAGCTCAGCGCCCACCTGGTGGGCCACCTCAGCGCCAAGGGATACGACGTGGTGGACCACGGGCCCAAGGTCTACGACGCTCTCGATGACTACCCCTCGTTCTGCATCAACGCCGCCCGCGCGGTCGTCGCGGACCAGGAGGCCGGCATCCACGCACTGGGCATCGTCCTGGGCGGTTCAGGCAACGGGGAGCAGATCGCGGCGAACAAGGTCAAGGGAGTCCGCGCCGCCCTGGCCTGGAACCTCTCCACCGCGAAGCTGGCGCGTGAGCACAATGACGCCAACGTCGTTGCCGTGGGCGGCCGCCAGCACAGCGTCGACGAGGCCACCGCCATCATCGAGGCCTTCCTGACCGAGCCGTTCAGCAATGACGAACGCCACGTCCGCCGGATCGGCAAGATCGCCACCTACGAAACCACCGGCGAGGTCGTCGAGTAGTGCCGGAAGGGCATTCGATCCACCGGCTGGCGCGGCAGTTCGATGACGTCTTTGCGGGGGAGCGGCTCACCGTGTCCAGCCCCCAGGGGCGTTTCGTACAGGGCGCGGCACTGCTGGACGGCCATGTCCTCACCGCCTCCGTGGCGCACGGCAAGCATCTGTTCCTCGACTTCGACCACGGCCTGGTGCTGCACGTACACCTGGGGCTCTACGGAGCCTGGGACTTCGGCGGGGACGAGCGTTTCCGCGGTGCTTCCAGCATCGGCGCGCCCCGCAAAATAGGGGAGCGGGAGGTCTCCGGCGACGCCGCCCCGGATACCGTGTATGCCGGACCGCCGGCTCCGGTGGGCGCCGTGCGGGTGCGGCTGGCCAGCGCCCACGGCTGGGCTGACCTGCGCGGGGCAACCACCTGCGAGACGCTCACCGAAACAGAGGCCCAGGCAGTCACCGACCGGCTGGGACCCGATCCGCTGCGGAATCTTCCGGGGGACCGGGAGGGCTTCATCGCCGCCCTGGCGAAAAAGCGCACCCCGCTGGCGACGCTGCTGATGGACCAAAAGGTGATCGCCGGCGTCGGCAACGTCTACCGGGCCGAACTGCTGTTCCGGCAGCGGCTGGATCCCTGGCTGCCGGGCACGGCCCTGTCCGCGGCGGCCGCTGGACAGCTGTGGGACGACACCGTCGCGATGATGTCCGACGGCGTGCGCGACGGACGGATCATCACCACCCCCGAGCGTTACTGGACTTCGACCCGCGGCGACGGAACCGCCGTCGTCGGCGCAGCGGGCAACGGAGCCCGCCCCGCCGGCACGCTGCCGGAGCCCGGGGACGCGCACTTCGTCTACCGACGGCACGGCCAGGAGTGCCGGGACTGCGGCACAGCGGTGGCGTTGACGGAGCACGCCGCCCGGAAGCTCTACTGGTGCCCTGCCTGCCAGTCAGCCTGAACCGGCCGGGGTGCCCGGCAGGCGCGTCGATTGCTGAGTAGATGCCCTTTTGACGCCCCAAAAGGGCGGCTACGGAGCAATCGATGGGGGCGACGGGCACGAAAAAAGCCCCTCCGGAGAGGGGCCCTAGCTTCGTCATATTTCGGAGGGGACGACGGGAATCGAACCCGCGTAATCAGTTTGGAAGACTGAGGCTTTACCATTAAGCTACGTCCCCGGGAATTTGCTGGAACTTCAGCAAAACTTCCGGGCGGCTGTTGAAGCCGGATATAACTAAACCCAATTCAGGCCCCCAGTGTCAAATGTGCAAATCGGCACAGTATGACCGTAGACTGTTCTGTGCACTTACGGGGTGTAGCTCAGCTTGGCTAGAGCGCCTGCTTTGGGAGCAGGAAGTCGCAGGTTCAAATCCTGTCACCCCGACTCTGCAGCAACTGCCAGACATGTGGCGTTGCAGAACCCCATCCCCCAAAACCAGGAGTACTTAGACTGTGAAGAGCGCTGTCGAGAACCTCACCCCCACGCGGGTCAAGCTCAATGTTGAGGTCCCCTTTGAGGAATTGAAGCCCAGCATCGAAGAGGCATACAAGACTGTTGCTTCGCAGATCCAGGTTCCCGGGTTCCGCAAGGGCAAAGTCCCCTCCAAGCTCATTGACCAGCGCGTCGGCCGCGGCTACGTCCTGGAAACGGCCATCAACGAAGGCCTCAACGGCTGGTACCAGGCTGCCGTGCAGGAAACCGGCATCCGCCCGCTGAGCCGTCCCGAGGTTGAAATCACCGAGGTTCCGGACCCGTCCGCCACCGACGGCGAGCTGAAGTTCCACGCCGAGGTTGACGTGCGCCCCGAGATCGAGCTCCCCGACTACTCCGGCATCAAGGTCGAGGTTGCCGCTGCGGAGTCGTCCGACGCCGACGTCGACAAGGCCCTTGACGAACTACGCGGCCGCTTCGGCACGCTGAAGTCCGTGGACCGCCCGGCAGCCGACGGTGACTTCCTCACCATCGACATCACCGCTTCGATCGACGGCGCCGAGGTCGACTCCGCGTCCGGCCTGTCCTACCAGGTCGGCGCCGGCACCATGCTTGAAGGCCTCGACGAGGCAGTCACCGGCCTCAGCGCCGACGAAGACGCCATCTTCGACACCACCCTCGTGGGCGGCGACCACGCCGGCGAGTCCGCACAGGTCAAGGTTGTCGTCAAGGCCGTCAAGGAGCGCGAGCTTCCCGAGGCCAACGACGACTTCGCCCAGCTGGCGTCCGAGTTCGACACCCTTGCCGAGCTCCGCGAGGACCTCGCCAAGCAGGCCGCAGACTCCAAGACCGTCGAGCAGGGCGTCGAGGCCCGCGACAAGGTCCTGGACAAGCTCGTTGAGCTCGTCGAGGTCCCGGTTCCGGCTTCCGTCGTCGAAGAGCAGCTCGAGCAGCACTTCAGCGCCGAGAACTCCCACGGTGAAGGCGAGCACGACACCGAGGAGCACCGCGCCGAGGTCAAGACCAACACCGAGCGCGCCTTCCAGAACGAAATCATCCTTGACGCCATCGCCGAAAAGGAAGAAGTCAACGTCACTCAGAACGAGCTGATCGACTACATCGTCACCACCGCCAGCCAGTACGGCATGGACCCGAACCAGTTCGCCCAGATCATCGATCAGAGCGGCCAGGTTCCGATGATGGTTTCCGAGGTTCGCCGCCGCAAGGCACTCGCCGTGGTCCTGGGCCAGGCCGAGGTCACCGACTCCGAGGGCAACAAGGTTGACCTTAGCGACTTCGTCCGCCCCGGCGGCGAAGAGGCTTCCTTCGAGGCCGACGCCGAGGACGCCGCTTCCGAGGCCGAGACCGCCGACGACGCAGCAGCCACCGAAGCGCCGAAGAACGACGACCCCGCGGCCGTGAAGTTCTAGCACCAACGGTTCCCGCAGTTCCTGCCCGCACCCCCGGATCACCGATCCGGGGGTGCGGCTTTTTAAGCCTGCAATGAACCCTCCCGGGCAATCGTGCGCCGTCAGCGAACAGCCCTGTGCCTGAGCACAAAGCAGGCCGGAAAACCGTTAGTGTCCATGTAGGAAAGTTCAGTGGCGCCGTCCAGTGGCGTCACCGTCGCCAGCGAGAGGTAAGTACATATGTCACAGCAAGCAGGGGCACCCCGGATGGCTACCGTCGATCCGGCCGCCCAGGATAACTACATTTACAACCGCCTGCTGAAAGAGCGCATCATCTGGCTCGGCTCCGAGGTCCGCGACGAGAACGCCAACGCGATCTGCTCCCAGTTGCTGCTGCTCTCGGCCGAGAACCCCGAGAAGGACATCTACCTCTACATCAACTCGCCCGGCGGCTCGGTCACCGCGGGCATGGCCATCTACGACACGATGCAGTTCATCCCGAACGACGTCGTCACCGTCGCCACCGGCCTGGCGGCCTCGATGGGCCAGTTCCTGCTCTCCTCCGGCACCAAGGGCAAGCGCTACGCGACCCCGAACGCGCGCATCCTGATGCACCAGCCTTCCGGCGGCATTGGCGGCACCGCCTCGGACATCAAAATCCAGGCCGAGCTGATCCTGCACATGAAGAAGGTCATGGCCGAACTGACAGCGGAGCAGACCGGGCAGACCGTGGAAACCATCCTCAAGGACAACGACCGCGACAAATGGTTCACGGCGCCCGAAGCCCTCGAATACGGCTTCTTCGACAAGATCGCGGCGCACGCCGGATCCGTAGCAGGCGGCGGCGGAACCAACGCCGACGCTGGCACCGAAAACTAAACGGCACGCAGACAGAACCGACTCCAGGAGCAATGAACATGAACTACAACTTCGGATCGACTGCCGGCAACCTGCCGAGCAGCCGCTACGTGCTGCCGCAGTTTGAAGAGCGCACCCCCTACGGCTTCAAGCGCCAGGACCCTTACACCAAGCTGTTCGAGGACCGCATCATCTTCCTGGGTGTCCAGGTTGACGACGCCTCCGCTGACGACATCATGGCGCAGTTGCTGGTGCTCGAGTCCACCGACCCGGACCGGGACATCACCCTCTACATCAACTCCCCGGGCGGCTCCTTCACCGCCATGACGGCGATCTACGACACGATGCAGTACATCCGCCCGGAGATCCAGACGGTCTGCCTGGGCCAGGCTGCCAGTGCGGCCGCCGTGCTGCTCGCCGCCGGCACCCCGGGCAAGCGCCTGGCACTGCCGAACGCCCGCGTCCTGATCCACCAGCCGGCCCTCTCGGGCGGCCAGGGCGGGCAGGCTTCGGACCTGGAGATTCAGGCGGCCGAGGTCATGCGGATGCGGTCCTGGCTCGAGGACACCCTGGCCAAGCACTCCGGCCGCACCTCCGAGCAGGTCAACAACGACATCGAGCGCGACAAGATCCTCACGGCCGCCGAGGCCATGAGCTACGGCCTGATCGACCAGGTGCTTGACTCCCGCAAGATCAAGCCGCAGGCGCTCACCAAGTAGCCGGACGGCAGTCCAACCACGACGCCGGTGCAGCCCAGCAGAAATGGGGCCGCACCGGCGTCTTCTTTCCACCCATCAGGCCGAAAGTGACCTAGAGTGGAAGTTGTCACGGCCGTACGTCCTGCGGGAAACGTCCGTGATTCCAGTAACGGGTGCAACGCTGCACAGGAGCACGACCCGGCCGGCAGCAAGATACTAAGGGGTTCACATATGGCTCGGATTGGCGAGAGCACCGATTTGCTGAAGTGTTCTTTCTGCGGAAAGAGCCAGAAGCAGGTCCGCAAGCTCATTGCCGGGCCCGGCGTCTACATCTGCGACGAGTGCATTGAACTCTGCAACGAGATCATTGAAGAAGAACTCGCCGAAGTAGCTGACCTGGGCAGCTTTGAGCTGCCCAAGCCCCGCGAGATCTTCGACTTCCTGCAGGAATACGTGATCGGCCAGGAGCCCGCCAAGCGGTCGCTCGCCGTCGCCGTTTACAACCACTACAAGCGCATCCAGGCCGGCCACGCGCCCAAGAGCGGCGCCCTCGCCGAAGGCGGCCACCACGACGACGTCGAGATCGCCAAGTCCAACATCCTGCTGATCGGCCCCACCGGCTGCGGCAAGACCTACCTGGCGCAGACCCTGGCGCGGCGACTGAACGTGCCGTTCGCCGTCGCCGACGCCACCGCCCTGACCGAAGCCGGCTACGTGGGCGAGGACGTCGAGAACATCCTGCTCAAACTGATCCAGGCCGCGGACTACGACGTCAAAAAGGCCGAACAGGGCATCATCTACATCGACGAGATCGACAAGATTTCGCGCAAGAGCGAGAACCCCTCCATCACCCGGGACGTCTCGGGCGAGGGCGTGCAGCAGGCGCTCCTGAAAATCCTCGAGGGCACGGTCGCGTCCGTTCCGCCGCAGGGCGGCCGCAAGCACCCACACCAGGAATTCATCCAGATCGACACCACCAACGTGCTCTTCATCGTGGCGGGAGCCTTCGCCGGCCTCGAGGAGATCATTGGTTCGCGCTCGGGCCGCAAGGGTATCGGCTTCGGCGCCCCGCTGAACGAGGTCAAGAACAACGCGGACTCCTACGGTGAGGTCATGCCCGAAGACCTGCTGAAGTTCGGCCTGATCCCGGAATTCATCGGCCGGCTCCCGGTTATCACCACGGTCTCGAACCTGGACCGCCCGGCGCTCATCCAGATCCTGTCCACGCCCAAGAACGCTCTCGTCAAGCAGTACCAGAAGATGTTCCAGCTGGACGGCGTCGAGCTGGTGTTCGAGGACGAAGCCCTGGACTTGATCGCGGACCAGGCGCTGGAGCGCGGCACCGGTGCCCGCGGCCTCCGTGCCATCCTCGAGGAAGTCCTGCTGCCGGTCATGTTCGACCTGCCGAGCCGCGACGACGTTGCGAGCGTGGTCATCACCGAGGACGTGGTGGCCAAGAAGGCGCCGCCCACCTTGATCGCCCACGACGTGAAGCGGCGTAAGTCCGCTTGATCCGAATCACGCAGCGCATCAGCCAAGCTGCGGAATAAATCTAGCGGCAGCGTGGCTATGCGTAGATGATGCGCCGTGCCGCCGTGCCATTTCAGCCGGCCCGTCGCAGTGCAGCCCCGTTGACTTCCAAAGGAGAATTCCTGTGCCTGAGACCATGACGAACAAAGCCGACTTCTGGTTCGACCCCATGTGCCCCTTCGCCTGGGTGACCTCGCGCTGGATCTCCGAGGTGGAAGATGTCCGCGACATCAAGACCGAGTGGCACGTGATGAGCCTGGCCGTCCTGAACGAGGGCCGCGATGAGCTGCCGACCGAGTACAAGGAGTTTCTGGTCAAGGCCTGGGCCCCTGTCCGGGTGATCGTGGCCGCCGCCGAGAAGCACGGCGCCGAATACATCAAGCCGCTCTACGATGCCATGGGCACCAAGATCCACAACGAGGGCACCAAGGACATCGCCGAGGTCATCGCCAAGTCGCTGGCTGAGGCCGGCCTGCCGCCGGAGCTCGCGGCCGCCGGTGAGACCGATGAATTCGACGCCCAGCTGCGCGCAAGCCACGAAGCCGGCATCTCGCTGGTGGGCCAGGACGTCGGCACCCCGGTTGTGGCCTTCAACGGAACGGCGTTCTTCGGCCCCGTGCTCACCCGCATTCCCCGCGGCGAAGACGCCGGCAAGCTCTGGGACGCCACCGTGGCCCTTGCTTCCTTCCCGTATTTCTTTGAGCTCAAGCGAAGCCGCACCGAGAGCCCGGTTTTCAGCTAGGCGACTGCGCCTAGGGCGGTCACGTTGGCCCCGGAAAAACTACTTCCTTGTAGTTCGTCCGGGGCCCTTGTGCATCCCGAACAGCGGGAGAACAATAGAACTTACCCACTTCGAAAGAAGCGGGACGCAGGAACCAAAGATTCAGTGACACTCATCCGACGCAGCCTTCGGCAAAGTCAGATGATGGCTACCAGTGACGAGGTAGGAAGACCTGAAATTCCAAGGATCCCGCCAGATTACCTAAGACGTCACGTGGTGATCGAAAAAGTCGAAGCCCCACCAACCGCAAAAAGCTGATGGGGCTTCCCCTTTGCCCGAAAACAGCGCAGTCCAAAAACGCTGCAGCCCAAAACAGCGCAGTCCAAATTAGCTGAATCCCAAAGCGCGGGGGTGGTGAGCCGTGAGCACTGAGCCCATCGCAAATTACGCGCTGCTCTCCGACTGCTGGTCCGCCGCACTGGTCAGCGAGGCAGGCTCCGTGGACTGGCTCTGCTTCCCTCGCTTCGATGGCCCTTCGGTCTTCGGCCGGCTGCTGGGTGAGGACGCCGGCTACTGGTCCATCAGCCCCGCGGCACCGCGTGCGACCACACGGAGGTACGTGGGCCCGTCCATGGTGCTGGACTCGCTCCACACCACCGCCCAGGGTCAAATTACCGTCAGCGACGCCCTCGTCCTCGGCTCCGGCAGGCGCGGCCACGACCTCGGCCAGGATTCGCCGGGGACCCTGCTGCGCCAGGTTTCCTGTACCCGGGGGACCGTGGACGTCGAGGTCAGCTTCGCGCCGCGGCCGGGCTACGGCGTCATCCTTCCGGAGTTGCGCAACGTGGACGGCGGCGTCCTGGTCCGGGCCGGCGGAGAGGCGTTTTCCCTGTCCTCCCCGGTGCCCTTCGAATTGGAGGGAGGCACCGGCCGGGCCGTCCTGCACCTGACTGCCGGAGATACCATCTGCTTCGCCCTGCACTGCCAGCGCGGCCCGGAGGAGGTGCCGGTGTTCTGGAGCCAGCAGGAGCTTGCCCACCGGCTCACGGACACCCTCGACGGCTGGACCAGTTGGTCCGGAATCCACCAGAATTACCGGGGCCCGTGGCAGGAGCTCGTGGCGGGCAGCGGGCGTGTCCTGCAGGCCCTTAGCTATTACCCGAGCGGCGCGATCGTGGCCGCCCCCACCACCTCGCTGCCTGAGGTCGCCGGCGGCACCCGCAACTGGGACTACCGGTACACCTGGGTCCGGGACGCCAGCATGACCCTGCAGGCGCTGTGGGTGGCGGCCTGCCCGGATGAGGCGGGCAAGTTCTTCCAGTTCCTCGCGACCGCCGCCGCCCGCCAGCTCGCCGGCGGTGAGGAGTTGCAGATCATGTACGGGGTCGGCGGTGAGCGGGACCTGCCCGAACGGGTGCTGGATCACCTCCCCGGCTGGCGGTCGAGTGCCCCGGTGCGCGTCGGGAACGGCGCCTGGAACCAGCGGCAGCTCGATGTCTATGGCGAACTGCTGGATGCTGCCGCCACGATGCCGGAATTCCTGGCGGAGCTGGCACCGGAGACCCTGCGCTTCCTGGCGGACGCCGCCGATGCCGCCGTGGCCCGCTGGCAGAACAAGGACCAGGGGATCTGGGAGGTCCGCGGCGAACCGCAGCACTACCTGTACTCCAAGCTGATGTGCTGGGTGGCGGTTGACCGTGCCATCACCCTCGCGGGCGTGCTGCAGGCCGGGGACCGGGTACCGCGCTGGATGCTGGCCCGGGACAAGATCGCAGAGTCCATCCGCGCCAATGGCTGGAGCGACGCCGCAGGGGCGTACACCCAGGCGTACGGGACCGAGCGCCTCGACGCCTCGGCCCTCATGCTCGCGATTGTCGGGTTCCTTCCGGCCGCAGATCCGCGCTTCCTCGCCACGGTCGAGGCCATCGAACAGCGGCTCACCGACGCCCGCGGACTGGTCTACCGGTATCACGGCGAGGACGGGCTGGCAGGGGAGGAGGGCGCTTTCCTGCTGTGCACGTTCTGGCTTGCGCACGCCCTCGCCCTGGCCGGGCTGACGGACCGGGCCAGGGCCGTGTTCGAGCGGGCTGCCGGCTTCGCCACCGGGCTGGGGTTGATGGCCGAGGAGGTGGCGCCAGACAGCCGGGAACTGCTGGGCAACTTTCCGCAGGCGTTCAGCCACATTGGGTTGGTCAACGCAGCCTGGGCAATCGGCGAAGCGGAACGGCGGCTCCGGGGGAGCACGCCCTGACAACTGCTGGCGGGGCGGGCGCGCGCTCGAAGGAACAAGCGGGGCGGTGCCGCTGTTGTGCGCTGTGTCCACCCCGGCCCTGAGCCTACCTGCGAACATCGGAGCACCATGCCCGTCACAGCCCATCTCGACCTGACTCTCAAAATGGAATCCCTGCCCACGGCGCCGGCCGTTCTCCGCGACATTCTCTCCGACACCCGGGCATTTGACGGCTGCCTCGGGGTCGACGTCCTGGTCGACAAGGAAAATCCCGCACACATCCTTGTCGTGGAAAAGTGGGCCTCGCTGGAGCAGGACGCTGCCTACCGGGCGTGGCGGTCCTACGAGGAGGGCGCGAGCGGGCTGGGTGAACTCCTGGCCGCCCCGCCGGTCCTGACGCACTTCGAGGACTCCTTCGGGATCTAAGCGCAAACTCGCAGAACCGAAGGCAGAGAACCAAAGAGGGCCCTCCGCCCGGCGTGAGCCGGGCGGAGGGCCCTCTTTTCGGTTCTTCTTCAGCCGGGGGCTACGCCTGGGCGGGTTCCTCGGCGGGGGCAAGGACGACGTCGCTGACCGTCAGCTCGCCGTCGCCGGCCGCCAGCGCCACCTCACGGGCGTTGGCGGCGGCCTTGAGGTCCCCCAGGCCGGCCTTCAGCTGCGCCGTCAGGGACTCCGAGGCCGTGATGGTCGCGGAGAGCACCTCAGTGCGCTGCTTGACCTTTGCCTCGGACTTGGCCTTGCGGATGCCGCCCAACGCGGCGCCCACCGTGGCGAGCAGGGTGGTGTCGCCGTCGATCTCGATGGCGGCGGGCCACTGCGCGCGGTGCACCGAGCCGGCGCGCCACCAGCCCCAGACCTCCTCCGTGGCGAACGGCAGGAACGGGGCGAAGAGCCGCAGCAGGGTGTCCAGGCTGGTTGCCAGCGCGGCCAGCACGGACGCCTGCTGGGCTTCGCCGGCGGCACCGTAGGCACGGTCCTTGATCAACTCCACGTAGTCGTCGGTGAAGTGCCAGAAGAAGCTCTCGGTGATCTGCAGAGCCCGGGCGTAGTCGTAGTTTTCGAACGCCTTGGTGGCCTGCTGGACCACGTCGGAGAGCTGGGCGAGCACGGCGCGGTCCAGGGGGTTGGTCAGGACCGAGAGATCACCGGAGACCACCGAGTCCTCGGTGGCGCCCAGGTTCAGCACGAACTTGGACGCGTTCAGCAGCTTGATCGCCAGGCGGCGGCCGATCTTCATCTGCGCGATCTCGTAGGCAGTGTCAGCGCCGAGCTTGGCCGAGGCTGCCCAGTAGCGGACGGCGTCGGAGCCGTATTCGTTGAGCACATCGGTCGGGACGATCACGTTGCCCTTGGACTTGGACATCTTCTTGCGGTCCGGGTCCAGGATCCAGCCGGAGATGGCAGCGTGCTTCCACGGTGCGACGTCCTGCAGGGCATCGGCACGGACGGCGGTGGAGAACAGCCAGGTCCGGATGATGTCGTGGGCCTGGGGGCGCACGTCGAACGGGAAGACCTTGGCGAAGAGCGCTTCATCGGTGCTCCAGCCGCCGACGATCTGCGGGGTCAGCGAGGACGTGGCCCAGGTGTCCAGGACGTCGGCGTCGCCGGTGAAGCCGCCCGGCTTGTCGCGCTGGGCCTCCTCGTAGCCGGGGGCCGCGTCCGCAGCCGGGTCCACCGGGAGCTGCGCGTCGGACGGCAGGATCGGGGCGTCGTAGTCCGGGTTGCCGTCGGCGTCGAGCGGGTACCAGACGGGCACCGGCACGCCGAAGAAGCGCTGGCGGGAGACCAGCCAGTCACCGTTCAGACCGGTGATCCAGTTCTCGTAGCGGGACCGCATGAAGGACGGGTGGAACTCGATCTCGTTGCCGCGGCCGACCAGGCGTTCACGGCGTTCCTCGTCGCGGCCGCCGTTGCGGATGTACCACTGGCGGGAGGTGACAACTTCGAGCGGCTTGTCGCCCTTCTCGAAGAAGTTGACCGGGTGCATGATCTTCTTGGGTTCGCCGTCGAGCAGGTCCGCGGCCGTGAGCAGCTCCACCACGCCTTCCTTGGCGCTGAAGACGGTCTTGCCGGCGATCGCCGCGAACGCCGCACGGCCCTCCTCGGACGTGATCCAGTCCGGGGTTTCGCCGACGATGCGTCCGTCGCGGCCCACGATCGCCCGGGTGGGCAGCTGAAGCTCGCGCCACCAGGTGACGTCCGTCAGGTCGCCGAAGGTGCAGACCATGGCGATGCCCGAACCCTTGTCCGCCTTGGCGAGCGGGTGGGCCTTGACCTCCACCTCGACGCCGAACAGGGGAGAGGTGACCTTCTTGCCAAAGAGCGGCTGGTAGCGCTCGTCGTCGGGGTTCGCCACCAGTGCGGCACAGGCGGCGAGCAGTTCGGGACGGGTGGTCTCGATGTAGACCTTCTCGCCGTCTTCGGTGAAGAACGGGTAGCGGTAGTACGCGCCGGCCACCTCGCGGTCTTCGAGCTCGGCCTGCGCCACCGCGGTGCGGAACGTGACATCCCACAGGGTGGGGGCCTCGGCCATGTATGCGTCACCGGCGGCGAGGTTGGCCAGGAAGGCGCGCTGCGAGATGGCGCGGGACTTGTCGTCGATGGTGCGGTAGGTCAGGTCCCAGTCGACCGACAGGCCGAGGGTCTGGAAGAGGTTCTCGAAGACCTTTTCATCTTCGACGGCGAGTTCTTCGCAGAGCTCAATGAAGTTCCGGCGCGAGACGACGTCGAAATCGCGCTGGTTCTTGGCCGGTTCGGTCGGCGGCCGGTATCCGGCGTCGTAAGGGATGGCCGGATCGCAGCGCACGCCGTAGTAGTTCTGCACGCGCCGCTCGGTGGGCAGGCCGTTGTCGTCCCAGCCCATCGGGTAGAAGACGTTCTTTCCGGTCATCCGCTGGTAGCGGGCCAGGACGTCGGTCTGCGTGTAGGAGAACATGTGTCCGACGTGCAGCGATCCCGACGCGGTGGGCGGCGGCGTGTCGATCGAGTAGACCTGCTCCCGGGTGGTTTCCCGGTTGAACTTGTAGGTCCCTTCGTCAAGCCAGCGCCGGGTGAGGGCGGCTTCCAGCCCCTCCAGGGCGGGCTTGTCCGGAACGTTGATGGGGGCGGTGGTGGGCGTGTCTGTACCCTGCGTGTCTTCAGCCATGGGCCAATTCTTCCACGCTTTGCCGCCGGGCTCCGCAGCACGGCCCTGCAGTAGCATGCAGCAGATGAAGGAAAGCACCGGAAGCTTCACGATCAAGCGCATCTACGACGCACCCGCCGACGACGACGGCTGCCGGGTCCTGGTCGACCGGCTCTGGCCGCGCGGGGTCAGCAAGGAACGCGCGCAACTGGAGCTGTGGCTCAAGGAAGTGGCGCCCTCGGCGCCCCTTCGCACGGAATTCGCGCATATGCAGGAACGCTTCGCGGACTTCCGCGCCGCCTACGAGGCAGAGCTCGAGTCCAACCCGGCCGTGGGCACCCTGCGGGACCTGGCGGCCGAGCAAGGGAAGGTGACCCTGCTGTTCGGCGCCAAAGATCCGCAGACCAATCACGCCCGCGTGCTGCTGGAGTTCCTCGAGCGCGGCAGGAAATGAACGGCGGATTCCCATAGGGTGGTGCCATGACTCAGGGAATCGATAACGCGGGAACTGCACCTACGGCCAAGGCGGCGGTCGTCACCGGCGCCAGCACCGGGATCGGCGAGGCCACCGTCCGCGCGCTCCGAAACGAGGGCTGGACCGTGTTCGCCGTCGCCCGCCGCGCCGAGAGGCTCGAAGCGCTCGCCGCCGAGACCGGCGCCGTTGCCCTTCCCGCCGACGTGACGGTCGACGCCGACGTCAGCCGCCTGGTGGACGAGGTGACCCGTGCGGGCGGCATCGACACCCTGATCAACGTGGCCGGCGGCGCCCGCGGCGCGGACAAGGTGGCCGAGGCCAAATCCGAGGACTGGGAGTGGATGTACGAGGTCAACGTGCTCGGCACGATGAAGCTCACCCGCGCGTTCCTGCCGATGCTGCGCGCCTGCGGTGAAGGCACGGTCCTGAATCTGACGTCGACGGCGGGGCTCTCCGCCTACGAGGGCGGCGGCGGCTACAACGCGGCAAAGTTTGCCCAGCACGCCCTCACCGGCGCCCTCCGCCTGGAAGAGGCAGAGCACAACCTGCGCGTCATCGAGGTGGCGCCCGGCATGGTGCAGACCGAAGAGTTCTCGCTCAACCGGCTCGGCGACAAGGGCGCCGCTGACAAGGTCTACGCCGGGGTGGAGAAGCCGCTCACGGCCGCCGACGTCGCCGACGTCGTCCGTTACGCAGTGACCGCGCCGCACCACGTCAACCTGGACCAGATCATCATCCGCCCGGTGGCGCAGGCATCCAACTTCAAGGTGATCCGCAAAAGCTAGCAGCACGGTGCCCGCGGGGCGCCCCATGATGGCGTGCCCGCGATTGTGCCTGTAGCATCTGTTCACGGCGATGGATCCCGCCGGAACGCCCTGCACCCGCTGCGGACGTTCGAACCGCCTCCCGGCTGATGGTTCCTACCTTTGCGGATACGAAGGTAGGTGACCCATGCCCGCACGTGTTGCCCCATCCCCGGCTCCTCGAGTTAGCCGGGGATCTTCCTTGCGTCGTCCCCGCAGCGTCCCGCCCCGGCGATGCTGAACCCGAACGACAGGAGCACTGATGAGCGAGCCCGAGAAGCGCCCCGGGGCGGACACCGGCCCCACGGCCTTCGTTCCGCGCAGGATCACCGGCCCGGTCCTGATGGGGGTCGTGCCAGGCCAGCCGCTCGCCGTCGCCCACCGCGCCGCGGAGCTGGCGTACAGCCTGAACGTGAAGCTGGTCTGCGCCTACGTGGACGTCACCAGCTACCTGGCCGGCGATCCCGACGGCGGCACCGGCGCCCGGCCCATCGATCCGGACGGCATTGACGACGACGTCGAGGGCATCAGCGCCGCAATCGCCGAACGCCTGCGGGAGGCGCTGGACGGCTCCGGCGTCGAGTGGTCCTTCGTGACCCTGGCCGGCGAACCGGCCCGCGCTTTGGGTCGGCTGGCCGAATCGACGGCGGCCTCCGTCATCGTGGTCGGCACCCGGGAACGCGGCCTCGGCGCCCGGTTCGAGGAACTGTTGGTCGGGTCCGTGGCCGTCCACCTGACCCACCGCCAGCACCGGCCGGTCCTGGTGGTTCCGCTCGCGCCGCAGCCCAAATCCCGTCCGAAGGAAGCCCACTGATGGAGCGCCCCACCCCGGACACGACCGCGCCGGATACGACCCCGGCGACTAGCCCCGAGACGACCCCGGCGGCGGCCGGCGCCGGGCTGGACAGCGACACCGGGACGCTGGGGGCCGCCCGCATCCGCCGCCCGGTACACCTGCACCCGGGCTTTGTGCTGGTAGTGGTTTGCGGCGGTGTGGCCGGCGCTTTGGCCCGCTACGGGCTCGGCACCGTGCTGCCTTACCCGGGCGGCTGGCCGCTGCCGACCTTCGTCATCAATCTCGCCGGGGCGTTCCTGCTCGGCGTCCTGCTCGAGGCCCTGGTGCGGCGGGGGCCCGACGCCGGCCGCCTCCGGGTTGTCCGGCTGCTCGCCGGGACCGGGTTCATGGGCGCCTTCACCACTTACAGTTCACTGGCCCTGGAAACCAACATCCTGCTCGGCGAAGGCCGGGCCGCAGACGCGCTGGGCTACGTCGCGGCGACCGTGATCGGCGGAGCCCTGGCGACCGTGGCCGGCATCCGGGCAGCCGCCGGGCAGCACGCCCGTCAGGCCTCCCGACGGCAGGAGCAGGGCGAATGACCCTCCCGACACTCCTCCTGCTCGGCCTGGCCGGCGGCCTTGGCGCCGGAACCCGTTTCGTCGTGGACGGCCTGGTCCGGTCCCGGCTCCGTACCGCACTGCCGTTGGGAACCATCGCCATCAACATCGCCGGTTCGTTCCTGCTGGGATTAGTCGCCGGGCTGGTCATCACCCACGCGGCGCCGGCCGAACTGCAGGCCATCGCCGGAACCGGGTTCCTCGGCGGCTTCACCACATTCAGCACGGCCAGCTTCGAAACGGTCCGCCTCATCCAGTCCCGCCGCACCGGACTGGCACTCCTGAACGGTGTCGGCACAGCCGTCGCCGCCGTCGCTGCGGCCGCCGCCGGGCTGGCGCTGGCCGGGCTCCTGTGAGCCGCCCGTCGGGGGCTACGAACAAGCTCGGCCCGCTGGGATTCGTGCTCTCCTTCGGCGTCGTGAGCATGCTCGCCGACGTCGTCTACGAGGGTGCCCGCGCCATCACGGGCCCGTTCCTGGCCACCCTCGGCGCGTCCGCTGTCATGGTCGGCTTCATCACCGGAGCCGGCGAAGCCGTGGCCTTGATCCTGCGCCTGGCCACCGGCCCCTTGGCGGACAAGACCCGCAGGTACTGGCCCCTGACGATCGCGGGATACACCCTGACCGTTGTTGCCGTGCCGTTGCTGTCCCTGGCCGGAGCGCTGTGGCAAGCTTCGGCGCTGGTGATCGCGGAACGCTTCGGCAAGGCCGTCCGCACGCCGGCGCGGGACACGATGCTCTCCCACGCCGGGTCGAAGATCGGCCACGGGAGGGCCTTCGCCGTCCATGAAGCTCTCGACCAATCCGGAGCGCTGCTGGGACCCCTGCTGGTCGGACTCATGGTCGCGGTGTCCGGGTACCAGCTCGGGTTCGCGGTGCTCGCCATTCCCGGGGCGCTCGCCCTGGTCGCCGTGATGCTGCTCCGCCGCGCCGTCCCGGTGCCGGCGAGGTTCGACACCCACGGCACCGGTGCGGACCCCCGACCCGCCGCCAACGCCGCGGGGGCTCCGGCGGGCCGCCCTGCGCGGCTCCCGCTGCCGGCCAGGTTCTGGTGGTACAGCGGATTCACTGCCATCTCGATGTTCGGGTTTTCCACCTTCGGGGTCATCTCCTACCACCTTGAGGTGAACAGGGTGCTTCCCGCCGCCCTGATCCCTGTCACCTACGCCGTCTCTATGGGCGCGGCAGCGCTGGCTGCCCTGGCCTCCGGGACGCTGTACGACCGGATCGGCCTGCGCGGCCTGCTGATTGCCCTGCCGCTGACGGCTGCCGTCCCGTTCCTGTCCTTCAGCAACTCGCCAGGCCTGGTCTGGGCCGGCGCGGTGGTGTGGGGTGCGGCGCTGGGCATCCACGAATCCACCCTGCGGGCCGCGGTCGCGGACCTAGTCCCCGCCGCGCGCCGCGGCACCGGATACGGCATCTTCACCGCGATCTACGGCACGGCATGGCTGGCCGGTTCCACCATCATCGGCGCCCTCTACGCGGCTTCCCTGCCCGGGCTCATTGCTTTCACCGTGGCCACCCAGCTGGCTGCGCTGCTGGCGTTCATTCCACTCTTTGGACGGACCGCTGCGCCGATCCAGCCGTGAACGCCGCCGGTCCTTGCCGCGGGCACGCCTGGCCGCGGCGCCCGGGTCTCGGCGACTTCCGGTAACATCGAGGTATCAGCTTTGACCCGGCCATCACCGGTGAGCTTCCGGAAGAGCGCCCCACCGCGGCAACAGTGCGCGGCAGGGCAGGTAGAACCGGACGGGTAAGCCCGTCACAGCAGTCAACGAGCGGCCGTGGCCGGCCGGCGTCCTCCTCGGGGAGCGCGGGCCAGTGTGCGGTAAGTGAGGTGGTACCACGGTGCCGGTGTTGTTCCGACAGCACAGGAGCCGTCCTCGCATCCTGAATGAATCCCGTTGTTCACCAGCTCAACCCAGGATGTCGAGATGACCCATTACCCCAAGGCCTCAGCCGCACCTTCCGACGCCAGCAGCTCCCCGTCAGCCGGCGTGTCCGCCTCCGTGAAGTTCCCGGAGATCGAGGAGCGCATCCTCAAGTACTGGGATCAGGACGGCACCTTCCAGGCGAGCATCGACCAGCGCGACTCTGACCTTCCAGGAGGACAGCGCGGGTCCAACGAATTCGTCTTCTACGACGGCCCGCCGTTCGCCAACGGCCTGCCGCACTACGGCCACCTGCTCACCGGCTACGCCAAGGACCTGGTGGGCCGCTACCAGACCCAGCGCGGCCGCCGCGTCGAACGCCGCTTCGGCTGGGACACGCACGGCTTGCCCGCCGAGCTCGAAGCCATGAAGCAGCTGGGCATGACGGACAAGACCCAGATCGAGGCCATGGGCATCGACAAGTTCAACGACGCCTGCCGCGCCTCGGTGATGAAGTACGCCGACGAGTGGAAGAGCTACGTCACCCGCCAGGCGCGCTGGGTGGACTTCGACAACGACTACAAGACGCTCAACGTCGAGTACATGGAGTCCGTGCTGTGGGCCTTCAAGCAGCTGCACGAAAAGGGACTCACCTACAACGGCTACCGCGTGCTGCCGTACTGCTGGAAGGACGAGACGCCGCTGTCCAACCATGAGCTGCGGATGGACGACGACGTCTACAAGAACCGCCAGGACCAGACCGTCACGGTCACCTTCCCGATCACGCCGGGGGAGTCGGAACTGTCCCGCCAGCTGGCCGGCGTGCAGGCACTCGCCTGGACCACCACGCCCTGGACCCTTCCCACCAACCTGGCCCTCGCCGTCGGGCCCGCCATCACCTACGTTGTCCTCCCGGCCGGCCCGCACGGAATCAAGGCCGCCTCGGCCGAGGCTCCCGTCACGGGCAGCTTCCTGCTTGCCGCGGACCTGCTGGGCGCCTACGCCAAGGATCTCGGCTACGGCGACGGCGCCGAGGGTGCCGCCGCGGCGGAAGCCGCCGTCGTCTCCCGCCACACCGGTGCCGAACTCGAGGGCCTGGGCTACGAGCCGCTCTGGGACTACTTCCACGACACCGAGAAGTACGGCACCGAGAACGCCTGGCGCTTCCTCGTCGCGGACTACGTCACCACCACCGACGGCACCGGCATCGTCCACCAGGCTCCCGCCTACGGTGAGGACGACCAGAAGGTCTGTGAAGAGGCCGGCATCCCCGTGGTCCTCTCGGTCGATGAGGGCGCGAAGTTCCTGCCGCTCTTCGGACACGGCGACCTCGCCGAAATCGCCGGACTCCAGGTCTTCGAGGCCAACAAGCCCATCACCCAGGTCCTCCGCGCCCAGGGACGCCTGGTCCGCCAGGCAAGCTATGAGCACTCCTACCCGCACTGCTGGCGCTGCCGCAACCCGCTGATCTACCGCGCGGTGTCCTCCTGGTACGTCGAGGTCACCAAGTTCAAGGACCGCATGTCCGAGCTGAACCAGGAAATCAACTGGATCCCGGGCAACGTCAAGGACGGCCAGTTCGGCAAGTGGCTCGCCAACGCCCGCGACTGGTCCATCAGCCGCAACCGGTACTGGGGCAGCCCCATCCCGGTCTGGCAGTCCAGCGACCCGGACTACCCGCGCACCGACGTCTACGGCTCCCTCGCCGAGATCGAAGCCGACTTCGGCCGCCTGCCGCTGAACAAAGCCGGCCAGGTGGACCTGCACCGGCCGTTCATCGACGAGCTCACCCGCCCCAACCCGGACGACCCCCGCACCCCGGAAGAAGGCCAGTCCGTGATGCGCCGCGTCGAGGACGTCCTGGACGTCTGGTTCGACTCCGGATCGATGCCGTACGGCCAGGTGCACTACCCGTTCCAGAACGAGGAATGGTTCGACACGCACAACCCGGCGGACTTCATCGTCGAGTACATCGGCCAGACCCGCGGCTGGTTCTACATGCTGCACATCCTCTCCACCGCGCTGTTCGACCGCCCGGCATTCCGCAACGTCATCAGCCACGGCATCGTGCTCGGCTCCGACGGGCAGAAGATGTCCAAGAGCCTGCGCAACTACCCGGACGTCTCCGAGGTCCTGGACCGCGACGGCTCCGACGCGATGCGCTGGTTCCTGATGTCCAGCCCCATCCTGCGCGGCGGCAACCTCGTCGTCACCGAACAGGGCATCCGCGACGGCGTTCGCCAGGTCATCCTGCCGCTCTGGAACGTCTACAGCTTCTTCACCCTGTACACGAACGCCGCTAACGGGGGCGAGGGCTACGAAGCGAAGCTGCGCTACGACGGTTACGCCGACACCCTGGACCAGTACCTGATGGCCAACACCGGTGACCTGGTCCGGAACATGACCGCCCAGCTGGACAGCTACGACATCTCCGGAGCGTGCGATGAACTGCGCGGTTACCTGGACATGCTCACCAACTGGTACGTCCGGCGCAGCCGCCAGCGCTTCTTCGACGAGAACGTCGACGCCTTCGACGCCCTCTACACCGCGCTGGAAACGGTCTGCCGGGTTGCGGCGTCGTTGCTGCCGCTGGTCTCGGAGGAAATCTGGCGCGGCCTCACCGGCGGCCGCTCCGTGCACCTGGCCGACTGGCCGGACGCCGGACTGTTCCCGGCCGACGCCGGACTCGTCGAGGCGATGGACCGCGTCCAGCAGATCTGCTCCACCGGATCGTCGCTGCGCAAGGCCGCCAACCTCCGGGTGCGCCTGCCGCTGCAGGAACTCACGGTCGTGGCACCCGGCGCGGACGCACTGACAAGTTTTGCCGCCGTCGTCGCCGATGAACTGAACCTGCGCTCGGTCCGCCTGCTCGACGCCGAGAGCGCCTCCCCGGAGGAGTTCGGCATCGAACAGAAGCTCGTGGTCAACGCCCGTGCCGCCGGCCCGCGACTGGGCAAGAACGTCCAGCAGGCCATCAAGGGCTCCAAGTCCGGCGACTGGTCGGTCGGCGAGGACGGGGTGGTGACCGCCGGCGGCCTTGCCCTCGAGCCGCAGGAATACACCCTCGAAACCGTGGTGGCCGAAGCCGCCGAAGGCGAAGGATCACGCGCGGCGGCGGTCCTTCCCGGCGGCGGGTTCGTGGTGCTCAACACCGAAGTCACCCCGGAACTCGAGGCCGAAGGCACCGCCCGCGACCTGGTCCGCGCTATCCAGCAGGCCCGCAAGGATGCCGGGCTGCACGTCAGCGACCGGATCCGCACCACCGTCACCGCAGCGCAGGACACCGTGGAGGCGCTGCTGGCCCACGCCGAACTGGTCAAGACCGAGACCCTGACCATCGAGCTGGACACCGCAGCCGCCGAGGTCAAGGAACCGCAGGTCAGCGTCGAAAAAGTAACTGTTGAGGCAGGGGCATAATCCATGAGCGACGAATTTTCCGTAGAGAGCGTCTACGCCGAGCTGCTGGGCCGGGCGCCGGAAAACAAGATGGAGCCGAGGCTGGCTCCGCTGCGCCGGGCCATGGACATCCTGGGGGAGCCGAACAAGGCGTTCCCGATCATCCATGTCACCGGCACCAACGGCAAGACCTCCACGGCCCGGATGATCGAGGCCGGGCTCCGCGCCCACGGGCTGAGCACGGGCCGCTACACGAGCCCGCACCTGTCCAAGGTCACCGAGCGGATCAGCATCGACGGCGAACCCGTCCCGGATGAGACCTTCGTCCGGATCTGGGACGAGATCCGCCCGTACCTGGAGATCGTGGACAGCGAGCTCGTGGCCGAGGGCCAGCCCCGGCTGACCTACTTCGAATGCCTGACCATCCTGGGCTTCGCGGTCTTCGCGGACCAGCCGGTCAACGTTGCCGTGATCGAGGTGGGCCTCGGCGGCATCACCGACGCGACCAACGTCGGCGACGGCCAGGTGGCCGTGGTCACCCCGATCTCGCTCGACCACACCGAGTTGCTCGGCCAGACCACCGAGGAGATCGCCTACGAAAAGGCCGGCATCATCAAGCCCGGCGGCTTCCTGATCAGCGCGGCGCAGCCGGTCGACGCGGCCCAGGTGCTGCTGGAAAAGGCCAAGGAGGTGGGCGTGCCCTTCCGCTTCGAGGGCGTGGAGTTCGGCGTCGAGTCCCGCACCGTGGCCGTCGGCGGCCAGATGGTGACCATCCAGGGCCTGGCGGACCGGTACGAGGACCTGCTGGTGCCGCTGCACGGCGCGCACCAGGCGGAGAACGCCGCCGTCGCGATCGCCGCCCTGGAAGCCTTCTTCGGCGCCGAGAAGCCGCTGGATGCCGAGGTGCTGCAGGAGGCCTTCGCCGCCGTCACCTCGCCGGGCCGGCTGGAGGTGCTGCGTACCGCCCCCACCATCGTGGTGGACGCGGCGCACAACCCGGAGGGCATCCGGGTCTCCGCCGAGGCGCTCCAGGGGGCCTTCAGCTTCAGCAAGCTGGTGGTGGTCCTGGGCATCCTGCAGGAAAAGGACGCCGAGGAAATCCTCCGCCAGCTCAAGGACTCCCTTGCGGAGGTCCCGGCCGAATTCTGCTTCACGCAGTCCAACTCGCCCCGGGCCATCCCCGCGGAGGAACTCGGCGAGCTGGCGCTGGACCTGGGCTTCGGCGAGGAGAACATCCACGTCGCCGAGAAGCTCGACGACGCCCTCGAATGGGCCGTGGAGCGGGCCGAGTCCAACGACGACCTGGCTGGCGGAATCCTCGTCACGGGGTCCATCACGCTCGTGGCCGAGGCCCGGGTCCTGCTCGGAAAGGCCGAGGCATAACCCATGGCAAAACTCACCAAAGCCCAGCGCGAGTGGCGCCCGGGCATGCCCAAGAAGCGCCGTTCCACCAAGGTCATGTTCGCCTCTACGGTGCTGCTGCTGGAGGCCTTCGTGGCGCTCTTCGGCACCCTCGCGGTCTTCGGCCTGCGCCGCGGCGAATTCCCGCCGCTGCTGGTCTTCGGCGTCGGGATCGGGCTGAGCCTGGTGCTCGCCCTGACCTGCGCCGTGCTGACTAAGCCGTGGGGTGTGGGGCTGGGCTGGGTCCTGCAGCTGCTGCTGGTGCTCACCGGATTCATTGAACCGACGATGTTCGTGGTCGGCGGGCTGTTCGCGATCACCTGGTGGTACGGCATCCGGACCGGCATCCGGATCGACCGCGAGTCGGCCGAGCGCGAACGCGAGCAGGCGGCCTGGGAGGCCGCGAACCCCGAGGGCCAGAGCAACTAGACTTGTCCCGAACCCCACCCCAACACATTGGAGCAGTTGTGAGCATTGAGCGCACCCTAGTCCTGATCAAGCCCGACGGCGTCGCCCGCAACCTGACCGGCAGCATCATCGCCCGGATCGAAGCCAAGGGTTACACCTTGGCCGAACTCAAGAAGGTCAACGCCACCCGCGAACTCCTCGAGCAGCACTACGAGGAGCACGTCGGCAAGCCGTTCTACGAGCCGCTGGTCGAGTTCATGCTCAGCGGCCCGGTTGTCGCGGCGATCTTCGAAGGCCACCGCGTGATCGAGGGCTTCCGTTCGCTCGCCGGCACCACCGACCCGACGACGGCGGCGCCGGGCACCATCCGCGGCGACTTCGGCCGCGACTGGGGCGTCAAGGTCCAGCAGAACCTGGTCCACGGCTCCGACTCGACCGAGTCCGCCGAGCGCGAGATCAACATCTGGTTCTAGGAACCCGAAGCACCACTCCGAGGTGACAGATAAGGCCAATGAACGCGAGCGAACATTGGCCTTATCTGTCACCTCGCGGCGTTTGCGGAGCGCTCAGTAGCCGGAGGTCCCGATGAAGACCTGGATGAAGGCGAAGAAGATGGTGGCGATGACGGCGACGTAGAGCAGGGCTGTAAGGATCCAGCCGGATTCCCCCATGATGCGGGCAACCGGGGCCGGGACCGGAATGACGCCGTGGCTGACGTTGCGCACCGTCACCCAGACGAACATGGGAATCATCGCGGCCCAGACGATCATGCAGAACGGGCAGAGGATGTGGATCGAGTACAGCGCCTGGGACCAGAGCCACACCACGAAGGCGAAACCCAACGTCACGCCGGTCTGCAGCCCGATCCAGTACCACCGGGCGAACTGGGCCCCGGCGAAGATGCCCATCGCCGTCGTAATAATGACTGCGAACGCGACAATGCCAATGAACATATTGGGGAAACCGAAGACGGAACTTTGCGGTGTTTGCATGACCTGGCCGCAGGAGATCCAGGGATTCACGTCGCAGACGGTGACGTGCTTCGGGTCCTTGAGGACTTCCAGTTTCTCCAGGACCAAGGCGCCGGAGGCAAGCCAGCCGACCACGCCGGTGATCAGCAGTAGCCAGGCGAAGGGCCGGTCACGCGTCATCGGCGGCAACGGGCGCTCCGCAGCTGCCGCGCCGGCGCCACGCTCGTGGGCAGTCACGTCGCCGGGGGCGTGGGAGATGCTGGGCATGGGATTTCAGTCCTTTGCGTCGGGTGCTCTTGGGCCGATTCTATCGCCGGAGGCTGGACGTAACCGGGTAGGCGTTGGGCCGTCGACAGTGATTCGGTCCACGGCGCGGACAGGATGACCCGCTTAGCCCTGCTTTGGCGCCTGCTGTGAGACAATGAACCTGGCTGGGGCTCGATCCACATTCGGGTCTCGGTCCGGCGACTTTGCTTTCAAGACCGCCAATGATGAGCAGGGCATACTCTGGATCACTTGATCCGGCCTATCCCGCAATGCCATTGGACGGCACCTGGTTGTGACACAGAGATCAACGGGTTCAAAGCAATCTCGCCGGCCTTCCAGGGCTGCCGCACCCCACTGCCGGTGCGAACCTGGAGGTATCCAACTGACTTCTGTCGGTGCCTGCGGGTGCTGACAAATATTTGCCCCACGGGTGCCGGATGTGGCGGTACGTCAGGGCAGGAGTGTAGCCACATATGGATAATGACCAGCTTGTAGCCGGTAACAACGAAGCCGCTGCCGCCGAAGAAGCCCCGGAAACCGCCGCCGCGGAGGCGCCCAAGAAGGCAACCAGGTCCCGCCGCAAGGCCGCCCCGAAGGCTGAGGCCGCGGTTCCCGCTCCCGAAGCCGTTGCTGACGTCGTTGCTGACGCAGCCCCGGCCGCTGACAACCTCGAAGCCCCCGCAGCCAAGGCCCCGGTCCGCCGGAGCCGGTCCCGCAAGAAGACCGAGGACGAAGTGTTGCCCGCCTTCGCCGATTCAGCCGCGGCCGCGGAAGCTGCCCCCGCCGCCGAGGCATTCGTTGGACTGCCGGCCGCCGAGACGGCACCGGAAAAGCCGGTCCGCCGCCGTGCCTCCCGCGCCAAGACGGCCCCGGCCCCTGCACCGACGGAAGAGGCCGCCACGCAGGCCGAAGCCGCTGAAGTGCCTTCCGACGCGCCGGCTGCCGAGACCGCACCCGCCGAGGCCGCACCCGCCGAGACTGCAACCACCGCGGCTGCTCCGGCAGAGGCGCCGGCTGCCGAGACCTCCGAGGCACCCTCGCTCTTCCTGGCTCCCGGCGCTGTCACCTCGATGATTTTCCAGGCCCCGGACCTGAGCACCGTCGTCCGTCCCGCCCCGGCCCCCGCGGCAAGCGCGGAAGCCGAAGAGGAAGAGGACGAGGAAGGCGACGACGCCGGCAGCCGCCGCCGTCGTCGCAGCCGTGGACGCCGTGGCCGCAGCCGCACCGGCGAAGCCGACACCGACTCAGACGGCTCCGCCGAAGGTGCGGGCGAGTCCGACGAAGACTCCGAGGGGACGCTCGAAGACGGCGTGACCTCGCGCCGGCGCCGCCGTCGCCGCCGCGGAGACCAGGACCTCGAACTGACCGGTGGCGGGGACGACGATCCGCCCAACACGGTCACCCGCGTCCGCGCGCCGCGTGCGATCAGCGAGGCCCCGGCCAGCAACCGCGTCACCTCCCTCAAGGGCTCCACCCGCCTGGAAGCCAAGAAGCAGCGCCGCCGCGAATCCCGCGACACCGGCCGCCGCCGCACCGTCATCACCGAGGCCGAGTTCCTGGCCCGCCGCGAATCGGTGGACCGCCAGATGATCGTCCGGCAGCGCGACGACAGAATCCAGATCGGCGTCCTGGAAGACGGCGTGCTGGCCGAGCACTTCGTCTCCAAGACCCAGCAGGACTCCCTGATCGGGAACGTCTACCTGGGCAAGGTCCAGAACGTACTCCCGTCCATGGAAGCGGCCTTCGTCGACATCGGACGCGGCCGCAACGCCGTCCTGTACGCCGGCGAAGTCAACTGGGACGCCGTCAACCTCGAGGGCAAGCAACGCCGGATCGAGAACGCGCTGAAGTCCGGCGACTCCGTACTCGTCCAGGTCACCAAGGACCCGGTGGGCCACAAGGGCGCCCGCCTGACCAGCCAGATCTCGCTCCCGGGACGCTACCTCGTGTACGTGCCCGGCGGCTCGATGACCGGCATCTCCCGCAAGCTGCCCGACGTCGAACGCAACCGGCTCAAGCGGATCCTCAAGGACCGCCTGCCGGAGGACGCCGGCGTGATCGTCCGCACCGCGGCTGAGGGCGCCTCGGAAGAGGAACTGACGCATGACATCAACCGTCTGCGTGCCCAGTGGGAAGGCATCGAAAGCCAGTCCACATCCACCAAGATCCTCGCCCCGGAGCTCCTCTACGGCGAACCGGACCTGACCATCAAGGTGGTCCGCGATGTCTTCAACGAGGACTTCTCCAAGCTGATCGTCTCGGGCGAGGAAGCCTGGGACACCATCGAGGCCTACGTCACCTACGTGGCACCGGACCTGGTGGGCCGGCTTGAAAAGTGGACCAAGGACACGGACATCTTTGCCGCCTGGCGCATCGACGAGCAGATCCACAAGGCGCTGGACCGCAAGGTCTTCCTGCCCTCCGGCGGCTCCCTCGTGATCGACCGCACTGAAGCCATGACCGTGGTGGACGTCAACACCGGCAAGTTCACGGGCAGCGGCGGCAACCTCGAGGAAACCGTCACCAAGAACAACCTCGAAGCGGCCGAGGAAGTCGTCCGGCAGCTGCGGCTGCGCGACATCGGCGGCATCATCGTCATCGACTTCATCGACATGGTGCTGGAATCGAACCGCGACCTCGTGCTGCGCCGCATGGTGGAGTGCCTGGGCCGGGACCGGACCAAGCACCAGGTCGCCGAGGTGACCTCGCTGGGCCTCGTGCAGATGACCCGGAAGCGGATGGGCACCGGGCTGCTGGAAGTCTTCGGCGAACAGTGCGAGGCCTGCGCAGGCCGCGGCGTCGTCACCCACGACGAGCCCGTGGAGCACCGCCGCGCCAACACCGTCGCCGCGGAACACCACGTCCCGCGCACCGAACACCAGCCCGCCGCACGCACTGAGCGCAAGCGCCGCCGCGGCAAGGGCGGTCAGGGAGCCGGCGAAACCACGCCGTCCGCCCCCGCAGCCGTGCACGCCGAGCCCACCGAGGCAGAGCGCCACGCGAAGGCGGAGGCGACGCGTGCCGCGCTGGCCAACATCGCCGCCGCAGCACACGCAGCCCACCTGCACGACGGCGAGGCAACAGCCGCTCCCGACGCCGAGACCCGCCAGGCAGCGCTCGACGCCGCCGTGGAGCTCGCTTCGACGGAGGAAGCAGCGGGACGTCCCGCGGCAGTGCTGACCTTCGGCGGCGAACAGGTCGCCTTGCCCTTCGTCGAGCACGCCGAGGAAACCCCGCAGCCTGCGCTGACCCTGGATGTGCTGACCGAAGCGTTCGCCCACTTGGGCGACGCCGAAGCCGGCAAGCCGGCCGACGCGGTCCAGACTGCGGAACGTCCGGCGGAACGGTCCTCGGAACGGTCCGCACCGGAGGCTCCCGCGGCGGAGCAGGCGGCGCCAGCCGCCTCCCGTGCCACCCGTGGCCGCGGCCGCGCACGGACGGCTCGGATCACGCCGCCGAGCGCACGCACCGCCGAGGCGCAGGCGCCGGTCCGGGAGGAGACCCGCAAGGCACCCGAGGCGCAGGCCCCGGTCCGGCAGGAAGCCCGCAAGGCGGCCGCACCCCAGGCGCAGGCCCCGGTCCGGCAGGAGACCCGCAAGGCGGCCGCACCCCAGGCGCAGGCCCCGGCTGAGGCAGCTAGCGGCACCGGAGCCCGGCGGGTGCGCCGGAACCGGAGCGCCAGCCGAGCCCAGGGCGCCGCCAACGAGACGTCCGTACAGCAGCGGGAAACCGCTCCGTCGGCTGCGGCCGTCTCGGTCCACGAGGCGAAGGCCCCGGAGCAGGCCATGGTGGCCACCAAGCCGGCCGCCAACAAGCCGATCATCCTCGGCGTCGGCGTCCCGGCGTCGGAGCTCTAGGGCCAGCAGGCATCACGGCTCGCGGGTGCCGTCCGGAATCGATGTAGCGTTACGTCGATCCCGGACGGTACCCGCGAGTTGGTTAACGGGCCGGCCACTGGGCTGACATGTAGGAAGCCTGGCGGCGGGGAACGCTAGGCTAGGGGACTGACACGGGGTGCCGCGCATCGAGCCGGCTGAGATCCAGACCCGTTGAACCTGTCCGGTTAGCACCGGCGAAGGGATGTCTCTTGTCTTCCACGACCGCGCTCTCATCAACCCAACCGGGACCTGACCGGGCCCCGGCCCTCCTGCAGTCCGTCTTCCCGGCGCCCGACGCCGGAACCCCGGGGACGCCAAGGATCCCGCGGGTACTCGCCATCGCCGGCTCCGACCCCTCCGGCGGGGCCGGCATCCAGGCCGATCTGAAAAGCATCGCCGCGAACGGCGGCTACGGAATGGCGGCCATCACGGCGCTGACGGCCCAGAACACCAAGGGCGTAAGGTCCGTGCATGTGCCGCCGGCGTCTTTCCTGACGGCCCAGTTGGAGGCCATCAGCGATGACATCACCATCGATGCCGTCAAGATCGGCATGCTTGGCGACGACTCTGTGATCGACGCCGTCCGGACCTGGCTTGAAAAGGTGCGCCCCGGCGTCTTGGTCCTGGACCCGGTGATGGTCGCGACAAGCGGTGACCGGCTGCTGCAGGAATCCGCCGAGACCGCGCTGCGGGAGCTGCTCCCGCTCGCGGACCTGATCACCCCGAACCTGGCCGAACTGGCCATGCTGCTCGGCGAACCGGCCGCCCAGGACTGGGACGGGGCGCTGGAGCAGGGCAAACGGCTCGCGGCGCTGACCGGCACAACGGTGCTGGTCAAAGGCGGACACCTGCCGGACACCGGAACCCACGTCGGCGGGTCCTACGACGGCGGAAGCCAGGACGCCGGCGGCTGCCCGGACGCGCTCGTCAACACCGGGGGAGTGCTGGGCCAAGAGGTGGTGGTCGTGGCAGGCCCGCGAATCGCCACCCGCAACAGCCACGGCACCGGCTGTTCGCTGTCCTCGGCGCTGGCCACGGTCCAGGCCAGGACGGGGGATTGGGAGACATCGCTGCGGGACGTGAAACCCTGGCTGCTCGGCGCGCTGCGGGAAGCAGGGCGCCTGGAGGTCGGAACCGGCAACGGACCGGTGCACCATTTCCACCACCTGCAGCCCGCCGCTTCGCCGGCCGGTGCGCAGCTCCCCGCCGAGGGCCACTTCGCGGCGCTGCTGGAAGGGCACGCGGCGGACGAGCTGGAGGCGATCTACGCCTTGGGCTTCATTCGGGGCCTCGCGGACGGCACCTTGCCGGAACACGAGTTTGCCTACTACCTCGCACAGGACGCCCTCTACCTCAACGGCTACTCCAGGGTGCTCTCCCGTGCGGCGGCGCTGGCGCCGTCGGAAGCCGAACAGCTCTTCTGGTCCCGTTCGGCGCAGCAGTGCCTCGAAGTCGAATCCGAACTCCACCGGAGCTGGCTGGCCGGCCGCACCGTCGAGAGGCAGCTGGGCCCGGTCACCAAGGCCTACGTGGATCATCTGCACGCAGCCTCGCTCGCGGGCAGCTACGGCGTGCTCGTCGCGGCTGCGCTGCCGTGCTTCTGGCTCTACGCCGAGGTGGGCGCCACGCTCCACCGCGACTTCCTCACCGCCGGTGCACCGGCCGGGCACGCATATGCTGACTGGCTGCGGACCTACGCCGACGAGGCCTTCGCCGAGTCGACCCGGCAGGCGATCAGGTACGCGGACGCGGCAGCCCGCAACGGCTCCGAGGCGGAGCGCAACGCCATGGCGGTGGCCTTCCGGCAGTCCGCCCGGTACGAAGTCGAGTTCTTCGACGCGCCGAGGCTGCACGCCTGAGCCGCGCGGAGCAGGGCAGCCGGTAACATAATGGGGCGCGGTTCCGGAAGTCGCTGCAACACCACAACTTTGTCCCCCGCGGACATGGTGTGGCGCCTGTCACGCACTACCCGCCGGGACCAGCCTCGTTTGCGACCGAAGGCAAAATTAGCGTAGTCTAGATCTTCGGTGCTTACGCCAACACTTGGGTTATGACCTTGAGGAACTGTTCACCCGTATTACGGGCAGGACATTCCACGGGATAGCTCATGGGTTCCCCCGGGGAATCCACCGGCGTTGAGGCACAGCGTGAGCCGGTCCAAACATTTTGGCCCCAGGTTCCGCACGCAAATCTAGTAATAAACGTCGAGAGAAGTGAGTTCCCCAGTGGTGTACGCGATTGTCCGCGCAGGCGGCCGCCAAGAGAAGGTTTCCGTTGGAGACTTCGTTACCCTGAACCGCGTCCCCGGTGGAGCCGGCAGCACCTTTGAGCTGCCCGCACTGCTCCTGGTGGACGGTGACAAGGTCACGTCTGCAGCCAAGGACCTGGCCAAGGTAACGGTCACGGCTGAGATCCTGGAAGACCTCCGTGGTCCCAAGATCGTCATCCAGAAGTTCAAGAACAAGACCGGTTACAAGAAGCGCCAGGGTCACCGTCAGGAACTGACCAAGGTCAAGATCACCGGTATCAAGTAACTAGCGTTACTGTTCAGGTTTTCAGCAGATTCCCCAGAATTTTAAAGGCAGGCATTTCAAATGGCACATAAAAAAGGCGCGAGCTCCACTCGCAACGGTCGTGACTCCAACGCCCAGTACCTCGGCGTCAAGCGCTTCGGCGGCCAGGTAGTTTCCGCAGGCGAGATCATCGTCCGCCAGCGTGGCACCCACTTCCACCCGGGCGCCGGCGTTGGCCGTGGCGGCGACGACACCCTGTTCGCCCTGACCCCCGGTGCTGTCGAGTTCGGCACCCGCCGTGGTCGTCGCGTTGTGAACATCGTGGCTGCTGCAGCTGCAGAGTAACAACAAGTTCTAAATCGGTGGGGCGGGCCAGTAGGTCCGCTCCACCGGTGTTTTAACCGCATTACAATCATCTTGGGCCCCTCGCGGACCCGAGGAACAGCACTGAGGAGATCCACGTGGCGAGCTTTGTAGACCGGGTAGTACTGCACGTATCCGGCGGTACCGGCGGCCACGGCTGTGTCTCCGTCCACCGCGAGAAGTTCAAGCCGCTCGGCGGTCCCGACGGCGGCAACGGCGGCAACGGCGGCGACGTCATCCTGCGCGTGGACCCCCAGACCACCACCCTGCTCGACTACCACCACGCCCCGCACCGGCACGCCACCAACGGCGGCCCCGGCATGGGCGACTGGCGCGGCGGCAAGAACGGCGAGACCTTGGTTCTTCCCGTGCCTGAGGGCACGGTTGTCAAGAGCAAGGACGGCACCGTCCTGGCCGACATGGTGGGCGAAGGCACCGAGTTCATTGCCGCGGCCGGCGGCCTGGGCGGCCTCGGCAACGCCGCACTGTCCTCGCAGAAGCGCCGCGCCCCGGGCTTCGCGCTGCTCGGCATCGAAGGCGACTCCAGCGACATCGTCCTGGAACTGAAGTCCATCGCCGACATCGCCCTGGTCGGCTTCCCCTCCGCCGGCAAGTCCAGCCTCATCGCCGCCATGTCCGCCGCGCGGCCCAAAATTGCCGACTACCCCTTCACCACTCTGATCCCCAACCTCGGCGTCGTCCAGGCAGGCGACGTGCGCTTCACCATCGCCGACGTACCCGGCCTGATCGAAGGCGCCAGCGAGGGCAAGGGCCTGGGCCACCACTTCCTGCGCCACGTCGAACGCTGCGCGGCCCTCGTCCACGTGCTGGATTGCGGCACGCTGGAATCGGACCGCGACCCGCTCTCGGACCTCGCCGTGATCGAGGCCGAGCTCGAGAAGTACGCCGTGGACATGAGCTACGCAGGTTCGGACGGCGAAGTGGTGCCGCTGAACCACCGCCCCCGCCTGATCGCGCTGAACAAGGTAGACCTGCCGGACGGCAAGGACATGGCCGAATTCGTCCGTCCGGAACTCGAAAAGCGCGGCTACAAGGTCTTCGAAATCTCCGCCACCAGCCACGAGGGGCTCCGCCAGCTGGGCTTCGCCATGGCCGAGATCGTCAAGGCAGCCCGCGATGCTGTGGCCGCGACGCCGCCGAAGGTCCAGGCGCCGGTGCTGCGCCCGCGCGCCGTCAACGAGAGCGGCTTCACGATCCGCCGCGAGGAGAAGAACCTCGAGCCGCTGTTCCGCGTGCTGGGCGAGAAGCCCGTGCGCTGGGTCAAGCAGACCGACTTCACCAATGAGGAAGCGATCGGCTACCTCGCCGACCGCCTCGCGAAGCTGGGTGTCGAAACGGAACTGTTCAAGCAGGGCGCCAAGCCCGGCGACACCGTCGTCATCGGCGAAGACGACGGCGTCGTCTTCGACTGGGAGCCCACCATGATGGCCGGTGCCGAACTGCTGGCCTCCCCGCGCGGTACCGACGTGCGCTTCGCCGACATCGGCGACCGCCCCACCCGCGGACAGAAGCGCGAGGAACAGCAGGAGCGCCGCGACGCCAAGGCAGCAGCCCGGGCCGAGCTGGAGGCCGAGCGCAAGGCCGGCATCTGGACCGAATCGGTCAGTGCCCGCCGCGCGCCGCAGCCGCTCAAGGAGAGTGGACTCGGCGAAGCCGATGACGAGTAACACCGTCGCGACGCCCGGAGCGGCGGGCGCCCCCAGCCGCACGCTGCTCTCCGGCGCCCGCCGGATCGTGGTCAAGGTCGGGTCTTCCTCGCTGACTTCCATCAAGGGCGGGATCGCCGAGGAAGCGCTGAGCGACCTCGCCGATGCCCTCGCGCACAAGCGCAACGCGGGCACCGAAATCATCCTGGTCTCCTCCGGGGCGATCGCCGCCGGGCTGGCGCCGCTGGGACTCGAGAAGCGCCCCAGGGACCTCGCCACCCAACAGGCCGCTGCGAGCGTGGGCCAGGGCCTCTTGATGGCCCGCTACACCCACGCCTTTGGCGCCCACGGCGTCACGGTGAGCCAGGTGCTGCTGACCGCGGATGACTTTATGCGCCGCAGTCAGCACACGAACGCCTTCCGGGCGCTTGACCGGCTGCTGAACCTCGGCGTCGTCCCGGTAGTCAATGAAAACGACACCGTCGCGACGCACGAGATCCGCTTCGGCGACAACGACCGGCTCGCTGCCCTGGTGGCCCACCTGGTCCGCGCCGATGCCCTGGTGCTGCTCTCCGACGTCGACTCGCTCTACGACGGCCCGCCGTCACACGGCGCCAAACGGATTGCCCACGTCTCCGGCCCGCACGACCTTGAAGGCGTCTCGATCGGCAGCACCGGCAAGGCCGGCGTCGGCACCGGCGGTATGGTCACCAAGGTCGAGGCCGCGTCCATCGCCGCCGGCTCCGGGATCAGCGCCCTCGTGACCTCCACCGCGAACGCCGCCGCCGCGCTGGCGGGGGAGGACGTGGGAACCTGGTTCTCCGTCAACGGCTCCCGCAAGCCGATCCGGCTCCTTTGGCTCGCCCACCTGGCGTCCGTTCAAGGCACCCTGGTGCTCGACGACGGTGCCGTGCGCGCCGTCCGCGACCGCCACACCTCACTGCTGCCCGCCGGGATTTCAGCCGTGCACGGCGACTTTGAAGCCGGCGACGCCGTGGAGATGGTCGGCACCGACGGGACCGTAATCGCACGCGGACTGGTGAACTACGGCGTCGCCGAACTGCCGCAGATGCTCGGCCGCTCTACCCGCGAACTCGGCAAGACGCTGGGCCGCGGCTATGACCGTGAAGTTGTTCATGTTGACGACCTGGTGCTGGTCTAAGCTCCCGCCTCGCCTAAACTTGGAGAATGACTGAGGCCCTGACTTCGCACCCCGACCTGCCGGTTCACGACATGCCCTCCGCGGGCCTGCCGCCAGCCGCAACGGACGTCGAAGCCGCCGTTCATGCCATCGCCGACCGCTCCCGCGCAGCCTCCCGGCAGATGGCCCGCGCCAACCGGGCCTGGAAGGACCGCGGGCTGCGCGCCATCGGTGCCGCGCTGGTCGAGAACAAGGACCGGATCCTGGCCGCCAACGCCACGGACGTCGCGGCCGGCCGGGCCAACGGCACCTCCGCCGCGCTGCTAGACCGCCTGACCCTTACCGACGCCCGCGTGCAGGCCCTGGCCGCGGCACTGGAAAACCTCGCCAACCTGCCGGACCCCGTGGGCAATGTGGTCCGCGGCCAGACGCTTCCGAACGGACTGCGCCTGCGTCAGGTCAACGTGCCGATGGGTGTGGTGGCCGCGATCTACGAGGCGCGTCCCAACGTCACCGTGGACATTGCCGGACTGGCCCTCAAGAGCGGCAACGCAGTGATCCTGCGGGGCGGAAGCGCCGCCGCCGCGACCAACGAGGCACTCGTCGGCATCCTCCGCGAGGCCCTGGACTCCGTGGGCCTGCCCGCCGACGCCGTGCAGACCATAGACCAGTTCGGCCGGGACGGGGCGAACGTCCTGATGCGCGCCCGGGGCCGCGTCGACGTCCTGATTCCCCGCGGCGGACGCGAGTTGATCCAGACCGTCGTGACGAACTCCTCGGTGCCCGTCATCGAAACCGGCGAGGGCAATGTGCACATCTTCCTCGACGCCTCGGCGGACGAAAAGATGGCCGTCGAGATCCTGCTCAATGCCAAAACCCAGCGCCCCAGCGTCTGCAACACCGTGGAGACGCTGCTGGTCCATTCCGGCTCCACCGTGCTGCCCGCCGTGGCCGCCGCGCTGCGCGACGCGGGCGTGACCCTCCACACAGACGACCGGATCCGCGCCGCGCTGCCGGCCGCGGTGGAGTCCGTGCCCGCCACCGAGGTGGACTGGGCCACCGAATACATGGACCTGGACCTGGCGGTGGCCATGGTTGACAGCCTCGACGAGGCCGTGCAGCACATCCGCACCTGGTCCACCGGGCACACCGAAGCCATCCTCACCAACGACCTCGCCAACGCCGAGCGCTTCATCGCAGAGGTGGACTCCGCGGCCGTGATCGTGAACGCCTCCACGCGGTTCACCGACGGGGGAGAGCTGGGCCTCGGCGCCGAGGTGGGCATTTCGACGCAGAAGCTGCATGCGCGCGGCCCCATGGGGTTGACCGAGCTCACCACCACAAAGTGGATCGTGCAGGGCGAAGGCCAGATCCGGGGCTAGCAACGCGGTAACATGGAACAGAAGCCAGGAACGGCGGGACCTCCGTCGTCGCAAAACCGCATTAAGTTGTTAAGTCACTAGGGGAGAACATGCTGTCGCAGCAGATCACCACGTCCATAGCCGCAGCCGTTGAACACGAGGAACTCGCGCCGCTCATCGCGCCGCCGTTCGTCATCGGCGGCACCATGTTCGTGATCCTGCTGGTCCTGATGTTCATCACGCTGTCCTACGGCAACCTCGGCAAGCGCCACGAAGCCGTCGAGGAGCACCCGGACCCGCACCGCCAGCACCCGAACAAGCACGACCACGGCCAGGGCCACTAGTATTTCCGCCAAAGTGAAGCAGCACGGCGCGAAGCGCCGCCTGCGCCTGGGTGTGATGGGCGGCACGTTTGATCCGATCCATCACGGTCACCTCGTCGCGGCCAGTGAGGTCGCGGCCAAGTTTGGCCTCGATGAAGTGGTGTTCGTCCCCACCGGACAGCCCTGGCAGAAGAGCAGCAAGAAAGTCAGCGAGGCCGAGCACCGGTACTTGATGACGGTCATCGCCACGGCATCCAACCCCCGGTTCACGGTGAGCCGGGTCGACGTCGACCGCCCCGGTCCCACGTACACCATCGACACCCTGCGGGACCTGCGCACGCTGCGGCCCGATGCCGATCTGTTCTTCATTACCGGCGCCGACGCGCTTGCCCAGATCCTGTCCTGGAAAGATATTGACGAGCTGTGGTCCCTGGCCCATTTCGTCGGGGTGACGCGCCCCGGGCACGTGCTGGACGGCATGGGCCGCGACGATGTCAGCCTGCTCGAGGTCCCGGCCATGGCGATCTCCTCGACCGACTGCCGTACGCGGGTGGCGGCGGGAAATCCCGTCTGGTACCTCGTGCCGGACGGCGTGGTCCAGTACATCGCCAAGTACGACCTGTACGACGGCCAGCCCGACCCCGGGCCGGATTTCCAGGATTCCCCGCACGCCCTCGAAACAAACCAAACCGCCAGCACCGAATGAGCCTTCAATGAGTCAGGAACAGCCTCCCATCCGCAGCCGCCGCGAATTGCGCCAGGCCAGGGATGAACGCCAGGAAGCCAACCCGAACGCGAGCACCCCGGGTGCTGGTGCCGGTCAGGCTGCCCGGAACCAGGAGGGCACAGGGTCCGGCTCCGGGCAGGCCGGAGCGAACCCCTCCTTCTCAGGGCGTCCCGAGGAACCGACCGAAGCCGAGACCACGGGACGCCGCCGCGTACCCGGCCCGGTGGATTCGGTCCGAACGACCTCCGCCGCCGAACGCTCTTCCCAGATCCGGGCCCGCGACCGTGCCGCGCTGCGCACCATCAAGGAACTGGCTGAAAAAGAGGGACAACTTTCACCGGGAGGCGCCCCCACGCGCCGCCAGCTCCGGCTGCAGCAACTGGCGGAGGAGACGGCTCCTGCCACCTCGGCCAACCCGATCGTGCCGATGCCCTCGCAGCGCACCCGTTCACATCCGGTCGTGGCGCAGGCAGCCAAACCGGAAACCAAGCCGTCGTCCGGCACTGATACCTCGGACGAGCCGACCGCGACACCGGCGGAGACTGCCGCCGCGCCAAACGAGGGCGCCGCTAAAGAAGGGCCCGGCCCCGGCGGCCAGCTACCGGAGGGCATGAGCGTCGAGCAAGCCCTCGCCGCCCGCGAGCTGCTTGCCGCGCAGGCCCGCAACCAGGTGGCGAAGATGGAGCACATTGCCGCCACTGATCCGGACGCGGTCAACCCGGAAATACTGGCCGAGCAAATTGCCCTCGCCGAACGGGCCGCCGTGCTCAACCGGCGCGCGGCCGCGAAACAGAAGCTGGCAGAGCAGAACAACCGGCCTGCACAGCCGCGCAGCGAAGCGCCGAAGAACGATCCCTCGACCGCCAGCAACCTCGCCATGGTGACTCCGCTGGAATTCGTCCAGGTTCCCGGCGTGGAGCGGCCGGTCATGAAGCGCCCTGCCACGTCGTACGTCCCGCTGGTCACCAATTCCAGCCCGAAAGTCCAGCCTCCGCGCACCGCGCGCCGTCCCGGCCCTGCCCGCAAGCGGGATGCCGGCCCGGCCAACGGCCGTGCGGGTGTGCTAGCTCGTGCCGAGGCAGCTGCGCAGGCCGCTTCGACCCGCCGCCCGGCTGCGGCAGCCGCCCTTGAAAATTCCAGCGCCCAGGCAGTGGAGGAGGACGTTGCCGCGCGTCCGCCGGTCGCTGCCAACGCCGCCTACGGTCTCGATCCGCTCGACGCGGCCACGGCCGGGCTGGGCCGGGCACGGCGCCTGCGCGCCCTTCAACTCGGCGTGCTGGCCCTTGGGGTCGTGGCGCTGATCGTCGGCATCGTCCTGATCATCACCGGGTTGGCACACTAGCCGAGTCGTAACAGCGTCCCTGCGCTGTTTCGGATCTGGCCCCGTCCAGCAGGCGTTTGCGCCAACGCACCTTTTTCTTTCAAAACAGCTTCTCTATTCAAAAGCTTTTACACATTCAACAAGGAGTCCCGTGACTGCAACCGATTCATCCATCGCCACAGCCCGCCACGCAGCCCGCGCGGCCGCGGAAAAATTGGCCGAGGACATTGTGGCTCTCGACGTCAGTGAGCGGCTGGCCCTCGCGGACGTCTTCCTGATTGCGTCGGCGCCGTCCGAGCGCCAGGTCAACGCGATCGTCGACGGCATCGAGGATGAACTGTCCAAGTTCGACCTCAAGCCCGTGCGCCGCGAAGGACGCTCCGGCGGACGCTGGGTGCTGCTGGACTACGCCGACGTCGTGATCCACGTCCAGCACGAGGAGGACCGCGTATTCTACGCCCTCGAGCGTCTCTGGAAGGACTGCCCGGTCGTGGACCTGCAGCTCGGCGACGACGCCTCGGCGAAGGCCAACGCTGCCACCGAAACCGAGTAAGCGGCCAGGGAGCGACCGGCGCAAAACCCTGAATATGCCCGATTTGGAATTTTCAGAAGTGCTGATCTAAGATATTTGAGTTGCTTCGGAGAGAACGAATTCGGAGCAGCGAAAATTTGGGGCTGTGGCGCAGCTGGTAGCGCACCTGCATGGCATGCAGGGGGTCAGGGGTTCGAGTCCCCTCAGCTCCACCGAATGATCCGCCGGAATCGAGAGATTCCGGCGGATTTTTTTGTGTCCTGCCGCCGCCCGGGCGTATCCAAAGACTGCAGATCCGCCACGCCGTAGGCCGATTAGCGTCGGCGGCAAATGTAGATTAAGCTAATCAGGTTGCTTGATCGAAACAGCATCTTTCGGTTCCGGTCAGCAGCGGTTTCGGGGCTGTGGCGCAGCTGGTAGCGCACCTGCATGGCATGCAGGGGGTCAGGGGTTCGAGTCCCCTCAGCTCCACCGAACGAGGTCCCGCTCTCCGAGCGGGGCCTCGCTTTAGTTAACGCGCAAATAGGATGGGACCGTGAACGACAGCACGCTGACGACGGTGCGTCCAGCCGACGTCGTGGTCATCGGTGCCGGTCAGGCGGGACTGTCCGCCGCGTACCACCTCCAGCGCCACGGCTTCGTCCCGGCCCCGCTTTCCGGCGGCCCGGGTCACGACAACGCCTCCGCCGGCCCGCTGAGCTATGTGGTGCTCGACGCCGAAGACGGTCCCGGAGGCGCGTGGCGGCACCGCTGGAAGAGCCTGCTGATGGACACTGTGAACGGCATCAGCGACCTTCCGGGGATCCCGCAGCCATCGGTGGACCCGCAGGAGCCCAGTTCGCGTTTCCTGAGCCGCTACTTCGGCGGCTACGAAGCCCAACTCGGCCTTGCCATCGAGCGGCCCGTGAAGGTGCAGGCCGTTGGCCGCGAGGACAGCAACCCGGCCGGACGCCTGCATCTCGAAACGTCCCGCGGCCCCTGGTCCGCCCGGGCCCTGATCAACGCCACGGGCACCTGGACCCGCCCCTTTTGGCCTATCTACCCGGGCCAGGCCAGTTTCCGCGGCAGGCAACTGCACGTCGCGGATTACGTTTCCGCCGAGGAATTCCGCGGCCGGCACGTGATCGTGGTGGGCGGCGGCATTTCCGCCGTGGGATTGCTCGATGAGATCTCCAAGGTCACCAGCACCACCTGGTTCACCCGCCGTGAACCCGTCTGGCGCGACGCCGCCTTCGACCGGCAGGCAGGCCACGACGCCGTCGCCCTGGTCGAGGAGCGGGTGCGACAGGGGCTGCCGCCGCAGAGCGTCGTTGCCGTGACCGGACTGATTTGGACGCCGGCCTTGCGTGCGGCCGCGGAGCGCGGCGTGCTCCAGCGCCACCCCATGTTCAACGGCATCGAACCCGGGGGAGTGCGGATGGCGGACGGGAGCTTCCTGGCCGCCGACGTCATCCTCTGGGCAACCGGCTTCCGCGCCGAGCTGGAGCACCTCGCGCCGCTGCACCTGCGCGGACCCGGCGGCGGCATCGCCATGGACGGCACGCAGGTGGCCGCTGAGCCCCGGGTCCACCTGGTGGGCTACGGCCCGTCCTCCTCCACCATCGGCGCCAACCGCGCGGGCCGGGCCGCCGTGGCCGGGATCGTCAAACTGCTGGCCGGTCCGGGATAACGTATAGCGTTGCAACATACCCAAGCCTGATCTGTGACGGCCCGACAAGGAACGGCGGCAACCCCTCGCGTGGCGGACAACAATCTTGATTCCCTCTTCTCCCGGCTCCGGAGGTTTCCCGACGTCGAGGCGGCCAACCTGCAGGCCTGGGACGCCACGGACCGGCTGCTGCTGGACACCGCGGCCGAGCTTCGCGCCGCCGGCCAGTTGGCACCCGGCGCCCGGATCGCCGCCGTGGGGGACCGCTACGGAGCCCTGACCCTCGGTGCGCTCGCCCTGGGGCTGCAGGAAACCGGACCCGTCCGGGTCCACGAGGATCTTGTCACGGGGGAGCGGGCGCTGCGCCATAACGCCGCAGCGACCGGTCTCACGGAAGGGTTCGAGCAGCTCCCGCTGGCCGATGCCGTGGAAGGCGCCGGGCTGGTGCTGCTTCAGCTGCCACGCTCCCTCGCCGAGCTCGAGGAGATTGCCGACGCCGTCGCCCGGCACGCCGCACCCGGTGTGGTGCTGCTGGCCGGCGGCCGGGTCAAGCACATGAGCCTGGGCATGAACGCCGTGCTGGAGCGCTACTTTGGCGAGGTTCAGCCGCAGCTGGCACGGCAGAAATCACGGATCCTGCTCGCCCGGGCCGCGAAAGCGGTCACCGGGGCCCCTCCGTATCCCGTTTCCGAGCGCCACGCCGGGCTGGACCTCACGGTGCACGCCCACGGGGCCGTCTTTGCGGGCACCGGGCTGGATATCGGAACGCGCTTCCTGCTGGACTTCCTGCCGGAGATCCCCAACGTCGCGCACGCCGTGGACCTCGGTTGCGGCACCGGAATCCTGGCGGCCCTGTACGCCCGCAGCCACCCGGAGGCGCAGGTCACCGCCACCGACCGGTCTGCGGCGGCCGTCGACTCCGCCCGGGCCACGGCACGCGCCAACGGCCTGGAGCGTCAGATCGAGGTTCTGCAGGACGACGCCATGAGCACCATGCCGGATGCCTGCGCCGAGCTGGTCCTGCTCAACCCGCCCTTCCACTTGGGGGCCGCCGTGCACGCCGGAGCCGGGATCAAGCTGATCGAAGCCGCCGCCCGGGTCCTGGCTCCGGGTGGCGAACTGTGGACGGTGTTCAACAGCCACTTGCATTACCAGCCCGCGCTGGAGCGGCTGGTCGGCCGCACCCGCGAGGTGGGGCGGAACCCGAAATTCACCGTCACCGCGAGTGTAAGAGGCCCACGCCCCTAGGGGGGCAGGCAAGGGCACACGTCCGGGTCCGGCTGGGCCCGCGGCAGTGCCGGCGGGGCGAATCAGTCCGACTGTGACGGACAAAGGTGGGGGCTGGGGGCCGCAAGTAACGTACGATTCTGACATCAGCAGTGCTTGGCCGAAGACGTTGAGAGGTACCAGTGACTGAGATCCGCACACCCTCGCCGCGGCGCGGAACAAACCTGCCACGAATGGGAGACTTCAACCTCACCGTCATCCTGGACGCCATCCGGCGCGCCCCGAACGGGCTCAGCCGGGTGGAACTCGCGCAGATCGTCGGACTCTCGCCGCAGACTATTTCCAACATCTCCCGCCGGCTGCTGGACCAGAACCTGATCGTCGAGGCGGGCAAGGAAGGCACCGGCCCCGGCAAGCCTCGGACCATGCTCCGGCTCAACCCGGGCGGAATGTACGCCGTCGGCGTCCATCTCGACCCCGCCGTCCTAACCTTCGTTGTGCTGGACCTCGTGGGCGCCGTGGTCAAGCACTCCCGGATCAAGACGCCGTCGGGTGCGGATCCGGACTCCATCATCGACACCATCGCCACCGAGATCAAGCAGCTGGTCGAGGACTCCGGCGTGGACCGCGCCAAGGTCGCCGGGCTGGGCATCGCCTCGCCGGGGCCGATCGACCTTGAGGAGGGCGCTGTAGTGGATCCGCCCCTGCTGCCGGGCTGGGAACGTGTTCCACTGCGCGACCGTCTCGCCGAGGCCACCGGGCTGTCCACGCTGCTGGACAAGGACGTCACCAGCGCCGCCGTGGCCGAGACCTGGGCCGGCGGCCCCAGTGGCGCGGGCAGCTTCGTCTTCATGTACATGGGCACCGGAATCGGCTGCGGGGTGGTGCTCAACGACGAGGTCATCCGCGGCACTTCCGGCAACGCCGGCGAGATCGGGCATATCATCGTGGATCCCGACGGCCCGCTGTGCGACTGCGGCCAGCACGGCTGTGTGAAGTCCTCCGCCATACCGCAGGTCCTCGTGGCCCAGGCCGAGGCGGCCGGCGTACTGGACGGCTCCCTTGCGGACCGGAGCGCGCCCGCCGTGCAGGAACGCTTCGCGGAACTCTGCGCGCTGGCCTACAGCGGGAACGAGGAGGCCCAGGGCATCCTGCGGAAATCTGCGGTGCTCGTGGGACGGGCCATCTCGGCGGTCACCAACGCCCTGGATGTGGACCGCGTCGTGTTCGGCGGCCCTTTCTGGACCTGCCTCGCGCCGGCCTACCTTGAACTCATCCCGGGACTCGTCGGGGATAACAGCGCCACCCGGAAGATCCACGGCATCGAGGTCGTCGGCACCGGCGTGGGCGAGGACGTGGGCGCGATTGGCGCCGCCTGCCTGGTCCTTGAGCACACGCTGGCTCCGCGCTCCCAGCGCCTCCTGCTGGAGGGCTAACGAGCAGCAGCCCCCTCGGCCGCGGGGACTGCCGTCAGTCGATGTCCTCGATGACGGTCCCGAACGGGATGGTGTCATCCAGATGCGCCTGGTGGTCGTGCGGATGCACCACCACCCGGACGCCGTGCAACTTGTCCGCCGCCGACTGCATCAGGATCGGCCGAACGGTGTTGATGACGCTCTCGCTCTTGCCGGCGAGATACTCCTGGTAACTGGCTGGAAGCTGGATCATGCCCTCAGGATAGACCTGCGTGGGCAGCGCTGGGGAGGGCCCGAAGCCCTGCTCCCGGGCGCACAGCCAGCAGACGCAATCGGCCGAATGAACGAAGAATCTTCTGCGAAGGGCTGGAAAAGAACGTAAAGACGCGTCTTAATTCGGCGCCAGACTTGAATGCCTCTCCCGGCCGCCCTAGAGTCGTACACAAGTTACCGCGGTAACGTGTCAGCGATCCTCCGCTGCGGGCCGGCCCACAGGAAATTTCCCGGGCGGCCAAGGAGGGTGTGGGTGCCCCCATGTGGGCCTGACATTTGCTCACGGACAACTTCGTATCAGGCGTAACAGTCGCGACTGCGTCCTGCTGAAGTTCCCTCCGTGTTCCCCAAACTCAACTCATTGGCGCCAGCGCCGGCCGGACTCCGGCACAGCTGGCACCAGTGGCTCACAGCCAAGGACGCAAATGTCTCCACCAAGCCTTATTGACGCACATCCAAATCTCGCCGGCGCGGCACCCGTTGCGCTCTCCTACGAACTGTTCCCGCCCAGGTCGCCCGCGGCGGCTGAGTCGCTCTGGACCACCATCGGGGAACTGGAAGCCACCAGTCCCGACTACGTGTCCGTCACCTACGGCGCGAGCGGCTCGAACCGGAACACCGCCGTCGAACTCATCAACCGCCTGGTGCAGGAAACCACACTGCGCCCCCTGGCGCACCTGACCTGCGTGGGCAACACGCCCCAGGAGCTGGCCGAAATCATCGGCGAGCTGCTCGACGTCGGCGTCCGCGGCATTCTCGCCCTGCGCGGTGACCAGCCCCGGGACGGGGGAGTCCCCGCCGACGGCTCGCTGCGCTACGCCCAGGACTTGATCGAGCTCATCCGCCGCGTCGAACAACGTCGCTCGGCCCTGCTCTGCGCCGGCAAGGTGGCGGTCGGCGTCGCAGCGTACCCCACCCGGCACCCCGAGTCGCCGAGCGAGGCGCACGACGTCGAGGTGCTGCTGGCCAAGCAGCGCTCCGGCGCGGACTTCGCAATCACCCAGGTCTTCTTCCACACCGAGCAGTACGCGCAGCTGCTGTCCCGGGCCCGCCGCGCCGGCGTCAACATCCCGATCATCCCCGGGGTCATGCCCCTGACCAGCATCAGGCGGCTCACCCGGCTGGGCGAACTGACCGGCGTCGAACCGGCGCCGGAACTGATCGAACGGCTCGCCGCCGCCGACACCGACGCCGAACGCAACCGGATCGGCGTCAACGCCACCGTGGACCTGGCCAACGCGGCCCTGGACGCCGGCGCCCCGGGCCTGCACCTCTACACGTTCAACGAGCACGCCAGCGCCCTCGAGGTGCTGGACAAGCTCGCGCTGCCGCGCCCGCGAAACGGCCACCGCCACGGCAGCCTCCAACGCCCCGCCGCCAGCCGCCAGCTCGCCAGCTGACGGCGCCGGCAGACACAACTTTCCCCCGCACCGCCCCACCAACTTTTAGGACTTCCCATGACTGACAAGAACACCGCTGTCCCCACCCCGTTCCCGGCCGCCTCGATCCTTGGCTACCCGCGCATCGGACGCCGCCGCGAGCTGAAGAAGGCCGTCGAAGCCTACTGGGCCGGCACCATCGACGCCGCCGCCCTGGACGCGGCCGCCAAGGAAATCCAGCTGGGCACCGCCAAGCGCCTCCACGACCTCGGCCTGAGCGAAGCCGCCGCCGTTCCGGGGACGTTCTCCTACTACGATCAGGTCCTCGACGCCGCCGCCCACCTCGGCGCCGTGCCCGCCCGCTTCGGCAACCTCCTCGACGCCGACGGCCAGCTCGACATCGACGGCTACTTCACCCTGGCACGCGGCACCGAGGCCCAGCAGCCGCTGGAAATGACCAAGTGGTTCGACACCAACTACCACTACCTGGTTCCGGAGATCGGCCCGGAGACGAGCTTCTCGCTGACCTCCAGCCGGATCGTCGAGGAGTTCGCCTACGCCCTCGCCAACGGTGTGGAGACCCGCCCGTACATCGTCGGCCCGGTCACGTTCCTGCTGCTGAGCAAGGCCTCCGACGACGCCCCTGCCGGGTTCAGCCCGCTGTCCCGCCTCGAGGACGTCCTCCCCGTCTACACAGCACTGCTGGAGAAGCTGGCCGCCGCCGGCGCAAGCTGGGTCCAGCTCGATGAGCCCGCCCTCGTGGTTGACCAGGACACCCCGGCCGAGGAAATCCAGGCCGCCGTGGCCCGTTCCTACGAGGTCCTCGCCGCCGCCGCGAACCGTCCGCAGCTCTTCGTCTCCACGCCGTATGGCGCGCTGGGCGGACAGCTTGGCACCCTCGCGGCGACCGGCATCGACGCCCTGCACCTGGACGTCTTCAAGGGCGAGGTCCCCTCCGCCGCGGCCCTCGCCGCGCTGGGCAACAAGACCCTCGTGGCCGGCGTCGTGGACGGCCACAACATCTGGCGCAACGACCTGGCAGCCTCGGCCGCGAAAATCGCCGAACTGCAGCAGTCCGTGGCCAAGCTGGCCATCAGCACCTCGACCTCAGCGCAGCACGTCCCGCACGACGTCGAGGAGGAAGTCCAGCTCTCCGCACAGCTGCGCAGCTGGCTCGCCTTCGCCGACCAGAAGGCCACCGAGGTCGTCACCCTCGCGGGCCTGCTGACTGACGCCGACGCCGTGCGCCCGGCCATCGAGGAGGCCACCCGCATCATCGCCTCCCGCGCCGAGGCGGAGGGCGTCCGCCGCGCCGAGGTCAGGGCACGCACCGCGGCACTGACCGACGCCGATTTCACCCGCTCCGCCTACGCGGTCCGCGAAGCCGCGCAGACCGAGGCATTGCACCTGCCGCCGCTGCCCACCACCACCATCGGCTCCTTCCCGCAGACGTCGGAGATCCGCACCGCCCGGGCCCGCGCCAACAAAGGGGAACTCAGCACCGAACAGTACGAGCAGCTCATGAAGGACGAAATCAAGCGCGTTGTCGACCTGCAGGAAGAGCTCGGCTTCGACGTCCTGGTCCACGGCGAGCCCGAGCGCAATGACATGGTCCAGTACTTCGCCGAGAACCTCGAGGGCTTCGACGTCACCGTGCACGGCTGGGTCCAGTCCTACGGCTCGCGCTGCACCCGCCCGTCCATCCTGTGGGGCGATGTCACCCGCAGCGCCCCGATCACGGTGGAATGGGCCCGCTACGCGCAGTCCCTGACCAACAAGCCGATGAAGGGCATGCTCACCGGCCCGGTCACCATCCTCGCCTGGTCCTTCGTCCGCGACGACCAGCCCCTCGGCGAGACCGCCAACCAGGTGGCCCTGGCGCTCCGCGACGAGATCGCGGACCTGGAGGCCGCCGGGATCAAGGTGATCCAGGTCGACGAGCCGGCCCTGCGCGAACTCCTGCCGCTGCGCAAGGCGGACCAGGCCGCGTACCTGGACTGGTCGGTGAAGTCCTTCCGCCTCGCCACTGCCGGCGCCGCGGACGCCACCCAGGTCCACACACACCTGTGCTACTCCGAGTTCGGCGCCATCATCGACGCGATCGACGGCCTCGACGCCGACGTCACCTCGATCGAGGCGGCCCGTTCCCGCATGGAGGTAGTGCACGACCTCGAATCGCACGGCTTCGGCCGCGGCGTGGGCCCGGGCGTCTACGACATCCATTCGCCGCGCGTCCCGGGCGAGCAGGAAGTCACCGAACTGCTCAGCACCGCGGTCAAGCACGTCCCGTCCCGCCAGCTCTGGGTCAACCCGGACTGCGGCCTGAAGACCCGGGGCTACGCAGAGACCGAGGAATCGCTGCGCAACCTGGTCGCAGCCACCAGGACGGTCCGCGCCGATCTCCTTGAGGCGGCCAAGTAGCACTCGGCTCCACGAACGACGGCGGCCGGCCACCTACCCAGGTGGCCGGCCGCCGTCGTCCGTTTCACTCAACGATTGCTGAGCAACCGCCGTTTTGAGCCCCCAAAAGGGCGGCTACGGAGCAATCGATCCGGGAGGGAGTGCACGGGTGAGTCAGGATTCCCAGAGGATCTCGTCGTCAACCACGCCGTCCTCGTCCGCGGAGGCGACGAGGACCTCGTCGGAGAAGTGCGCGCCCAGGGTGAAGTCGAGGACGAAGTAGCGTTCCGGCTGGCCCGGGTAGATGCCCACGTGGCCGAGCTTGAGCGCCTTCAGGAAGACCTGGTTGGTCAGCTGCGCTTTGTCCGTGACGCCGAAGACCTGCTGCAGGTGTTCGGGCTTGATGGCGTTGCAATGGAAGCGGAGGTACTCCTGCGGGCTGGTGCCTTCCTGCTCGAGCTCCTCGGCGATCATCTCGCGGACCTGGTCCACGAGCTCGGGCAGGAAGCGAAGCCGGTAGTCAACCTTGTGCAGGGCCGCCTCGTCGAAATGGTCATGCGCGTTGACATTGAGGTCAAGCTCCAGGGGCTGGCCCGCAAGTTCGTGCTTCGCGGCGAAATTATGGTCACGCCCGTGGTTGAGCTCGATCTCTCCAAAGTGCTGGCTCGCTACCTTGCTCATGTCTTCAACATAGTCCTCAATACGGGTCCGTTCCAGCATCGCCCGGGATTTATCCGGTACCGCCCCCGGACACCGGCGGGGGACCGGTACATTGTTCGAATGCAAACCATTGCCGACGCCGTTGCCCGCGCCCGAGATTTTTTTGACAGCGGAACCACCCGCCCGCTCGCATGGCGGCTGGAGCAGCTCGGCAGCCTCCGGCGGATGCTCGTCGAGCGGCGCAGCGAGTTTGTCGCCGCACTGGCCAGCGACCTGGGCAAGCACGAAACCGAGGCGCAGCTGACGGAAATCGGGTTTGTCACGGCGGAAGCCGCCCACCTGGAGAAACACCTCGAAGCCTGGCTGCGTCCCCGGCCGGTTCCCGTTCCGCTGGCTGTGCAGCCGGCGAAGGCGTGGACCGAACTCACCCCGCTGGGCGTGGTGTTGGTCATCGGTCCGTGGAACTACCCGCTGCAGCTGTTGCTGGCCCCCTTGGCCGGGGCGCTGGCCGCGGGGAACACCGTGGTGCTCAAGCCCAGCGAGCACGCCCCGGCAACCTCCGCCGCCCTGGCCCGCTGGATCCCGGAATACCTGCCCGGCGCGGCCCAAGTGGTGGAAGGCGGAATTCCCGAAACCACCGCCCTGCTCGCGGAGCGGTTCGACCACATCTTCTTCACCGGCGGGGAGGCCGCGGCCAAGGTGGTGCTGCGCGCAGCGGCAGAACACCTGACGCCGGTGACCCTGGAGCTGGGCGGCAAGTCCCCGGTGTACGTCGATGCCTCCACGGACCTTGCCAAGGCGGCCAAACGGATTGCTTGGGGAAGGTTCATGAACGCCGGGCAGACGTGTGTGGCGCCGGACTACATCCTGGCCAGGGAGGACGTCCTGGTTCCGCTGGAAAGCGCGCTGGTCAAGGCGATCGGGGAGCTGTTCGGCGCGGATTCGGCGCGGAGCGGATCCTACGGCCGGATCATCAACGACCGGCACTTCGACCGGCTTGCGGCGCTCGCGGACGGCAGCAAGGTCGTCCACGGCGGCGAACGCGACGCCGCCGGCCGGTATTTTGCTCCCACGCTGCTGCGGCCTGCGCCCGGGGACGCCGTGATGGGCGAGGAAATCTTCGGCCCGCTGCTTCCGCTGGTTCCGGTCAGCGGCCGGGACGAGGCAATCCGGACGATCAACGCCGGAGCCAAGCCGCTGGCCCTGTACGTCTTCAGCAACGACGCCGACACGCGCCGGGCATTCGCCGAACAGACCTCATCCGGGGCGCTGTGCTTCGACGTGCCCGCCGCGCACCTGAGCGTTCCGGGCCTGCCGTTCGGCGGGGTGGGCGGCAGCGGCATGGGCGCCTACCACGGCGAACACTCGCTCCGGACGTTCTCACACGAACGCTCCACGCTCTCCAAGCCGCTCTGGCCGGACACACTGGCGCTGATCTACCCGCCGTATACGAAGGCCAAGCACCGGATCATCAGCACCCTGGTGGCGCCGGCCGGAAAAATCGCCAAGTTCGGGAGGAAGCACCAGAAGCCCGGCCAGCCCTAAGGCCTAGTCCCGGTGCGTGGTTCCTAGCTTGTGCAAGGTGTCCGCCAGCAGTTCCACGAACAGCTGCACCTGGGCGGTCTGCTTTTCCTTGGGCAGCAGGGCGAAGACGTTGCGGGCCAACCGGATCTCAGGGACGTCCAGCACCACTACGCCGGCGGGACGGTGCAGCAGGGCCAACTCCGGAACCAGCGCCGCACCCAGCCCGGCCGCCGCCATCTCCAGGCTTGCATGGAAATCGTCGCTGTACGCCACCACCCGCGGGTGCAGGTTGCAGCTGGCGAAGAGCCGTTCGATCACGGTGGCGTCGGACGTGCCGGGGTGGTGCATGATCCAGGGCATGTCGGAGAGGTGGTCGGCCGCCACCTTGGACCCGGGGCCGATTCCCCAGGCTGCCGGCAGCACCACCCGGAAGTCGTCGTCGCCGATCCACTGCCGGTTTACCGTGTGCGGCCAGGCGAGGCCGGACTGGCCCACCTGGTAGACCAGCGCGACGTCGAGCTCGCCGCCGGTGCGCAGCCCCTGGATCGTCTGCCCCGGCTCGGCCACCGAGACCCTCAGTTCGATGCCCAGCTTCTTCCACGCCGGGTTCTGCAGGATCCGGGGGAGGACGTAGGTGGCAAGGCTGGGGAAGATGCCGAGCCGGAGTTCCTGGCTGGCGCTGTCATGGGTACGGGCTGCGGCTGCCATCAGCGCGTCGATGTCGGTGAGGACCTTGGACGCATGCCGGGTCATTACGACGGCGGCCTCGGTCGGATGGATGCTGCGGGCCGACCGCTGGAACAAGGCCACCCCGGTGTCCCGCTCCAGGGCCGACATCTGCTGCGAGACCGCCGAGGCCGTGTAGCCCAGCCGCGTGGCCGCCGCGGCGAACGAGCCCAGCCGGACCACTTCCACGAGCGTTCGGAGGTGCACGGGGTTGATCAAGGACGGTCCTTCGGTGGTTACGGTGAGGCGGGAGCGAAATCCCGCTTCATTCTGGCACATTGGTGTGCGGGCAGCCGATGGGAAATCGCACTCATCCGGCCGCCCCGCGGTTACGAATTGCCCATAAGACGATCCACCAGGACAATTCAGGCGAAGCAACAGGAGTAGACCAGTGCAGCAGAGAGCAAGCATCCCGGACGGGCGGCGCGTCGCCGTGATCGGAAGCGGGGTGGCCGGACTGACCGCCGCCTACGTCCTGAACCAGCGCGACCACGTGACGGTGTTCGAAGCGGATGCACGGCTCGGGGGCCACGCCCACACCCACGATGTCCGCCAGGCCGACGGCTCCGTGTTGGGCATCGACACCGGCTTCATTGTCCACAACAACCGGACCTACCCCACCCTGCTGCGGCTGTTCAAGGAACTCGGCGTCCAGACGCAGGAATCGGAAATGAGCATGTCCATCCGCTGCGACGGCTGCGGTCTGGAATATGCCGGGGCCCGGGCCGGCGCGCGGGGCATCATCCCGCGCCCCTCCACCCTGCTGCGCGGCCGCTACCTGCTCATGCTGCTGGAGGTCACCCGCTTCTACCGCCGGGCCCGCGCCCTGCTGGCAGAGGCCGACGCCGCCGCGAGCAACCCTGGCACGGGCGCTGACGCTCCAGAGCTCACCCTCGGCGAGTTCCTGGACCGGGAGAAGTTCAGCAGCTATTTCATCGTGCACTTCATGACGCCCGTGGTCAGCGCCGTCTGGTCCTGCGACCCCACCACCGCGCTGGCCTACCCGGCCCGCTACCTCTTCACCTTCCTGGGCCATCACGGGCTCCTCGGCGTCAAGGGCTCCCCGAAGTGGCGCACGGTCACGGGCGGCTCGCGCAGCTACGTGGACAAGCTCGCCGCCACGCTGCCGGACATCCGCCTGTCCGCTCCGGTCACCGGCGTCCGGCGGCACGACGGCGGGGTGGATATCACCACGGCGCTCGGCAGTGAGACCTTCGACGCCGTCGTGATCGCCACCCACCCGGCCCAGGCGCTGCGGATGCTCGAGGATGCCAGCCCCGCCGAACGGGACGCCCTGGGCGGCATGCCCTACTCGGTCAACCACACCGTCTTCCACCGCGACGACGCCGTGCTGCCCGCCAGCGACAACGCCAAGGCTTCCTGGAACTACCGGCTGCCCTCCTGCGACGCCCGCCCGGACCGGGTCCTGGTCAGCTACGACATGACCCGCCTGCAGCGGCTGGAACCGGCGGACGGCAAGCGCTACATCGTCAGCCTCGGCGAGTCGGAGCTGATCGGCGACGGGACCGTCCTCGACCAGATGGTCTACGAACACCCGCAGTACACGCCGGATTCCTTGCGCGCCCAGCAGCAGATCCTGACCCTCGGCGACGGCAGCCTGGCGTTCGCCGGCGCCTACCACGGCTGGGGCTTCCACGAGGACGGCGCCCTGTCCGGCGTCCGCGCCGCCGCGAAGCTCGGACGCGAGTGGGAACAGGCCGACGCTCCCAACGGGCAGGTGCCGGAACTGCAGTCGGCTTCTGTGGAGCGCGCATGACCGGCAGCTCAGCCATCTACCGCACCTCGATTGCCCACGTGCGGCGCAGCCCGCTGCACAACGCCTTTACCTACCGCAGCTACAGCTGGTACGTCGACGTCGATGCCCTTCCCGAGCTGCCGCGTTGGCTGTCCCCGCTGGCGGGATTCTCCGTGGCGGACCACCTAGGCGATCCCAATGGCACGCTGCGCGGCAACGTCGAACGCTACCTCGCTACCCAGGGGATCACCCTCGACGGCGGCAGGATCACCATGCTGACCAGCGCCCGCGTCCTCGGGCACGTCTTCAACCCGCTCAGCCTGTTCTGGTGCCACGACGGCGCGGGGGAGTTGCGCTGCGTGGTCGCCGAGGTCCACAACACCTACGGGGAACGGCACTGCTACCTGCTGGAGACGGACGACGCCGGACGGGCCACCGTACCGAAGGCGTTCTACGTCTCGCCGTTCAACGACGTCGACGGCGACTACCGGATGAAACTGCCGGAACCCGCCGAGCGTCTCGCCGTCTCGATCGTCCTGGAACGGGATGGGCAGAAGCCTTTCGTCGCCACCATGGACGGCATCCGCCGCGACGCCGCGGTGCCGAACATCCTGGCCGCGGCGCTCGCCGTCCCGCTGGCGCCGCTGCGGGTGGCCGCGCAAATCCGCTGGCAGGGAATCAAGCTTTGGGCACGTCGGCTGCCCATCATCAAAAGACCACACCACCCCTCACAGGAGGCAGTCCAGTGACCATGACCGAAGCGACCGGATCCCAGCCGGCGCAGACGAACCCTGCCCAGGCGAAGCCGTCAGGCGCAGGCCAGGCACCTTCAACCACGGCCGTGCCCTACAAGGTGCCGCAGCCTCCGGCGAATATCGACGCCGCGATCTGGCCCAGCATCGCCACCGTGCCCTCAAGCTTCAAGGCCCGGTTGGCCGGGAAGGCCGCGGATGCGATCTTCCGCGCTGCCGTGCGCCGCCTGCCGCTGGAGGTGCGCTACCCCGACGGCACCGTGCTCGGAAAGGCCGCGGTTGAGCCGGGCCAGTCCTTCCCGGTAATGACCATGAACCGCCCGGAGGCTTTCGCTGCCCGACTCGGAGACGGCGGACTGATCGGCCTTGGCGAGTCCTACATGGCCGGGGACTGGGACGCGGACGACCTCACGGCCGTGATGGAAGTCTTCGCTGCCCGGGTAGGGACGCTCGTACCCGAGCCGCTGCAGAAGCTGCGCGGGCTGTACCTGCCCCGCACGCCCCGCACCGAGCGGAACACGGAGCAGAACACCCGCTCCAACATCTCCCGGCACTACGACCTGTCCAACGAGCTCTTCGCGACCTTCCTGGACAGCACCATGACGTATTCCAGTGCTCTCTTCCCGGAGAGCGGCGACGAGCTGCGGAACGTTGCCTGGGACGGCCTCGCCGCCGCCCAGCAGGCAAAGATCGACCGCCTGCTGGACAAGGCCGGCGTCACGCAGGGAACCCGGGTACTGGAAATCGGCACCGGCTGGGGCGAACTGGCCCTCCGGGCCGCAGCCCGCGGCGCAACGGTCTACTCCGTGACCCTCTCCAGCGAGCAGCAGGAGCTGGCCCGGCAGCGCGTGGCCGAGGCCGGCTACGCCGACGCCGTCACGATCGAGCTCAAGGACTACCGCGCCGTCGAAGGCGAGTACGACGCCGTCGTCTCCGTTGAGATGATCGAAGCGGTGGGCTATGAGTACTGGGCCACCTACTTCCAGACGATCGAGCGCGTCCTGGCCCCGGGCGGGAAGGTCGCCATCCAGGCCATCACGATCGGCCACGACCGGTTGATCGCCACCCGCACCAGCTACACCTGGGTCCACAAGTACATCTTCCCGGGCGGGGTCATTCCCTCGGTCCGGGCGATCGAGGAAATCACCGAGAAGCAGACCGGCCTCCGGGTCCGCGAACGCCTCGCCATGGGCGAGCACTACGCCCAGACCCTGCGGTTGTGGGAGGAGCGCTTCATGGCCCGCGCCGCGGACGTCGAGGCCCTCGGGTTCGACACGATCTTCCAGCGGATGTGGTTGTTCTACCTGTGCTACTCCCGCGCCGGCTTCGAGACCGGCTACCTGGACGTGCAGCAGATCGTGCTGGATAAGGCGTCCAGCAGGGCAACAGCCAATGCTTCCAGCGGACGGATCGCAGGATGACGGCGGCGCTCGCAAGCACAATCGCGGATGTCCTCCGCCCGGTGGTCGGCGGAGAACTCCCCGTCCGGCTGGTCGTGTGGGACGGCAGCGAGGCCGGTCCGGCCGGGGCGCCGGTGGTGCGGCTCAACTCGCCGGACGCAATCCGCCGGTTGCTCTGGGCGCCGGGGGAGCTGGGTGCGGCGCAGGCCTACGTCACCGGGGAACTGGACGTCGACGGCGACCTCAACTCGGCGCTGGAGCACCTCTGGAAGGTGGTCCGGGACCGCGGCTTGACCGGCGTCCGGCCGACGCCGTCGGTGTTGGCCGGGGTGGCTAAAATTGCCAAGGCCGCCGGGGCCCTCGGTACGCCGCCGGAGCCGCCGGCCAGCCAGGCCCGGGTGAAGGGCCGGCTGCACAGCCTGATCCGGGACCGCGCCGCCATCAGCCATCACTACGATCTCAGCAACGACTTCTACGCGTTGATCCTTGACCCGCAGATGGCCTATTCAAGCGGCTACTGGATGGATTCCCGAGGGAACGCCGCTTCGGGTTACGGCCTTGAGGACGCCCAGCGGGACAAGTTGGATCTGGTGTGCCGCAAGATCGGGCTGAAGCCGGGTATGCGGCTGCTCGACATCGGTTGCGGCTGGGGTTCGCTGAGCCTGCACGCAGCGCAGCACTACGGCGTCGACGTCGTCGGCGTGACACTTTCCGTCGAGCAGAAGGCATTCATCGACGCGCGGATCAAGGAACGCGGCCTGGAGGGGCGCGTCGAGATCCGGGTCCAGGACTACCGGGAGATCCCGGACGGACCATTCGACGCCGTGGCCTCGCTCGAAATGGGCGAGCACGTGGGTCAGCGCAACTACCCGGTGTATGCGGGTGCACTGTTCAACAACGTGGTCCCCGGCGGCCGCGTCCTGGTGCAGCAGATGTCGCGGCGCGGCAAGCACCCCGGGGGAGGACCGTTCATCGAGTCGTTCATTGCCCCGGACATGCACATGCGTCCGGTGGGGGAGACGCTGGGATTCCTGGAGGAGGCCGGCCTCGAGGTTGAGGGCGTCGAGGCGATGCGCCGGGATTACGTCCGCACCCTTGAGGCCTGGTACGCCCGATTCGAACAGAACCACGACGCCGCCGTCGCAATGATGGGTGAGGAAATTGCCCGGGTCTGGCGGCTTTACCTGGTGGGCGCACTTCGCAGCTTCGCGGAAGGCCGCATGGGGGTGGAACAGATTCTCTGCAGCCGTCCGGAGTAACGGCTTGGCAGCAGGCTGGGCGCTGGGTGCGACGGCACCCGGCGCCGGGCTCAGCCGGAAAGGGACTTGCCCAGCGCTTTCGCGAACATCCACGGCGTCTGCTTGACGCCGCTGCAGTTGCTCGAAGCGCTGCTGTCGGGTTCCGGCTGGCTGGTAGCGGTGCACGCGACGTCGCGGTTCAGCGACCACATGGAGAGCCGCCCGATGCCGCGATCCACGGCGAAGCTGTTCAGGCCCTGTGCGTCCGCGAGCGTGAAGACTTGCCCCTTCACATCGTTCATCCCGATCATCGGGGTGAGTCCAATCAGTTGCCAGGCGGCTGCGTCGTCGAGCGGCTTGCCGGCCTTTTTATAGAGTGCACTCAGCGTCTTGTGGGTAGCCTCGGCGGCGCTCTTTGCCGCGGCGAGCATCGTCTGGCCCGGCGCGAGTGGCTCAAAGTCCATCACCATGATGTTGATTCCGGCGAGTTCAACTCCGGCGTCCAGCATGGCTGTCACGGACTTTTCGCCCTCCGCCGTCAGGCCCTGCAGGGAAACGGGAAGCGTCAGCCATACGTTCAACGGGTTGACGGAAGGACGTTGGGCCTGAAGTTTCGCGGCGGCCGCGGCACGCCGTTTTGTTGCGGCCTGGTCCTTCAGCCCGGTGCCTTCAATATCGAAGTCGACAGTATCGAGTCCGTACCTGGTGATGACCGCCGAGTAAGCCCGCACGAGCGCGTCGACGTCCGTGCAGGCCGCGGCGAGTTCGGTGCCGAGCTGGCCTCCAAAAGAGACAGCGATGTCATTGCCAGCCGCGCGGAAGGGTCTTATTTGGCTGTCGACGCTCAGCCTGGCGGCGGCCTGATCAAGAGTGTGGACGCCGTCCCAAGAGGGCTGGCAGGGGTTTTTCGGATGTGCGGTAATGAAGGACAGGACCGTGGTGGCGGCTCCTTGGGGCGCCGTGTCCTGCAGCCGGACGCCCGGGCTGAGGGTGACGTCCAGGTAGCCCCCAAACCACTGAGGGGCCTGCGTGGGCTGGCTCCCGCGTGGCTCCTGGCCATAGTTGGCCGGCGGTGCGGGAGAACAGGCGGCTACCGCCAGCACGACGGCGATTGCCGCGAGGGCCCCGCTCCGTCTGCCGGAGCGGGGCCTATGCCGTCGGTGCATATTTGCTCCCTACGTCCACGTGGGTGGCCTTCTTTTCGCCACGGATCCAGGGCCCAGGCTACAACGGGGCCAGGCTGTCCGCCGGTGCGGGGGCCGGGGCCAGGGAACTCAGCTTTGCCTGGCCCGTAGGCATCAGCACACTGTTGGTGCGTTCCGGCCTGTACCAGCCGACGGCGGTGCCCCGCAGTGCCAGAATCGCGGATCCGAACACTACGTAGGCGCGGAGCGGTTCGTAAATGAGCCGGTAGATGGGGACCATGAGCAGGTGCATGGGACTCTCATGGACCATCAGGACCGCCACGATCGAAATGATCATGTGGGTTGCGGCGACGAATATCGAGAACGCTGCAACGGCTTGCCATTCTCCGCGGGCCAGGCTGGTTACTGCGACGATGACCGTTAGCGGCATGAACACCAGCGGGACCAGCACCGAGATCAGTGCGTACGGCATGGTCAGCATGCCGAGGGCGCCGAAGTGCGGATTGAAGAGCATGGAGCGGTGCTTGTACAGCGTCTGGATGTTGCCGTAGGTCCAGCGGAGCCGCTGCTTGAACAGTCCCCGGAGGGTCATGGGCGCCTCGGTCCAGGCGACGGCGTTGTTCTCCTGGACGATGCTGTAGCCCAGTTGTTGCAAGGACAGAGTCAGGTCGGCGTCCTCAGCAAGCGTGTCGTGGGAGTAGCCGCCTGCTTGGATGAGGGCCTCCCGCCGCCAGGCTGCGCAGGCGCCCGGGACAATGGAGATCGCTCCCATCAGCCCCTCCGCCATTCGGGTGACGCAGATGCCGGACAGATATTCGAGGCTTTGCCAGGCAGTCAGGAGATTGCGCCGGTTTCCGACTTTCACGTGCCCGGCGACTGCTCCGACTATCTTCCCGTTCCGCGGCGCCAGGAAATGGCGTGCAAACATCTTGATCGTCTGCGGTTCGAAAAGTGTGTCGCCGTCGAGCGTAACCACGATTTCTCCGCGGGACTGGGCTATGCCGTGGTTGCTGGCGGCGGACTTTCCGCCGTTGGGCTGGTCAATAACTCGCAGTTGCGGCCAGGTCCGGGCGTATTCGGAAAGTACCGAGAGGGTCCCGTCGGTTGAGCCGTCGTTAATGGCGACGACTTCCATCCGGGGATAGTCGCTGGCCCGCAGGGCGTCCAGGGTTTTGGCCACGACGAGTTCTTCGTTGAATACCGGTAGAACCACGCTGACGAATGGCCAGTCTTCCTCCTTGACGTCCGCCCAGCGACGTTTCTTCTGCCGGTGATTGTTAATAACGGCAAGCACCACGTAGAGGAACGTCAGGATGGTAAGGGAGCCGATGCCGAACCAGAAAAGCCAGGTCAGGATGACGTTCGGAGTTACCAGGTACGTTGTCATCGCGGCCAGGGTGGCCTCGTCTTCCACGGAGCCTTTGACGTCGGTCTGCGGAATGTATTCCGCCGGGAGCAAAGGCTCGACCGTGGTGAAGGTGTAGCCCATCGCTTTCGCCTGCGGGATGAAAGTCTTAAGCATTTCGATCGTTGCGCTGCGGTCGCCGCCACCGTCGTGAACCAGGACAATGTGTCCCTGCCCGTCAAGCTTCTGGGCCTTGATCGGAGCGCCGGGAGCGTAGGACCAGTCGCGGGTATCAAAGTCCATGTTGATGTGGAGGAAACCCAACTGCTGGGCCTGCAGGAGGGCCAGGGTGTTGTTTTCCGGATCTCCGGTGGGGATCCGGAACAGCCGTGTCCCGTAGTTGTCGGCAGCGCGCATCACCCGGTCCGCCCCAATAAGCTGCTGGCGGTTGAAGAGGTCGTCGTGGGCCCAGAAATCGATGTGGGACATCGTGTGGTTTCCGACCATATGACCTTCCTGGGTCATGCGGCGGAAGATGTCGGGATACTTGACGATATTGTCGCCAACCGTGAAGAACGTTGCCGGCACGCCTTCCTTGGATAGCAGGTCAAGGATTTGCGGCGTATTCCGAGGATCGGGACCATCATCGAAAGTCAACATCAAGGTGTGGTCCGCCGGCTTCCCAAACGATTCCATGGCGTACGGGCTGTTGCCGATCAGATCAATTTCGTCGGCTGTTGCCTCCCGCCAGATGGTGTCACTGAAGGGGTCCTTGAGGAAGACCTTGCCGTTTCGCCGCTCGATGAGCGCAATCCGGTCGAAGACGAAGCCGCCTTCAGGGCCGATGTGGGGAATATTCCGCAGGTCCTGGGTGGCCAGCAATTTCCGCGGGTAATCCACCGACTGGTTCACCGGCGCTTTCCAGACCGGAGCGCTGGCGGCGGGCAGGATCCATACGACCGAGAAAACGATCAGCAGTACACTCGCCACCAAGGCGACGAGAATCCGTCGCCACCGTTTTCCACTGGGATCGAAGAAGACCGGTGCAGTGCCGGAAATTGGGGATGATTTCGTCATGGATTGCCTCGCCAGGAAATCTTGTGTGATGACGCCCCGACCTAGGTCAGGGCGTGAGCGCCAGCTCTGTTGTCCGGGGGTCAAACCCGGAACTGGCGATCAGTTCGCGGAGGGAAAAATTGGCGCTCATCTTGATCTCTCCCCGGAAGCCGCACGAGTCGCCGGTTCGCGGCGTACCCTCATGCCTTCGAGGTTAGGAGCGCCCAATGGGGTCACACACGCGTAGAAAACACTCGCGTTTTCGGGGCGGCCCTACGTGGTTTCATGGGCCGAGTACCGCGATTGGTGCCGAGTGGCGGGTGCGTGCGGGGTAGGTGGCCGTGGTGCCGCGGGCCGCCGGAGGGCGGCCGGAAATTGTGGCTATCGCGGCAGCAGGGCGCAAGGGTAGCGTTCAAGGTACGTGGTGGGTATTAGGGGAGGCGGAGGCTGCATGCGCAGAGAAATCGGACTGGCCGCGGGCTTGCTGTCGGTTGTCCTGGCCGTCGCCGCGTGCGAGGGCGAGCCGCCGGCTCCGCCGGCTCCGCCGCCACCGACGTCTCCGGCGGCATCGGGACTGACGGCGGCACCGGACACCTACATCACGGCCTACACGTGGTTCGACAACACACCCGAGGGCTCTCCGGACATCAGCCACCCGGTGCTGCACAAGAAGGCCGGCGGGGCCGGGACGTACGCGGATCCGGTGACCATCGCCGTCGGGCATTCATTGGCGACGGGCCAGGACGTCCTTGATTTCCCTGCCGGCACCCGGATCTACCTGCCCGATGTTCGCCGCTACTTCATCGTGGAGGACACTTGCGGCGACGGCCCTACCCCCGAGGATGGGCCATGCCACGCCATGGCCGCCAGGCACGGCGGCGCATCCAGCTGGCTTGACGTCTGGATTGGCGGCGAGGGGGAGAGTGAGTCCTTTGCCAGGCGCTGCGCCAACCAAATAACGGGCGTCCGGGCCGCGATCTTCCACCCAGCGGACAACTACGTCGTAGCCTCCGGAAATGGCGTGATCCACGACGGCAAGTGTGACAGCGGTTACGGGAACCAGCTCGTCACGACGTCAGCGGCCCCCAAGACACCCTGAGATCGGGAAGAAACGTCCAAGACAGGTCAAAGGACCCTGTCGATTGGCCTCTCCATGACATGCGAGGTAACGTTTAGGTCACCGGTTGGCGCACACGCCTGGCGGAGCGTCCTGAACGCTCCCGCGTGTGGTAAGTCCCCAGGTGGCAGCGCCTTTGCGTTCCGCAGACCGTGACCAAGTCCGGGCAGGACATGTCTTCGGACGACTGCTCGTTTTCCGCACTCCATGAATAGGCTTTATTTTCCATGCGCAGAAACCATCTGCTGGCTGCCGGCATGCTCTCGGTTCTACTCGCCACCTCGGCGTGTGGCGCCACCGGCGCCGCCAACTCGACCGCACAGTCCTCAGGATCGGCCATCGCCGGTGTTGAAGCCACCTCCACCACCGCAGCGGACAAGCCGTCCGCCGAAATCGGAGCCTCCCAGCGTGCCGCTGCCGAGAAGGCCAAGGTTGCTGCTGCTGCCGCCAAGAAGGCAAAAGCGGCAGACGCTGCCGCCAAGAAGGCTGCAGCCGCTGCGGCAGCTAAAAAGGCTGCCGTGAGGGTGCCCGCAGCGCCGGCAGTGCCCGCTGTACCGGCCGTGGTTCCCGCCGCGCCCAAGCCGGCCCCGGCGCCGGTAGTTCCGGCGTCCTCGTCTGAGCGGATTGTTCACACCACCTACACGACGGCGTACACCTGGTACGACAACACGCCCGTGGGTTCGGCCACGATCAGCCACCCGATCCTGCACAAGACCGCAGGCGGCACCGGCACCTACCAGGACCCGATCACCATCGCCGTGGGCCACTCCACGGCCACCGGCAAGGACGTGCTGGACTTCCCGGCCGGCACCCGGATCTACCTTCCGGACGTGCGCCGCTACTTCATCGTCGAGGACAGCTGCGGCGACGGCAACGACCCGCAGGGCGGCCCCTGCCACCAGGGCACCAACGTGGAGGGCACCAACTCCACCATCTGGATCGACATGTGGATCGGCGGCCAGAGCATGAGTTCTGACGGCGCCGATAACTGCGCCAGCAAGGTAACCAACATGCGGACGGCTGTCTTCAACCCGGCCAGCAACTACGCGGTGGCGCCGGGTGCAGGTGTCATCCACGACGGCAAATGCGACGCCGGCTACGGGAACACTCTCCTGAAGCGGTAGCTGTCGAGAGACTGACTTCCGGCGCCGTCCGGAAGCCCTGCGGGGGCTGGCGAAACTTCGCCAGCCCCCGTTTTTCATCGGCGCCGGAGGCCAAAGACCCTTGTCTTTGGGCTGGGACGAAGCAGAATAGAGCGGAGTAGTAGCACCCAAAAGGGGAGGGCGCCATGCGTCGGTCCGGACCGTCCTTCAAGGCAGTTTCCATAGGGTTTTGCGTCGCCGCCCTGCTGGCGGCGTGTTCCCCGGATGGCCCGCCGACGGGGGCCGGGCCGACGGCTCCAACGTCCTCGCCAAGCCCGTCCGCAGGCTCAAAGACGGGCCTGAAGCCCGCCGCCCAGGCATCCCCGCGGCCGACCGCGCAGGCCGCCTGGAAGACGTATACGACCCCGGACGGCGAGTTCATGTTCGACTATCCACCGGACTGGGTCGTCAAGGACCGGGCGCGTGAGGCGGCGCCGGGAGGTGTCTTCCTCGAAGTCCTCACCGGCAACGGAAAGTCGATCGCCACCCTGCGCACCAACATTGTGACCAAGGCGAACTGCGCCCAGAAATCGCCCTATGCCGTGATGGACTCGCAGGAGCTGCCGGCGCTTGCCCAGGACGGCGTGAAGCCGCGCTTTGTTTTCGAGGGGCGGGACGACCATGAGTCCTACCCGTCAAGGCCGGCCCCGCTGTCCTACGGGATCACGTCCGCCCCGATGCCAAGCGGCCGCAGTGCCTGCCCGATATTCCAATTCTTCAACTGGCCGCCGGGCGTGGCGGCCTTCAGCGGGGTCTATGACCCGCTCGTCCCGGTCCAGGGGGAAGCGCCGGACGTCGACACTCCGGAGGCCTATACGAGCACCGAGGAGTACGACTCGTTGCGGCAGATGATCACTTCGCTGCGCCCGGCTGGCTGAGCGCCGCCCGGACCCGGCCAGCCGGCCCTCCCTTAGCTGTGCCTTCGCCCACTGGAGGCGGTGCTTTATGCCACTCCGGGGCCCGCTGGGACGGAGCCGCGACACGCCGTCCGGAATCCGACACGCGGAGTGGTTAATTGTGGCTAAGTACTCCACAGGGTGTGGATTTCGTCCGTGAAAATGGCTGAAATCCGGACATTTTGAGGGCCCCGGGCTGTGGATTAAAAGTGGGTTAAATGACATACTTGTAATACATCATCTTGGGGTCCGCGCGGGGCTCTTGCACTACATGTAGTATCGACATACAGTTCGAGCGGAGCGGTTGCAGACCGCCAGGCGGGGCCAGTAACGGATAAGGATTCCTGTTCCGGTCAGGCCCACCGGACACGAACCACAGATTTCAACAAAGGGGACTGAAGGACATGACCGTTACGGTTTACACGAAGCCGGCTTGCGTGCAGTGCAACGCCACCTACCGCGCTCTCGATAAGAAGGGCATCGCCTACCAGAGCGTCGACATCTCCCAGGATGCCGAGGCCCTTGAGCGCCTCAAGGCCCTGGGCTACATGCAGGCCCCGGTCGTCGTCACCGACGGAGACCACTGGTCCGGGTTCCGCCCGGACAAGATCGAAGAACTGGCGCAGGCTGCCGCCGTCGCGGTTGCCTGAAACGCTACCCAAGGCAACACCACGTCGGATGAGGTGACTCCCATGGCTGCACCGGCAACCGCCGACCGGCCGCTGGCAGCAGAGACCGTGGACTCAGCCACGCTCCGGACCACCAGCAGCCACCTCATCTACTTCTCCTCTACCTCCGAAAACACCAAGCGCTTCGTGCAGAAGCTCGGTGTCGACGCCGCCCGCATCCCTCTTCTGTCGAAGGAGCCGGCGCTAGTGGCCACCGAACCGTACGTGTTGGTCCTTCCCACCTACGGGGGGACCGGGGGAGAGGGCTCGGTTCCGAAGCAGGTCATCCGCTTTCTGAATGATCCGAGAAACCGGCAACAGCTCCGTGGAGTGATCGGGGCGGGCAACACGAACTTTGGGGACAACTACTGCATGGCCGGCGACATCATCGCCGCCAAATGCCAGGTCCCGCACCTATATCGTTTCGAACTCATGGGGACGCCGGAAGACGTCAGCCGAGTACAACAAGGATTGGAAGAATTTTGGACACGACTGTCGCAGACACCGAAGTGACCGGGGGCTCCCACGCGGCCAGCGTTACCGCCGTCGAGAAGCACACGATCCCCGGCGAGAAGCCGGCCATGCCGGCCGCCTACCAGGGCCTGGGCTACCACGAGCTCAACGCGATGCTGAACCTCTACGGCCCGAACGGCGAGATCCAGTTTGAGGCCGACCGCGAGGCCGCGCACCAGTACTTCCTGCAGCACGTGAACAACAACACCGTGTTCTTCCACGACCTTGAGGAAAAGCTCGACTACCTCGTCAAGAACGAGTACTACGAGCGCGAAACCCTCGATCAGTACACGATGAACTTCATCCGCGAGCTCTTCAACCGCGCCTACAAGAAGAAGTTCCGCTTCGAGACCTTCCTCGGCGCGTTCAAGTTCTACACCTCCTACACGCTGAAGACCTTCGACGGCAAGCGCTTCCTGGAGCGCTACGAGGACCGCGTCTGCATGGTGGCCCTGCACCTGGCCCGCGGCGACGAGAAGCTCGCCACCGCGATGGTGGACGAGATCATCGAAGGCCGCTTCCAGCCGGCCACCCCGACGTTCCTGAACGCCGGCAAGAAGCAGCGCGGCGAGCTGGTCTCCTGCTTCCTGCTCCGCATCGAAGACAACATGGAATCGATCGGCCGCTCCATCAACTCCGCGCTGCAGCTGTCCAAGCGCGGCGGCGGCGTTGCCTTCGCGCTGACCAACATCCGCGAGGTCGGCGCGCCGATCAAGCAGATCGAGAACCAGTCCTCCGGCGTCATCCCCGTGATGAAGCTCCTCGAGGACAGCTTCTCCTACGCCAACCAGCTCGGTGCCCGCCAGGGTGCCGGTGCCGTGTACCTGCACGCGCACCACCCGGACATCTACCGCTTCCTCGACACCAAGCGCGAGAACGCGGATGAGAAGATCCGTATCAAGACCCTCTCGCTCGGCGTCGTGATCCCGGACATCACCTTCGAGCTGGCCAAGCGCGACGAGGACATGTACCTGTTCTCGCCGTACGACGTCGAAAAGGTCTACGGCATGCCGTTCTCCGACGTCTCGGTCACCGAAAAGTACTACGAGATGGTGGACGACTCCCGGATCAAGAAGACCAAGATCAAGGCCCGCGAGTTCTTCCAGACCCTCGCCGAGATCCAGTTCGAATCCGGCTACCCGTACATCATGTTCGAGGACACCGTGAACCGGGAAAACCCGATCGACGGCAAGATCATCATGTCCAACCTGTGCTCGGAGATCCTCCAGGTTTCCCAGCCCACCACGTACCACGATGACCTGTCCTACGACACCACCGGCAAGGACATCTCCTGCAACCTGGGCTCGCTGAACATCGCGAAGACCATGGACTCGCCGGACTTCGGCCTGACCATCGAGACGGCCATCCGGTCCCTCTCCGCGGTCTCCGACATGTCCAACATCACTTCGGTGCCCTCGATCGCCCGCGGCAACGACCAGAGCCACGCGATCGGCCTCGGCCAGATGAACCTGCACGGCTACCTGGCCCGCGAGCGGGTCCACTACGGTTCCGAAGAGGGCCTGGACTTCACCAACATCTACTTCTACACGGTGCTGTTCCACGCGGTCCGCGCCTCCAACAAGCTGGCCATCCAGACCGGCCAGACCTTCGGCGGCTTCGAGAAGTCGAAGTACGCCTCCGGCGAGTTCTTCGAGAAGTACATCAACCGCGAATGGGTCCCGGAGACGGCCAAGGTTGCCGAGCTCTTCCAGAACATTCACATCCCCACTCAGGATGACTGGCGGGAGCTGAAGGCTTCCGTCATGGAGCACGGCATCTACAACCAGAACCTGCAGGCCGTCCCGCCGACCGGTTCGATCTCCTACATCAACAACTCCACCTCCTCGATCCACCCGGTGGCCTCCAAGATTGAGATCCGCAAGGAAGGCAAGCTGGGCCGCGTGTACTACCCGGCGCCGTACCTGACGAACGACAACCTGGAGTACTACCAGGACGCGTACGAGATCGGCTACGAGAAGGTCATCGACACTTACGCCGCGGCCACGCAGCACGTGGACCAGGGCCTGTCGCTGACGCTGTTCTTCAAGGACACCGCCACCACGCGCGACATCAACAAGGCCCAGATCTACGCCTGGAAGAAGGGCATCAAGACCATCTACTACATCCGTCTCCGCCAGCTCGCGCTGGAAGGGACCGAGGTAGAGGGCTGCGTCAGCTGCATGCTGTAGGCAGCCGCTGAAGGCTTGAGTACGACGGCGGGCGCCCGCCCGCCGTCGTACGCTTTAACTTAGAGAACTACCCAACATTGAGGGGATGACATGACCGAGAAGGTCAAGCTGTTGAGCCACGTCGAGGCGATCAACTGGAACCGCATCCAGGACGACAAGGACGTGGACGTCTGGAACCGCCTGGTCAACAACTTCTGGCTGCCGGAGAAGGTGCCGCTGTCCAACGACGTCCAGTCGTGGAACACCCTGACGCCGGCCGAGCAGCAGCTCACGATGCGCGTGTTCACCGGCCTGACCCTGCTGGACACCATCCAGGGCACCGTCGGCGCCGTCTCGCTGATCCCGGACGCGCTCACCCCGCACGAAGAGGCTGTCTACACGAACATCGCCTTCATGGAGTCGGTGCACGCCAAGAGCTACTCTTCGATCTTCTCCACGCTGGCCTCCACCAAGGAGATCGACGAGGCGTTCCGCTGGTCCACTGAGAACGAGAACCTTCAGAAGAAGGCCCAGATCGTCATGGACTACTACCAGGGCGACGACCCGCTGAAGCGCAAGGTGGCCTCCACGCTGCTGGAGAGCTTCCTGTTCTACTCGGGCTTCTACCTGCCGATGTACTGGTCCTCTCGCGCCAAGCTGACGAACACGGCCGACCTGATCCGCCTCATCATCCGCGACGAAGCCGTGCACGGCTACTACATCGGCTACAAGTTCCAGAAGGGCCTGGAGAAGGTCTCCGAGGAGAAGCGCCAGGAAATCAAGGACTACACCTTCGAACTGCTCTTCGAGCTGTACGAGAACGAGGTCCAGTACACGCACGACCTGTACGACGGCGTCGGCCTGGCCGAGGACGTCAAGAAGTTCCTGCACTACAACGCCAACAAGGCGCTGATGAACCTCGGCTACGAGGCCATGTTCCCGGCCTCCGTCACCGACGTGAACCCGGCAATCCTCTCGGCTCTGTCGCCGAACGCAGACGAGAACCACGACTTCTTCTCGGGTTCAGGTTCGTCGTATGTGATTGGCAAGGCTGTCAATACTGAGGACGAGGACTGGGACTTCTAGTTCTTCTGTTTACAGGAGCGCGTCGGCCTACTTGCAGGACCTGTAGGTAGGCCGACGCCCTGGCCAAACAGTCCACAAGGACGGTGCCTGCTCGGTGCCGTCCTTTTTCATGCCACGGGGTCTGTCAGGAAACGCGGCCCAAAAATCCCCTGGAACGGGGTCAGCGTCTGCTCGGCGTCGTACCATGAGCGCGTCATACCACCAACAAATCCATGGGGGAACTTTGAGCTATCCGCAATATACGCAGCAGCAGGACCCGCACCAGGCCCTGCAGGGAGGCGAACCGCCGCTGTGGGCACCCTATTACGGTGCGCCGTTGCCGGCGGCCGTCAAGCGCTTCTTCAAGAAGTATGCGACGTTCAGCGGCCGCGCCAGTCGAAGTGAATACTGGTGGTGGGCGCTCGTGTCCGGCATCGTCTCCATCGTCCTGAACGTCATCATGGTTGCCGGCGGCTCGGCCGGCGCGAAGCTTGGCCCCAACGGCACCAGCGTCCCGGGCGCGGGCATGCTCGTGGGACTGATCCTGGCCGGTATCTGGGTGCTGGCGGTGCTGATCCCGTCCCTGGCTCTCATGGTCCGCCGTCTCCACGACGCCAACTTCAGCGGATGGATGTATCTTCTGGTGCTGATTCCGTTCGCCGGACCGTTCATCATTCTTGTCTTCACCCTGATGGGCCCTAAGCCCGAAGGGCAGCGTTTCGATGAGCCCGTCCACCAGGCCGGCGTCTGGCAGCCCTAAGCCGCCCGCAGGAACAGGAAAGCCCAGCCGTCGGTGACGGCGGGGCTTTCCTTGTCTTGGGCCTGCTGGCTGAGCGATCCGGCGAAGCTAGGGCTGCTTCGGCGTGCCATTTTCCGCGGAGCGCGGTGCCCTGATGCTGAGAGCGACCAGGATCAGCCACAGAGCCAAGGCAGCAGCGCCAACGAGTGTGAGGGTGGCGCTCACCTGGGCTACGGCAGAGGCCGGCTCGTTCCGTCTCCACGCGAACCAGGTGACGCCCATGAAGCCCGGCCAATAGGTCAGGAACGAAAAGCCGAGGAGCGGCATGGCTGGTGCGGCTTCGCTCAATCCGCTGAGGTCGTTGCGTCTGAAGAGACTCAGCATCTCCCCGTTGTCGGGGTCGTGACCGGTCAGGGAGTTCACCGCGAAGATGACGCCGAGGATGACGGAAGCCCCGAGCCCGAAGGCCAGCAGCCCGAGGGGCCCTGATGGTGGGGCCATGGCGGACAGGACCGCGGCTGCGCTGGTGGATGCTGCGTCCGTGATGATTACGCCCAGGATGATCAGGTTGGCCGCGGCGCAGATACCGACCGCAAGCCGCCCGATCACCGGAGTTGTTACCGCGTCTGACTTTGAGGCCCCCATGGCTGAAAGTGTAGGCCTCTGTAGCGGCACAGCTCTTGCGTTCGGGGACATCTTTTTTCGACCGCTATGCGCCAAGAAGCCCCTGCCCCGGATAGTCGGGACAGGGGCCTCAGGGCGTGGGGTGCCCGATCAGCTTGTGTGTGCTGATGCCCCGGGCTCGAGGGTGAACTGCTTCGGGAGCTTCATCGAACGCTCGGCCATGACCTGACGGAGCCGGTTCGGGTAGTCGGTGATAATTCCGTCGACTCCGTAATCCATGAGGGCGCGCATCGTCGGCTTGTCATCGACGGTCCACGGGATGACCTGCATGCCCTTGGCGTGGGCGCGGGACACCATGTCTGCGGTGACGTAGGGGACGTAGTTGGCGTCGGTGACGGTCCCGTTTTGCGGCGTGCCGTGGACCGGGGAAATGGCGTCGAATCCCAGGGACGCGGCCGCGTCCACCAGGTCGCCGCGGAAATCGTCAGCATCGATGCCGCCGAGCCACGGCGACTTGCCGGGCTGCCCGGCCTGCAGGAAGTCCTTGTTGGTCAGTGCGACGGTGCGAATGCCGGGCTGGCGTTCCTTTACCAGGCGGAGCGAGCCCCAGTCGAAGCTTTCGATGGAGACGCGCTCGGCCATGTGCGCCTTGTTGATTTCGCGCAGGGCGACGTCGACGAACTGCTCACGCGGAGCGGTTTCTTCCGGGGCGCCGGCTTCTACCTTGGTCTCGATGTTGAACTTGACCTGGCTGGCCCGGTAACGGTTCGCCAGGTCAAAGACCTCGGCGAGGGTCGGCATCTTCGCGCCCGGGGACGCTTGCTGGCCCGGGAACTGCGGCAGGCTGGAGGAACCGCAGTCCAGGCTGCGGACCTGCGCGAAGGTGAGGTCCTTGATGTATTTGCCGACATACGGGAACTTGGGGTCGCCTGGGGTAACGGGTGCCGTGTCGCGGCACTTGTCCCCGTTGATCTTCCGGTCGTGGGTGATCACTTCACGGCCGTCCTTGGTGATCTGCAGGTCCATCTCGAGGGTGCTGACGCCGGTCTCGATCCCCTTGGCGAACGAGGCGAGCGTCGATTCGACGGTAAGGCCAATGCCACCGCGGTGCGCCTGCAGGTCAAAGTGGTTGTCGGTGCCGTTCGGGTTGGTGTCAGCGGCCTGGGCCGGGAGGGATGTTCCCAGGGCGAGGCCGGCGGTGATGGCAGCAGCGGTCAGCAGCTTTGTGTACTTCATGGGTTCTCCAGGGTAGTTGTGATGGTGAAGGTTCAAGGCACGTACCGCTATGGCTTGCGTGCCGGGAGTACGAGGAGGGCGTCGCCTACGGGGCGTTCGCCGGTGGCGTCGGAGGGTGAATTCACGACCCGGCGGCCCTGGACCATGGTGGTGGATCCGCCGCCGTCGAGGTTCATGGCGGTGACCATTCCCAGGGACCGGGCCACATGTGCTTCTTCATTCAGGCTTAGGCCCAGGGATGTGGTTTGGCGTCCATCTACGGTGACCAGGAGGGTGCGGCCCTGGGCGTCGACTCCCGCGAAGGTACGGGGATTCCGCTTGTGGACCCAGCCGTAGAAGAAGCTGTTGTTGTCATCGGAGCGGACCATGCCGTCTCGCTTGGCCGTGACGTTGAGCTGGCCGTTTTGGACGAGGGTGGGGCCGCCGTTGACGACGTCCGTCGTGGCACGGGTCTTTAGGCGTTTGCCGGCCTCATTGATCAAGTCTGTGTCGACCTTGAGCTTGGTGCCGGGGGTTGCGAGTGTAGCGAGCTTGTCCGCGTCCGCCCCGATGGCCTGAAGGCTCCGGCCGCCGGCAGGGATGGTGGTGCCTCGGGTGTGGTTGACCGCGGTGACGGTTCCGTGGGCGTCGAGGATGACTTCGAGTCCAGGCCCGGACGGCGTGGAGGGCCCGAACTCCGGAGTGAAGGCGACGATCTCGTCCGCATCGGTGCACGTGAAGTCGTGCAGCGGCAGGTTTGTGGGGGTGTCGTCGGTGCCTCCGCAGTTGCGGATGAGTCCCGGAACACGGTCAATCCCGTCCAGGGGGAGTGCCCCGGGCCTACCCGGGGCGGTGACCGCACCATGCCAGTGCAGACGCTGTATGGAAGTCCCGTTCTGGTCCAGGACCAGGGAGGGACGGTCCCCGACCGGTTCGCTGAGCACTTTGCCTTCGTGGACCGCAGCGCCGGCGGGATCACCGGGGGCGCCGGCCTTCGGGTCCATGACGAAGTAGCCGCCGTTCGTGGCGGCCAGGGCACCTGCCGCGGCAGCGAGTGAGCTCGTGGTCTCGCGGTCCTCCAGGCTGGGGCCGGCCGAGGAGGTCAGGCTGCCGTTGAATTTCTTGGGGTCGATGGTGAGCACCTGGAGGTTCCAGGGGCCACGGTCATCCTCGCTGGTCCCGGCGTCGCCGTCCCAGCCGGTGTAGATGACGGAGGACGTGTAGCCGGCCGCCTTGATCTGGTCCACGGTCGCGGTTCCGTCCGCCTTGGCCGTAAACTGTCCGGCCCGAACCCTATAACCGAGGTCTCCGCCGGCATCTGCCAGCTGCGGTGACTGGACGTGCTCGACCCTGGCCGCGATCCCTGCAGACTTCAGCCTGTCTGCGACCAGTTGGGCCCGGGCCTGCGTGGCCAGTGCCGATGCGGGGGCGTCCGGGTCGGGAGAGGTGGACGGGACGGCCACTTCGGCGGTCCAGAAGAAGTCCGGGTTGGGGGTGCCGCGGGTGATGATGGTCCGGGTCAGGCCCGGGGCCAGGGTGGTCACGGTGCGCGTTTCCGGCTGGTCCGCTGCGCCAAGGTCAAGATGGCCCGGCCTTGAGTGTGCGGCCGTCTGCTGATCAGGGGCCGGAGCAGCGGGTGCCGCGGTGGAGACTCCGGCCGGCGAAAGAAAGGCGAGGGGGAGGCTCACGGCGACGGCGGTGATAACTACGCGGCGGTGACGCTGATTGGTGTCGATCATGGTCACCCACGCTAGGGTCGCGAGGATGCGCACCCGGTACCCACACGCCGCCGTTTATCCGGCTTTCGGGAACTGTTCACCGCGGGTTGGGGTAGAAATGTCCGGACGTTCCCCGCAGGCGTGATCACCCCCAACTACGCCTTCGGCACTGCTCTGCGGTGCAGACAGGGCCAACCCCGGCGTGACCGGTGGCACCGGTCTTAACTGGGTTGCAGCAGACCGGGGCTACCTCCGCGGCACTCCGGCGGCGGACTCCGCTGCCGTCAGTGCATTGCCGAACGCGGACACGGCTGACCGATAATTTGCCGTGTCGCCTTCCGACCTTGCCTGCTCGGCCCGGCGCCGAGCCCGGAGCATGGCCGCGGTGGCGGGGAAAGCAGCATCGGACATCGACGGGAAATCGAACTGCAGTTTCGGGTCCACCTCATACGCCAGCCACCGGCCGTCGAGATCTTTGTGCTGGGCCGCAGCGGCCCCAAAGGCGTGAGCGTCGGCCAGCGACAGCCCACTCAGCCCTCCGGAGGCCACGCCGGCGGCTTCCTCCACCTTCCAAGTGGCCTCGCGCTGGCGCTGCAGCGCATGTGCTGTCCCCAGCTGCCGCGTCTCCTTGAGCCGGTGCTTGAGGACCATATTGTTCTCATAGATCCGGATTTCTTCCGGGGTCATCGTGTCGAGCTCCGCAGCACTTCTGCTCACGACGTCGGCCGGGCCCCGCCGGCTGGCAACGCTGCTGCTCGGAATGGGGAACAGGAATTTTCCGGCCAGGAAACCTCCGGCCAGGACGGCGAGGACGACCCAGTCCGGTGCGCCCGCGGATCCGCTCGAGCCGGCAAGGAAGAAGCCGCCCACACTCGTGAGCGCCTGGCCCGTGGTGAAGGTCAGACGGGTCTTTCCGAGCCGCCTCACCTTCCGGTGCGTGGTGAGCTGCCGGTAGTGAAAAGAACGTGCCTTTGCGATCCAGTCGCGTGTTCGGTGCACCAGTGGCGGCCTGTCAGTCATGTTCCCGAGGATACAGCGGGGGACAGACGTCACCAGCCTCCGCGTGTGGGGGTGTGCCCCTTTCGGGCATCGCCTGGCATGGCCATTTCGGCCCGGAGGCCCAGAAGCCGGATAGGCCGGCCCGCTTCTATCAGGGCCGCGAGGTCCATGGCCCGCGCCAGGATCTCGTCCCGGTCGAACGTCTCGGGCACCTTTCGCCCGTGGGTCTTGGTCACGAACGGTGCATACCGGACCTTCAACGTCAGGCCCACCACCGGCCGTCCTTCCGCCGCGACATCCTCGAGGACCTGCGCTGCCAGCTGCCGCACGGCGTCGTCCACCTGGGCAGGCTCGGTCAGGTCCTGCTGGAAGGTGGTCTCCCGGCTGTGCCCGCGGGCGACCCACGGAGTGGGGTCCACGACGCTCGCGCCGTCGCCGCGTCCCAGTTCCGCGTACCAGGGACCCATCCTGGGGCCGAATTCCGGCACCAGCTGCTGGGGGTCGGCCGCGGCGAGCTCGGCGACAGTCGTGATGCCGAGCTTGGCCAGCCGGCCGGAGACTTTCGTTCCGATGCCCCAGAGCTCTTTCGTGGAGCGGCTGCCCATTACACCCAGCCAGTTCGCTGCCGTGAGGCGGAAGACGCCGGCAGGCTTGCCGAATCCGGTGGCGACCTTGGCCCGGACCAGGGTATCGCCGATGCCTATGCTGCAGTGCAGCTGCGTATGCTCCAGCACGGCGCCCTGCACCTGCCGGGCATACGCCTCGGGATCGTCTGACTCAATGCCCACAAAGGCTTCATCCCAGCCCAGCACCTGGACGGTGGCGCCGGGCTGCGCGTGCAACGTGGCCATCACCGCTTCGGACGCCGCAAGGTAAGCCTCGTGATCAACGGGCAGGATCACGGCGTCGGGCACTTTGCGGGCCGCAACGCGTAACGGCATTCCGGACCCAACGCCGAAGGCCCTGGCCTCGTAGGAGGCGGTCGACACGACGGCTCGTTCGGTGGGGTCGCCCCGCCCGCCGACAATGATCGGCTTGCCCGCAAGCTCGGGCCGCCGCAGCACTTCGACGGCGGCGATGAACTGGTCGAGATCGACGTGCAGCACCCAGCTGATTCCGTTCACGCCACCAGTCTGCCCTAAACGCCCCGGGCCGGCGCCGGCTGTTCGTCGAACCTCCGCTAGGGCCCGCACCGGGCCCGCACGGCGCCCGCGGCAGCTGGCCTAGCGGAGATGGAACGTTGCAAGCCCCCAGTACATGAGGGCCCGGCGGACACCCGGGAGCGCCTCAAGGGTATGGGGTCCGGTGCCGTGCATCAGGATGACGCCGCCAGCCCGGGCGCGAGGGGTGAAGCGGTCGCCGAACTGTACGCGGCGGATGATGGTGGCGGCTGGGGATCCATCCCAGTCCCGCGTATCGACTGTCCAGAATGCGGGGCGGCAACCGGCGCGGGCCAACGCGTTGTAGACCCGCAGGCTGAAGGCCCCGGCGCCATAAGGCGGCCGACACAGTTTGGGTGACGTGGTGGGCAGGACGCTGCCGTGGCGCCGGACCTCGGTGTAGATCTGGGCGGAGGTCATCCGTGAATAGTCGCCGTGGTCGAAGCTGTGGTTGCCCAGCAGCTGGTGGGCCCTAATGAGCTGCGTACGGTACGTCGGATGGGCCAGCATGCATGTGCCAGTGAAGAAGAAGATGGCCTGCACGTTGTTTTTGCGCAGCCAGTTGAGGATCCCGGTGAGGCGGGCCTGGCTGGCGCAGTCATCGAAGGTCAGGCGAACCTTCGCGCCGTGGGAGTACAGGTGCAGGATATTGGACTTCTCGGCGGCCGACAGGCGGGACGCGGAGCGCAGTTGCGGCATGTTGTTGGTGACCGCTTGGATTACTGCCGGCCGGGCGGCGGCCACGGTGGGCGTCGGAGCGTTCAACCCCATGACCACGATCAGGGTCACCAGCATCAGCCGCAAGATCTTCATGTGCCGCCACCTCATTAACAACCGGGAACGCCCCTCGACGCGGTCAAGGACCGATTTGTTCCCGGACTTAAGTTTCCGGCCGTAGATCCCGAAGCACTAGAGCCAACCGGCCCGTCGTCAAGCAGTCGCGGGAGGAGAGGCTCCTTGCCAAGGCAGACACTTGAACCTTCAACTAAAGCCGGGTAGAATAGATGTCATGACGCAGATCATCGATCGCCCTCCCGTTCTCTTCCTCAGCCATGGTGCGCCGCCCCTGGCCGACGATGCCACGTGGACCCGCCAGCTCAGCGAGTGGTCCGGGACCTTTGACAAGCCCAAAGACATACTCATGGTGTCCGCCCACTGGGAAAACGCCCCGGTCACGCTCAGCGCCACCGGGCGCAATCCCGGCCTGGTCTACGACTTCGGCGGATTCGCGCAAAAATACTACGAAGTCACCTACGACGCCCCGCAGGCGCCCGGGCTGGCCGCCGAGGTGGAGAAGCTCGTGGCTGGCCACGGCCACCACGTCGAACGGGACGAGAGCCGCGGCCTGGACCACGGCGCCTACGTCCCGCTGAAGGAGATGTTCCCGGAAGCAGACGTGCCGGTCGTGCAGATGTCCATGCCCACCCTCGATCCGCAGGGCCTGTTCAACCTGGGCAAGTCCCTGGCGCCGCTGCGCGACCGCGGCACGCTGATCGTTGGCTCCGGGTTCACCACCCACAACCTGCGTTGGTTCAATCCTGCCGGCGGCCCGGACAGCACCCCGCCGTCGGTCTCCCGCGAGTTCGACCACTGGGCGGAAGAAGCCATGGCCCGCGGTGACGTCGACTCCATCCTGGACTTCCTCAACAAGGCCCCGGCGGCCCGCGAGGCGCACCCCCGCAGCGAGCACTGGGCCCCGCTGTACGTGGCCCTCGGGGCGGCGTATGAGTCGGGGGACCTGCAGGCCAAAACCGCCATCGACGGATTCTGGTTCGGCCTGTCCAAGCGCTCGTGGACGCTGACCTAAGCCGCACCTCGGCAGGTCATGGAGTTGCGGGCGGAAGAGGCTAGCTTCGTCCCGCCTGCATGACGAAGTGTTCGACCCTGCGGTCCGGAATCAGCCAGATCAGCGCCACGACCGTATAGACGGCCACTCCCAGCAGCGGCTGGGCCACTCCCAATGCGATGCCGGCCAGGTAAATCAGCGGCGAGACTTTGCCTTTCCAGTCGCGGCCGACAGCGCGGGAGAGGGCGCCTTCCCTGCCTTGCCGGCGGATCAGCGCCTGCTGCAGGACGTAGTAGGCGATGGCCGCGCAGAGCAGGTTGATGCCGTAGACCAGCACCGGTACCTGGACGAAGCCGGATTCATCCATCCAGCGGGTGGTGAAGGGGAACAGTGACAGCCAGAACAGCAGGTGCAGGTTGGCCCATAGGATCGCGCCGTTGACGCTGTCGGCCAGGTGGATCATGTGGTGGTGGTTGTTCCAGTAGATCCCGACGTAGACAAAGCTGAGCAGGTAGCTGTAGAACGTCGGCAGGATGGCGGCCAGCCCATGCCAGGTCGGTTCCTCCGGCACCCTCAGCTCCAGGACCATGATCGTGATGATGATGGCCAGCACGCCGTCGCTGAACGCCTCCAGACGGTTCTTGTTCACGCCGATCCCTCCATCCAGTCATCATGCACGCGGCAGACTTCCAGGGCAACGGCGCGGAGCGGGCTACACTCCCGCCGCCGGGCTCCGTACTACCCGTCTGGCAAGGAAGTCCTCCACCACGGCGGCGAACTCGTCGGCCCGCTCTATCTGGGGCATATGCCCCGTCTTCGGAAAGACATGCGATTCGGCGTGGGGGAGTGCCGCCAGGGCAGCTTCGAGGTGGCTGAATGGGAGGATATGGTCGTGGTCGCCCCAGACCACGAGCGTGGGAAAGTCCAGCTTCGCGACGGCCGCCAGCAATTCCGTCCGCCATTGCGCCCGGATGCCGGAAATCGTCCCTAAATCATGGGCGATGTCCAGGACCGTCTGGCGGTGCGATGCCCGCTGGGACAAGCTCAGCGAATGGCTGATTCGGTCTTCCGTTACGAGTGCTTTGTCGTAGAAAATCGCCTGGACGGTGCGGCGTGAAGCCGTCGGGTCGGGGCGCATGAGTAGCCCCGCAAGCGGCCCTATGGCGAGCAGGCGCAGCGCGAGGGCAACCTCCTTGCCGAACCCGGCGCTGTTGGCCAGAACCAGGGCTGACACGCGATCCGGGTGGTCAACGGCCAGCTTCATGGCCACGGCCCCGCCCAGCGAATTGCCCATCACCGGCAGCGGCTCGTGCACCCCGACGGCATCAAGGAACGCCGGCAGGGCATCGGCGAGCCTCGCAAGGGTCGCCGGCCCGGATTGCCGCTCGGAGTAGGCGAAGCCGGGCAGGTCGACGCTGTACACGGTGTGGCGTGCCGAGAGGCGCTCGTGCTGCTCAGTCCAGTCCTCCAGGCTCTGGCCGATCCCGTGCAGGAGCAGGACCGGATCCCCGCTCCCGGTCCTCCGGTAGCGCACCCGCGTGCCGCCGACGTCGACGTGCCCGGTTCCCGGCAGCTCCAGCGGATCCGGCGCAGCCGTCCGCTGTCCGGAGGCCGGCACGCGTTGCCCGCGCCGGCCGAAGCGGACATGGTCCTTGAGCCGGCCCGCCCTGAGCAGGGCAAAGTCGCGGAAGTAGTTCTGGTGCAGTCGCCACGGAGATCCTGCGCCCTGCCGGGGAAGCTGATCGGCCCCGCGGAAAATGTAGCCGGCCTTCAGGTCGATCAGTGACGTCAGCTCGCCGCCGGCGATGTCGGCGGGCGCCTGGGGTGCCACCCATTGCAGGCCCCGGCGGTCGAGATGTTTCAGCAGCCGGCAGATATAGCCCGCCACGAGGTCCGCCTTAAGGGTCCAGGACGCGTTTGTATAGCCGATGGTCAGGGCAAAGTTGGGAACGCCGTCGAGCATCATGCCCTTGTACGTAAGGGTCTTGCCCACGTCCACAGGCTCGCCGTCGACGGTGAGCGTCATGCCGCCGATCACGAGCAGGTTCAGGCCCGTTGCCGTGACAATCACGTCGGCCGGGATCGACCCGCCTGAGACCAAGTCAATCCCGCCGGGGGTGATCCGCGAGATTTTGTCGGTCACGATGTCGGCGGTGCCGGCGCTGATTGCGCGGTAGAGGTCCCCGTTGGGGATCGCGCAGACACGCTGGTCCCAAGGCTGGTAGCTGGGCGCCAGGTGTGTGTCCACGGAAAAGCCGGACGGGAGCTTCGCGACGGCGGACTTGCGCAGGATCGCCTTCATGGTTTCCGGACGCCGCCGGCTGAGCTGGTAGGTGAACATCGAAAAGAGGATGTTTTTCGCCCGTACGACGTCGTAGGCCACTTGCGCCGGGAGCTTGCCCCGGAGCCGGTCAGCCAGGTGGTCTCGGGACGGAACAGGGGCGATATAGGTGGGGGAGCGCTGCAGCATTGTCACCTTGGCTGCCGTCTTCGCCATCGACGGCACCAGGGTCACGGCGGTGGCTCCGCTGCCGATGACCACCACCTGCTTGCCCTCGTAATCGAGGTCCGCGGGCCAGTGCTGCGGATGCACGATGCGCCCGGCGAAGGAATCCGCTCCCTCGATGGCCGGCGTGAACCCCTCGTCGTAGCGGTAGTAGCCCGAGCAGACTGAGAGGAATGAACACGTCAAGGTGATCGTCTCCGCGGTCCCGGGTATTCCGTCACTCGGCTGGTATTCGCCGCCGACCGTGCGGACGGCCGTGACGGTCCACAGCGCCGTATCGCTGGACCAATCCGCCGAGACCACCCGGGTGTTCAACCGGATTTGCGGCGCGAGTCCCTCGTCGGCCACCGTCGCCTGGATGTATTCGCGGATCGAATCGCCGTCGGCTATCGCTTTGGCGCCGGCCCAGGGCCGGAAGGAGTAGCCGAGCGTATACATGTCGCTGTCTGACCGGATCCCCGGGTAGCGGAAGAGGTCCCAGGTGCCGCCCACGGCGCTCCGTGATTCCAGGATCGCAAAGGTCTTCCCCGGAACCTCGCGCTTCAGCCGGCTGGCAAAACCTATGCCGCTCAGCCCGGCTCCGACAATCAACACATCCACGTGCTCGCTCATCACGCCAAGCTATCGACTTAAAGTCGAGAGAGTCAACACAGTGTTGAGAACAATGGTTAGGATGGGCGCATGGCTCAACGAGGAAGACGAAGTGCCCGCGTCTCGGGGGATGAGCGTCAGGACGCGATCCTGATCACCGCCGAGGAGCTCCTCGGCGAGCGTGCCTTCGACGAGGTGTCGATCGAGGACCTTGCCCGGGGAGCCGGCATTTCGCGCCCCACGTTCTACTTCTACTTCTCGTCCAAGGATGAGGTGCTGCTCGCCCTGTTGGACCGTGTGATCACTGAAGTTGAGCACCGGGTGGGCGCCCTGCCGCGGGACTTCGAAAGCGACCCCGCCGGTGCCTGGACCCGATCCATCGGCATGTTCGTCGAGGTCTTTGTGGCCCACCGCGGTGTCGCGACCGCCGCCATCGCGGCCCGGGCCCGCAGCGAGGAAGTGCGTGCGCTCTGGTCCAAGTCGATGCAGTCCTGGGTCGACTTCTCCAGCAGCGTGATTCTCTCCGAGCAGGCCCGCGGGGCCGCGGCGGGGGGCATCGACGCCCACGACCTGGCGGTCAGCCTCAACCTGATGAACGAGCGGGTCATCACGGCCGTGCTCAACCATGAAGCGCCCGCCATCGAGGAATCCCACGCCCTGGATGTCCTATCGACCATCTGGATCCGCAGCATCTACGGATCCGTCACGCCGGCCGCCGGTAACGGCCGGGACTGAAAGGAAAACGCACATGTCCGAGATCAAAACCCTCACCGTGCTCGGCGCCGGAGTGCTCGGCTCCCAGATCGCCTACCAGGCCGCCTTCCATGGCTTTCCCGTCACCGCCTACGACGTCGACGCCGCGGCGCTGGACGGGGCCCGCGCCCGCTTCACAAAGCTCGCCGGTATCTACCGGGCGGCGAATGTTGCCGGCGCCGGGGAGGCCAGAGCAGAGTCAGCCATCGGCAACCTTCGCCTCACCGCCGACCTGGCGGACGCCGTCGCCGATGCGGACCTCGTGATCGAGGCCGTGCCCGAACTCCTCGAGCTGAAACGGGGCGTGTACCGCAAGCTCGCGGAGCTCGCCCCCGCGAAGACGATTTTCGCCACGAACTCCTCGACCCTGCTGCCCAGCGACCTCAAGGATTCCACCGGCCGCCCGGACCGCTTCCTCGCCCTCCACTACGCCAACAACATCTGGGCGCAGAACGTCGCAGAGGTGATGGGTACGGCCCAGACCGATCCGGCCGTGTTCGACGCCGTTGTGGAGTTCGCCCGGAACAGCGGGCTGGAGCCGATTGAAATCAAGAAGGAAAAGGCCGGCTACGTCTTGAACTCGTTGCTGGTCCCGCTCCTGAACGCGGCCGCCGGCCTGCTGCTGGAGGGAGTCGCCGAGCCGGCAACCATCGACAAGACGTGGCGCATCGCCACCGGCGCACCCAGTGGCCCCTTCCAGATTTTCGACGTCGTTGGCCTGACAACCGCGTACAACATCGCCGCCTCTTCGCCGGCAGCGGGATCGCAGGCCTTCGCGCAGTACCTGAAGGAGAACTACCTCGACCAGGGCAAACTCGGTGTCGCCACGGGCGAGGGCTTCTACACCTACTGACTTAGGGCAGACTGGCACGGGGCAGTGTGGCTCAGAACAGCTGAACGCCGGTCAGCCCGGCGAGTTGGTCCAGGACGCGGTCCTGGAAGCCGGGGTCGAGGGCGTCGGCGGCAGGGGGCCGCAGGGCGCGGTGGTGCCAGTACCCGCCGCTGGTGCGGGCAGCCGGATCGTTGCTGGTGGCCAGCCACGTCTGGGTCAGGTGCCCCAGTTCCAGGTCGTCGGGCGCACCGGGACCGCCCATCCTGGTGGGAACCCAGCCGGGGTCCACGGCGTTGCTCAGCACCGAAGGCCAGCGGCGCGCCACGGCGTGGGCCAGGGTGGTGACGTACAGCTTGCTCTCGGCGTAGGCCTCGCCCGCGTTCCAGCGCCGCGCTGTCCAATCGATGTCTGCCAACTCCACGCCACTGCTGCGGTGCAGGCCGCTGCTGAGAAAGATGAGCCTGTCCGGCCGGTCGATCAACGCAGTGAGCAGGTACGGCGCCAGGGTGTTGACGGCCAGTGTGCGCGAGTGGCCTTCCGGGGTGGTTCCGCGGTTCGGTTCCAAATAGGTGCCGGCATTGTGGATGACGGCGTCCATCCGGCCGATGCTGTTTAGCTGCTCGGCAACCGAGTGGGTTTCCGCTGCGCTGCCCAGCTCGCCGACGACGACGCCGGCCGCTTGGGCTGCCACGTCGCTGGCCCTTTGCTTGAGAGCGCTGGCGCGTTCGCGGGTGCGGGCGTGCAGGACGACGTCGTGCCCGTCCCTGATCAGGGTGCGGGCCGCGCCGAGGCCCAGCCCGGCTGTGGATCCGGTGACAAAGATGCGTGCCAAGGTGGTTCCCATCGTCCGTTGCTGCGCTGCGGGGGAGTCGCTGGACTTCTTACGGCTGGCCCGGTTCTTCCCGCTCGACGTCCTGGACGGATCGCGATAACAGGCAGAACTCGTTGCCCTCGGGATCAGCCAGTACCACCCAGCTGACGTCCGGGCCCTGGCCCACGTCCGTGCGCACCGCGCCGAGGGCGAGCAGGCGCTCCAGCTCCTCTGCTGTCGACACGCCGTCGGCCCGCAGGTCGAAGTGCAGCCGGTTCTTGATGGTCTTGCCCTCGGGCACCGCAATCACGTCGATGGAGGGCCGGATCCCGTCTTGGGGCGCGATGGTGACGATGCCGCTGTCCTCTTCGACGACACGCCAGCCAAGGACGGCGCACCAGAAGTCCGCCACAATCCGTGGGTTGGTCGCGTCAATGGCAATAGAAGCTAGCTGGCTCGGCATGGCACCACGATAGCCCACAAGCTTTTCGGGGATCACTGCCCCGGCGCGGCCTACTCGGCGGGTGGGCCACGGAACACCAACACCGGGCAGTACGCATGGTGGACCGTCTGGGTCGACACAGATCCGAGCATCATGCCAGCGAATCCGCCGTGGCCGCGTGAGCCTACGGCCACCAGGTCGGCCTCCCGGGATGCTTCCACGAGCGCTGTGGCGGGATTGCTCTGCACGACACGTCCGGTGATCGCCACACCGCTCCGCTTAACACGCTCAAGCTCCTCCTTGAGGATGGACTCGGCGTCTGACTTAAAGACCTCGTAGTCCCAGGCCTGGCCCAAAGCATCGCTGACGTACGGAAAGCTCCATGCCGAGAGCGCCAGCACCTGGCCGTCCCGGAGCTTTGCTTCTTCGACGGCCCAGTCCAGGGCCGCCATGGATTGCGGCGATCCGTCCACCCCCACCACGATCCTGAACTTGCCGTTGCCGGTCATGGTTCCTCCACTTCTATTCGGTCCGGAGCGCTGCCGTGGTGGAATCATGGCGCCATGTGTGAGTCTGCGGAAGTGCCATTGGGCACCTTCGGCTGGTTCGCCCAGGCAGGTGGCGCCAGCACCCTACCCGTCAGCCAGATACGACAGCGCTGCGACGACGTGGGTTTGCACGCCGATGGACAGGGTCGGATCCGGCACCGGCGCGAAGAGGGGGGAATGGTTCGCCGGGATGTCCCGGGCCACGGTTCCGCTGGCAGCCGCGGCGCGGTAGGCATCCGGGTCCGCCCCGCCGAGGAGCCAGAATGTGTATGGCACGCCAAAGGCATCAGGGATCCGGCTGAAGTCCTCGGATGCTGTCTGCGGCTGCGCCGGCTGCACGGCGTCCGCACCGAACCGGGCGCCGAACGCGGCCGTGACCCGCTCGGTCACGGTTGCGTTGTTGCTGGTGAGCGGGAACTGGTCGTAGTACTCAAACTCTGGCTCCCGCGGCGATCCGGCGGCGGAACACTCGCCTTTGACTATCCGTTCAATCGCCGCGAGCACGCCCGTCCGGACCCCGGTGTCGTAGGTCCGGATGTTCAGCAGCATCGTGGCGCGGTCCGGGATGATGTTCGACGTGGCTCCGGCGTTGATGGCCCCCACCGTGACGACGGCGAACTCACCCGGAGTCACCTCGCGCGACACCACCGTCTGCAGCCTGAGCACGATTGAGGCGGCCAGCACCACCGGATCCACGGACATGTGCGGCATCGAACCGTGCGCGCCCTTCCCGTGCACGGTGATCTTCAGCGAGTCCGCGGCGGAGAGGACAGGGCCAGGCGTCGTGTACACATTGCCGGCCGGAAGGGGCATCACATGCTGGGCGAAAGCGACGTCGGGCCGGGGCACCTTGGTGACGAGGCCGTCGTCGACCATGGCCTGCGAACCGGCGCCGATCTCCTCGGCCGGCTGGAACAGCGCGATGTAGGTCCCGGACCACGCGCCCCGTCCGTCCGCCATGACCTTGGCAGCCCCTAGCAGGGTGCTGACATGCAGGTCGTGGCCGCAGGCGTGCATGACCCCGTCCACCTCGGACGCGTACGGTAGTCCGGTGTCTTCGGAGACAGGGAGGGCATCCATGTCGGCGCGGGCAAGGACCGTGGGGCCATCCCCGTTTGCCAGGACCCCGACGACGCCGGTCCCGTCGATTCGGCTGACGACGTAGCCGAAGCCGGCGAGGGTGCTTTCAACCAGCTTCGAGGTCTCCTGCTCCTGGAGGCTCAGTTCCGGGCGCCGGTGCAGGGCGGTGTAGGTGTCGCGGATCCAGCCAAGTTCAGCATCAAGGCCGGCCAGGACGGTTGCTGAAGTGCTCATGCGTACGGCTCCCCGAGGTTCACTGCGCCCGAGTGATCCGGGCACACGTGGCGGAACCCAGCATAGACCCGCGAGGAAACGCCGGCCCTCGAAATTCTTGCAAAGGTCACCGCATCCCCGTCTCGGGGGAGTATCTTGAGGGTTATGTTGACCGGATTCAAGAATTTCATTCTGAAGGGCAACGTCGTAGACCTTGCCGTCGCCGTCGTGATTGGTGCCGCCTTCGGCGCAGTGGTCACAGCCCTAGTCCAAAGCGTCCTAATGCCGTTCATTGCGGCACTGGTTGGGTCTCCCAACTTCGACAGTTTTGCCGTGGTAACCCTCAACGGAAACGATATTAAATTCGGTGTCCTGCTCACCGCGATCGTCAACTTCCTCCTGGTGGCGGCCGCCATCTACTTCGTGGTCGTGGTGCCGATGAACCATATGATCGAACGCCGTAACCGCAGGCTTGGCATCAGCCCCGACGTCAAGGACGAGGCAGCCGAAGACCCTCAAATCGCGCTGCTCACCGAAATCCGTGATGCCCTGCAGCAGGACCGCAGGCCCTAGCCAAACAACAACGTCCCGTAGAAGGCCGCCGATCCTCCGAGGGTTCGGCTCAAGAGTTCATTTCTGCGGTTCAGTTCAATGCATTATCCACCGGCCTGCGATAGCGTGTCCGGCAGGTGCTCGGGGAGTTTTCCCCGACGCTGGCAGTATTCCCATTTCGGCCCCCAAAGGTGCCGTGGCGGGTGGTTTGTTGTTCCGTATCGATGAAAGGAAATGAACATGGCGGTTTCCATTGAATTGGGTAAGGCACTCGACAAGGCCTACGAGAACGCGACGCTCGAGGAAGTACTCTCGGCCCCGCCCTCGGCCCTGGCCGGGCTGACCGACAAGCACGACGAGATCCTCGCCGGCATGGGCATCAAGACCATCCGTGACCTGGGCAGCAATAAGTATTTCGCCACCGCCGGGGTGCTCGTGGCGCTGGCGGGCAAGGTCGGATAGCACCGCCCGGGCTATCGCCCGTCACGCAGGAATCTGGTCCGACCGGGGCATGTACCCGGTCGGACCTTTCTGTGTGTTCGCTTTCTGTGTGTTCGCTTTCTGTGTGTTCGCTTTCTGTCCGTTCGGCGAAGGCCGCCCCTAAGGGCCGGCGTGTCCGGCAGGCTCGCCGGCGGAACCCGCCGTGCCCAGCAAACTCCGGGTGAGCGCTTCGCCGTCGGCCATCAGCTCCGCCACGGCCCCTTGCAGGTGGACGTCGGCGACGGGGACGCCAGCCAGGGCGGCGGCCACGACGGCGCGCCGGATCAGTTCGCGGGCGAACGAGGCCGTGGTTCCCTCGGTGCGGCCGGCGGCCTCTTCAAGGGCAGCCGTACTGAAGGGGATACCGCGGGCATACAGCTTGAGTAACGCCACGCGTTCGGCCTCCGCGGGCAGCGGAATTTCCACGGCCAGATCCACCCGCCCGGGCCGCTGGGCCAGTGCGCGCTCCAGCATGTCCACCCGGTTGGTGGTGAGGACGAACGCCACGTCCGCGTCGCTGGCCAAGCCGTCCATCGCGTCGAGCACCTCGAACAGCAGCGGCTGGGGTCCGTGCCCGAAGCTCCGGTCCTCTGCAATGAGGTCACAGTCCTCGAGAACGATGATGGAGGGCTGCAGCGCCCTGGCCATGGTGGCCGCCTCGGAGATCCGTGCCAGTGAACCGCCGGAGAGCAGGATGGCCGTGGCACTACCGCTCCTGCTCAGCAGATGCCGCACCGTGTGGGTCTTGCCGGTGCCGGGGCGGCCGTACAGGAGGATTCCGCGCTTGAGATGCTGCCCGTACTGCTTGAGGCTGTCGCGGTGTTCGGCGATCCCGAGGGCGTGGTCGGACACCTTCTGCAGCAGGCCTTCCGGCAGGATCACCTCGGACGCGGCCAGCTGCGGCCGGGCGTGGAAGGTCACTCCGGCCGCGCTGGGACCGTAGTTTTCCATGACAAGCGAGATGATCTGTCCCTTCAGAATGCTCTGGCGCTGCATCCGGCGCCGGAACTCGGCGAGGAAGCCCGCAGCGCTGTCGGTGCTGCCGGCCAGGACCTCAAGGGACGCGGCTTGCCGGCCGTACCGGGGGTTGGCATCGCGCTGCAGGACCGCGAGGGGGTGTCCACCGTGGCTGAACAGCCACACTCCCAGCGCCACGGCCTGCCGCTGTTCGTCCGGGCCCACCGCCATGTTGGCGTAGTCGGGCTGGGAGAGCGGAAATTGGGGAAACACCTGCGCCTGCTGCAGCATGTCGCTCAAGGAGTGATGGTGCCGCTGGTCACCGCCGCCGATGCCGACCAGCCGGAACTGCGGATCCTCGCGGGCCAGTTCCGCCATCTGGATGTCGGCGTCGACGAACCGGTGCGGCGGAATCTCCTCTGCCACCACTGGAAGCGTCCCGGCAGGCACGCCCAGGTGCTCGCTCAGTGTGGCGAGCAGCTGCGCTCCCGCCGGCACCCGGTGCTGGCCAGCCTGCGCCAGCTGCACGAGTCGCGCGAAATCCTCGATGAACTTCCCCAAATTTTCATCCATGCGCAGACCCTACCAGCGTCCCCTACTCAGGCACCCTCCCGCGCGTTGCGCCCGAGCGCCTGGCCCAGGAGGCGGGCGCCCTCCGGGAACGCACCGGGGTTCGGACCGGCGTAGTTCAGCCGGATGAACGGCCCGGCGGGTTCGGCCGGGAACCACTCCGTGCCGGCGGCGATCAACACCCCGGAGCTCTCGCAGTCTGCACTGAGCCGGTCGACGTCGGTCCCGTCAGGCAGGCGGGCCCAGAGGTTCAGTCCGCCTTTGGGCACTAATGTCAGATGCGCTTGCGGGGCGTACTCGCGAAGGCTCGTAACCAACAGGTCGCGACGTGACTGCAACTGATGGCGGACGCTGCGCAGGTGCCTCTGCCAGGCCGGCTGCGTGACGACATCGAGGGCCGCGGCCTGGAGGAGGCCGCTGACGTACATTGACTCGGCCCCGCGGTCCGCGAGGATGCGGTCGCGGGCCGGCCCGCGTGCGATCAGGGCGCCCACCCGCATGGCCGGCGAGACACTCTTTGTCAGGGACCGCAGGTAGATGACATGGCCGGAATCGTCGCGGGCGGCGACGGGTGCGGGCGCCGTGCTGATGCCGAAATCATGGGCCCAGTCATCTTCCACCAGGAACGCCCCGTGGCGGCGCACGATCTCCAGCACCTCTTCGCCACGCCTCCCCGTCCACTGCGCCCCCGTGGGGTTGGCGTAGTTGGCCTGCGCATAGAACAGCCGCGCCCCGGTCTCCCGGAACGCGCGGTCCAGCCCGTCCGGGTCCGGGCCGTCCGGTCCGCTCGGAACGGGGACAACGTTAGCGCCGGCCTGGGCAGCAGCTAGGATCGCTCCCCAATAGCTGGGGGATTCCATCAGTACCGGCTGCCCGCTGCCCACCAGTGCCCGGAAGATCGAGCTGAGCCCGCTTTGGGTCCCGGGCAATACGACGACGTCGCTTGCAGCTGGCGGGGTGATGCCGGCCGGCATCGAGGCGCCCAGTTCGTGGGCAAACCAGGACTGCAGTTCCGGGAGCCCCGCAACCGGTGGGCGCGATAACGCCGCGTCGCTCCTCGCGGCCCTGGTCAAGGCCGCCCGGACCAGCCTCTCCGGCAGCAGTTCGCGGGCCGGGTAGCCGGAGTGGAGGGCGATAACGTCGTTGGAGGCGCTGCGCATCGCGGTCGACGCCGCACGGAGCGGTGCGTGCGGCGTCCGCAGGGCAGCGGTCTGCCAGCCGTAGTCCGACGGGCGCGCCGTCCGGATCTCGCGGATGAACGTCCCGACGCCGGGCCGGCTCTCGATGAGGCCCTGTGTGGCGAGAGCCTGCAATGCCCTCTGTACCGTGACCGGACTGGCCCGGTGCTCGGCGACCAGCGCCCGGGTCGATGGGAGCCGGGAACCGGGAGCGGCGCGCGCGATCCATTCCTTCAGCTGTGCCGCAATCCGCGAACTGCTATCGTTGTCCATGAGAGACAATAGTAGCGCTACTGCACTTATTCGACCGGTGATACCGCCCCTCCAGCCTGGGCGTAAGGGCGGCGGCCTCTGGTGGGGCCTCCTGGGAGTGGCGGCGTTTTCCTTTACCGTGCCCTTCACCCGGGTGGTCGTCGAGGGACTGGCGCCTCTGTTCATCGGATCCGGCCGCGCCGTCGTGGCTGCGGTCCTGGCCGCCGCCGCCCTGATCCTCACCCGGCAGCGGTTCCCCTTCCGTTGGCAGTGGCTGCGGCTCCCCGTCGTAGGCGGCGGGATTGTCATCGGATTCCCCCTACTCACCTCGTTCGCGCTCGCTGGTGTGCCGGCCAGCCACGGCGCGGTCGTGATCGCCCTGCTCCCGGCAGCGACCGCAACCGCCGTCGTCCTGCGGGTCCGCGAACGTCCGCCCGGGACCTTCTGGATCGCCACCGCCGCAGGTGCCGCCGCGGCCACCGGGTTCGCCTTGGCGCAGCCCGGAGGATTCGGGCAGTTGGATTGGGAGGACTTGCTGCTGCTTGGCGCTGTCGTGGCTGCGGCCATCGGCTACGCGGAAGGCGGCCTGCTCGCCCGCGAACTCGGCGCCTGGCAGACCGTCTCCTGGGCGCTGGTACTCGCGGCGCCCGTAATGCTGGTCCTGGCCACACTGGCGGTGACCCAGCAGCCGCCGTCGGCGACCCCGGCGCAGTGGGCCGCTTTCGGCTACCTCGGGGTTGTCAGCATGTTCCTCGGCTTTTTCGCCTGGTATCGCGGCCTCGCCATTGGACCCATGACGCAGGTCAGCCAGATTCAGCTCATTCAGCCCCTGCTGAGCATCGCCTGGGCAGCGATCCTCCTTGGCGAGTCCCTGACGCCGGCCACGCTGATCGGCGGTGCCGCCGTCATCGCGTGTGCCGGCATCGCCGTCCGCGTCCGGCTCAAGCCCGCACCGCAACAGCCCTGACGCTTCCCAGGCTCCACCTCGTACAGAAGGACAATCACATGTACACCCCAGCCCACTTCGCCGCCAGCCCGGCCGCCGTCCAGGACCTGCTCGCGGCCCCTGCAGCCGCCCACCTGGTCACCATGACCGCCAGCGGCATCCTCGCCACCATGCTCCCCTTGCACTTTGACCCCTCGGCCGGCGAGTGCGGCACACTGACCGGGCACTTGGCTAGAAACAACTCCCAGTGGTCCGAACCCGCGATCGGCGAGGCCCTGGTGATCATGCAGGGAGCCGACGCTTATATTTCACCGGCCTGGTATGCCTCCAAGGCCGAACACGGACGCGTCGTTCCGACGTGGAACTATTCCACGGCCCACGTCTACGGGACCCTGGTGATCCACGAGGACCCGGCCTGGCTTGCCGACCATGTCAGGCGGCTCACCGACCACAACGAAGCCCATTCAGCCCGGCCCTGGTCCGTCGACGACGCGCCGGAGCGGTACGTTGCCGGGCAACTGCGCGCCATCGTCGGCGTCGAGTTGCTGATCAGCAGGATCGAAGCGAAGACCAAGCTCAGCCAAAACCGCTCCGAGCTGGACGTGGCCGGCGTCGTGGCCGGGCTTCGAGCCAGCGGGCAGCCGGTAAGCGCGGCCGACGTCGAGCGTGCCCAGCGGGAGCGGCGTCCGGATCCCGGGCGGTAGGCCGGCCCGGTCGGCGCTGGCCTGAACCTACCGTTCGTCGCTGCTGTAGCTGAGGCCGATCTGGCCTCGGACTGCGTCCAGTGTCGCCATGACGCGGACGGTCTCGCCGGGGGACAGCACGTCGTTGGCGATCGCGCCGGTGGCAATGAGACGCTCCATTTCCCATGCCTGGTACTGCATGCCGCGGCCGGTCACCCGTTCGTCGAACCGTTCGACGACGTTGCCGCCGTCGTCGTAGCGCGTGAAGCCCGTGGGCGTGTACCAGACCGGGTCGATTTCGATGCTGCCTTCGGTGCCGATCACTGCTGCGCGGTTGGGCCCGGCGGTGTCCAACGCGCAGTGCAGCACGGCCTGCTGGCCTTCCGCGTATTCGAAGATCATCGCGGTTTGGCGGTCGACGCCGGTGGCCGTCATGCTGGCGGCGGCCTGGATTTTGGCGGGCTCGCCGAAAATGTCGAAGGCGAAGGAGACCGGATAGATCCCCAAATCCAGGAGCGCGCCGCCGCCCAGCGCGGGGTCGTTGAGCCGGTGCTGCGGATCCTTGGGCAGGTTCTGGTTGTGGTCCGCGATGACGGTCCTGACCTCTCCGAGGGTGCCCGCGGCGATCAGTTCCCGGATCCGGACCATGTGGGGGAGGTAGCGGGTCCACATCGCTTCGAGCGCTACCAGCCCCTGCGCCGCGGCAAGGTCAACGACTTCCTGGGCCTGCCAGGCATTCATGGCGAAGGGCTTCTCCACCAGCACATGCTTGCCGGCGTTGAGGGCCAGCAGCGCGTTCTCGTAGTGGAACGGGTGCGGCGAGGAGATGTAGACGACATCCACGTCGGGGTCGTTAACCAGGGCTTCGTAGCTGCCATGGGCCACGGGCAGTTGGAACCTGCCGGCGAAGTCCTTGGCCGTCTCGAGGTTCCGTGAGCCTACCGCCCGGACAGTGAAGCCGTGCTCGACCAAATCCGAAGTCTGCAGTCCGGCGATTAGTCCGGTGCCGAGGATCCCCCAGCGGACGCCGCTTCCCGCGCCGGCGGGACGATCGGGGGAGGAGGGGGCGGCGGCGGTGTCTGACATCGTGGGTTCCCTTCGGCCAAGCGCAGATGGTCTCTGGCAGCGGCCGCGAAGTCGTCCCCGTGGACGGCGCAGCCTACTGCCGGCGTGTTGTCGACCGTACCGTATGGGTGCCGTTTTGTTGCGGAGCGTCCCCGGGCAGAGGACCGGCTGCGCGGTTTTGCGGGAAAAGAGGCCGGCAGGTGGGGCAGGAACCTTCGGCCGACGGCACGCCGCCGACGGGAGCCAGGGCTGTCCTCTCAAGATCGAGCCGGACGCGCAGCGCCCAGCCGAGCAGGGCGACGGCGGCGAGTGAGACGGCCGGCTGGATCACAGCGCCCAGCAGCGTAGGCGTCGCCCAGTTGAACAAATAGGCCAAAAGGCTGTTCGGGCCGGCGGAACTGCCAAGCGCGAGGCCGGCGAGACCGAGTATCGGCCAGCGGGTATCACACACCGTTGCCTCCGCCCCGATCGGGGTGCCGAGATAACTGCCTACCGTCAGGCCGGCCAGCAGCGTCCCCGCGGCGATGGCCGGGATACTCCACCACGCGGATCCGGCCGCTCCGGATGCGCCGCTTGAGGCAATGATGGCCACTGCTGCGGCCACCGCAGTGATCCCGGCAACCACGATCCGCGGGCGCCGCCAGCCGCGCACCGAGCGACAGTCGCTAAGCAACTTCGCTAGCCGGCCAAGGAAGCGCTCCCTGCCGGCTTCGGCTGGATGGTCCCTAGCGTCGTGGCGCCGCGGCATGTTCTTGCGTTTCCCGGCCGGCCCGGCGGGTCACTTGCAGGTGCAGCGCTGTTCGGTGGGTACGTCGGCCATGACGGAATCGACGTGCTCGCCGCAGCCGGCCCAGGTGATCTTTCCACAGTTATTGCAACGGACGGTACTGCACATTGGGTTTCTCCTTTGGTGGGTACTGCTGGATGGGTGGTGCTGGTTTGGTGGTTGCTGGCGTGGTGCAAAGCCGCACCTCTATTGGACCGCGAAGGTCTGGGCGCCAGCGGCTAGGACACGGTCAGGACGCGGGAGCGGCGGCCAGCTTGGCCCGGATTTCTTCCATGTCCAGCCCCTTGACGGCGGTGATGAGCTCATCCAGGCCGCCGGCGTTCATGGCACCTGGCTGCGAGAAGACGAGGATGCCGTCTCGGAAGGCCATCAAGGTGGGGATTGAGGTAATGCGTGCCGCCGCGGACAGTCCAGGCTCGGCCTCCGTGTCCACCTTCGCGAAGACGACGTCGGGGTGCGCTTCGGAAGCCTTGCTGAAGGTGGGGGCAAACATGCGGCACGGACCGCACCAGGCTGCCCAGAAGTCCACCAGCACAATGTCGTTGCCGGAGATCGTGTCGTTGAAGGTCTTTTCAGAAATGTCGATGGTTGCCATGCCCTCAATATATACCCCCGGGGGTATTGCCCGCAAGCGCGCATCCAAGGCTGGACAGGCGCCTGCGGCTGTTTGCGAAAATACCCCAGGGGGTATCATTATGGAAGGGTATCGTTCCCGTCCGGGGCTCCGGCGGCCTGAAAGGAAAGCAGTATGAAAAGCATTTCTGTCGACGACCTGGCCATGCTGGTCCCGGGCGTTCCGCTTATCGATGTACGGGAGGCCGAGGAGTTCGCCGAGGCCAGTGTTCCCGGCACCAAGAACCTCCCGCTGTCGCGGTTGCAACACACCCTTGGCGACATTCCGACCGGCCGTACCGTCTATGTCATGTGCGCCTCCGGCGGCCGCAGCGCCCGGGCTACCACGTTCCTCGCCGAGCATGGCTACGACGCCGTCAATGTGATGGGCGGAATCACCGAGTGGTACCGCAACGGCCATCCGGTAACCTACCGCGGCGGAGGCAACTGAGCATGGCATCGGCCATCAGCCTGCCCGGGGCAACGCCGGGTAGTGACGCCGGGATGCGCCGCACCATCAACCGGCTCAAGCGCGCCCAGGGCCAGCTCGGCGCCCTGATCGCCGCCGTCGAGTCCGGATCAGACTGTCGGAGTGTCGTCACGCAACTCTCGGCTGTCCGCGGCGCCCTGGATAAGGCCGGGTTCGAGCTCCTTTCCTCCGCCATGCGCGACTGCATTACCGACGTGCCGTCCGGGGTGGAGGCGGGGTTGCCCGCCGGTGCGGAGGCGCAGAGGCTGACCCTCGAGGAAATTCGTGGCCTCTTCCTGCGCTTGACCTGATGCCCGCAGCCTGCGTGGCGCTCCCGGCGCTCCTCGTGCGCCCTTATAGATTTTGATCCGCTATACCCCTGGGGGTATATTGTAAGTGGCTGGATCGGCCACTTGCCCCGCCCGAATGCCTCCCGAAAGGTGCACATCCATGGACATCACCGCCCAGCAACTCGACGAACAGCTCAAGAACGGCAGCGACGCCCAGATCGTGGACGTTCGCGAATCCGAGGAAGTCGCCGCCGGCATGATCGCGGGCGCGCAGCACATCCCGCTGGGCGAACTGCCCGCGCGAATGGGCGAGCTGGACAACTCCCGCCCCGTCGTCGCCGTCTGCCGCAGCGGTCGCCGCAGCGCCGCAGCCGCGGACCAACTTGCCGCCGCAGGCTTCACCGCCTACACGATGACTGGCGGGATGCTCGACTGGACTGCCGCAGGACTTCCTGCCGGCTGACTCTCCCCAAGACTGCCCGGGCGGCGCTTCCCCCCACGCGCCGCCCGGGCCTCCACCTGTCCTGACTGTTCTGTCCTGGCTGCGCCCTGCCGGGCTCCGGGCCGGTGGACGGCGATGTCCCGCATCCGCGGGCTGTCGCCAGAATTGCCCAAGCTATACCGAAAGAGACTATGACTACCTCAAAGCAGACCACCCCGGTCCAGTCCGCACCCCAGTCCATTGACGCCTCCACGCTGAAAGCCTGGGAGGACAACCACGATGACCTGATGGTGATTGACGTACGCGGCGGTGCCGAGTTTGATTCGATGCACATCAAGGGCTCGTACCATGTCCCGCTCCCGCTGCTGAGCGAGCACGCTGAGGAATTTGCCGCCAAGATGGGCACCCGCGTCGTACTGGTGTGCCAGTCCGGAAACCGTGCCGAACAGGCCCGGAAGCATCTGGATGCGGTAGGCCTCGGCAGCGCCAGCGTGCTGACCGGAGGCGTTCCTGCCTACGCCGCCGCCGGCGGCAACGTCGTCAAGGGCAAGAACACCTGGGCCCTGGAGCGCCAGGTCCGCATGACGGCCGGATCCTTGGTCCTGGCCGGCGTGGTGGGCAGCAAGCTGCTCTCGCCGAAGTTGGGACTGCTTGCCGGCGGCATCGGGGCGGGCCTGACCTTCTCCGCGGCAACGAACAGCTGCGCGATGGGCCAGATGCTTTCCAAGATGCCGTGGAACCGCTCCGCCAACGAGCCCACCGCCCACCAGGCACTGCAGAACCTGGGCTCCAAGGCATGATCCTCACCGCGGCGGCGTTCGGGCTGATCGTCGGCGGCCTGCTGGGCCTGGTAGGAGGCGGCGGGTCCATTCTCGCCGTCCCCGCGCTCGTCTACGGCGTGGGATTGCCGCTGGCCGCGGCGATACCGACGTCGCTGGTCGTGGTCGGGGCCTCGTCCGCCGTCGCGGTGGTGCCCCGGCTGCGGGGCGGAGTGAACTGGCGGCTGGCCCTCATCATCGGTGCCGCCGGCACGGCAACCGCCTACCTGGGCGCCTACGTGAACCGGTTGCTCGACCCGAAGGTATTGCTGTTGGCCTTCGCCGCCATCATGGTCTTCGCCGGCATCCGGATGATGCTTCCGTCCAAGGCGGCCGGCGGATCCTGCGCCCTCCCCGGCGGCGGCGTGAACTGGCGCAGCTGCCTGCCCAAGGCAATCGCGACCGGCGCCGTCGTGGGCTTCCTGACCGGGCTGCTGGGCGTCGGCGGCGGGTTCCTGATCGTCCCGGCGCTGACCCTCGTCCTGGGCCTGCCGATGGCCGTGACCGTCGGCACTTCGTTGGTCATCATTGTGATCAACTCGATCGCCGGGTTCGCCGCCCACCTTGGTGACCTCCAGATCGACTGGGCTGTCACGGCCGCTTTCGCAGGGGCAGCAATGGTTGCTTCGCTGATTGCGGGCCGGCTGGGGACCAAGATCCCGGACAAGGCGCTCAAACGCGGCTTCGGCGTCCTGGTCCTGCTGGTCGCCGCCTATGTGACGGCGCAGGCGCTGGTCTCCTAAGAGGGCTTCAACTGAACAAAAGCGCCGGAGGATTGTGAACTGGTCCCCGGAAGTTGGACTGAGAAATTCAGTTCTGACTTCCGGGGAGCAGTTTTTTGCGTGTAGATAGTTCGTTATCCGAGGCTCAGCGTGAGGCGGCTGTAGCGTGGTTTGAGAAAGGTCTTGCAGATCAGGCGACGGCTAATCTGTTGGGCGTGTCGAACTGGCCGGTCAAGAGGCTGTATCGGCGGTGGAGGATTCGTGGTCGAGGAGCGCTGGTGAGCAAGCCGACGAAGCAGTCATATTCTTTCGAGTTCAAGCTCGCTTTGGTCGAACGTTTCATCGCCGGTGAGACCGGCCCTGACTTGGCAGCTGAGGCCGGCCTGTCCTCTCCTGTCCTGCTGAGAACGTGGGTCCGCGCGTATCGTCTCGAGGGCCCGGACTCCTTGCGACCGAAGCCTAAAGGCCGGCCCCCAAAGCCCGACGCCCCGCCGGTTGAACCATCCGAACTGGAGCGGCTGCGCCGTGAGAACGAGCGCCTGCGGGCAGAAGTGGCCTACTTGGGAAAATTACGGGCCTTGAGGGATCCAAAACAACGGTGAAGGTCCAGGCCCTCATCGCCCTCAAGGCTGACTTCCCGCTTCCAATTTTGCTGCAAGTCTCCGGTCTTGCCCGATCGACATTCTTCTATCACCAGTCCCGCCTCCAGGCTCCAGACCCTTTGGAGGATCTCAAGGCCGCAGTCACGGAGATCTTCACGACGGGTGCCCTAAAAACCATGGCGCTGTGCCCGAGGGACACACGACGGAGGCGCGCAATGGCAACAGGAAAAACGTTCCGCATCGTCGTGGGGGTCGACGGGTCGACTTCCTCCTATGCCGCGCTGGACTGGGCCCTCGAAGAAGCCCGCCTGCGCTCTGGCCAGGTCCACATTGTGAGCGCCTGGCATTACCCCGTCATCGGTGACGCGGCAGGCCGGGCGCCGGATCGGGATGCTTTCGGCGACCATGCCCGGCAGGCTCATGCCGAGGCAGTGCGGCACGCGGCGGATGCTGGCGTCGATGTCACCGGTGAGGTGACCGTAGGGCATCCGGCCGAGGTGCTGCTCGGCGCCGCCGCGGGGGCCGACCTCCTCGTGGTTGGATCGCGCGGGCACGGCGGCTTCGCGAACATGCTGCTGGGCTCGGTATCGACCCAGGCTGTACACCACGCCGAGTGCCCGGTGCTGGTCGTCCGTCCAGGCGTTCACCCGGCGCCGGGCTCCTGACGGCGAGGCTGGCCAGGGGCTCATCGGGCCCCCGTTGCCGCTGGGATGCCAGGGGGAACTTTTCCCAGACACAGCTGTGGCGGCGGTCCGGGTTTCCCCGGGCCGCCGCCACGCATTTACTCTGTTTCGTTACTGGTGATACTGGCTAGCTGGCCGGAACAGTGTCCGTTGCCTGCTGCTGTGCTGCCCAGGCTGCGTAGCTGCCGTCGAGTTCGACGACGTCGTACCCGGCGCGGCGCAGGGCGCTGGCCGCGACGGAGTTTCGGACGCCGCTCTGGCAGTAGGAGACGATGGTGCCCTCTGCCGGGAGCTCGCCCAGGTGCCACATGACGCGGCCGCCGCTGAGCTGGTAGGAGCCGGGGATGTGGCCGGCGGCGTGCTCGGTCTTGTTGCGGACGTCCAGGACCATGGCGGCCTCAAAGCCCTCGAGTTCTTCCGGCTGGATCAGCTTGGGCACGGAGATCGGGAGGCCTTCGAGGCCGGTGACGTAGCCGGCGACCTTGTCGATACCGACGCGGACCAGGTGGTCCCACATCTCCTGCGCTGCGGCCTGGTTGGGGGCGAGCAGGACCAGCGGGGCCTTGTCCTTTTCGGGGTCGACCACCCAGGCGCCGAAGCTGGCGGTGGACTTGCCGGCCGGGACGTTGACCGAGCCCGTGACGGTGCCTTCGTGGACCTGGCCGTTGGGGCGGGTGTCCACGAAGATGACCTTGTCCGCGGCCAGGTCGGAGGCGACGTCGGCCGCCGGCAGCTCGGTCAGGGGTGCGCGTTCGCCCATGACAGCGGGGCCTTCACGGTTTTCGCGCTTCATCCGTGCGAAGTAGGCGTGGGCGTCGGGCTGGCCGTCGAGGAGTTCGTTGATGAAGCCCTGCTCGTCGTTGGCCGCGAGGTACGGGCCCCACCAGGCGTAGAGGCGTTCGTAGCCGACGGTCGAGGACGGGATGGCGCCGAGGGCCTTGCCGCAGGCGCTGCCGGCGCCGTGGCCGGGGTGGACCTGGACGTGGTCCGGCAGGGTCAGGAACTTATCCCGCAGGCTGGCGAAGAGCTGCTTGGCACCTTCGAAGCGGGTGTCGACGCCGCCGGCGGCTTCATCCAGGAGGTCCGGGCGGCCGAGGTCGCCGGAGAACACGAAGTCACCGGAGAGCAGGTAGCCGGGCTTGTCGGCGAACGCGCCGTCGGTGATCAGGAAGGACAGGTGCTCCGGGGTGTGGCCGGGGGTGTGCAGGGCCTTGACGGTGATGTTGCCCAGGGTGATTTCGTCATTGTCGTTCAGGCGTTCGGCCTCGAAGCCGTACTGCCAGTCCGCGCCGCCCTCGCCGGAGACGTAGGCGGTGGCGCCGGTTGCGGCGGCCAGTTCGCGGGTGCCGGAGAGGAAGTCCGCGTGGATGTGCGTCTCGGTCACGGCCACGATCTTCATCCCGTTCGCGGCAGCAAGGTCCCGGTAGACAGCGATGTCACGGCGGGGGTCAACCACAAGGGCCTCACCCTTGGCCTGGCAGCCGATGAAGTAGCTGGCCTGTGCGAGGTCTTCGTCGTAGATGCGCTCGATGAGCATTCGGGGAACTCCTTCTTGAGGTGGACGGGGAAGGGATTCCTTCCTCCTCTACGTTCAACAATAATACCCCGGGGGGTATCTCGCAAACGCGACAGGACAGATTCTTCGGCGGGGCCGACGGCGTGGCCCGGAGGCTCAGCCGCCGACCCTGGCCAGCACCTTGTTGATGGTGGCGGCGAGTCCCCGCGCAGCCTGGAGGACGGTGGCGTCGGAGAGCGTTTTCGTTTCCGTGTCCACGCACAGCACGCCTTTCCTGGCGCCCACCCGGACATGCCTGACACCCGTCCCGTCCGGCAGCACATAAACCAGGGCGTAGCCGGCTTCTCCGCCGGTGTCGACGGCCAGGTGCTTGATCGCCGTCCAGGTGCGCGAGCCGCCGCCGGGGAGCTTTTCCAGGATGGAGCCACAGCGGCCAAGGTCAGCTGCCCGGCTGTCTGAGGGTGACGATCCCGTCGGCGGAGACGGCAAGCTGAGGAGCCGCAAACTGATCCGGTCCGTTTTCGGCGGATCACCAGGGATCTCCGCCACCACGGCGGAGGACCCCGCGAGGGAGGCAAGATATGCCGCGTCGTCATAGACGCAAGCCGGCGCGGCCCGAGCCGTTGCGGGCCCGGACCGGGCGTAGCCACCCTCCAGCACCTGGGCTTGGTTCCCTGTGGGCCCGGTAATGCCCTGCAGCAGCCGGGCCAGTTGCTGCGGTGTCTGCTGCGCGGGACGTCGAGGGCTGGCGGGCGGACCCGGCGCCGGTGCGGCAGACGGCGCTGGGCTGGAGACTGTCTGGCCGATCAGCTTTTGGGCCAGCCGGACCAGCGGCTCGAGGGCCGTCCTAACGTCGTCTTCGGAACTGGGGGCGGGTGCCTGTCGGCGCAGCCCAATCGACAGCGTGCCCTGCAGCACCTGCAATGCGATGGTGGCTCCGACCGGGGGAGTACCGGCAGTCGCCGGGGTGCCCAGGACGGTGGCGTAGGCCTTCTCGCCCACGGCCGGCACGTTGAGCAGCCTGACGGTGGAGGATGGGGCATTCCCCGACGTCTGCCGGAACGTTGCACACCTTTGGGCCAGCGCGTCGGTGTAGGCGAAATCCGCAGCGAGTATCTCGCTTCGCGGCGCGCTTCGGGCAAAGACGAAAGCGAGGGCCTCGCGGGACCACGCCCCGGTCAGGGTGAGGACGCCCGCGGCGAAGTGCATTGCAAGGTCCGCTCCGCTGGTGGGCGAGCTGTGCGGGCGGAACACCCCGCATTCGCCGGGCTCGACGGCGGGATCGTCGAGGGGGCCCTGCTGGCCTTGCAGGCGGGAGCGCAACTCCGAGCTCCTGGAGACACGTCCGGTGCCCTCATGGTTTCCGTTGATGGCCGACTCCAGCAGGACCATGAGTTCCTCATCGGAGAGCACACCTTCCGCCGTCGACGCCGGGACAGGCGCGCTCGCGGGGACCGATCCGTTCCCGTCAGGTGGTGAGGGCGGATCCGGCGTGCAGCCGGTGACCGCCAGAGCGGCGGCAGCGCAGGCAAAGAGCCAGCGACGTGACCGTGAAACAGGCCCACCGGCATTTCGGGTTGTTGCAGCACCTGGACACACGACTGGACTCCCTGCCGTCGAAAGATGTGCTGAGCCCATGTTCCGCCGCGGGGTTGGACGGCACCAGAGGATTTGTGCCCCTCGGCGCACGACAGGCTGGTGTCCCGCCGTCCGGGCCCGCTTAGGCTCTGCAGCCCTAGCCGGGTCAGAATGGATCCATGAGCCAGGCCGGGGACTTCATCGATGCGTGCCTGCAGCGTGAGAGCTCATGGCAGCGCGCCGAAGAAGCGCGGGACCGGTATGGACCGGACCTGGCGAGTTACGGCTGTTCCGTCGGTGCCGTCCGCGGCACGGTCCGGGATGCGCTCCGCCGCTACCGGGACCTTGACCGTGACGAGATCGCGGCGCTGAGCTCGGAGTTGTGGGCGGTCCCGGTTTTCGAACGCCGCCTCGCCGCCGTCGTCCTACTGCAATCCCGCGTGGCTGTGTTGGACAATTCGGACCTGACCCGGATCGAGGGCTTCGTCCGTACCGCTCGCCTGCGTGAGCTGGCCGACCCGTTGGCAATCGACGTCGTCGGGCCGCTGCTGGCGGGGCTGGATCCCCAAAGCCGGGCCCGCGCGGACGCTGTGATGGGCCGCTGGCTGCAGGACCCGGACGACTGGTTGCGACGCGCGGCCCTGATGGCGCCGCTCCGTGAGCTTCGATCCGGCGCGGGCGACTGGGACCGCTTTGTGCGCGATGCCAGAAAGTGCTTCGCGCCCAGTGCCGGGAGCGGGACGGAGGCCCACGTCGGTGACTCCTGCCTGGTCCGGGATGCGGTCTCACATGTCGTCGCCGAGGTGCGGAAACGCCGCCCTGAGCTGCGTCTTTAGCGAAGCGGGTACTAAGGCTCTCGCGGGAGGCACCGCGGCGGGGTCAAGCTGAAGCGGTGAAGACCTTCCAGGCGCGGCGCTGGGCGCGCCAGCTCAGTTGGACCGTCGTTGCAGGAACGCTGTTGGCCGGGTGCTCGGCCGGCCCCGGCTCGGGGCCGGGCACAACCGGCGCCCCCACGACGGGCGCCGCCACGACGGGCAGCCCCACGACGGAAACCCCCACGACGGGCACCCCCGGTCCGGCCAGCGGCCCGGCCGGAAAGCCGACGGCTGATGGGAATCGGGACTACACCGACGCACGGCTGCAGGCGCTGCTCCGGGGAGTCAAGCTCGATGGCATCGGCCAGCTCCAGGCAGATGACCCCCGGGCCGTGGCGTCGGGCGCGCTGGGTGATTACCACGACGCCTCCGACCCGAAACGCGGCGCTGCGCCGGGCAAGTGCGAGCTCTTCGACAGTTACCTCATGTTCAACGCCGCCAACGGCAGCCTGGCAAGCGGCCTCCTGATTCCGTCCACGCCCGGGGACCAGGACGCGATGAAGATGACCGGAACCTACCGCTCCCTCAGCGCCGTCCATCCCGCGTCTTCAACCGGGCGGTCCGAATTCCAGCAGCGGCGCGATGCCTATGGTTCATGCAACACCGTGAGGGAAATCTCCCTGCTGCCCGGCAAGCTGCAGATGGATATTGTCCGGCTCTCGGCGAAGGTCGACGGAGAGCAGTCATTCGCGGTCTCGCAGCTCACCTCCGACGGCGCGCGGGTCGGCGCAATCTACGTGGGGGGCAGCAAATCCGGGGTGGACGTGATCTACCGCCAAACCGTCAACGGCAACGCGGCGCAGACACTCGACGCCGATGCCGCCGCCAGGCAGGGCGCCGACGTCGTCAACCAGGTGCTCAGCAGGTTGCCCTAGCGCTGCGGCCGGCGCTCCACGACGGCGTATGCCTTGCCGTCGAGGAACTGCCAATCGGTCACCACCATGAAACCGAGCGTGTCCACACGGTCGTTCAGGACGTGGACATCGAAGCCGCCGTCGCGCGGTTCGGCGTCCCACGTCGCCACATGGATTTCCTTCTCCTCGAGAATCAGCAACTCGGTGTTGACGTCAAAATCCTCCTGCGACTCATCGCTGAGCTGGCAAATCGCGACACAGTGGCTGTTCATTTCGTGCCTCCGCTCGGGGAACGCTGGGTGCCTTCATCCTATGGCGGACGACCGCCGGAGCCCTAGGCCTTGTCCGCAAGGGGACACAGCGGACTGTCCGCGCGAGCACACGGCCCCGTTATCTGAATGTGACATTCAGGCCATGGGCCGTTACCGTGGATAGGTGCCTGTTTGTATCCGATACGGGCGCTCCCGAGCCGATTGCCTAACTCTGCCGCGGCCCGGGATCCGAATGCAACCATCTGGCAGAGACGGGGAAACCACTTTCGATCTGCGTTTTTAGCAGGTCTTGGGGTGAAGCCGCACAGCGCCCGCATTGACGGGCCCGCGGCCGGGTGCCTCCCATCCGAATCCGACAGCTCACCTCGCAGGCATTGGGAGAGGCTACAACCATGACTTCAAGCATTACTTCTGCGCGCCATCGTTCCGACGCATCCGCCGGACAGGGCTCAGCATTCTCGGGCAAATCAGGCATCATCGGCCGTCAGGCCGCGGTAGTCTTCGCAGCCTCCGGCCTGGTCCTCACGAGCGGAATGGCCGCCAATGCAGCTGTCGCCCCGGCCGAAAACGAGGCCGCCCCGGCGTCGTCCGTTGACGTCGGCAGCAAGATTTCCGCGCCCGTCACCGCCGATTCCGCGGTCCAGATCAGCTTCGCCCGCCCGGCAGTGACGACCACGCCGGCACCGGTCGTCGCACAGCCGAAGCCTGTTGCAGTCCCGGCAGTCGCCGCCCCGGCCCCGGCCATCGCACCCGCCCCGGCCGTTGCGCCGGCAGCTCCCCAGATCACCGTGCAGGCGAAGTCGGCCGTGGCGCCTGCCCCCGCAGCCGGCGGAGTCAACGCCGCGATGCTCTCTGCTGCCTACAGCCAGATCGGCATCACCCAGGACTGCACCGCCATGGTGGAGAAGGCCCTCGGTGCGGCCGGCATCCACGTGGGCGACCTCGGTCCCCAGCAGTTCATGAACTACGGCAAGGTTGTGGGCACCCCGCAGCCCGGTGACATGATCGTCCAGTCCGGCCACGTGGCCATCTACGCCGGTGGCGGCGAGGTCATCAGCGGCGGCATGAACGGCAGCAACCAGACCATCAAGCACCCGCTTTCCTGGCTGACTGCCACCGGCGGTGTGACCTTCGTCCGCGCCGGCGCATAGCAACAAGCGCAGGAACCTCTTTCCAGGGCCGGGGCCGGCTGCCTTTTCATGGCAGCCGGCCCCGGCTTTTGCGCACGTTTTTCGCCTGCCGGCGATGCTCAGGCGGTATACCGCACCAGGACGACGCCGTTGCCAAACGTACGGGTGCCGGCGAGGCTCAGCGCGGTCCTGTCGTCAGAGTCCTTGAATAGCGGGTTCCCGCGTCCAATCAGCACCGGGTGGACGTAGATCCAGTACTCGTCGATGAGTCCGAGCCGGCGGAAGGTAGCGGCCAGGTCCGCCCCGCCGAGCGCCAGGCTTCCCCCGGGTTGCGCCTTCAGTGCCAGCACCTCATCGGCGACGACGTCGCGCGCCACCGTGGTGTTCCACCCCGCCCGCTCCAGCGTCCTGGAATAGACGATCTTCGGCATGTCCCGCCAAATTTTTGCGAACTCGGCCTCGGCTGGGGTGCTGGAGGGATCCTGATCCGCCGTCGGCCAGAATCCGGCCATCAGTTCGTAGGTGACGCGGCCGTCCAGGAAGGCGCCCATGGTGGCGAGCTGCTCGTTGAAGTGGGTGTGGAGTTCCTCGTCGACCATGTGCCAGTCGATCTCGCCGTTGGGGCCCTCGAAGAAGCCGTCGAGGGACACCTGTATTGCCAGGATGATCTTCCGCATGGCCGAGAGCTTACGCCGCGAGGATCCCTGGCGGGAGGCTGTAGCGTGACCGTGGGGCCGATTCGGCAATTTTCTGCCGATTAGGGTCTTATGGCTTCCGGCGGAAGCTCTTTGAGCCAATTACGGCATTATCTTGCCGAATGAGTCCGTATCGGCCATGATGGGAGAGTCCTCGCGCTGGATCGGCAACATACTGCCGGAAGGGATTGGCCGGAGGATGCGGTAACAAAGGGACGAGAAGGGGAGCACAGTGAGCGACGTGGGGGCGATAGCCGAGGGGATCCGCCGGACCCGCAGGGAGGCCGGTCTGACCCAGGCGGACCTGGCGCACCTGGCCGGAACCTCGGAGCGCACCGTCCGCGCCATCGAGACAGGGAGCGGGAACCCGTCACTGCAGGCGGTCGTGGCGGTGGCGAACGTGCTCGGCCTGAAACTCGCGGTGGGCTGATGGTCCCGGAACTCCAGGACCTGAGGTTCGTCAAGGCCGCTGACGTCTACAAGAACGGCCGCCTGGCCGGCCGCCTAGCCCGCACCGGCGCCGGGGGAGTGCAGTTTACCTACCGCCCCGACTATCTCGCCGGCGGCCATCCGGCCGTTGCCGTCTCCCTGCCGCCGGTCGACGTCGCGGTGGAAGCCCCGGCCGGGGCCTTGCCTGCCTTCTTCGCCGGCCTCCTGCCCGAAGGCCACCGGCTCACCGTCCTGAAGAGCGCCACCAAGACCAGTTTCGACGACGAGCTGACCCTGCTCCTCGCCGTCGGGGCGGACGTGCCGGGCGATGTGCAGGTGGTTCCTGCCGGAGAGGCGCCGGCTGAACCGGCGGCCCTGGCCGATACCTCCCGGCCTGAAGAGCTGGATTTTTCCTTCCTCGCCAACACGGTAGACCTGCACGGCATCCCGGGGGTTCAGCGCAAGACCAGCGCGTCCATGCTGACCACGCCCCTGGCCCTGCGCGGACACCGCTACCTGCTGAAGCTCGATCCTCCGGAACATCCGCACCTGGTGGAGAACGAGGCCGCCCACCTGAAAGGTGCGAAGGCACTGAAGATCCCCGTCGCGAAGAGCTCCGTCATTGCCGACCGCAACGGACTGCCCGGGCTCCTTGTCGAACGGTTCGACCGGGTCAAGTCGGCCGACGGCGCATGGCACCGGCTGCCGCTTGAGGACGGCACCCAGGTGCTGGGTCTGCCACCGGCCTCCAAATACGGGGTGGACGCCGAGGAGGTCGCCGCCGCCCTGGCCCGGATGTGCAAGGCCCCGGTGGTAGCCAGCCGCAACCTGTACCTCCAGTTCCTCTTCGCGTGGCTGACCGGAAACGGTGACCTGCACGCCAAGAACCTGGCCATCCTGGGCGGACCCGGCGGATTCGTCATGGCCCCCGTCTACGATGTTCCCTGCACCTTGCTGTACGGGGACGAGACCCTGGCGCTGCCCGTCGCCGGCAAAACCCGGAACCTCAAAGCACGGCACTGGGCAGAATTTGCGCACGCACTTGGCCTGCCGCAGCGCGCCGCGGAAAGTGCCAACCGCACGGCGCTTTCCGCGGCGGATGCCGTCCGCCTCGACGAGTTGCCATTCTCCGGCTCACCGCTGCGCGGGGCACAGCGGGAGCTGCGGTTCAGGCGCCAGGAACTAAGCGCCTGAACCGGGGATCCACTGGTTGAGCCCTGGCCGCGCCTATTCCGCGCCCTTGGCGAAGGCTGCTGCACTCAGGAACTCAATCCCGACGAACCGTTCCCCACCCTCAACCCAGGCGTCGTGGCCCGGCGGAATGGTGTAGGAATCGCCAGCAGCGATGTCGATTCGTCCGCCGTCGGTGGTCTCGACGGTCAGCTTGCCGGAAACGCAGAAGCCGACGTGGCTGTTCTCGCACGATTCAGTCTTCACCACGGGTTTGATGCACTCGGACCAGCGCCATCCCGGCTCGAAGCTGAACCGGCCGATCGTGTAGTCGCCGACGGACACAATGTCCACCTCAGTCTTATCCGGACGGCGTTTCTCATCCGGCGAGTTGTGGGACTTCACCTGCAGCTGGGTAACAACATTTGTGGTCATGGCACTCCCTCTTTCGATCAGGGAATTTAACTGCTTACGGAGCCAAGCGTCCTCGCTTGGCCGCCGGTTGTCGATACACAGTTTTCCTAGAAGCTGGACGAGCTCCCGGACCCGGAAAAGCTGCCGCCGCTGCCGCCATAGCCTGTGGTGGACCCGCCCCTCGCAGAGCTGACGCTGCCGACGCCCGTGCTGAAACCAGAGTTGAAGGTGGGGACCGAAAAGAAGTAATAAGAGGGATAAACCGTGCCCAGGATGCTGGGTTCATAGCTGCGCCGTTGCTTCTTGCCGGTCCCCGCCTGGGCCTCCTCCATTTCCCGGCGCATGAGTTTGGCCTCGCGCTCGTTGCGGGCGAAACCGGCAATCACAGTGTCGGCGTGGCTCTTGAGCAGACCGGAAAGTTCGGTCCTGGCATCGCGCAGCCGGTCCAATGCGGTTTCGGGAGTGATGGTGCCGTCGGACAGTTCCGCCGTCCAGCGCTCGATCTCACGCTGGCTGCGGTCGCGGAAGGAACGGAGGGCGGCTGCCGTGGCGGAGTCGCTTTCGCCGTGGCTCTTGGCGAGCATGCCCTCAATCCCGGCGAGGTCGCTGCGGAAGGGTGCGAGCTGCCGGTCCCACGCCGTCGCCCAGACGGACCCCCGGTTCAGCAGGGCGTTGGTGTCGGCAATGACGTCGTCCAGGGCATCGAGTTCGGCAGCCGCGTCCGCGTACTTCCGCGCCAGCGACAGGCTGGACCGGCGCCCCAGTTGCCGCGGCGTCAGCCCGTGCACCTGGTTGGAGAGCCCGGTGGCGGTGTTGTAACGGCTCAGGAACGTGCGGTGCTTCTCCAGCACGGTGCTGCCGTAGCGCGAGGATTCGGGGATGGTGCTGGCATTGAGTTCGGTAACCTGGAGGTCCATGCTCACATTGGCATAGTTCGCGTCGCCGCGGGCGATCTCCTTGCGGCCGCCCACCCGGGTACGCCAGCGCACCAGCAGCCAGGTGCCTGCCCCAGCCGCGACAGCCCCCACGGCGCTCCAAGCTGTGACGAGGAACGCCGTCGAGCGGTACCACGGCTGGTTGATCAGCTCGGCACCGCGCCGGATGCCGGCAATGGTGCCCTCCGTCCACTGGGCGTCGCGCAGCAGTTCCTTGGACGCATCCTGGATGTCGGCTCGCTGCTCAAGCGACACCTTTCGGTCCTCGCCCATGTACGTTCCTACGTGTCGGCCGACCGGATCCAGCGCGAAGATGAAGAGCCCGTCCGCCCACTTCTGCCCGTCCTTGCTGATCCAGTCCGGGTGCTCGGCGCGGGCGAAGCGCAGCACCTCCTCGTTCAGGTTGTCCGAGGCCCTGCCGTTGTACGTATATACGGCCACCTTGGTGGGTTCGTAGAACTGAATATTCTGCACAGCGGGGAGCAGGGTGTTGCGGTCGAGGACCCCCGCCCGGTCCTCCACGACGACGTCGGCAGGCGGGACGGCGAGCGCCGCCGTCGCGCCGCCCAGCAGGACGGCCAACTGGAAGACGAGCAGCAACAGGGCGCCCGCCAGCTTCGGGCCGATAATCTTCCGCATAATCCCCATCGCCTGAGACTAGTGTCTGCTGCCAGCGTCGTCGAGCCACGGAGGCGCTGAAAGGGCCTAAAGACACCATGACGGGGGCACAGGGCCCCTTCATACTGACGGCATGAGTCAACCGCCGAACGGCTCCAAGGGACCGGTGCCACCCGGTGACGACAGCCGGCACACCCCGCCGCTTGTCCCGGAATCGGCGGCGGCACCGGCGCCCGTTGCGGAACGGCGCCGGCCCGACAGGGTGCTGCTGGGAATCGTGGTTGCGATCGCCGCTCTGGTGGTGGTCGCCTTGGCCGTGGTATTCCTGCGCGGCGAGCCGCAGTCGCTGGATGCATCGTCCCCGGCCGGAGTGGTCCAGCGTTACAGCAGAGCCGTCATCGACTCCGATAGCGCCGCGGCGGACGCCTACCTCACCGATGCCGCCCGGTCCCGCTGCGCCAACTTCTACGGCAACGCCCAGGCCAGCCGCGTGGTCCTGATCTCCACCACTGAACGGGGGGACACCGCGACGGTGAAGGTTTCCATTGTCCACGACGCCGGAGAGGGTCCCTTCGGGCCGTCGGAATTTTCCGAAGAGGGGGTCATCGGCCTCGTGAAAGTGGCCGGGAAATGGATGATCAACGACCTGCCCTACAGTCTCCAGACCTGCGCGGGGGGAGTGGTGAAGAAGTGAGCACCGCCCGAATGCCTACCCGGATGCCCGCCGGTCCGGCGGCGGGGCCGGTCCAGGCGAAGGTCCGGCGCCTGGTGGTCTTCGTGCTGCTGTTTGCGCTTGTGGTGATTGCCGCCAACGGGCTGAGCGGGTTGCTGGAAAGGCTGCTGCGGTCCGGCCAGGTACTGGCCGGGGAGGGGGTTGCGGGGCTCGCACTGTCGCTGGCGTTCACCCTGATCGGCGGCCCCCTCGCGGCGTTGCTGTGGTGGCTCGTCTGGCGGCGGTTGGACCAGGAAGCGGAGCGGGCGGCCACGTCATGGGGGCTCTACGTCGCGGCGGTTTACACGATTTCCCTGGTGCTGTTTGTGACAGCCTTGCTCGCGATGGCGGCCTCGTTCATTGCCGAGGAGAATCCGGAATGGCGGTCGCCGCTGTCCGTCGGGCTGGTCTGGGCACTGGTCTGGGTTTGGCACCGCTGGATGTGGCGGCACCCGACCAGGGGCCCGCTCGAACTCAGGAACGTGCCGGCTGTTATCGGCACTTACTTTGGGCTGGGCGTCGGGGTGGGCGCCGCCGTGACTGCCCTTGGGGGTCTGCTCGACGTCGCCATTCGCGGATCGATGGAGCTCACCTCGACCGTCGACCCGTGGTGGCGGTCCACCCTGCAGGATCTGCTCTGGGCTGCCGGCGGGTGCCTGGTTTGGTGGTGGCACTGGCTCCGGGGTGGGGCGCAACGGCTCCGGGGCGGATTCGCCGATGTGGGGCTGGTCGTCGTCGGCGTGCTGGCCTCCGGACTGCTGGCGCTGGGAGGTGCCGGTACCGTCCTCTTTGTCCTGCTGCGGCTGGCCTTCGACCGGCAGGACCCCCTGATGGAACTGCTGGCGCCCCTCGGCACGGCTATTGCCGCCGCCGCCGTCGGCTCGTTGGTGTGGCGCTATCACCGCACAGCTGCGGTCAGCCGCGCCGAACGGACCCGTCAGGCCGGAGCGCTGGTGACGTCGGGCGTTGCCCTGGCAGCAAGCGCCACCGGCGTCGGCGTGATCGTGAACGCGGCCCTGTCCATCGCGGTGTCGCCGCTGGCCGGGGGCAACGCCCGAACCTTGCTGTTGGGCGGCATTAGTTCCCTCGCTGTCGGCGGCTGCGTCTGGTGGCTCTCCTGGCGGCCCGCAAGGCAGCACCGGATGGAAGGTCCGGTGCCGCTCGGCAGGCGCGTGTACCTCATCGCAGTCTTTGGCCTCAGCGCGGCGGTGGCCCTGGTTGCGCTGCTGGTGGTTGGTTACCGCGTCTTCGAGTACTTCCTGGGCGATGTCACCGGCGGCAGCCTGGTGGACCGGATCCGCGCTCCTTTGGGTCTGCTGGTGGCCACTGGCCTGGCCGCCGGCTACCACTTTGCGGTGTGGCGGCAGGACAAATCCCGGCCGCTGGCCGCAGGTCCGGGCCGGAAGCGGACCATCGGGCACGTGATTCTCGTGGCCGGGCCGGAGTCGGAGCCGCTGCGCCGGACCCTCGAGGAGCTCACCGGGGCCCCGGTCACTGTCTGGAGCCGGGACGACGCCGCCGTGCCGGTGCCCGCCGGGACCGCGCCCGCGCCCGGCGTGCCTGTCGGCGATCCCGGTGCCCGCATGGCCGGCGCCCTGGCCGGGGTGAGGGCCAGCCGCGTGCTCGTGATCACGGGCCCCGGTGGCAGCGTGGACGTTATTCTGCTCCGCGGCTGAACGCGGCGGGGCTGCCGCCCCTGATCAGGCTGCGGATCACGGCAGCCCGGACTCCCTGCGGTAGGCGCGCACGGCGCTGTGCACGGTGGGAAAGAAGTGGTCCGGACCGAACCGGCTGCTGGCGCCAAACCGGATGAGCCGGTCCTTGATGGGGCCCTTCATCTCGGCGAACACCAGGCTGATGCCTTTCCGGGCGAGCTCGTCATCGAGTTCCACGAGGTCATCCAGGGCGGTGGTGTCCAGGTCCGTGATGGCCTCCGAGGCCACCACCACCCAACGCACGGGTCCCGGGGCACGGCCCACGAGTGTCCGGATGTGTTCGGCGAAGACGGCGCCATTCGCGAAAAACAGCGGGGCGTCGAAGCGGGCAATCACCAGCCCCGGCACCCGGTGGCCGTCCGGGTGCCTGCTGAGGTCGTGGTAGCCGGGCATGTCATCGACACTGGCCAGTTCCGTGCGGTAGGGGTCCCAGGCGCGCAAGACAAAGGCGATGAGGGACAGGCCAATGGCGACCACCACGCCCTCAAGGACGCCGACGAAGGCGACGCCGAGGAACGTGGCCACGAGCAGTGCGGCTTCGGTCCGGCTCATGCGGATGAGCCGGACCAGGGTCTTGGCGTCAACGATCGAGGCTGCCGCGACGATCACGACGGCGGCGAGCGTGCTGGAGGGCAGGTAGGCCGTGACCCCCGGGGCTGCGATCATGAACAGGACCACGAGGGCCGCCGCTATGACGCCGCTGAGGGGACTGCGTGCCCCGGCCTCGAGGGCGATCGGGGTGCGGGAGGCGCTGCCGGAGACCGGGAAGCCGCCGAAGAGTCCGCAGGCCGCATTGGCGAAGCCGAGGGCGCCCATTTCTTGGTCCCCGTTCACATGGGAGCCTCGCCGTCGGGCAAGGCTCTTCGAGAGCACCGAGGTATCGGCAAAGGCGATCAACGCGATGCCGGCGGCGGGGCCGAGCAGGGCAATCACTTCAGCCGGGCGGACGCTGGCCAGGTCGGGCGCCGGAGGACCGGCCGGCAGCGCACCCACTACCGGAACGGCCGCGCCCAGCCCGGCCGCCGCGGTGACAGCCATGGAAACCAGCACGGCCAGCAGCACGCCGGGGACTTTCCACGGCAGTGCGCGGCAGCCGAGGATGATCGCGATGCTGCCGGCGCCAAACAGCACAGCCAGCGGATGGGCGGATCCCTCGGCCAGCGTGCGGGCAGTGCCGGTCAGCACGTCGCCGAGGGCGCCGCCGGGCACCGGGATGCCGAACAGCCTGGGCAGCTGGCTCACGATCACGACGAGCGCAATACCGTTCAAGTAGCCCACGCGGATGGGCTTGGACAGCAGACCGGTGACGAACCCAAGCTTGAGGTACCGTCCCACGATCAGCATCACCCCGATCAGCAGCGACAGCACACCCGCCAGGGCCACAGCATGGCCGGACTCCCGGGCCGCCAGTGGGAGGACAGCAGCGGAGATCATCGGCGCAAGGGAGGAGTCCGGCCCGACGATCAGCACCCGTGAGGGTCCGAACACCGCGTACGCCAGCAGGGGGACCACCGAGGCGTAGAGGCCGGTGACGGCCGGCAGTCCCGAGGCTTCGGCGTAGGCCATGCCGGCGGGGATCAATGCGGCGCTCAGCGCTGTACCCGCAGCCAGGTCGGACTTCAGCCACGAGCGCCGGTACTCGAGGACATTCCTGAGGCCGGGCGGCGTACTTCGGATCCAGCGGCGTCCCACAGCAGCCCCGGCTCAGGTCCGGGCTCGCGGCGGGCTGGTGGGCAACATGCTCGATTTTACGTCCCGTGAGCCGCGGAATTCCCTGCCTAGACGCAGCTTGGCTGGTAAGCGGGATCCGCCGGCTGACCGGCCGGGCGTCCCAGCGCGCTGGAAACCAGACGTTGAACCACGGGGTCGTTGGGCGTCTCGTCGTGCTCTATGAGATCCGCGGGGCACTTGTCCTGAATGGTGATGTTGGTGACCTGCCGTGCCGAGCCGGCCAGGAACTGGCTTTGGTACGGCGTCACCACCTCGTCGTGCGTCGTGGAGATGACCGTGTATGCCGGGCCAGCCACGGTGTCCCCAATCGAGTTCAGCATGGCCAGGAACGGCGAGCCTGCCTGCTGGTCTGCGCAGGCCTGGCAGTTGGAGCCGCCCAGTGAGGTCACCGGCGGCACGGGCTCCGGCGTCGGAGTTATCAGTCCCTGCGTACCGTGGTTGGAGGGGGCGATGCCGATGAGGTGGTTGACCTTTTTCGCACCGTTCAGGAATCCCAGGTAGTACCGCGGCATCATGCCGCCCTGGCTGTGTCCCACGAGGTCGACTTTCTTGGCGCCCGTCGCGGCCAGTACGGCGTCGACGAAGGGGGCGAGCTGCTCGGCAGAATCGGCGATCGGACCGGTGGCGTCGATGCCATTGGTTGTCCCGTAGTTGAGTGCGTACACGCAGTAGCCCTCGCTCTTGAGGGCAGGCGCCATGGTGGCCCAGTTCTTGGCCATACTCTCAAAGGTTCCGGGTACCAGGATCACCGGGTAGGGGTGTGCGGTTGAGGGCTTGCACGACCAGTCGTTGGCGCCGGGTGGGGAGACGTCCACGGTGTCGGCGTGTGCCGCGGGACCGCCGGCCAGGGATCCGCAGAGCAGCGCGATTGCCCCCACTGCTGCGGCCAAGGCCGTGCCGCGCTTGGCTCGTACCGATATTTTGGGCTGGAACATGGGAATACCTCCTCGGTGGGCCCCTCGGCGTTGAGGGGTCAGCTGGATGGTGCTGAGTTCCGGAGCCGCCCCACTGTGATCCGGCTCACTTGCATCAACCCAGACTAGGAAGACCTGCCGGACTTGTGGCCGGACCTGCACGTTTGTGCAGTAGTTTCTGGGCGCCAGGAGCTACTGGCGGGTAACCTCGGCGGCGCGCCTGCACAATTATCCACATTGCAGCCCTGTGGGCACGTTTAGCGTTTGGTTTCCCCGGTCCCGGTCCCGGACCCGGACCCGGACCCAAGCGGGGCGGTGAACGAGAGCGCCGCCCGTGAACCCGCGATGGAACTGGCAACGATGGTGACCAGGGCGCCGAGCAGCAGCGCAGCGTTTTCGCCGGGCAGCAGCACGTGGAGCTCCGTGCCGATGCTGGCGGCTGCCACCGGCACCCCCAGCTGGGCCGCCGAGAGAATCCCCAGCGGCAGGGGGACGCCAACGACCCGTAAGCCGGCGTGCAGCATCATCGTCCCGATCCCCAGGCACAGGCCCAGGACCACCATGTCCGGGTGGCCGGCAAGCTCCCGCAGATTCAAGGACGCGCCCAGCCAGACGAAGAAGATGGGACCCAGAAAGCCGTCGCTGACGGCGAACAGCTGACGGGCCAGGCGCCTCGGTTCGCCGACGGCGGCCACCACCAGGCCGAAGGAGAAACCGGCCAGCATCACGGAAACGTGGCCGAAGTTGGCTATTCCGGCCAGCGCGAACAGCAGCGTCAGCTGGATACGCAGTTCCAGGGCAAATTTGCGGTCTTCGGAGAGACGGTGCATGCGCTGCCGGGTGCCGCTGCGCTCCAGCGCCCGCAGGGCGAAGAACAGCGCAATGGCCGCTGCCCCTACCGCCAGTGCCCCCAAGGCGGCGCGGCCGGCATTCGGCGGGTCCACGGCCAGTGGCAACGCGATAATGCAGGCGATGTCGGCGATGGCAACCTGGGCTGTCATGGCCACCACCTGCGGTCCTCCCAGGCGCAAGGAGTCGACGATGGGGAGGACCAGCGCGGCGGACGAGGACGCGAGCAGCACCATGTAGAGCGGGGCGTGGCCGGTCCCGAAAGCCAGTCCCACGACAGAGCCGACGACGACGGCGACGCCCGCCGCCGCCGCGGCCCTGGCCGAGCCCTGCCCCAGGGCGGAGCGGATCTGGGGATCCCGGACCGGCACATGCGTTCCGGCCACGAACATCATCAGCGCAAAGCCGATGTTGGCCAGCAGGCTGAAGGTGGGATCACCCGGATCGACCAGCGAGAGTCCTGTGCGGCCGATAAGGACGCCGGCCAGCAACTCGCCGAGGACGACCGGCAGGCGCCAGCGGCTTGGCAGTGCCAGCAACGGCCCGGCCAGGGCGACGACGGCGATCAGCGCCAGGGTCAGGAACGTCACCGTGGGCACAACCCGGCGGGCACTGACGGCGCAGGCCTCCCCGCCCCATCGGCCGCAGGTGCGGGGTGCCATCCGAGGGGTGCCGCCGTGTCCCTCGCCCGGGGGTGTGTCGCCATGGAACGAGACTAGTCCGTTTGCGGTCCGGCGCCGCCCCTAAACGAGGCGGCCCGGAAACGAAGCGCCGCCCTAAACGCGCCGCCCTAAACGGGCCGGCCCCGCCTCCGGGGCTCAGCGTCCGGCTGACGGGAGGATGATCTTCATGACGGTTCCGTCGGGCCCGGTGCGGGCGACCTCAACCGTGCCCCCGGCCGCCATGGCGATCTCGCGGACCAGGGACAGGCCGATGCCGAAGCTGCCCTGGCGCCTGGCGCCGTCGGGGTTGGATGTCCTGACGAAGCGGTCGAAGATCCGCTCCAGCTCCACGCCCGCGATCCCGGCTCCCGTGTCCGCGACGGTGATGACGGCATGGTCCTGTTCTTCGCTCGTCGAAATGGTGACGCGTCCGCCGGGAGGCGTGTGCGCGAGGGCGTTGTCCGCGAGCGCCAGTACTGCGCGCCGTAAGGCGTTCTGCTCGATTCTGGCCAGCGGGCGGCCGGCAGCGGCGAAGTCCAAACGCACATTGTTCGCCGACGCGAGCTGCTGGAGGCTCTCCGCGACGGAAGCGGCGACGTCGGCCAGTTCGACCGGAGCCGCACCGGGCTCGGGGGCCGCCGCCGTAGCGGCGAACAGCAATTCGTTGACGATTCCTGTCAGCGTGGCGGCGTCCTCGCGGATCCTGGTCAGGTTCCGGGCCTGCCGCGAATCCGGGGCGGCGTCGCGCTGCGCGAGCTGGATCCGGGTGTCCAGGATAGCCAGCGGCGTGCGGAGCTCGTGACTGGCGTCCTGGACGAAGCGGCGCTGCAGGGCCAGCGCCTCGCCGAGCGGGCGGATGGCGCTGCGGGCACTCAGCCATCCCACCAGCCCTGCCAGCGCGATTCCCGCCACGCCGGCGATGATCATCGCCTCCAGCAGGTCCCGGGAGTCAAGGTAGGCGTACGTCGTTCCGGCGGCCGCGGCTGGCGGCAACTCCGGCTGGGCCAGTTTGTTCATGAGATAGATAGCGGCGACGGCGAGGAGGCAGACCACCATCACTGCGCAGGCGGCGCTGATCCGCAGGGCCACCTTGAGCGAGGCCTTGCGGAGGGTGGACTGGTCCGGTGTGACGCCGGGCGGTGTTTCCTTGGTCATGGGCGTCCTAGTCATGGGCGTCGCCGATCTGGTAGCCGACGCCGTGGACGGTGCGGATAACGGTCTTGGCGATCTTCCGGCGGAGGTGGTGGACGTAAGTGTCGATCACGCCGGGCTGGTCCGTAGGGTGGAAGAATCCGGCCAGCAGTTCGTCGCGGGTGAAAACCCTGCCGGGCTCGGCGGCGAGCGCCCCCAGCACTTCTGCCTCTTTGGCGGTGAGGGAGACCTGGCGTCCGTAAACGGAGCGGACCGAACGCGTCGCCGGGTCGAGCTCCCAGTCGCCGATGCCCACAAGCCCGGCGGGAGCGGCGTAGCTGCGCGTCAGCGCGCGCAACCGTGCCGCCAGTTCACCGGCGTCGAACGGCTTGGTGACGTAATCGTTGGCCCCCGCATCCAGGCCACGGACTTTTTCGTCCGGGTCGCCCAGCGCCGTCAGGATCAGGATGGGCGTGGCAACACCTTTGGACCGCAAGGCGGCGATCACGCTGATCCCGTCCATCGCCGGCAGCCCGCGGTCAATGACCATGACGTCCCACGGCTCCGTGAGTCCCAGGTGCAGGCCTTCCTGGCCATTGACCGACAGCCGGACCCGGTAGTCAGGTTCCAGCAATTCGGCGATCAGCGGGCCCAGGGCGGGGTCATCCTCGATGAGCAGCAGGGACTGCCGGTCAATGACTGTCATGCCGCCTATTCTTCCGTGGCGCTCTTGCCGGCCAGTACGCCCTGGGCCGTGTCGTCCCCGGATCCGTCCTCGGCGGCGCGGCGGGAGCTGCGCCGGCGCCGGAGGAACTGGATCACCCAGGGCACCACCGAGACGAGGACCATGACGACGGCGATCACGTCGATGTTCTTGGCAATGATCTCGTAGTGTCCCAGCCAGGTGCCCAGCAAAGTCACGGACGTAGCCCAGGCGAAGGCGCCGACGATGTTCCAGAGCGTGAAGGACTTGTACCCGTAGCGGCCGATGCCCGCGGTGAGCGGGGCAAAGGTCCTGACCATCGGGACGAAGCGGGCCAGCACGACGGCGGCGCCCCCGTGCCGGCGGAAGAAGTCCTCCGTTGTGGCCAGGTGGGCTGATTTCAGCACCTTCGCGTCGTCCTTGAACCATCTCCGGCCGAAGGTGCGTCCCAGCATGTAGCCAACCTGGTCGCCGGCGACAGCGGCCGCGGTAACGACGCCGATCAGCAGCGGCAGTGCCAGGTGCAGTTGCTGATGCAGCAACCCGGCGGTGAAGAGCAGGGAATCCCCGGGCAGGAACGGGAACAGGACGCCGGACTCCACGAACACCATCGCGGCGATGACTCCGAGCGCGGCCGGCCCGAGCCCCCCGAGAAGGCTTGCCGGGTCCAGCAGGGAGGGCGTTCCGGCTGCGGCGGTCAGGGCCGGAGCCAGGAACGGGGTCAGGATGCTGTGCACGGTTACGTCCTTAGGGTCGGATTGACGGGAGGAACGCGGATGCCGGAAGGCGTTCCACGATCCGGGGAGCGAACCGGTTCCACAGCCCGCTCAGCAGGACCACCGCGGCGCTGGCCGCCAGGAAGCTGGCCGCGACGTCCGTGGGGTAGTGGACGCCGACATAGAGCCTGGACCATGCCACGATGAGCGCCACGGCCGCGCCGGCAACGGCGGTGGCTTTGGACCAGCGGGTTCCGCGGGCCAGGAAGTACAGGGCAAAGGCGAGGGCGACGGCAAAGGAAACGTGGCCCGAGGGAAAGCTGTTGGACCCGGTCTCCGGTGCCAGCGGGTCCAGGAGCAGCTTCGGGTCCGGCCGTTGCCGGGCGATGAGGAGCTTGAACGCTTCGCTGGCCACCCAGCCGGAGCAGGCGACGAGGCCGAAGGCCACAGCCTTGACCAGGTCCCGGCGGACCAGCCAGAGGTAAAGGGCGACGACGCCGACCAGCACGAGTCCAGCCACCGGACCGAACAACACGTTGATTCCCATTGCGACGGCGGTCAGTGCCGCTGCGTGGTGCCGGCTGAGGCCCTGGTCCACGCCCAGCTCGGCCGTGGCGTCACCGGGCAGCAGCTTTACCGTCAGGCCGAGCGCGATCACGGCGGCGCACAGCAGCGCGCCCAACACCAGCCAGTGCCTGGCCTGCGGGAGGGCCCGGAAACGCGGTGCAGCAACGGCTCGTCCGTGCGGCAGTCCTGATGGTGCGGTGCGGTCGTCAGTGGCGGGCCCAGTCATGGAATCCTTCGGCTCGGGTTGGCGGCGCGCGGTCACGCGTCCTGATCAACTTTGCCGCGAGGCTCTTAAGAAACGCTTAAGAACCGGCCCGGGCGTCCCCGGTGGGGCCCTGGACCCTAGTGGGGACCAGGACCTTCGCCTAGACGCCGGCGTTGTAGACGTCCAGGCCGAAACGGTTGAGGCCCGGGGTCCCGGCGTAGCCCAGGTAGGGCAGGCCGAAGGTGTCTTCGATGCTGGCGAGCAGGCTGTAGTGGTTGTAGGGCGTGGTGGACCAGGTTCCGCCCTTGGTGAAGGGAGAGAGGACCAGTGCGCCCACCCTGCCTCCGCCCATGCCGGTGATGCCCGGAAGTGCCGCATTAGGCCCGGGGCCTTCGCCGCAGCACGCGCTGGCGTCGCTTTGTGGGCCGTCGGATTCGTCAAAGGTGATGACCAGGACGCCGTCCTGCTTGAACGCGGGGGAGGAGGTGATAACCGGTACCCACTGCTTGAGCCACTCGTCGGCACTGGCGAGGCCGCCCGGCTGTCCGTCGATGCACGGTGAATCGTGTCCGTCGTGGCACAGGTTTGGCGTGATCATGGACAGGTTCGGGGTGGTGGCGGCCGAGGCGAGATCGGTTTTCAGGGCGGTGAGGTCGACGTCGTTCTTGGCGCAGTCAGCGGAGCCGGTGATACCGGCGAAGTACACGAACGGGTTGTGGCGCGCGGCGTACTGGTCGCCGACCTTGGCTTTCTGGGTGTCGTCGGCGGCGCCCAGCGCAGGGTGCCGGCACGGGGTGCCCATGTCCTCCATGTAGCCCTTCCAGGTCTTCCCGGCGGCCTTGAGCTGACCTGCGACGGTGGGGACGCTGGCCGGGAAGACGCAGCCGTCCCCGACGGCCTGGCCGGGGCTGGCGGTGCCGCTGCCGACGAACGGAGTGTAGCTCTGGCAGTCGGCCTGCATTTGGGGGTTGGGTCCCTGCCCGGAAATCTGGGCGACGTAGTTGGGCTGGGAGTTGTGGGCGGTCCCGAAGTACTGGTTCAGCAGGACGCCCTGGCTGCGCAGCGTTTGCGAGAGATACGGCGCGGCCGAACCAGGGCCCCAGGTCTCGTCATAGCCCTTGTTTTCGAGGTTGATGACGAAAACGTGCTTGGCGCCGGGCAGATAGCCTTGGCCCGCGGTGGTGGGGGCCGGGGCGGCAGCGTTGGCCGGCGTCGCCGTTGAGACGGCCTGGGGGCCGTAGCTGAGAGCCGCGGCAGCCAGCACGAGCAACGCGGCGGACGCGAGGCGCCTGGTCGCGCGGCGGCGCTTCCCAACTGCAACTACGCGGGGTGTGGTCGGGGTGGTGGGGTTCACGGGAGCTTCCATCCGTCGGCGAGGGCTTTCTCTTTCAGTCCGGACCATTCTTCGGCCGGTGGCGGGCCTACGGGGGTGCAGGCCGGTCCGGCCACGAAGGGCGGGACCAGGTATTTGGGTGCGGCCAGGTTGGCCGGCGTGCCGAAGTCGAGGACCTCGGCGATGTTGCGGGCAGCCTTGTCCCGCGGAGTCAAGGGCGGGAGGTTCCAGCGCCATTCGATGGCCTTGAGGACGGAGGTGTGGTCGTACACGTCGTGGGCGACATAACGGCGTCGGGCGTGGGGCGAGACGACCACGGACGGTACCCGGAAGCCGCGCAGGGCCGTTGCGGAACTCGTGTCAGGGGCGGTCGTCGGTGCGACGTGGTCGTAGAAGCCGCCCCATTCGTCGTAATTGACCACCAACAGGGTATTGGCCCAGCCGGGTCCCGATGTGACCGCGTTGTAGACCTCGGCCAGGAACGTTTCGCCGGATCGGATGTCGGCGTGCGGGTGGTCGTCGCCGGAGGTTCCGGACCCCTCGTCGGTGAACCTTGGATCCACGAAGGACACCGCCGGGAGGGTCCCGGCGGAGCAGTCGGTAAGGAATTCCGAGTAGTGGTGCGAGATGCCTTGGTACTTGGCGCCCCAGAGCGCGGTGAATGGGATGTCGCCGTAGTAGTACTTGCCGGATACCCCGGCGGTGGCGAGCCGGTCCCAGATGGTTGGCAAGGTGCTGGTTGCAGTGGAGTTGTGGATCCGGTCGGTGGCCGCTGCGTGCTGGTAGAAACGGTTCGGGTACGTCTCCGCCATGGTGGCCGCGAAGTACTGGTCGCAGACCGTCCAGTCGGGCCCGGCCTGGCGCCAGAAGTCCAAGTCGGCGGCGTCGTAGTATCCGACGGCGAATTCGTCGTTCTCGCCGGCCAGGAGCCAGCCGTTGTTCTTGCCGTTGTTGAACTGGATCCGGCCGCCCTCGTAGGAATGGTCCGGATCCGGGTGGCCGCAGCCCTGGAAGTCCGTCAGGTGATGGGTAGAGTGCGGGATGCCGTAGCGGTCGGTGTAGCTGAGTCCGGACTGTTTACCGTCTGCCCCGGGCATCCAGCCGAGGAAGTGGTCGAAGGAGCGGTTTTCCATCATGACCACGATGATGTGGTCGATGCCGGAGGCGGCAGGGGACGGGAGGGCCGCCGCCGCGGCGGCACGCGAAGCATTGCCGGCGGCCAGCGCAGTGGCGCTGCCTGCGGCCAGGGCCGTGCCGGCGGCGGTCATGAAGTGACGTCGTGTTAGGTTCACGCCCAGCAGTAGATCACGGGAAGGTTACGGCCCGGGGCGGTTTTGGGGCTGGTTCACGTAGTGTTCACCGGGTGTTGGCGGTCCGGTACCGCGGCGGAAATCCGGGTGGGAACCCGAAATTCCGCCGGGCAAGGGTCAGGCCGGAGCGGCCTCGCCCGGCATCCCCGGTGCGTTCTGGCCGTACTCCGCGGAGATGAGGATGGGGAGATGGTCCGAGGCGCCGCGGGGCAGCGTTTCGACGTTCTCGATCATGAGCCCCGAGGAGGTGGCGAAGTCGAAGTGGCCCTTGAAGACCTTGTACCGGGTGTACGTCCGCCGGTCGCTGAGCGAGAGCTCGTACCCGGCGTCCTTCATCTGCTCGGTCAGGTACTTGGTGAAGAAGGGGTAGTTGAAGTCGCCCACCATGAGCGTCATCAGCCCCCCGCCCATGCTCAGGAGTTCCGCATGCGCCGCGTGGATCTGGTTGCGGCGCAGCGAATTCGACGCCGTCAGGGGTGCGGCGTGGAAGGAGGCGATGACGAGGTCGTGGTCCGTTTCGTTGTCGACCACCCGGGTGCCGATCAGCCGCTCGTGCGCGGGTGCCAGGACCCGGTCGTGCATGGACTTCTTCAGCGCGAACGTCTTGGTTTCATAGGCGGTAAAGCGGTCCTTGCGATAGTAGATTGCCAGGCCCAGCCGGTTGCCTCTCGTGGCGTCGGCGAGGTGGAGGTCGCCGATGGTTTCGGGCAGGTCCTCGGTGTCGCACTCCTGGAGGCAGAGCGCATCAATCCCATAGTCGCTGGCCAGTGCCTCCAGTTCGCCACTGGCCTTGTGTTTGCGGAGGTTGTAGCTGATAACTCGGATCAGGGGGAGCACCTCTTCGCGCAATAGTCGGGGTAAACCTGCTCTCGAGTCTACCCATCCCGGCGGATCGGACGGGAATAGTTCCGGCACCGGCGCGGCCTTGGTCACGCATGACAGCCGGTGGTGCACTGCGCCGCGAAGGCCTGGCCGCGCGAGGCGATAGGGTGGTTTGGGATTCTCTGATTGTTGCTGCGAAAGGGTCGATGTTGACTGCTGAACTACCGGTGCTGGCCGAAGGCGATTTCTACTACGAGGTGCTGGGGGACGGACGCTTCCGCTCCACCATCCACGCCCAGGGCGCCTGGAACGAGCACGAACAGCACATGGCGCCCGCGTCCGGCATCATGGCCGACTGCCTGGCCCGGCACGAGCCGCGGGAGGACATGCGGATGGCGCGGATCAGCTACGAGATCCTCGGCCTCATTCCCGGTGGCGAGTTCGAAGTCACCACCACCACGCTGCGCCCCGGCCGGACCATCGAACTGCTGCAGGCGGAGCTCGTGGCCGGCGGCCGCGTGGCGATCCGGGCGACGGCCTGGCGGATGATCACCTCCGATACTTCGGCGATTTCCGCCTTCGAAGACCCCAGGATCCCCGCGCCGGAGGACTGCGAACCGTACGACGCCGCAACGGTTTGGCCAGGCGGGTACATCGCCTCGCTCACCATGCGCATCGCCGAGGGCCACCGCGCCGGCTCCGGGACCGTCTGGCTGCACACCGACCATCCGCTCACGGACCGGTCGGACAGCGGCGACCTGGCCCGGCTGGTCGGCCTCGTGGACACGGCCAATGGCATTGCGGCCCGGGTTCCGCCGGGCAAGGGCAGCTATGCCTTCCCCAACCTGGACCTGCAGATCCACATGTACCGGCGTCCCGAGGGGGAATGGCTGGGCCTGGATAACGAGGTGTCCTTCGGCACGGACGGCATCGGCCTGACCTCCACGGTGCTGCACGACCTGCAGGGGCCCTTTGGACGCGCGGAACAGATCCTGACCCTGCGCAAGAGCTAGCCGGGCCCCCGGGCAAAACCGCCCGGCGGGAATCCGCATGCGGACAGCGGATGAAAATCCGGCTAGTGGAAGACGAGCCAGCCAACGGTCGTGGCGGCGCCGGTCAGGAACACGCCCCACGCGATGTCGACGACGACGATCGCCAGCGGCCACTTCTTCAGCGTTGCGGCGTTGGTGAGGTCGTAGGTGGCGTAGGCGAACCCGCCCAGCGCGGCTCCGTACCCCAGCGCGGTCAGCCAGCTGCCGCCGTCGAGGGCCGGGCGGAGGGCGAAGAAGACGATGCCGGCAATGTACAGCACGTAGAACGCCACGGCGTACCCTAGATGGGGCTTGTCCGCCATCAGGTGGCCCAGGTGCCGGCGGTAGAACTTGCTCGTTGACTTGAGCCAAACTGCGTCGATGACGGCGAATGCGGCGGCTACCACCAGGAATTGCAGAATGACCATCAAGGGAGCATAACAACATGCAGCAGGCCGCGGCGGGACCCCGGACCCTGACAGTGTTCCGGCAACAGCATTCCCTCGGCGCCGCAGCGGACCTGGACTTCGCGCTGGAACTGCTGCAGCAGGTGAAGACCGGCGCGTTGGGCCCCATGCTGCGGCTCTACCGGCCTGCGCCCACCGTGGCCTTCGGCCAGCGTGACACGCATCTGCCGGGCTTTGACGCCGCCGCCCAGGCCTGCCGCGAGCTCGGCTTCGAACCCCTGGTCCGCAAGGCCGGGGGCCGGGCCGCGGCCTATCACGAGGGAACCCTGGTGATCGACCACCTCGAGCCGCACGCCGATGCGATCGCGGGGGCCAAGGGACGCTTCTCCTTCTTCGGTGAACTGCTGGCGCAGGCACTGCGCGACGCCGGCGTGGCGGCCGCCGTCGGGGAGATCCCGGGGGAGTACTGCCCGGGCGAGTTCAGCGTGCACGGCCAGGACCCTGTGAACCCGGAACATCGGATCAAGCTCATTGGTACTGCCCAGCGCGTCGTCTCCGGCGGCTGGCTGTTCAGCTCCGTGATCATCGTGGAGAACTCCGCCCCGATCCGCGCCGTGCTGGAGGCCAGCTACGCGGCACTGGGCCTGGACTGGGACCCCGCGACAGCGGGGGCCGCCGATGACCTGGTGCCGGGAATTGACGTGGAGACAGTCGAGGAAGCGGTCCTGGCCGCGTACGGCCGCTACGCGTCACTGAACGACGGCGACTTCCGCACCCTGCTGGCCTGACCCGGGGTTCAGCCAGCCGCTCAGCCGGGCGCGCGTGCGGCGAGGATCTGCTCGCGGAGGATGTCCGCGTGCCCGCAGTGCTGGGCGAGCTCCCGCAACAGATGCAGATAGACCCACCTCAGCGGCAGCGGCCCGCGCCGGTTGCCGGTGACCAACTCGTCCAGCCCCAGCGCTGCGGTGCGCGTCCGGGACCCCGCGCACGCCTCGCGGTACGCGGCCTGCACGCCGGCGATCGCGTCTCCCGGGTCCAGGACGAAGGATTCATCCGGGGTGGCCGGTATGCCGATTTCCTGCCGGCTCCGGCGTGTGATGGCCTCGTCAAACCAGACCTTCTCGACAAACGTCGCGTGCTTGACCAGCCCCAGCAGCGTGGTCCGCGAGGGGACCAGGGAGGTCCGGGCCTCCTCTTCTCTCAGCCCGTCGAGGCAGTCATGCAGGGCGGCCCGGTGCTCGTCGAGGAAGGCGTCGAACTGGACCCGCAACCCGGCAGCGAAGATGCCGGGGTCCATGCTGGAGAGTTGGCTCATAGCGCCACATCCTAATCGGCGCCGCCCGCCACACCCGTTATCCGCGGAGGATGTCAGTGTGCCGCGAGCAGTGAGCTGGCTTCCTGGCGGGTGCTGCCGGAGGATTCGATGTGGGCGAGGGCGGCGGGGATTTCCCAGCCCTTTTTGCGCATCGCGGTGGCCCAGAGCCGGCCGGCGCGGTAGGAGGAGCGCACCAGGGGTCCGGACATGACGCCGAGGAAGCCGATTTCGTCCGCTTCCTGCTGCAGGTCCACGAATTCCTGCGGCTTGACCCAGCGGTCCACGGGGAGGTGGCGTTCGGACGGGCGCAGGTACTGGGTGATGGTGATCAGGTCGCAGCCGGCCTCGTGCAGGTCGCGCAGGGCCTCGGAGATTTCCTCGCGGGTCTCGCCCATGCCCAGGATCAGGTTGGACTTGGTGACCATGCCGTGGCTGCGGCCCTGGCTGATGACGTCCAGGGACCGTTCGTAGCGGAACGCGGGACGGATGCGCTT
>NZ_JBFTRD010000006.1:0-321806 GCF_056399345.1 Arthrobacter sp. 01N442
CGGGAAAGAGCGTCGGGGACAGGCCAAGGTACTGTACTGCCAGTTGGCGCCCAGGTGTCACCGGTCAAGACTCCCGAGCAGCACGAAACGTGCAGGGATGGGGCCAGTTATAGCCGTCCTCCCGGGGCCAGAAATACTTGACACAACCACGTTAGCTGGTGCACGGCGATGCTAGCGGCCAGGCACAGCAGGAGGGCTATGGCCAGCCGGCGGTGTCTGCCAGCCCAGCCGCGGAAGCGCCGCCGTGCCGGGTACTTGCGGCCGGCTCCGGGACGGAAGGGGCCGCGCCGGAGCCCTAGAGGTGCCGATTCTGAATGCGGCGTCGATTCGGAGAAAAGTGCGCGGCGGCTGCGGTGGGCCATGCCGCCACGCTACGTTGAGCCCGTCGGCAGGCATCAGCCCCGGGCGTCGCTATGTGGACAACCGCGGGCGTGCAGCCCGTCTGGTCCTAGCTGGCGGCGGCGGAAGCCGGGGCGGAACTCGCGGTGGCTGCCGGAGCGGGGGCGACGGCGCTGCCCTTGGAGTCCCGTGAGTCGGTCCGGTAGAAGCCGGAGCCCTTGAATACGACGCCGACGCTGTTGAACTTCTTCCGCAACGTACCCTGGCATTCCGGGCAGGTCGTCAGGGAGCTGTCCGTGAAGGACTGCACGGTCTCGAAGGCGTGGCTGCAGTCCTTGCAGGCATATGCATACGTGGGCACTGGGATTCCTCCTCTTGGACAAACGAGCAGGTCCCGGGCTGTCGAAGCGGCATCTCCGTCACCGGAACCGGTGAGCGAGGAAACCGCATTAGCAGTCGCAGGGCCTGAGTGCCAATTCTATCACCCGCCGGCTGCCGCTAGGAAAGCGCGGACAGCGGGACCAGCCCGCCGGGCGTCAAGGCGGCAGCCACCTTCCGGTCGAAGGACTCCGCCGGGATGCTGCCGGCGGCGAGCACCTCCGCGTCGTAGACGACCGCCGCCGTCGGCGGTGGCCCATCGGTGCCCTGGGAAGCCTCGGCGGGAAGGGCGGCCAGCGCCGCCAGAAACTTGTCGTAATAGCCGCCGCCTTGGCCGATCCTGTTGCCCGAGCGGTCCAGGGCCGTGGCGGGCAGGAAGATTCCGGCAGCCCCTCGAACCGCGGAGGTGCCGAGCCGTTCACCGGTTGGTTCCTGGATCGGCGCATAGCGGCTGCGGACAAACTCCGAGGCAGGGGTCCAGTACACCCAGCTCAGCGCCAGTTCGGGCTCGCAGACCGGCAGCAGCACCCTGTGTCCCGCATTATGGAGGGCGGCCAAGAGTGGAAGGGTGGGCGGTTCGGAGCCGACTCCCAGGTAGGCGGCGAAGGTGCTCGAACCGCCGTTCGCCAGAGCGGAGGCCCAGGCCAGTCCATGGCGGCCGATGGCCGCTCCGGCGGCGTCCCGTTCTGCCGGCGACATTGACGCCCGACGCAGCCGGTGGAGGGCGCGGATCTCTTCCTTGGTGCTCATGCTGTGGCGTCCTTTCGCGCGGGCGGCACCCGGTTCAGGGGCCGCGGCTGCCGTGCCGACGGAGACAATTACCTGATGTTTTGCCCCCTCGGTTAGATTAGTCGAGTGATTACACCCAACGCCTCGGTCCGCAAGGCCGTCATTCCCGCTGCAGGCCTCGGCACCCGCTTCCTTCCCGCCACCAAGGCGATGCCCAAGGAGATGCTGCCCGTCGTCGACAAGCCGGCCATCCAGTACGTGGTTGAGGAAGCCGTGAACGTGGGCCTCAACGACGTCCTGATGATCACCGGACGCAACAAGCGCGCCCTTGAGGACCACTTCGACCGCGTGCCCACGCTGGAGGCGACGCTGGAGGCCAAGGGCGACACCGACAAGCTGGAGTCCATCCAGGCCGCGAGCAACCTGGGCGACATCCACTACGTCCGGCAGGGCGACCCGATGGGCCTGGGCCACGCAGTGCTGCGCGCCAAGCAGCACGTTGGCTACGAACCTTTTGCCGTGTTGCTTGGTGACGACCTCATCGATGCCCGCGACGAACTGCTCAGCACCATGATCGAGGTCCAGGCGAAGACCGGCGGCTCGGTCGTGGCCCTGATCGAGGTAGACCCGTCGCAGATCAGCGCCTACGGTTGCGCCGACGTCGAGGCCGTTGAGGGCGAGGAGTACGTCCGGATCAAGCAGCTGGTCGAGAAGCCCGACGTCGACGAGGCCCCGTCGAACCTGGCCATCATCGGCCGCTACGTCCTGCACCCGGCGGTGTTCGAAGTCCTTGAGCGGACCGAGCCCGGCCGCGGCGGCGAGATTCAGCTCACCGACGCCCTGCAGGAACTCTCCGCCGGCGAAGGCGAAGGCTACGGCGTGTACGGCGTCGTCTTCCGCGGCCGCCGCTACGACACGGGTGACAAGCTCAGCTACCTGAAGGCCTGCGTCCAGCTCGCCTGCGACAGCGACGACCTCGGCCCCGGCCTGCGGGCCTGGCTGCCCGGCTTCGCTTCCAGCCTGACGGAATAGTCCCGTGGGGGGCAGCTTCAACTGGCCGGTGACCCTGGAGTGCGGCGACCTCGTGCTGCGTCCGATCCGGTACCGGGACCGCAAGGAGTGGAGCGAGCTTAGGTCCCGCAACGAAGCGTGGCTGGCCCCCTGGGAAGCTTCCAATCCCGTACCCGGGGGCGGGCTGCCCGATTACCGGCAGATGGTCCGGTCGCTGAAGACCCAGGCGGCGCAAGCCACCGCCCTGCCTTTCGTCATCACGGCCTGGACCCCCGGGTTCAAGGAACCGGTAATCGTTGGACAGTTGACTGTCTCCTCCATCGTCTGGGGCTCGGCCATGATGGCCACCCTCGGTTACTGGGTGGACCAGGACAGGGCTGGCCAAGGCATAGCCCCAACCGCCGTCGCGATGGCGACCGACTACTGCTTCCGCACGCTGGGGCTGCACCGGATGGAGATCAACATCCGTCCGGAGAACCGCCCAAGCCTGCGGGTGGTGGAAAAACTCGGGTTTCGCGACGAGGGATACCGGCCGCGTTACCTGCACATCAACGGCGCATGGGCGGACCACCGCACCTTCGCGCTGACTTCGGAGGAAGTCCCGGGAGGCCTGCTGGCCCGGTGGCTGGAAACGCGTCCCGCACAGGCTCCCGAAACCCCCGCCTGACCAGCCGTTTCGTCATATATCCAGTGATTTGGCAGTTGCCTCGCGACACACCGGTGCCAATGCCGCCCGCCCCGCCGTCTTGCTCATACGGTTTTGACTGTGGACTTCCCTCTTAGCAGCTCAGTGATCCTTGTCATTGCTGTCGCGCTCTGGATCGTATGGGTGGCTCCCTACATGCTGCGGAACGGCCGCCCCCAGCTGCAGCCTGCAGTGGAACTCCGGATGAACACCGTGGATGTAGAAAACGCAGACCCCCAAGCCGGAAACGTCATGAAGATGGCGGCCCCGGAGGAGACACCGATGACGAGTACGCAGCGCCCCGAGCCAGCCCCGGGTTTCCTTGAACCCGGCGATCGGGAGCCGGCGGCTCCGGCTTTCCGTATCCGCTACGGCCGCCTGGTACTTGCCGTGGCGGGGCTGATCTCGCTCCTCACCGGCATCGTCTCGGCGGCGTTGCGCCTTTTTGGCATCGGCTCGGGCTGGCTGCCCGCCGCCACACTGTTTGCCGCCGTTGCCGCGGTCTTTTTGCTGCGCAGGCTCGCGGTGCGGGACCGGCGGCGCAAGGTTAACGCCGCGTTCCGCTCGGCCATGGGCGCCCCGGCCCGGTCCGCTTCCGAGGAGGCGGCCCCGGTGCGTTCCGAGGTTGTCCGTGAAGCTGCTGGCCCCGCGAAGGAGAGTCCGCTCTTTGACGCCGAGGCCGGCGCCGCCGAGCCCCAGGATGCCCCCAAGCCTTTGACTGCCGACGAACTGCGGCAGGCGGCACTGGCGGAGGCCGCCGCCTCCGGCGACACGTCCGTCCGCCGGGTGGGCGATCCGTCCTCGGCTGAAGGTTCCAGCTGGGAGCCGGTGGAGGTCCCCAAGCCGACCTACGTGGAGGCGCCCAAGGCGGAACGCCCCGCCCCGCAGCCGCTGGACCTTCCGGAAGCACCGAAAGCCGTTGGCAAGCCCTCGCTGAAGCAGGCCACCGTCCGGCAGCCGGATGCCGTTGCTGCCGAGTCGAAGACGATGGGCAAGGGGCAAAGCGCCCTGAGCAACCTCGACGACGTCCTGCAGCGCCGCCGCGCCTGACCCAAACGCTCCGCCCCGGGCAGCCGACCCATCGGCCGCCCGGGGCTTTTTTGTTGCCCCCGGCAGTTATCCTGACGAGCATGACGAGAATCTGCGTAGCAGGGGGAACCGGGCAGGTAGGCCGGGAAGTGGTGCGTCAAGCTGTAGCGGAGGGACACCGCGTGACGGTACTCAGCCGCCGCCCGCCCGTGCCAGGAGAGGCCGGCAGGCACGACGGCGCGGAGTACTTCCGCGGGGACGTCAGCACGGGGGAGGGGCTGGCCTCGGCGCTGGCGGGAGCCGACGTCGTCATCGATTGCCTCGAGGGGCAGTCCGGCCGGGCGCTGAAAAACTTCGCCGCCGGCGGGGCGCGGCTGCTGGCCGCCGCCCAGGACGCCGGCGTCACGAAGGCGGTCATGCTCTCGATCGTCAATTGCGACCGGAGCAGCTTCGGCTACTACCAGTCCAAAGCGGCCAAGGAACAGATCTACGAGCATTCCGGTCTGGAAACCCGGGCGCTTCGGGCCACGCAGTTCCATTCCTTGCTTGCCCGACTCTTTGCCGCCGGCGCGAAGGTTCGGTTGATTCCGGTGGTCAAGGGTGCCCGGTTCCAGCCGATTGCGCCCGTAGAAGTGGCCACCGCCCTGCTGGAGGCCGCCCTGGCGGCCCCCTCCGGCGTCCGGCATCGCGTCCGGACTATCGGCGGCCCCGAGATCGTCGGGATGCGAGGGTTGGCTGAATGCTGGCAGCAGGCGACGGGGGCGCGCGGGCGCCTGCTGGAGTTCCCGTTGCCCGGCGGCATGGGCCGATACCTGCGTGCCGGACTCAACCTTGTGCCGGAGGAGCGACACGGCACGCTGACATTCGAGGGCTGGCTGGCAATGCAGGCCGATAGTTTGTAGCCTAGGAACGTTGAGAACGCCGTTCCTCCGGGAGCGGCGTTGTTGCGGGGCTATAGCTCAGTTGGTAGAGCGCTTCGTTCGCATCGAAGAGGTCAGGAGTTCGAATCTCCTTAGCTCCACAATTTGCAGGGGTTTTTGAGCGCCTGTGTGCGTGGAATAAGGCGGCAGGTACGAGTCAGGGATTGCCGTCACTGCCCACGGGATACCCCAGGCGCGCCAGGTAGTCCAGAACCTCGTACGGCCGCTGGGTCAGGAAGCACCACGGCATGTTCTCCTGGGCAAGGATGCGCACCCGCGTCCACGGAGCCAGGGCATCCGGTGGAGTGACGTACACCTCCCGAACGGCCGAACGTTCGACTCTCCATGGGCCAAAGAATCTCTCGAGCCAGCGAAACCTCATGCTGAACTCAATAGAGGAGCCGGTTGCCGTCATTAGGATCCACGGCCCGGACACCCTTTGCAGCTTGCCGGGCCACTCTAGTCCGCCGTGAAATTGACCAGTCATTTGAACACCCTAAATGGATTGAAGGAAAGCCGGGGCTGGGGCGCGCTCCCCGCAGGCTCAGGGGCGGAACGTCCGCTCCTCGATGATCTTGTCGATCTCCTCTTCGGGAGGACATGGCTGGTCATCGACCGGGCATTGGCCGTGCGCCAGCGGGCCATCCAAGCCGCCGACGGCCTCGATACACATCGTGCAGAGGTTGGACGCGTCCACCATGATGACCGGATCCGGATCCTGGAAGCCGCAGAAAGACCTCCGCCAGTCCAGGTCCCGGCAACAGACAATGTGGGCGAACATTCCGGGGTCGTCGCCGCGCTTGAACTTGACCTCCCACGCCGGGGTGCGGACGAGCTCGAGTGTGCCGGCATCGTCAACGGCCGTATCGGTCCGGGTTTCCTTCATGGTGCCTGCTCTCACACTGCTGCCAGGAACATTGCTAACCGGATCATATGCGGACGGCCGTTGCCGGTCGATGGTCTCGGAGAGGCCGGCCTCGCCAAGACCGCCCGCCGTCGAAATCCTTCCGTTCAACGCGGCCGCCGGGGAGGAGGCGCAGCGCAGGGCCAGGCGCCGCGGTGCTCACTGCCTGCGCCACGTGGCTACAAGGGCCGACCGTAGGGGTAATCCACCCATGGTCCGGCCCCTTCTTTCGGGCAGGCTCTGTCGGCGCCCTTGACCGTGCTCCAGTAATCAGCCGGGTACCGGGCTCCCTGAAGGACGGCGTCCAAATGGACTCCGTACTCCTCGCGCCCATCGGCGAATCTGACGTCATAGCGGATGCTGCGGTACCGGGTCTTCAGCCAGCGGCGCTGCTTCCATGATGCGGTGGCCCGGACTGCGACTGGCAAGGGAGTCTCCATGGCTTCATTTTGGCAGAGAGGAATCGCTGTCTCCGGCCTCAGGAGCCGAGGTGCAGATCCTCGGCGATCTGATCGGTGCTCCACTCCGGGCCCGGCGCGGAGCCGTCCGGGTCCTGGAGGAATTTGCCCAGTTCGGCTTCCGCAGTGGCGATGTCGGTGACGTACTGGGCGGGGATGGTGCCGGTGAGTCCGCCCACAGGGACGGCGACCGTTTCGGTGCCTGTCTCACCGGGCCGTTCCAGGATCGCCCAGGTTCCGACCTTGTCGGCGTCGGGTGTCCGATGGCAGACGACGCCGTCCGCGCTGCCTGAGGCGTCGAAGCGTGCCGCGCCGTGTTCGACGATGAGCCGCCAGTTCTTCTTCCCGTCCAGAGAGTGCAGGGCAGCCAGGGCCGCCTTCCGCACTTGGGGGACGGCGGCATAGCCCTTGCCGTCCACGGTCCACGGGTAGGTCGCTTTCTCTCTGGTGGCCAGCGCGCGCCAGGCGACCCCGAGGTTCGCTCCGGCGCCGAAGCCGAAGAACCAGCCAATGAAGTATTTGCCCAACATGAAGGTGATGACCATGAACGCCAGAAGAACCAGGTGCACCATCCAGACCCGGGGCACGCCGAAGCGCAGGAACACTGCGCCGGCGATGAGCCCGGCCGCAAGCAGCCCAAGCTCCAGCGCGGGCTGTTGGGCAGGCCGGAACACTATCAACGCCAAGGTGGCGGCGAACACGACGCCTCCGACGATCGAATAATTCCTCGTGTCGTTCCTGGAACGCTTCGGCACTGTCTCTCCTTGTCATGGCGGCATGGGGTGACCTCTGCCGTTTACCCTTCACGCTAGCCGTGCGGGCCGCCAAGGGTGGGACGAAACCCGCCGAGGAGGGCCAACCAGATCGGGTCTCCTGCCTTGCTGGGACGGCGCGGCGTTCATAAGCTGACGGGGGTCTGGAACCCGGAGGCGCGAAGTCCAAAAAGAGTTGGAAGCCGATGGATGCTGACGGCCTACAATCCACGAGCAGGGTCTTCTTGTGCACGGACTAGATGGCATGCACTGTGGGAGGGGCCGACTCGCGCCCCGGGTACTTGGTTCGTCCCCACGCTCCCGGGGGAAACTGGTCAGTAGAGCACCGCTGAACGCGCTAGGAAAGAGGAACGCCATGACGCTCAAGGATCGCCTGAAACAAGACGTGGTCACCCACATGAAGGCCGGCAATAAGACGGCGCTGACTACCGTCCGGAATGTCCTGGGCGAGATCAGCACCCGGGAGAAGTCCGGTAAGACCCCGGTTGAGCTCGACGACGCCCAGGTGACCTCGCTCCTGCAAAAGGAGGCCGCCAAGCGGCGCGATACCGCCCGCATCTTCACCGAAGCAGGCGAAACCGACCGCGCCGCCGCCGAGCTCGCCGAAGCGGAGATCATCGAGGCCTACCTGCCCAAGGCCCTCTCCCGCGAAGAGGTCGAAGCGATCGTGGACAACGCCATCGCCGCCCTGAAGGCCGACGGCCAGGAACTCACCACGCGCTCCATCGGCGCGGTGATGAAGCCGGTCACCGCCGAGGTTGCCGGCCGCTTCGACGGCAAAAGCGTCAGTGAGATTGTCCGTAGCCGCCTGGCATGACACCCAGCGGAGCCTGCCTTCCTCGGCGGCTGCCCATGGTTTTCCCAAGGAAATCCGCAGGAATCCCCGTCCCGTCCCGCGGCGCGGTTTCTGTTCGGTAACGTTGCGCCCGGCTGGATGTGCGTAAGCGCCGGCCCCCTCAACGTACGCACTTTGGAAGGACCATCCCTTGGCAGGAATCTTCACCTGGCTCAGCGCCCTCGGTACCGCTGGCAAGGCCACTGTTGTTGCCGCCGTCGTCGTCACTGGCGGCGCCGGAGCCGCCATGGCTGCCACGGTCACGGAGCTGGGCTCGGAACCCACCGCCACCGTCTCGCCGGAGCTCACGGCCACTGAGACCCCGACGGCGGATCCCACGGTCGAGCCGACCGCCGAGCCCACCGAGACCGAGACGGCTCCGGCCCCGGAGCCCACCGAGACCGAGACTGCGCCCGCCCCGCAACCCTCCGAGACCGAGACTGCGCCCGCACCGGAGCCCTCCGAGACCGAGACCGCTCCGGCCCAGGAGCCCACCGACGGTGATGACGCCGACGAGGCCGGGGAAGACCGGACCAAGGAACACGAGAAGTCCTCGGAACATGGCAACAGCGCCTGGGCGCACCAGAACGCCGCAGCGCACCGAGCGGCCGGGCTCGCCACAGCCGCCCAGCACCACAACGAGCACGCCGCCACCCCGGCCGTTCCCTCCTACGGCGCCGGAGCGGCGACCGCGGCCGTTCATGCGCCCGCGCCCGCCGTTGCGCCGAAGGCCGTTCCCGCCCAGCACGGCGAGTCCGGGCATGGCAAGGCCGAGCACGGCAAGTCCCGCAAGTAGCCGCTAGCCCGAAGTAGCCCGAAGACCCCGTACCGCTTAGCGGTGCGGGGTCTTCGTTGTTCCCAGATGCGGCACCGCAGCCCGCGCCGGGCGCTCCCGTGTCCGGCGGCCACGCCGGTCCGGGATAGTCTGAAACCTCACCCCGCGCACCCCGTCCGCCGGAAGCTCCTGACCGGACGGCGGCTGGCCGGGCCCCGCCGTCCCCGACGGCGCCGGGGGATCCCGGAGCCAACCCCTTGAGAGGACCGCAGCAATGAGCCTGATCCGGCTGCACGACGTCAGCGTCCGCTTCGACAACACCCAGATTCTCCGCGAGGCGTTCTTCCGGCTGGAACCGGGCGACCGGGTGGGCCTGATCGGCAAGAACGGCTCCGGCAAGACCACCATCCTGAAGCTGATCCTGGACCAGGTAGCACCGGACACCGGCACGGTCAGTGTGGAGCTCGGAACGAAGGTGGGGTATTTCTCCCAGTTCTCCGAGCTCAACGGAGAATCGACCATCACCGAGGTCCTCGACGGGCTGTTCGGCGAGATCAAGGCCGTGGAAGCAGAGCTGGCCGGTATTGACGCTGCGATCGCCGCGGAACCCCCGGCCGGGGAGCTGGACCGGCTGATCGGGCGGCAGGCCGCTCTCTTTGAAGACATGGACCGGCTGGACGGCTGGGACTATCCGCGCCGTATCGATACGGTGTTGACCACCCTGGGCTTCGACGACGCACACCGGCACTGCGCGATCGACGCCCTGTCCGGCGGCTGGCGCAACCGGGCCGCGCTGGCAAAGATCCTGCTTGAGGGGCCTGACGTCCTGCTCCTCGACGAGCCCACCAACTTCCTGGACGTCGCCGGCGTCGAATGGCTGGAGAGTTGGTTCCGCGATTTCAAGGGCGCCGCCGTGATCGTCTCGCACGACCGGACGTTCCTGGACGCCGTCGTGACCCGGATCATCGAGGTGGAGAACTTCCACCTGCACGAATACCCGGGAAACTTCGGGGAATATATCGTCCAGAAACAATTCCGGCTCAAGAGCCTCGAGCAGCAGTTCGTGCACGAGTCCGAGCTCCTCGCCTTTGAGGCCGAAGGGATCGCCGACCGCCGCGAAGCCGCCAAGGCTGCCAGCCGCGGACTGGGCAACCAGCTGGCCAAGATCAAGAAATCCCGCACGCCCCGGCCGGTGGACCAAATTGTCACCGAGATCTACGGCGGCCTGCACGTGAAGGACGTGTTGTGCCGGGTGGAGGGGCTGGGCAAGACCTACGGCGAAAAGCTGCTCTTCGCGGACCTCAGCTTTGAAATCCGCAAGGGCAACCGGATTGCCGTCCTCGGCGCGAACGGCAGCGGGAAGTCCACCCTGCTCAAGGTCCTGACCGGCGAGGAAGCTGCCGACGCCGGCCAGGTGGCCTGGGCCAAAGGCCCAGGCTTCGTGTCGTACAACCGCATGCTGGAGGACCTCGACGACGGCGACACCGTCTCGCATGCCGTCAACGCGCTGCCGGACAGCCTGGCTTTCAGCGCCACGAAGAAGTCCGTCAACCGCTTCCTGGCGATGTTCCAGTTCTCCGAGGCGGACCTCAAGCAGAAGATCGGCAACCTCTCCGGCGGCCAGAAGGCGCGCGTGGCCATGGCGCAGTGCCTGCTCTCCGGCGCCTCGGTGCTGCTGCTCGACGAACCCACCAACCACCTGGACCTCTCCAGCACCCAGGTGATGGAACGCGCGCTGCTGCACTTCCCCGGCGCCGTCGTGGTGGTCAGCCACGACCGGTTCTTCACGGACAAGATCGCTACCCGCCAGCTCATCTTCGGCGCCGCCGGCGCCGGTCCCGGCGAAGTCGGTCAGCGCGCCGCCTGAACCGGTGCAACGTGCCCGTTAGGGCCTGCCGGCCTGCGCGGCGGGATAATGGGTCCATGGCCGATCAGCGACGGGAACAGGACCGCGACCCGTGGGAGGAATTCGACCGGCTGGGGCCGGCCGGGGAGGACCGTGTGGGCGGCTACCCGGGCGGTGAGCCCCTGGGATTCGGCTTCCGCACCGGCGTGCGCAGCGCACGGGTGGCGGTCGGCTTCGCCGTCTGCGCCCTTGTCCTCGGCAGCGTGCTGGTGCTGCTCGGAACGATCTACTTCATCGGCCATGGACAATGGCTGTGGCTGGGGCTGATGGCAGTGATCGAGAGCTGCTTCGTCCTTGCCTTCACCCGCCTGGTGGCCCAGGCCCGCCGCCGCCGCCCGACCCGCTAGCCCGCGCGGCGGCCCGGAGCGCAGCCCGCCCCGCAACCCTGGGCCGGCGCGGGCCGTACGGTTAGAGCCAGCCCTTGCGTTTGAAAATGCCGTACATGATCGCCGCGGTGCCCGCCATCATGCAGATCGCCATCGGGTAGCCGAAGGCCCAACGCAGCTCCGGCATCCGTTCGAAGTTCATGCCGTACACGCCGGCCACAAAGGACGGCGCGAAGAAGATGGCGGCCCAGGATGAGATCTTCTTGACCTGCTCGTTTTGTTCCGCACTGGCCTCGTTCTGGCGGTTCGCCGTCAGTGTGCCGTCCAGGGTGAGCGCATTCTGCAGCAGGTCGCGGAAGGAATCGGCGCGGGAGATCAGCCGCTCCACGTGGTCCTCGACGTCGCGGAGGCTGTGCTGGAGCTCGGTGTCCACCCGGTACTTCTCGAAGCCCCGCCGGAGCTGCTGCATCATAGCCGGCAGCGGGTGGATGGCCCGCTGGAAATGGATGACCTCCCGGGCCAGCTCGTAGATGCGCCGGGAAACCAGCGGGTCGCCGCTGAAGAGCTGGTCCTCGATCTCGTCGATGTCGTTCTCCAGCCCGGCCACCACCGGGCCGTAATCATCTACCACCTGGTCCATCAGGGCGTAGAGCACCGCTTCAGGGCCGTGGCAGAGCAGGTCCGGGCGCCGCTCCAGCCGGCGCCGGACCTGGCCGACGACGGCCGTCTCGGCGTGCCGGACCGTCACCACGAAGTTCCGCCCGGTGAAGACGTGCAGCTCGCCGAACTCCACCGTCTCCGTGTCGTCCAGGTACCTCGCCGGCCGCAGCACCGTGAAGAGGTTGTCGTCGTAGCGTTCCAACTTGGGGCGCTGGTGAGCGGAGATCGCGTCTTCCACGGCCAGGCCGTGCAGGCCGAATTCCGCCGCGACGGCGGCCATTTCTTCTTCCGTGGGCCGGTACAGGCCGATCCAGGCCATCCCGCCATGCTCGGTCAGGGTCTCGAAAGTCTGTTCCAGGTTGCGCGGCTCGGCGCGGCGGACGCCGTCGACGTAAACGGCGTTGTCAATGATAGTCACCGGGACATTATCCAGTCTGTAGCTGAGGATCCGCGGCACCGGCCCGGCGTGCGGCAGAGCGGCCGGGGGTAAGAGCGCTGCCTTGGGCCAGCCGGCTGATGAGCGGCTCGGTGCGGTATTGGATGTGGGTGTGCAGGGCGAGCACGGTTTCCGTCCGGATGACGCCCTTGATCCGGAGGATGGACCGCAGCGCGGCCTGGAGGTTATGCGTGTCGGTCGCCACCACCCGGCACCAGACATCTCCGCGGCCGGAAATCTCGTGGACCTCAAGGACCTGGGGGATCAGGCGCAAAGCACCCACCACTCCGTCCAGTTCGCGGTGGTTCACCTCGATCGTGACGAAGGCGACGACGTCGTACCCCACCGCCTCCAGGTCGATTTCCCTGCCGCCGTCATGCAGCAGACCGGAGCGGAGCATCCGGCGGACCCGGGACTGCGCGGTGTTCCGGGCTATCCCGAGGGTGTCGCTGAGTTCGCCGATCTGGATCCGCGGATCCTTGATCAGTTCGAGCAGAATCTTGAGGTCGGTGGGGTCCAGACTGTTCAAATCATCACTCCGGTTCATCCTTGCGGCTAGTGATTGACGGTTTTGCTCAATTTTGGCACAGAACTTGGCTGGAAAGGTCACCCGTGTCGCATTCTGGTGGTATCAATCTTCACCGGGCGGGCGCCTCCCCACAGGGAACGCGTGCCGTCCGCATCAATGCAGCAGGGGCACCGCCATGACCGTCTTCAGCGAACTTCGCATGCGCCCGGCCACGGCAGAACGCTGGGGCTGGGACGCTTCCGTCACCGCCCGGCTGGTGATGGCCGGCGTCGTGATCTTCACGCTGCTGGTGGGCGCCAATCTGGCGACCCCGCTCTACCCGCTGCTCCAGGCCAAACTCGGCATCACGGCCCTGGACGTCACGGTGGCCTTCTCCGCGTACGTCCTGGCGCTCGTGGCCACGCTCATCCTGGCCGGGCACTGGTCGGACCACATCGGCAGGCGCGCCGCACTGCTGCTGGCCGTGCTGGTAGGCCTCGCCGGAGGCTTCGTCTTCGCTACTGCGGACAGCCTGCTGGCGCTCTCCGCAGGACGTGCGCTGCAGGGGGCCGCGGTGGCGCTCGCCACCGGCGCAAGTTCCGCCGCGCTGCGCGAGCTGCTGCCCAGCCGGCCCGAGTGGGCCTCGCGGTTTACGCTCCTTGCCTCCGCCGGCGGCGTGGCGGCCGGGCCGGCCATCGGCGGCGTGCTGTCCGTGCTCCCCGGCCCGACGTCCACGCCGTACTACCTGCACTCAATAATCCTGATCGCCCTCCTGGTGCCGCTCTACCTGCTCAAGGCCCGGCCCGCCATCACCTCGGTCGCGGGTCCGCAGCCGCTGAAGGTCCTCGCGCCGCGGCGCCCCTCCGTGTCGAGCGAGGCGCGGGGCGCGTTCTGGTTGGCTTCGGCCGTGGGGTTCCTCAGCTTCGCCGTCTTTGGCTTCTGCCTCTCGCTGGCTCCGGGCTATTTCGCCCAGATTGTGCACGCCGACTCCCGTCCGCTGATCGGACTGCTCGCCGGGCTGACGCTGGCGGCCTCGGCGCTGAGCCAGCTGCTGGCCGCGCGGGGCCGTTTCGTGGTGCCCGTGGGACTGTCGCTGCTTGCCGTTTCCGTGCTGCTGATCGCGGCAGCCGCGGCGTGGAGCAGCCCGGGGCTGCTGATTGCCGCCAGCATCACCGCCGGACTGGGCCAGGGCGTCTCTTTTCGGACCGTCTTCAACGACGTTGCGGGCAAGGTGGAGGCGTCGCGCCACGCCCAGATCATCAGCACCGTCTACGTCATCACCTACCTCGGCAGCGCCTTCCCGGTGATCGGCCTGGGGCTCGCCGCCGGCGCGTTCGGCCTGCAGGCAGCCGTGGCGGGCTTCGTCACGCTGTGCGCCGTCTTTGCCCTTGCACTGGCGGCCGTCACGCTGCGGGCAGCCCTCCGGCAGCGGGCCTGAGGGCAGCAGGCTAGTCCGGCACCGGGCTAGTCGGGCAGCGGCCCGTGGTTTCCCTGGATGTGATCGAACACCAGGGTGGTCTCGGTGTGGCCCACCACGGGATCGGTCGCGAGGTTGTCCAGCACCCAGTCGCGCAGGTCCTCCGTGGTGGCGACGGCAATATGCAGCAGGTAATCCACCGAACCCGAGGTGTGGAAGGTGGAGAGCACCGCGGGAAGCTTGGGAACCCGGGAGGTGAACCGGTCGATTTGTTCGCGGTCGTGGGCGCGCAGCCGGACGGCGATCAGTGCCTGCACCGAGCGGCCCACCGCGGCAAGGCTGAGCTTGGCCTCAAAGCCCTGGATGATCCCGCGCTCGGACAGGGCGCGGGTGCGCATCAGGGCCGTCGACGGGGCGATTCCCACCAGTTCGGCCAGCTGCTTGTTGGAGATCCGCGCGTCCGCGACCAGGGCGGCGAGCAGTCGCTCGTCAATGGCGTCCAGGGGTTCGCCGGCGCCGGCGCCCGGCCGAACATTCTTCGTGGTGCTGCTCACGGATCCTCCTTGAAGTGTTGTGAGTTCATCATAAACGCCTCAATCTGACAGTTCCATTCACCGCCTCTGTGAAACTCCGAATTATTGCCAGATACTTGCCGCATTCAATGGTGAATATTCAAAAGGAGTACGGGTGCTTTCTCAAGACTCGCTGGCGGTCCACGCCGGCCGCAACGGCCTCACGGAACTGGGCGTCCACGCCGTCCCGATCGATCTCTCCACCACGGCGCCGCTGCCCTCGGTCCACGACGGAGGCCTCGCCTACGAACAGATGGCCACCGGCGGCGCGCACCTGGATGGGCAGAGCACGGTCTACCAGCGGCTCTGGAACCCGACGGTTGCCCGCTTCGAGGACGGCGTCGCCCTCCTCGAAGGCACCGAAGAGGCCGTGGCCTTCGCCACCGGCATGGCTGCCCTGAGCGCGGTGCTGCTCGCCGTCGTCGCCACCGGGAAGAAACACGTGGTGGCCGTCCGGCCGCTCTACGGAGGCAGCGACCACCTGCTCGCCACCGGGGTGCTCGGAACCGAGGTCACGTTCACCACGCCCGACGGCATCCGGGCGGCACTGCGCCCCGACACCGGACTCGTCATCCTGGAGACGCCGGCGAACCCGAGCCTGGACCTCGTGGACATTGCCGCCGCGGCGGCAGCGGCGGATGGCGTGCCGCTCCTCGTCGACAACACCTTCGCCACTCCGGTGCTCCAGCAGCCCTACCGGCTGGGCGCCGCCATGGTGCTGCACAGCGCCACGAAGTTCTTCGGCGGCCACGGCGACGCCATGGGCGGCGTCGTGGCAGCCGCCCCGGAATGGGCAGTCCGGCTCCGGCAGATCCGCGCCATCACCGGCGGGATCCTCACGCCGTGGCCGGCCTACCTGCTGCACCGTGGCCTGGCGACGCTGCCGGTCCGGGTGCGCGCCCAGCAGGCCGGTGCCGAGAAGGTTGCGGCGGCCCTCACGGAACACGAACTAATCCGGCGGGTTTACTACCCGGGCATGCCGGAATGCGACCCGCGCGGCCTGGTGGGCACCCAGATGGCGGGCCCGGGTTCGCTGCTGGCGTTCGAGTTGGCCAGCGCCGAGCACGCCGAGCGTGTTCCAGCAGCAGTCAGCATGATTACGCACGCCGTCTCCCTCGGCGGCATCGACACCCTCATCCAGCACCCCGCCGGGTTGACCCACCGCCCGGTGGCCGCCGAGGCCAAACCGCATGCCAGCCTGCTCCGGGTCTCCGTGGGGCTGGAGGACCCGGCGGATATCGTCGCGGACCTGGTGCAGGCCCTCGAGGCGACCCGCTAGCGCGCCGCGGTCCGCCCCGCTGCGGCCGCTCCCGAGGGGTGCGCGACGGCGGTGATTACCGCCGTCGTGCACGCCAGGCTCATCACGGCGAGGGCCAGGGCAGTCCAGCCCAGGGTCTGGAACAGCAAGCCGCCCGCCCATCCGATGACGCTGGAACCCAGGTAGTAGGCGAGGTTGTAGAGCGAGGCCGCCTGCGCGCGTCCGCTGCTGGCAATCACCCCGGTCCAGCCGGAGCCAATGCTGTGGGCCGCGAAGAAGCCGCCGGTAAACAGCAGCAGCCCGGCCAGGATCAGGGCCAGGAACTGGGTCAGCGTCAGTGCCAGCCCGGCGACCATGAGGACCGTGCCCGCCACCAGCACGTTTCGCCGGCCGAAGCGCAGGGTCAGCCCGGCGGCCCAGCGCGCGGAGACGGTGCCGGAGAGATAGGCCAAAAAGATCAGGCTGATCAGCGTCGCAGGCAGGCTGAAGGGCTCGCCGGACAGCCGGAAACCAAGGTAGTTGTAAACGGCCACGAAGCCGCCCATCAGCAGGAACGCCTGGACGTAGATGGCCAGCAGCCGCGGGTTCCGTCCGTGGCCGGCCAGGGTTGCGAGGGCGCCGCGGAAGCCGCTGGCGGCCGCGGCAGTGAAATTCCGCGCCGGCGGCACGAGCATCAGGAACACGGCGGCGGCTGCCGTCGCCATTACGGACACGGCCAGTGCCGCGGCCCGCCAGCCCCACAGATCGCCGACCGGGCCGGCCACGAGCCTGCCCGCCAGGCCTCCCAAGGTGGTGCCGGCGACGTAGGTGCCCGCGGCCAGGGCGGCGTGGGCCTTGTTGACTTCCTCATTCAGGTAGGCGATGGCGATGGCCGGGATACCGCCCAGTGCCATGCCCTCCAGCGTCCGCAGGGCCAGGAGGACCGGGAAACTGGGGGCCATCGGAGCCAGCAGCCCCAGGACGGTGGCCGCGGAGATGCCCCAGGCCATGGCCCTCACCCGGCCGATCCGGTCAGCCAAAAAGGACCAGGGAAGCACGGTCGCAGCCAGGCCGACGGTGGCCAGCGAGATCGTCAGGGCGGCTTCGGCAGCTGTCACCTGCAAATCGGCGGCGATGATCGGCAGCACGGCCTGGGTGGAATAGAGCTGGGCGAAGGTCGCGACGCCGGCGAATGCCAGGCCGGCGAGGATCCTCCGGTAGGCCGCGGACCCTTTGCTGTGGCCCGTCCACACGGGAACCTCGACGTCCGCCGCCCGGCCGTTCCGGCGACCGCCGTCGGCCGCCGTACCGGGCTCGGCCGCGGGAGTTGGGAGGGGGAGTCGGGCCATGTCCCCAGAATAGGCTCCGGAAAGACATGCTTCCAATGCATGTTTCTCATAGAATCAATCGCAAATATGGATCGTTTTGGGAGGGGTGCGAGTATGGACGTGGAGCACAAGCAGCTCGTCCAACTGCTGCCGCTGCTGCCCCTGCTGGCCGAGCTCGGGCGCACCCAGCACATCACCGCCACGGCGGAGGTGCTGGGACTGCCCCAGTCGACCGTGAGCCGGGCGATCGCGCGGGCCAGCGGCATCATCGGCACGGAACTGCTGATCCGCGACGGCCGGGGCGTGCGGCTGACCCCGGCGGCGAAGGCGCTCCTGCCGCACGTTGAGGCCGCGCTGGGCGAGTTCCAAACCGGGCTGGACCTGGTCCGGCACGAGTCGGAGGTGGTGCGCGGCCGGATCGCGGTGTCCTTCCAGCACACCTTCGGCGAGGCGATGCTGCCGCTGCTGATCAGTGCTTTCCGCAGCCGGCATCCCCAGCCGGCCTTCGATCTCAGCCAGGGTGCACGGGACGGCTGCCTGGCCGAACTGGCCGCCGGGGACGCCGATCTGGCGCTCACCGCCCCGATCGCGGCGCCGAGCCGGCTGATCTCCTCGGCTGCCCTGTACCGGGAACCCCTGCGGCTGGTGGTCCACCACCGGCACCCGCTCGCCGGGCGTCGTCGTGCCGGCCTCGCGGAGATCCGGCAGGATCCGTTCGTGGCGATGGGCCCCGGCTACGGCATGCGCTCGCTGACGGACGCCCTGTTCCGGGAAGCCGGTTTCCGGCCGCGCATTGCCTTCGAAAGCCAGGACTCCCACACCGCCAGGGGGCTCGTCTCGGCTGGCCTGGGCGTGAGCATCCTGCCGCCCGGCGGACTGGCCCCCGGACGCCACAGCCCCGGGCAGCCCGGGGACCTGGGCTGGGTGGAACTGGCGCTGGATTCCGGCCTTGCCTTCCGTGAAATCGGCCTGGCCTGGCGGGAACGGCGCGGGGGAGCGGACGCCGAGCCGGACCCGGTGCGGCTGTTCCGCGAGCTGGTGCTGAGCGAGGGTCCGGCGCTCCTGGCCGGCTTTGTCCGCGGCCGCTCCGGCAGTTGATCCAGCCGCGGCGCCCGGTCAGTCCGTCGCTGCCTTCGCTCCTCTCGCGGGTTCCGTCCGGGCTCGACGTGTCCACACGGCGAGTGGGGAGCGAAGCCGCGAGCGGGCCGCCCGGCCCGGGCCCTCAGTCCAGCAGATCCGCCAGGACTTCCGCCACGGATCCGGCACGCGCCTGCTGCCAGCCGGTCCCGGCCCAGAGGTTCAGCCGCTCGGCGTCCCCGGCAGCGGCAGCGGCGGCACGCAGCGGAGCGGTGAGGTGGTGCACCGCCGGGTAGGCCTGCGGGGCGTCGGGGTGATCCAGGACGAACTCATTGACCAGCGCCCTGGCCTCGCGCCCGGTGAATGCCCTGGTCAGCGCTGTCCGGGTGAAATGCGGGCTGGCGAGGGCGTCCTTGTGCAGTTGCCGGGCGCCGCTCTCCTCGGTCCGCAGCAGCGCCGTGCCCAGCTGTGCCGCCTCCGCGCCCGCCGCGAGCACCCGCTGCACCCCGGCGGCGTCCATGATGCCGCCCGCGGCGACCAGCGGAAGCGCGACGGCGGAGCGGACCGCCGCGACCAGCTCCGCCGTCGTGGCCGCCGTCGTGGCCGGCGCGGACGTTCCCGACTCGCCCGCCGTCTGGCCGCCCGCTGCGTGGCTTCCCGACGCCGGGATGAACGCGGCGCTGTGGCCCCCGGCGCACCCGTGTTGCACCACCAAGGCATCGACGCCCTGTTCGGCAGCTTGGTGGGACTCGGCCGCGCTGGTGACAGTGGACAGCACCGCCGTTCCGGCCCGCTGCAGGGCACGGACCACGTCGGCGCCGGGGAGTCCGAAGGTGAAACTGACCAGTTCCACGGGGTCCGTCAGCAGGGCCTCGATCTTGGCCTGCCACTGGTCGTCGTCATCGAGCCGCGGGGACGGGAGCTCCACGCCGTAGCGCGCGGCGTCTGCACGCAGTTGTTGCCGGTACTCCTCGATTTCGGCCAGGGCGGACGCGGAGGGGGCCAGCTGGGCCGGATCCGGGACGAACACATTCATGCCGAACCGTGCGCCGGACTCCCGGGTGGCGTGGATGTCCGCCTGCATGGCGGCGACGCCCTTGTAGCCCGCGGCCAGGAAGCCCAGGCCGCCGGCCTGGTGCACGGCCGTGACGAAGGCCGGAGTGGACGTCCCGCCGGCCATCGGCGCGGCGATGATCCGGGTACCGAAGATTGCGTGGGACATTGCTCACTCCTGTCGGTGATTCAGTAGGCTGTTCCGGTGACTCATTCTGACATTCCGGCCCCGCCGGCCGCCGTTTCCGCCCCCGAGCACGCCACTTCATCCGGCGCCGTGATCGGACTCGACATCGGCGGCACCAAGACCCGCGGTGTCCGGTTTGAGGCCGGCACCCCCGTGGCCGACGAATCGGTGGGCAGCGCTAACGTCCAGAATGTCACGCCCGAGGAAGCCGCCAGGAACCTGGCCGAACTCTTCGCCCGGATCGGCGGCGGGGACATTGCCCAGGTGTACGCCGGAGCCGGCGGCATCGACACCGACGACGACGCCGCGGCGCTCGCCGCGCTGATCGCCCCGCACGTCCCCGGCGCCAAAATCACCGTGGTGCACGACTCCCGGCTCCTGCTGGCCGCCGGCGGCGCCAGCACCGGCGTCGCCGTGATCGCCGGGACAGGCTCCGCCGCGTGGGGCAAGAACAGCCGGGGCGGGGAAGCCCGGGCCGGAGGCTGGGGCTACCTCCTCGGTGACGAGGGCAGTGGCTACTGGCTGGGCCGCGAAGCCGTCCGCCACAGCCTGCGACGGATGAACCAGGGCCTGGAAGCGGATGAACTGACCCGGGCCCTGCTGGACTCCTGCGGGCTCGACCACCCGAACAAACTCATCGCCCTTTTCCACTCACCCGAAACCGGACGCCGCTACTGGGCCCAGCGCGCCCGGCTCGTCGTTGACGCGGCCGACGCCGGCCACGCGCCGAGCCTGCAACTCATCGACCAGGCCGGCCGCGATCTGGCCGCCATGGCAGAGCAGACCTTGCGGCAGCTCGGCATCGAGGGGCCGGTCATCCTGGGCAGCGGTCTCGGCATGAACGTGCCTCGGCTGCAGGAAGCGTTCCGCGCGGCGCTGGCCGCGGCCGGGATCACCGATGTCCGGGTGCTGCAGCAGGAACCTGTTTTCGGGGTGCTCCAGCTCGTGGCCGAGCAGGGCTAGCGGGTCGCCGGAGGGGTTTGCCCGGCCGGCCGGACCCTGCGCGGCCGGAGCTCACGCAGCGGGAACTGCGCGCCGTCACTGCCGGCGCCGCGGGCGCAACGGCACCCCCGGCAGCGGAGGCGCCGGGATCCGGCCGGCTTCGGGACCCGCATCGGGACCGTGTCCGCGCACCAGCCCGAACCTGGCCCGTGACGCGTCGTCGTCGGACAGCCCGGCCTGCGCTTCCCAGTCCAGCCGGGACTGGGCCACCTCGTCATGGCTGCGGCCCACGAAGTTCCACCACATGAGCAGTTCTTCCTCGAACGGCTCACCGCCCAGCAGCACGAATCGGGTGCCCGGCGACGCGTCAAGGTCCAGGCTGCTGCGCCCGGAGCCAAGGTAGCCCAACGGGCCGGGCAGAACTTCCTGGCCGTCCAGCGCTAAGCCGCCCTCGAGGACCAGCACGGCATGCTCGAACTCCGGCCGGAGCGGCAGGCTGATCGGCCCGGTGCAGCTGATGTCGGCGCCAACGATCGGCGAGTACATGGTGGCCGGCGAGGTGGCGCCCGCGAGGGTTCCCACCATGACAGTTGCGGTGAAACCGTCCCCGCGGACCACGGGCAGCTCGCGGTGCTGCTCGAACGCCGGCGCCCGGTGCCGTTCGGAGTCCGGCAGCGCGACCCACAACTGCAGCCCGCGCTGCACGGGCAGTTCGGGTGAAGTACCGTCCGAATCCCCGTCTGGAACACCGCCTCCGGCCGGTGCCGGCGGCAGCACCGCGAATTCGGAGTGCGAAACGCCACGGCCCGCGGTCATGATGTTCAGCTCGCCCGGGCGGACGATAACGTCGCTGCCCACGCTGTCCCGGTGCCGGATGTTTCCCGCCAGCGGCCAGGTGACGGTCTGCAACCCCGTGTGCGGATGCGGCAACACGGACATCGCAACCCGGTCCGGGCCGAAGCTGTCCAGGAAGCACCAGGCACCCACCGTCGGCAGTCCCCGTTGCGGGAGGGTCCGCGAGACGTTCATGGCGCGGACTCCGCCCAGCGGAACCTCCCTCGCCGGCCATAGTTGCAGGCACGGACCGCCCGCGGCTCCCTCCCCGGCGCTGGCGGCAGGGCAGACTTCTTCGGGCGGAAGGACTTCGAGGTTGGTCACCCTCAAACTCTAGGGCGGAAACGGCAGAACCGGCAGGGCCGGCGCTACGCCGCTACGCTGGATCAATGACCCTGCCATTCGACACCCGCCCGGCCGCGTATGGACTGATCGTCCGCGATGACTGCCTCCTGCTCGCATACTGGAAGCAGGGTGGCCGGGAGGGCTGGACCTTGCCGGGCGGCGGCCTGGATCTCGCCGAACACCCCGTGGACGGGTGCCGCCGGGAGATTTATGAGGAGACGGGCTACCACGCGGAGATCGGCGCCATGCTGGGGATCGACGTCGGACATTGGCCCGCGGAGAGCCGGCTCGACGGTGGCCACCGCGACTTCCAGTCCCTGCGGCTGGTCTACGAAGCACGCATCACCGGCGGGGAGCTGCGCCATGAGGTGGGCGGCAGCACCACGCATGCGGCCTGGATTCCGCTGACCGAGGTGGCGTCCCTGAACCGTGTCTCACTCGTGGACGCCGCACTCCGGCTGTACCGCGAGCGGCCACTGGACGGCAAACTCGCCTGAAAAATCCCTAGCCAGCTGCGCCGGGTGCGGTTACGCTAGGGAAACCGCGGCCGGAAAGGCTGACGGATGAGCCGGCTGACCGGGGAGGTGGAAGCAATGAATGCAACGGAACTGCGCGCGCAGCGCACACCCAACCACGTCATTACTCCTGCCCCGGCCGCCCGCATCTCCTAGCCTTTAGCTGAACCGGTCCTTCTCGACCGCAGCGGGCAACACTCCTCCGGGGCCCATCAAAGGGTTTCCATTGAAAATTCAGTTCACTCAACACTCCGGTCTTTTGGGGCCGGCCCGTTTCGGCTTCACCGAGGCCGTCGCGGAGCTTTATTCCACCAATCCCGTACCCGGCGGCACCAGCGCCGGACGCGTGGTCCGTGTGGACCGCAACCTCGTCCTGGTCGCGGACCACGCCGGCCAGTCCCAGCTGCCCTACCCGCGGTCGGGCCTCGTCCCGGCAACCGGCGACTGGGTCTGGCTTGGCAGCAACGCCGTCGGCGAACCCGCCATCGTGGGCGTGCTGCCGCGCCGCTCGGAGCTGAGCCGCAAGCGCGCCTTCGAGGCATCCTCCGAGGCGCAAGTGCTCGGCGCCAACATGGACATCGTCGGGGTGGTCGTGCCGGTGGACCGTCCGCTGACCCACAACAGGCTCGAACGGACGCTCGTCGCGGCCTGGGATTCGGGTGCCACCCCGTTGGTGGTCATCACCAAGGCGGACCTCGACGACGTGGCGGACGACGTCGTCGGGCAGGTCATGCTGCAGGCCGCCGGCGTCGACGTGGTCACCACCTCTGCCGAACAGGGCGACGGACTTGATGAGTTGTTGGCCCACCTGCCGCCCGGCGGGACCATCGTGCTGCTGGGCCCCTCGGGCGCGGGAAAGTCCACCCTGATCAACGCCCTCGTCGGATTCGAGGCGCAGGAAACCGGTGCGGTCCGGGCCGGTGACGGCAAGGGCCGGCACACCACAACCTCCCGGGAACTCGTCCCGTTGCCCGGCGGTTCGGTCCTGATGGACACGCCCGGGGTGCGCGGCTTCGGCCTGTTCGACGCCGAGGACGGCCTGGACGAGGTCTTTGGGGACCTCGAGGAGCTCTTTTCCCAGTGCCGGTTCGCCGACTGCGCGCACGGCAGGGAACCCGGCTGCGCCGTGCAGGCGGCGCTCGCAGAGGGTGCCCTGGATGAGCGCCGCTGGGCGAGCTACCTCAAGATGCAGCGTGAGGTGGCGGCTTTGGCACGGCGCCATGATGCCGCGGCCCGGCGCGCATATCAGCGTGAGTGGCACCAGAAAGTGGTGGTGGCCAGCCGGAGCCAGCGGGCCGCCGAACGGTTCAGCCACGAGCAGCCCCGCAAGGGAAAAGGCACCGGCCAAGGGAACGGAAAGGGTAAGGGCCGGGCGACGTGACTCAGTGCCGTTCCCGGTGCCGGACACGGCGTCGGGACCGGGGGCCGGGACCGGCACTGCACCCGCGCCCATCCGAATCCCGGACGGCGCCGAATGGCATGGGTAGCCCCGGCGCCGCTGGCGATCTCGGGCCCGTTTCTTTGATCCGGTGCCCCGACATCGTCCGCGGTGGCAGCTACGCTGGGTCATACCCGCTTTACAGCCAAAAATCAGCATGCATATGATCAGTTGGCTGGACCGTCCCATGTTGCCGCCAACAGTTAGGTAAGCCCGGAATGGCAGAGGCCATGATCGAGTTCCAGAGCGTCACCAAGCAGTACCAGGGCGGCCAGGCCGCCGTCGACGATCTGAGCATGTCCATCGACAAGGGCGCCATCACGGTCTTCGTCGGGCCGTCCGGCTGCGGCAAGACCACTTCGCTGCGGATGATCAACCGCATGGTGGAGCCGACGTCGGGAACCATCACCGTCGACGGGCGGGACGTCACCACCGTGCCGGCGGCCCAGCTGCGCCGCTCCATGGGCTACGTCATGCAGTCCTCCGGGCTGATGCCGCACCGCTCCGTCCTGGATAACATCGCCACCGTTCCGCGGCTCAACGGGGTCTCCAAGGCCGCATCCCGCAAGCGCGCGCAAGAGCTGCTCGACGTCGTCGGCCTCGCCTCCGGTCTCGGCCGGCGCTACCCGTCCCAGCTTTCCGGCGGCCAGCAGCAACGCGTGGGCGTGGCCCGCGCCCTCGCCGCAGACCCGCCCGTGCTGCTCATGGACGAACCCTTCAGCGCCGTGGATCCCGTGGTGCGCGACGAACTGCAGAAGGAACTGCTCCGCCTGCAGCGCGACCTGGCCAAAACCATCGTGTTCGTCACCCACGACATTGACGAAGCCACGGTCCTGGGGGACAAGGTGGCCGTCTTCGCCGGCGGCGGCAAGCTGGCGCAGTACGCGACGCCGGAGGAGATCCTGCGGGCACCGGCCAACGACTTCGTCGCGTCCTTCGTGGGCCGCGACCGGGGCTTCCGCCACCTCGCGTTCAGTCCCTCCGACGGCGTCACGATCCACCCGGTGGACACCGTCCGTGCCGGCGAACTCGACGCCGGGGGCCCCGGCTCGGGCGAGTGGCAGCTCGTGGTCGACGCCGACGGCCGGCCGCTTGGCTGGAGCGCGCCGGGCGCCGGTGCCGCAACGGTGCCGGGCGGCTCGCTGTTCCATAAGGGCGAGACCCTCCGCCGTGCCCTCGACGCCGCATTGTCATCGCCGTCCGGCCTCGGCGTCGCTGTCGACTCGGACGGCCGGGTGGCCGGTGTGATCGAGGCAGCAGAAGTGCTCGCCGTGATCGACGCGGACCGGCGACTTCGGCAAGGCGTGCGCTGATGCAGTGGTTCCTGGCCAACAGCGGGCAGGTCTTCAGCCTCGCCGGCCAGCACCTCGTCCTGGCAATCCTGCCGATGATCCTTGGCCTGCTGATCTCGATTCCGCTGGCACAGCTGGCCAGGCAGAACCGCACCTTGCGCACCGTGGTGCTGACCGCCTCCTCGCTGCTCTACACCATCCCGTCGCTGGCGCTCTTCATCATCCTGCCGACCGTGCTGGGAACCAGGATCCTGGACCCCGCCAACGTCGTGGTCGCCCTGACCATCTACGCCGTGGCGCTGTTGGTCCGGGCGGCGCTGGATGCCTTCGACTCGGTGGACGAGGACCTGCAGCAGGCCGCCGTCGCCATGGGGTTCAAGCCACTGGCCCGTTTCCTCCAGATCGACCTGCCGCTGTCCCTGCCGGTGCTCTTCGCCGGCCTGCGGGTGGTGTCGGTCAGCAACATCTCACTGGTCAGCGTGGCCGCACTGCTGGGCATCGGCAACCTGGGAATGCTCTTTACCTCAGGCCTCCAGCGCGACTTCGTCACCGAGGTGGTGGTGGGCATCGTCGCCATCCTGGTGCTGGCGCTGCTGATGGACGCCGTCCTGGTCCTGTTCGAACGGCTCCTGACGCCCTGGACCCGAGCCAGCGCCGGTAAGACCGGAAAATCCGGGGAGCCTGCCGCGGCCCGGCGCCTCTCCGATTCCGCGGCGGGAGCGTCGGCATGAGCAACGTCTTCACGGACACCTTCGCCTGGCTCGCCGACCCCGCGAACTGGTCCGGCAGCACCGGCATTCCCGTGCGCCTCGCCGAACACCTGCAATACACCGGCCTGGTCATGCTGATCGCGACCGCCATCGCGGTGCCGGTCGGGCTCTACGTCGGGCACACCGGCCGCGGCCGGGTGGCGGTGGTGGCCCTCGCCGGGGCCCTCCGCGCCCTGCCCACCCTGGGCCTGCTGACGCTCTTCGTGCTGCTCGCCGGGATCGGGCTGATGCCGCCGGTCTGGGCGCTGGTGATCCTGACCGTGCCGCCTCTGCTGGCCGGAACCTATGCGGGAATCTCCAGCGTGGACCGGAACGTCGTGGACGCCGCCCGGGCCATGGGCATGACCGAACTCCAGGTGCTCTTCCGCGCCGAGTTCCCCAATGCCCTCCCGGTGATGTTCGGCGGCTTCCGCACCGGCGTCCTCCAGGTGATCGCCACCGTCTCGGTGGTCGCGTACATCAACCTGGGCGGCCTCGGCCGTTACCTGTTCGACGGCCTGGTGCTCTCCGACTTCCCCCAGATGTTGGGCGGTTCGCTGCTCATCGCGGCCCTCGCCATCGCCGTGGACCTTGTCCTCGTCCTATTCCAGCGGCTCTTCCTCTCACGCGGGGCCGCCAGCAAGCCAAACCGAAGCCAGCAGGCCGCGGTTGATCTCACAGACCCCGCACCGGCGGAGACTGTTGTCCAAGGAGGTACGTCATGAAAGAAAACCGCCAACGAGCCCTCGGCAGGCGCGCATTCGGCGGCCTCGCCGCCGGCGTCGGCCTGGCCCTGGCCCTGTCCGCCTGCGGGGGCTCGTCCAACCCGCTGTCCTCGGCACCCGCTAGCGGCGGTTCCTCCGGGGGAGCCGGCGGCGCCCTCGTGATCGGTTCGGCCGACTTCACCGAAAGCCAGATCATTGCCGAGCTCTACGCCGGGGCACTGAACGCCGCCGGCGTCACCGCCAGCACCAAGCCGAACATTGGTTCCCGCGAGGTCTACTTCAAGGCCGTCCAGGACGGCTCGGTCGACGTCGTTCCCGACTACAGCGGCAACCTGCTGCTGCACGTGAACAAGGACGCCACCGAAATCTCCGCCGACGACATCGCCAAGGCACTGCCGGGCAAGCTTCCCGACGGCCTGGCCGTGCTGGACGCGTCCAAGGCCGAGGACAAGGACGCCATGGTGGTCACCAAAGCCACCGCGGAGAAGTACAAGCTGAAGTCCATCGAGGACCTGGCCAAGGTCTGTGGCGAGATCGTGGTGGGCGCCCCCGCCACCTTCGCCGAACGCGCCTACGGGCTGCCGGGCCTGAAGAAGAACTACGGCTGCGAGCCCAAGAAGCTGGAACCGTTCAGCGACGGAGGCGGCCCTGTGACGGTCAAGGCACTGCTCTCGGACCAGGTCCAGGTGGCCGACATCTACACCACCACCCCGGCCATTGCCGACAACGACCTGGTGGTGCTGGAGGACCCGAAGAACAACTTCATCGCCCAGCAGGTCCTGCCGCTGTACAACAAGGCCAAGATGACCGACAAGGCCAAAGAAGCCATCAACGCCGTCTCCAAGCTGCTCACCACGGAGGACCTGATCAACCTCAACCGCGCGGTTGGCGGCTCCGAGAAGCAGAACCCCAAGGACGCCGCGGCAGCGTGGCTCAAGGACAAGGGCCTGGTCAAGTAGACCGGAACTTGTGAGTGTTCGACGGCGGCCGCCGGATCCGGAACCCCCGGGCCCGGCGGCCGCCGCCGTTGTTGCGGCGCCCCGTGTGACGCGGACTTTCGCTGTGAGACACGTCTCAGGGGAAGTACATCCGCCATATGGCATATTTGATGAATGGCAGAATTCAAGCAGTCCACCAAGCTTCATAATGTCCTCTACGACATCCGTGGACCGATTCTTCAGGCCGCCCAGCAGATGGAGGCAGAGGGCCACCGGATCCTCAAACTGAACATCGGAAACCCGGCCCCCTTCGGGTTTGAAGCGCCGGACGCGATCCTGGTGGACATGATCCGCCACCTGCCGCACGCTCAGGGCTACAGCGACTCCCGCGGTATCTTCTCCGCCCGCACCGCCGTCTCGCAGTACTACCAGACCCGCGGGATCCAGAACATCCACGTCGATGACATCTACCTCGGCAACGGCGTCAGCGAGCTCATCACGATGTCGCTGATGGCGCTGCTGGACGACGGCGACGAGGTCCTCATTCCCACCCCGGACTATCCGCTCTGGACCGCGTCCGTGGCCCTGGCCGGCGGGAAGCCGGTGCACTACCTCTGCGACGAGGACTCCGGCTGGCAGCCCGACCTGGACGACCTGGAATCGAAGATCACGCCGCGCACCAAGGGCATCGTGGTCATCAACCCCAACAACCCCACCGGCGCCGTGTACCCGGAGGAAACGCTCAAGAAGATCGTGGCCCTGGCCGAGAAGCACGGGCTGGTGCTGTTCGCGGACGAGATCTACGAAAAAATCCTCTACGAGGACGCCGTCCACGTGAACATGGCCAGCCTCACCGGCGACGACGTGCTCTGCCTGACCTTCAGCGGGCTGTCCAAGGCCTACCGGGTCTGCGGCTACCGGGCCGGCTGGATGGCCATCTCGGGCCCGAAGAAAGATGCCGGGGACTACCTTGAAGGCATCAACCTGCTTGCAAACATGCGGCTGTGCGCCAACGTGCCGGCGCAGCACGCCATCCAAACGGCGCTGGGCGGCTACCAGAGCATCAACGACCTGATCCTTCCCGGCGGTCGCCTGCTGGAGCAGCGGAACAAGGCCTACGACATGCTGAACGCCATTCCGGGTGTCAGCACCCAGCAGGCCCGCGGGGCGATGTATCTGTTCCCGCGGCTCGACCCCGAGGTCTACCACATCCGCGACGACGAGAAATTCGTCCTGGACCTGCTGCGCCAGCAGAAGATCCTCGTTTCCCACGGCCGCGCCTTCAACTGGGTCCGGCCGGACCACTTCCGGATGGTGACCCTCCCGAACGTCAAGGACCTCGAAGAAGCGATCAACCGCATGGCGGACTTCCTGAGCCGGTACCAGGGCAACTAGGATTCGGGTCAGCAGCGCCGCTGGTCGAACGTCCGGCCGGCGGGCTGCCCGAACCGGAATGAGGCTTTGATGGCAGATGTCGTGGACTTCGACAAGCACCCCTCCGAAACCCTGAAGGCAGGCAAGAAGTTCAGCCTCCGTGACCTCGACCCGGGCTCCACGCCGGGATACGCCGGGGACAAGGCTGCCGGGGAGACGCTGCTCAGCGAGCTCGACGGCAAGCTCACGCAGCTGCAGGAACAGCTCTTCGCGGAGTCCAGGACCGGCGGCAAGAAGCGCGTCCTGCTGGTCCTGCAGGCCATGGACACCGCGGGCAAGGGCGGCATCGTCAACCACGTCATGGGCCAGATGAATCCGCAGGGCGTGCAGCTGAAGTCCTTCAAGGCGCCCACCCCGGAAGAACAGTCCTACGACTTCCTTTGGCGGATCGAAAAGGAAGTCCCCGCGGCGGGCATGGTGGGCGTATTCGACCGCTCCCACTACGAGGACGTCCTGATCCACCGCGTGCACCGCTGGGCCGACGCCGAGGAACTGGAGCGCCGCTACCGGGCCATCAACGAGTTCGAGGCCCGGCAGGCGGCCGCCGGAACGAAGATCGTCAAGGTCATGCTGCACATCAGCCGCGATGAACAGCAGGAACGCTTGCTCGCCCGGCTCGATGACCCATCGAAAATGTGGAAATACAGCGGCAACGACCTAAAGGAACGGGCCTTCTGGGACGACTACATGGACGCTTACCAGGCGGCGTTTGAGCAGACCAGCTCCGAACTCGCGCCCTGGCACGTCGTCCCGGCCAACAAGAAGTGGTACGCCCGGATCGCCGTGCAGCAGCTGCTGCTCGACGCACTCGAAGGACTCGCGCTTGAGTGGCCCGTCCCGGAGCTCGACGTCGACATGGAACGCGAGCTGGTGCGGCGCTCCTAGCCGGACAGCCCGGGGTCAGTTTTCCTGGCCGGCCTGGTCCCGGGCGGCGGCGAGACGCTTGCGGGCGCCCTCGAGCCACTGTTCGCAGCGCTTGGCGAGGGCCTCCCCGCGCTCCCAGAGCGCGAGCGATTCCTCGAGGCTGGCGCCTCCTGCCTCCAGCCGGCCCACCACGCCGACGAGTTGTTCGCGGGCCTCCTCGTAGCTGAGGGCGTCGATGTCGGTGTTCGGTGTCGGGGTTGCTGCGTTTTCTGCTGCCATGCTGGTGCTCCTTGCGTGGATGCGGTGCCACCCGAAGCCGGGGCTTGTTCGGGCGCTTTGCGGGGTCTGGGAAATCTTGGGGTGTTTGGGTTGCCTGGTGGGCCGGTCAGTCCTCGGCAGGCACCTGGCCGCCGGTGGACTGCGCCGTGAACTTACCGCCCGCCACCCGCACGGCCAGCGCGGTGCCTGGCGGTGCCTGGTCCGGGTGCCGCACCACTTCATGGCGCGTCCCGGGAGCGGTACTGCCGACGTCAAGCTGGACGACGGCGTAACCGCGGTCGAGCGTTTTCTGCGGTGAGAGTGCACGCACCTGGGCCTTGAGATGGACCAGCTGATCGGCCGCCCGTACCACTGCGGTATTGATCGCCGCGTGTGAGCGGCTTTTGAGCCGCTCGACGTCGTCGTGCCGGGCGGTGACCATGCCCTCGGGGGCTGCCAGCACCGGGCGGGAGCGGAGCGCGGCCAGCCGGTCCTTTTCCCGCTCCACCAAGCGGGTGACACCGCGGCGCAGCTGCTCCCGGGCCTGCCGGACCCGTGCCAGTTCCTCCACGACGTCGGGCACGATCCGTTTCGCCGCATCGGTGGGCGTCGAGGCGCGCAGGTCAGCAACGTCGTCGAGGATGGGGCGGTCGGCTTCGTGGCCGATCGCACTGACGACCGGCGTGGCCGCGTCGGCGACGGCCCGGATGAGCTCCTCGCTGCTGAAGGGGAGCAGGTCCTCGAGGGCGCCGCCGCCGCGGGCGATGACGATCACGTCAACCACCGGGTGGGCATCGAGCTCCTTGAGCGCGCCGATGACCTGGGCCACGGCAGTGTTGCCCTGCACGGCCACCTCGCGGATCTCAAATTCGACGGCGGGCCAGCGCAGCGCCGCGTTGCGGAGGACATCCTTTTTCGCATCCGAGTCGCGCCCGGTGATCAGGCCGATCCGGTGGGGGAGCAGCGGCAGCCGCTTCTTGCGGGAATCGGCGAACAGCCCCTCCGCCGCGAGGGCCTGGCGCAGCCGTTCGATCCGGGCCAGCAGGTCGCCCAGCCCCACCGGCCGGATGTCCTTCACCGACATGTTCAGCCGGCCCGTCTTGAGCCAGAATTCGGCCTTGAGCAGCGCCACTACCCGGGAGCCGCGCTCCAACGGGGTGGCCTGGCGGTCCAGGACGTTGGTCCACACCGAGGCCGGAAGGGAGATCTCCGCATCGATGTCCCGCAGCGTGAGGTAGGCGTTGGTGCCGCGCCGGTTGAGCTCGATGACCTGGCCTTCGACCCATGCCGAGGGCGCACGGTCGATGTGCATCTTCAGCTTCTGCGAGAGCAGCTGCAGGGGCCAGGGATTGTCCGGGCTGGTGTCCGCGGCAGTTGCCGGCAGGGTGCTGGCCGCGGCGGTGTCTTCAGACATGCCGGTGGCCGCCGGCGGATGGTGCCTGGTGCTGGTGCATGGGGGACAGATCCTTTGATGGAGGCGGGGAGTGCTTCAACTCTATCCATAGCTCTACCAGCAGGGCCGGACGTTTTGGCCGGCTGCTTTACGGTGCCCTGCTTTCGGGTTCGCTGCGCCGGCACCGTAGGATGGTCTACTCCCAACCTCCTAGGAGACTTTCGTGCGCACTTTTGTCTCGGCCGTTGCCGTGCTGATCGGCCTGGCTATGGCCGCTGTTGCCGTCCCGGCCATGTGGGTGGACCGGAACATTGTCCAGGAGGAGGGGTTCGTCGCGCTCACCGCCCCGCTGGGCAAGGATCCGGTCTTCCAAAAGAGGCTGGCGACGGCCGCAGTGAACGGCATGTCTTTTGGCGGCCAGCAGCTTCCAGACCCCGTGGCCGCGGTGGTCAAGCCGATCCTGGCGGACGCCGCAAAGTCCCTGGTCTCCATGCCCGGTTATTCGGATGCCTGGGCCGAGACCCTGCGCAGGAGCCACCGCCTCAGCTTTGCCGACCCGCGCACGCTTCCGCCGGAGGTCGACGGCACCACTTCCCTGACCTTGGATGTCGCCCCGCTGGTCGGGTTGGTGGTCAAGCGCGTCTCGGAAGCTTCCCCGGTTCCGCTCAAGGCGCCGGAACAGGTGCGCATCAACATCGGCCAGTCGGACCAGCGCCAGCTCATTGAACGGATTTCCGCCTACGCGCCGATGGGCTCTGCCGTGGCCGTGGGCTCAGCCATCGCGTTCATCCTTGCCTTCGTCGCTGCCCGGCGGAAGTGGACGGTGTTGGCCGGCACCGGCCTTGGCGGCCTGGTCCTGGCCGGAGTTTGGAAATTCGGCTCGGATACGGCCGGCAGCATGCTCCAGGGGACCGGGACCGGCAACGACGTGGCGGAGATCTTCAAGCGGGAGTTCGTAGCGGCCGCCACGGCCAGCTTCGGCCAGTGGATTACGGCGGCCCTGCTGGCGGGCGGCGCGCTACTGGCGGCCGGGATTGTGCTCCGGGTTGTCCGCGGGCGCCGTCCTGCGCCAAATGTCCGGCCCTAGCGAACACCGGTAGCATTGGGGAATGACCTCCACCGCAGTATCCATTCCGATGCCCTCCGTTCCGCGCCGGCGGCGAACGCCGGAAGAAGTGCTGGCGGCGGCCCCCGTGACCGGACCGAAGAAGGTGCTGCTCGCGGCCCCGCGTGGCTATTGCGCCGGCGTCGACCGTGCGGTCATCGCCGTGGAAAAAGCGCTTGAGCACTACGGTCCGCCCGTCTACGTCCGCAAGCAGATCGTGCACAACGTCCACGTGGTCAGTTCCCTCGAGGAAAAGGGCGCGATCTTCGTTGACGAAACCGATGAGGTCCCCGAGGGCGCCCTGGTGATCTTTTCCGCCCATGGCGTTTCCCCGGCTGTGGTCCAGTCCGCGGAGGACCGCGGCCTGCGCACGATCGACGCCACCTGCCCGCTGGTGACCAAGGTGCACCGCGAGGCAGTCCGCTTCGCGAAGGACGACTTCGACATCCTGCTGATCGGCCACGACGGCCACGAAGAGGTCGAAGGGACCGCCGGTGAGGCGCCCGAGCACATCCAGATCATCAACGGCCCGCACGAGGTCGACAAGGTGACGGTCCGTGACCCGGAGAAGGTCATCTGGCTCTCGCAGACCACGCTGAGCGTGGACGAGACCATGGAAACCGTGCGCCTCCTGAAGGAGCGTTTCCCCACTCTTCAGGATCCGCCCAGCGACGACATCTGCTACGCGACCACCAACCGGCAGGTCGCCATCAAGAAGATCTCGCCCCAGGCGGACCTCGTGATTGTGGTGGGTTCGGCCAACTCCTCGAACTCCGTCCGCCTCGTCGAGGTCGCCCTGGAATACGGGGCCAAGGCCTCCTACCGGGTCGACTTCGCCAATGAGGTGGACGAGTCCTGGTTCGAAGGCGTTGCCACGGTCGGTGTGACGTCGGGGGCTTCGGTGCCGGAGGTGCTGGTGAAGGACGTGCTGCGCCTGCTGGCCGACTACGGCTACGGCGCCGTCGAGGAAGTCGTCACGGCTGAGGAAGACCTGCTCTTCTCGCTGCCGAAGGAACTCCGTGCCACCCTCAAGCAGGCCGGGGACGTTTCCCGCGCCCTTGGCGGCCGCGGCGCCCGCCCGGCGAACCAGTCCTAACGCCGCCGAGCAGTCCTAGCCTTAGCCGGGCGACAGCCTAGGCAGCCGACTCTTCCGGGTCGCCGCTGCCCTCGGCCGTGCCCGCGCTGTCGTCGTCGTCTTCTGCGAGGGATGTATCCGCCTGCCGGGTGACCTGCTGCAGCTCCGGCGCCGCCAACGAGCGCGGTGTCGCCTCGACAGTGATTGGGGTTGCGAGTCCGGCGGTTTCCAAGGCGTTGAGTTTCCGTGCCGTCGGCAGCACCCTGGCCTCCAACGTGCCGACCAGGGAGTTGTAGCGGTCCACCGACGTTTTCAGCGAGGAGCCCAGCTTCGAGACGTTCTCGCCCAGGGTTCCCATCCGCTCATAGAGCTGCTGTGCCAGTTCGAAGAGTTCCCGGGCGCTGTCCGTGAGCACGTCCTGGCGCCAGGTGAACGCCACTGATTTGAGCACCGCCAGCAGGGTCCCGGGCGAGGCAAGAACGACGTTTTTGGACAGCGCGTAGTCCAGCAGGGCCGGATCTGCCGTGAGCGCGGCGGCCAGGATGGACTCTGCTGGTAGGAAGCAGACCACCAACTCCGGAGCATTTCCGGGGATATCCCAGTACTTTTTGTTGCTCAGGGCGTCCACATGCGCCTTCAGGGCCTTCGCATGGGTAGCCAGCAGCGCCTGCTGGCCGTTCAAGGTTCCGCCGCCGGCGGCCCGTCCGCCCGTGGAAGCGCCGAGTTCCTGCGCTTCAAGGTAGGCCGTCAGCGGCACCTTGGCGTCCACCACGAGCTGCTTGTCGCCGGGCAACTGCACCACAAGGTCGGGCCGGACGGAGTTCTCGGCCGCGGAACCGGAGCTGTGCAGCTGCTCATGGAAGTCCACATGGCGCAGCATGCCGGCTGCCTCGACCACGCGGCGCAGCTGCACTTCGCCCCACTGGCCGCGCGCGCTGTTGGAACGCAGGGCGGATTCGAGGGCATGCGTCGAGCGCAGCAGCTGTTCGTCCGAGAGCCTCGCTTCCTGCAGTTGCTGGGCCAGCTGGCCGTATTGTTCCAGCCGGTCCCGTTCCAGGAGCGAGACCTGCTGCTGGACCGCTGTGAGCTTCTCGGCCACGGGGGCCAGCGCGCGCAGCACGCTGCCGTCCTGGGTCCGGGCGTCACCCAGCTCGCGGTTCTGGGCCGCCAGCAGGCGGCGTTCGGCGTCGGCGGCGGCGAACTGGGCGCTGACCTCGGACAGGCGCGCGGAGACGCCGTCGAAGTCCTGTTCGAGGCCGGCGCTGCGGCGCCGCAACACCACGAAGGTGAAGGCGGCGCCCGCGACGGCCCCGATCAACAGCATCAACAAGGCGAGAATGAGTGCAAAAGCGTCCATGTCTTCACTCTGGCACGCAGCACTGACACTTTTAGCCAGTGACGCACGGGGCCCTCCCTGTGTGGGAAGGGTGAGGGACGCCGACGGCGAACAACGCCCAGCTGCCGCAGGGGACCGGCCCGTTTACCGGTAGAATCAATACTCGTGGCTCTTACTATTGGCATCGTCGGACTGCCCAACGTCGGCAAATCAACTCTTTTCAACGCACTGACCCGCAACCAGGTGCTCGCGGCGAACTACCCGTTCGCCACGATCGAGCCCAACGTCGGCGTCGTGAACCTGCCGGACCCGCGGCTTGAGAAGCTCGCCGCCATCTTCGGATCGGCGCGCCTGCTGCCGGCCGCCGTGTCCTTCGTGGACATCGCCGGCATCGTCAAGGGGGCCTCCGAGGGTGAGGGCCTGGGCAACCAGTTCCTCGCGAACATCCGTGAGGCCGAGGCCATCGCGCAGGTCGTGCGCGTGTTCGACGACCCCGACGTCATCCACGTCGACGGCAAGGTCGATCCCCGCTCGGACATGGAGACGATCAACACCGAGCTGATCCTGGCGGACCTGCAGACCATCGAGAAGGCCGTCCCCAGGATCGAAAAAGAAGTCAAGATCAAGAAGCGCGAAGCCGCCGAGCTGGCCGCCGTCAAGGCTGCGCAGGCCGTGCTGGAGCGCGGCGACACCATCTTCTCCTCGATCAAGAGTGACAAGCTGGAGATGGAACACCTCAAGGAGCTCGGTCTCCTCACGGCCAAGCCGTTCATCTACGTCTTCAACGCGGACGAGGGAATCCTCGGCAGCCCCGAGAAGCAGGAAGAGCTGCGCGCCCTTGTGGCCCCGGCCGACTGCATCTTCCTCGACGCCAAGCTCGAGTCCGACCTCGTGGAACTGGACGAGGAAGAAGCCCGTGAAATGCTGGAAATGAATGGCCAGGACGAGTCCGGCCTCGATCAGCTGGCCCGCGTCGGTTTCCACACGCTGGGCCTGCAGACCTACCTGACCGCCGGACCCAAGGAGACACGGGCCTGGACCATCCACCAGGGCGACACGGCACCGCAGGCCGCCGGCGTGATCCACTCGGATTTCCAGCGCGGCTTCATCAAGGCCGAGGTGGTCTCCTTCGATGACCTCATCGAGGCCGGTTCGATGGCCGAGGCCAAGGCCCGCGGCAAGGTCCGCATCGAAGGCAAGGAATACGTCATGGCCGACGGCGACGTAGTTGAATTTAGATTTAATGTATAGTTCTTGACTTCCCTGAAACGTTTGCGATAGCCGCTAAGAACACATGTTCTTGGCGGCTATCGCTTTTGCGACCGGGTTGCCAGGTGCCTCCCCGAAAGATTGACGCAGTCATTTTCTTGTAGATCCTTATCTTTTCAGGCACGCGTTGCGATGTTGGTGAGAAACCGCGCAGGCCCTTCGCGGGCGCCGTCGGGGAGGGCCAACTAGATTTAGGACGTCCGTCCACTAAGCCTTTGGCGCTAGTTCCTAGGGGTTTCGCCGGAGTCGCTCAGAAAATGCCGGTCGAAGTTGGACAGGTTTGAGAAGCGCACTTCGTAGCAAATTTCGGAGATGGCTTTGTCGCTGTGTTCGAGCAGGCGCCGGCGTGTGCCAGCCAGAGTTTGCGGACCAAGTGGCTGAAGTTCCGCCCCGTGGCGCATTTGAAGTATTTCGAGAAGTTGGACCGACATTCCCACGAGTGCCGCCGCCTCGGACATCTTGACGCTTCCGGTGTGATTCCCGAACACATACTCGAGAACGAAATCCACCACGGCCGCAGCGTGGCTGTTCAGTTGCGGCATGAACCATTCGTCGGCGAGACAGCGCCGTTCCTCCTCAGGCGAGTGAGTAAGCGTCGCGAAGCGGCCGCCGTCTCGGCAGTGTGCCCGAGGAACTCGATCCCACGCGCGGACAGTTCCAGCAGGGGTTTGATTTCGCTCATTTCCGGAACGCTGGAAGCTGCTTGCTGAACCCATCTTCCATCAAACTGGATAACTGCACGCCGCTCCAGCACTTCTCCGGGTTCAAGCTCGCTGACCCAGTGGTGCGGCAGGCCGGCACCGATCAAGGACACGTGCCCAGCTTCGAACGTGCCGATATGGTCCCCGACGATGAATTTGCCCGTGCCCTTCCTGATGAGGTGGATCTCTTCGGAAGATATCGAGCTGAGGGTCTAGGTGACGAGGTTGTCTGCGGCGCCGTCCATATGCTCGCGGATCGTTTTGCGGGCCAGGGTGGCGTCGCCGGTTTCGATGGCCGCGACGATCTCGCGGTGCCGGTCTACGCCCATGTTCCTGACCCCTTTCTCCCGTCCGGCGAACATGATGGACATTCGGATGGATCCTTCCAGTGATTCCCAGGAGTGGAGCAGTGTTTCATTTCCGGTCAGCCGGCACAGGGTGCGGTGGAATTCCATGTCGGATTCGATCCGCTCTTCCAAGGACGCATCCTGAGCTGCCTCCATGGCGTCAATGGTCTGATGCAGGGAATCGATGGCAGCTTCGCGGTCCGGGAGCTCGCACAGGGTGCGTGCGGCCAATGATTCGAGGGCCGCCCGTACGGCGAAAATATCGCGGATTTCCTTTTCGTCAAGGTGCCGGACCGAGAGTCGACCGCGCGGCCCCGGGGACAGCAGACCTTCCTGTTCCAACTGGCGGAGAGCCTCACGCAGCGTTCCCCGGCTGATCTGCAGCATTTCCGAAAGCTCGGTTTCCACCAGATGCCGGCCGGGCTCCAGCTCTCCACTGGTGATGGCGGCGCGCAGTGCTGAAACCGCCTGCTCGCGCAGGTTCTGCTTCTGCAATCCCAGCAGCGGGGCTGTCGTTCCGGCCATGGCCCATCCTCAGTGTTATACGTCGACTGTTTACAGTTGGTTGTCTGATGATACGGCAGAAAGCACGGCCCCGGCGGGGCCGGTGCCGTGCTTTCTGAGTTATACGCAGCCAGCCGCGGGCGGTCAGCTGAGTTCGGCGAGGACCTTGGCCACGATGCGGTCCACGGCCAGGCCGTAGCGGTCGTGCAGGGTGGGCAGGGCGCCGGCGTCCAGGAACTGGTCCGGTAGCGCCACGGGAACCACGCGCTTGCCCACTCCGGCGGTGACGACGGCGGACGCCACCGTTTCAAACAGGCCGCCGACCAGAGAGTGGTTTTCCAGCGTGACGGCGAGACGGTCGGTGTTGATCTCAGCCAAGACGGTTTCGGCGTCGAACGGCTTGACGGTGGGGGTGTGGACGACGGCGACGTCCACGTTGTGGGCTGCAAGTGCCTCGGCGGCCTGAAGGGCACGCATGGTCATCAGACCGGAGGAGATGAACACGACGTCGTTGCCGCCACGCAGAACCTTGGCCTTGCCCAGTTCGAAGGTGTAGCCGTACTCGTCGAGGACGGTAGGGACGCTGCCGCGCAGCAGGCGCAGGTAGGTCGGACCGTCGCTGGCCGCCAACTGGGGGACGGCCTGTTCAATGTCAATCGAGTCGCAGGGGTCCACGATGGTCAGGTTGGGCATGCCGCGGAAGATGGCCATGTCCTCGGTGGCCTGGTGGCTGGGCCCGTACCCTGTGGTCAGTCCGGGGAGACCGCCTACGATGTTGACATTCAGGTTTGGTTCGGCGCTGTCCAGGCAGAGGAAGTCGTAGGCACGCCGGGCCGCGAACACCGAGTAGGTGGAGGCGAACGGGACCAGCCCCGTTTCGGCGAAGCCGGCGGCGGCGCCGAACAGCAGCTGTTCGGCCATGCCCATCTGGAAGAACCGCTCCGGGAAGGCCTGGGCGAAGATGTGCATGTCGGTGTACTTGCCCAGGTCGGCGGTCAGGCCGACGATCTTGTCGTTTTCCTGCGCGGCTTTGACCAGGGCGTGCCCGAACGGTGCGGATGCGGTCTTTTGGCCGGCGTCAGCGAAGGAGGCGATCATCGCCGAGGTCTTCAGCTTCGGCTTGGCGGCTGTCGTGGTGTCGGGGGCCTCGGTTGTGGTGCTCATGCTGAAGCCTTTCCTTCGTAACCGGCGGTGAGTTGTTCGCGGCAGGTCAACCATTCGTGTTCTTCGATGCGCATGAAGTGCGCCTTTTCGCGGTTTTCCAGCAGCGGAACGCCGCAGCCGACCTTCGTGTCGCACAGGATCACGGAGGGTCGTCCGACGGCGGCGGCCTGGGCGGCTGCGTTGTCGAATGCCGCCAGCAGCGCGCCGACGTCGTTCCCGTCCACCCGCTGGGTGTACCAGCCGAACGCTTCCCATTTTTCCGTCACCGGTTCGGTGCGCAGGACGGTGTCTGTTTTGCCGTCGGCTTGCAGGGCGTTGATGTCCACCATCGCGGTGAGATTGCCCAGCTGGTGGTGGTGGGCCCCCATGGCGGCCTCCCACGTGGAGCCCTCGTCCAGTTCCCCGTCGGAAAGGAAATTGAACACCCGGGCGCTCGAGCCCTGGTGGCGCAGTCCCAGGGCCATGCCGACGGAGATGGTCAGTCCGTGGCCTAGGGAGCCGCCGGAGATTTCCATGCCGGGGGTGTATGTGGACATCCCGGACATGGGCAGGCGTGAATCGTCCGAGCCGTAGGTCTCCAGTTCCTCCACTGGCACGATTCCGGCCTCAGCCAACGCGGCGTAGTGGCCGATAGCGTAGTGGCCGGTGGAGAGCAGGAACCGGTCCCGGGCTTCCCAGTGCGGGTCCTCGGCGCGGAAGGTGAGTTGGTCCCCATAGACGGTGGCGAACATGTCCGCTGCGCCGAGCGCCTGGCCTACGTACCCCTGTCCCTGCACCTCGCCCATGTTCAGGGCGTGGTGCCGTATCCGGTACGCCGCGGCGCTGACGTTCGTCACGCGGTCCTGGTCTACCCGCTCGGCGGTAAATGTTGGCATTGCTGGCTCCGTTTTCGTCTTAGTCGTTGCGGTGATCAAGCGTTCACCATGTGGGGGGTGCTTTTGGTGGCTTCCTCGGCAAGCTCGCGCTCACGCTTGCCCCAGGTTTCCTTGGTGGTGATGGCGGCCCAGAGGCCGATGGCTGCGTAAAGAGCGAACAGCAGTGCCGGGCCCATCCAGCCGAAGCTCACGAATAGCAGTGTCGTGATGAAGGGCGTGAAACCGGAGACAGTGGCCGAGATCTGGTAGGCCAGCGAAGCCCCGGAGGAGCGGGTGTTGGCCCGGAAGAGCTCCGGGAACCAGGCGCCCTGGGCGCCGGCGAGGGAGTTCTGGCAGACGGCGTAGGAGATCACGAGGGTGGCGATAATGAAGAAGAACATTCCCGTGTTGACCAGAAGGAACATCGGAATCGCAAAAAGCAGGGCGAACGCGCAGGACCACACATACAGCGGCCGGCGGCCGATCCGGTCCGTGAGCGCCGCCCAGGCCTGGGTGGCGAAGATGCCGATGGCCGAGGCGATGCACAGGGCCACAAGGGTTTGGGTCTTGTCCGCCAAGTGCTGCGTGTTCAGGTAGGAAATCATGTAGGTGATGGACACGGCGTAGCCGGCGGTCTCCGCGATGCGCAGGCCGATGCCCTTAACGATGTTCCGCCAGTCGCTCTTCAGGACCTCCACGATGGGGGACTTCACGATGGTGCCGGAGTCCTTGACCTCATCAAAGACCGGCGACTCGGGGACCTTGGATCGGATGATCAGGCCGACCATGACGAGCACGATACTGGCCAGGAAGGGGATGCGCCAGGCGAGCTCGCCGCCGAGCTGTGCGCTGGAGAGGAAGACCAGGTTGGCCAGCAGCAGACCCACCGGGAAGCCGGCCTGGACCATCCCGGTGTACTTGCCTTTCGATTTCCAGGGTGCGTGTTCGTAGCTCATCAGGATGGCGCCGCCCCATTCCGCACCGAAAGCCAGGCCCTGGACGATGCGGACGAGCACCAGCAGAGCCGGGGCCAGCAGACCAACTTGGCTGTAGGTGGGGAGCAGGCCAATGACGAACGTGGCAATGCCCATGAGGATGAGCGAGGAGACCAGCACGGGCTTGCGCCCGAGCTTGTCGCCGAGGTGGCCGCCGATGATGCCGCCGATCGGACGGGCGGCGAAGCCAACGCCGAGGGTGGCAAATGCGGCCAGCGTCCCCGTCACGGGGTCGCTGCCGGGGAAGAAGGCGGTCCCGAAATACAGTGCCGCAGCGGTGCCGAAACCGATGAAGTCATACGTCTCAATCACAGCGCCGACGCTGGAGCCGATGGCTACCCTTCTGGCGTCCTTGGTGCCGTGTACGTGGCCCCGCATGTTCAGAGCTTCATTGCTCATGAGTTTTCGTCCCTTTCGATGAGCGAGGGCACCTGGCCCCAACGCTGTCGACTGTTAACAAACCTGACTCGAACAATAGTGACCTAGGTCATGGTGGCTGTCAACAGTCGATGTTCAGGGTTGACTGTCGACAGTCACCCGGCTTACAGTGATTCGCATCACCCTGCAGATCAACAACGCCGCGCTCAACGACCACCGCTGGATTGCCCTGCAGGCCCAACAACGCACACCCCATTTCCCAAGGAGCATCATGAGCCACACCGTCCAGCGCACCGCAGTCCTCACCGGGGCGACCTCCGAGCGCGGCATCGGCATTACCACCGCCCGCCGCTACGCCAGCCAGGGATGGGCTGTCGTGATCCTGGATCTCGATGGCGAGAAGTCCGCCAAGGTCGCCGCAGAAATCGGCAACGAATTCGACGTCCCCGCCTTCGGCCACGAAATCGACGTGGCCAACGAAGCCTCCGTCATCGCCGCCCAGGCCGCAGTAGCGGCCGAAGTCAATCGGGGCAGCCTTCCCCCCGTGGGTGCCCTGGCCAACATCGCAGGCATCACCTCCCCGGTCCCGTTCCTCGAAACCACCCTTGAGCTCTGGCACAAGATCATGGACGTCAACGCCACCGGCACCTACCTCGTGACCAAGGCGTTCCTGCCGGACATGATTGCCAACGGCTGGGGCCGGATCGTAAACATGTCCTCTGTCTCCGCGCAGCGGGGCGGGGGCGTGTTCGGCAAGGTTCCCTACTCCGCCGCGAAGGCCGCCATCCTTGGCTTCACCAAAGCACTCGCCCGCGAACTCGGCGCCACCGGCGTTACCATCAACGCAATCACCCCCGGGGCTGTTGACACCAACATCCGCGTCGGCAGCACCGACGAACAGGAAGCCGCCATCAACGCCGGCATCCCCCTTGGCCGGAACGCCACCACCGAAGAAGTGGCCGCAGTCATCACCTTCCTGTCCTCGCAGGACTCGGCTTACCTCACCGGCACCACCATCGACGTCAACGGCGGAAGTCACCTCCACTAACACGTCCCGCCGCCCACAGGAGTCGGCCATGACAAGGGGCGTTTCAAACGCCCCTTAGATTCACCAAAGAAGCCGTGGCCGGTTCCCGCGACGTCCACTCCGGCCGTACGAGGAAATCCCGGCACCAGGCGCGAGAAACGAGGTTCGGAGATGACTGCTGACCCATACCCCTACCATGACTGGAGTCGGCTGGTCGGGACACCGGTGGAAATCCGTAAGGACTTCTCGGTCGTCCGGGCAGGAATTGTTGACGACGTCATGCCCGATTCTTCCGCGCTTTGGGTGGCTTCCGACAGCAGCAATGGACGAGAACTTTTCGCCGCAGCGGAAGGCTACCAAGTGTGGATCCGGCCCCGGAAACTCGACGGAAAGCTTTGCTACAAATTGGCGGCGAAACACCTTTCACCGCCAACCGCCTAAGTCCTATGCCAAACCAGACCGCCATAAATCGTCTCAGCGAGGGCGGTCCGGGGACTTTTCGAGTCAGGACGGCCTAGTGAGAACTAGGCTATACGCGCGTCAGTACGTGCAGCCAGGATGCCCAGCTTCAACTCGACGCCTTGGTCGCCGCCAGCGCGCAGAAGCGTGACGTCTTCGCCGATATGACTTCGGGAAGCAAGGCGGCAATCGAACGTCCCGGAATGAAACGGCTCCTCGAGTACGCACAGGAGGGCGACGCCGTCGTTGTGTGGCGGGTCGACGGCGGGGCGAAGAAGTGCGCGATGCCGGACCTGCCGTCCAATACTGGCTGCGCCTCACGGGACTCCTCCATAGCCGACCAAGCGCCACCAGCTGGGCTCCCATAATCCAATCAAGCACCAAACGACCTGTAGTCATGGGCAAGAGGTTATTCCGTGACGGAACGTGGTGGAGTTTCGCTTCTCGCTCTAACCTCTGGAGGCAAGAAGCAGGCCGGCGAGATCACCGGGTCGGACGAGGAGGCGTCGATGTCGCTCTTCCGGACCTCTCGTCCCACATTGAAGCTTCGCGCAACGGCCGGTTCATGGAGGCCATCGTGACGGGTCATTGCTTCCCGATTGCCGGACCACGCACGATTCCACCGCTTCGGGTGCCGAGTGCCCCGATCAGCAGCTTCAGCATCACTTCATGATGCGCCCGGACGTCTTCATCGTTCCAACTCCCGGTCTCCGCCCGCCGTGCCATCAGCTCGAGCTTCAGGCTCTGCCGGCGTGCGGCATGGTTGTTTGCCTTCTGCGCCGGCAGGTAGTTGCTGAACTTGGAGTTCGTGCTCACCGTGACCAGTGCCAGGTTGCCCAGCCAGTTCAGCAGGCTGCGGTCCTTGACTCGATACGCATCGGAGATGTGCTCGGCGTCCTCGGTACGGGGGGAGAAGTGCTCCACCGAAGTGCGGTAACTGAATGTGAAGTCCCACTGGTTCATCTCCTCGACCAGCAGGTAGTCGAGGTAGGTGTAAATGATGCGCGGGATCGCGAAACCGAGCGGCAGGCCGTCAGGCCCTACCTCCTCCTTCTCCGGATCCGGGGAGAGCGCCGCGTGCACACGCTCGAGAGTGTGCGCCTCGAGCCGGTCCAGGAAATCGCGCGCGGTGACCGGCTGGCCGCGGTCGGTGCATTCGGTGACATAGCGCAGCGTATCGGTGATCCAGTGCATGGTGCGCGGAGACGTGTAGGTGATGCGCAGGGCCGACTGCAGCAGCAGGATGCGACGCTGCAGGCTTCCCGGCCCGGTCCCGGTCTCATCGGCCACGAAAGTCGGGGGGTACCGCGGGGTGTCCTGCACCCGTCGGCCCTGGCTCGACGTGCCGCGCGCCAAGCGGTACAGCGACCAGTTCCCGGGCTCATCGTCGGTCGTCGACTCGTGCCCTCTGGTCAGGGTCGCGTCGCGTTTGAGTACGAACTGATCGAAAAGATACCGGATCCGCAGCAGGTCCGTGGTGAACGTCCGAACCCAGGCCGGGCGTTCAGCTGGCTTCTGCTCCTCGAGGCGTTTCGCGAAGCGGCTGACCAATTGCTTGTCATCGAGCTGCCGGTCGTCGCGCTTCGGGTCGTTGGTCGGTCCGTGCACGGCGAGGACGTGGAGCAGCAGGGTCGGGAACGTGATTTGGGAGGTGAACCGGTCCCCGCCGTCTGCGTCCACTGATTCCGTGTCGACGTCGTCGCGGGCGTAGGTCGTGACCGCCTCGTCGAGCGTCATCGCGGTGGAAGTCGGCGGTAGCTCTTCCTCATCGCGCGCCGGGTTGTCCTTGGACGGGCGGTCGATGAGCTGAGCGCGAAGTTTGGTGAAGTCCGCGGTGGGCACGGAGTCCCACTCCGACCCGAAGACCTCTGCGCGCAACTGGGCGTCACCGGCCGTGACGGTCATGCCCACGTAGTGCTCCATGTCTGCGCAGGCGGTCCAGACGCGGTTCAGCAGCTTTCGGTCCAACGGATCGGTCAGATGGCGTAGCAGTCGGGCTTTGACGATTTCCACGGGGCTGAGCTGGGCACCGCGGGTGTTCATGATCTCGAAGTACCGGTTCAAATCCGTCGTCCGGTCGATCGGCATGCGGATGAGGAGCACCCGGGTGAGCAGATAGTCGGTCACGCGCGGTGCCAGGAAGCGGGCGCCGGTCTTGTCTCCGTCGAGCAGCTGGTCGATGATCCGGGCTGCGCGGAGGATGCCGGAATCCTCGCGGTCGCTCTCTTTCTCCGGTTGGTTGAGAGAAGTGTCCGCGACGTCGCGTATTGCGCGGGTGGCTTTGTCTCGTGCCTCGTAGGTGAGAGGCTGCAGCTCGCTGATGCGTCCTCTCAAGTGCTGGCGCGAACTGAGCTTCGTCAGCAATAGGTAGAGGGTGGTTAGTCGCTGCTGGCCGTCGATCACGTCGAAGGGGTCGTCGGCGTGATGCGGAGGTGCGACCACGAGGTTGCCTAGGAAGTAGTCCTTCTGAACCTCCTGCTCTGCTTCGTCGAGGACGTCGTGGACGAGGCGGTGGATCTGCTCCTCGCCCCAGGTGTAATTGCGCTGGTACAGCGGGATTGAGTACTTCGGTGCGTCGTGGTCGAAGAGATTTCCGACGGGGATGGCCTGGACGTCGTCGGGTGCGAGGATCTGTGTCATCTCAGCCGGCCTCCTTCAAGAGGGCGAGGAGTTGCGCGTCCTCGGGATTCTTGGTGCGTGCTTCCTTCGGTGCGCTAACATCCGCGAGCGGCACATCTCTGGGATCGAGGCTGTCGCGGATGGTGGAGAAGACGTTGAGTGAGCTTAGCCCGTCGACTTGGGCGCTGAGTCCGCGTGCGTAGTTGTCAGTGGATCTCCAGCCGAGCCGCTCGTAGGCGAGGCGCAACGCATAGGCCCAGCGGAACAGGCGCGGACGGGCCAGAGGTAGGTCCGCTTCCGAATACTTGTTCGTGTAATACAGCGCTGCGGCGACGTACAGCTCTCGGCAATATCGGAAGCGGGCGCTGTTCCGGAAGGCTGTCAGCTCCGGATGAGAGATGCCGGCGCCGGTTGCGGGGAAGTAGAGCTCCTCGTCCAGGCGCTGGGACTCTTCGAGCATAAAGGAGGCGAAGTCGAAGAAGGACTTTCCCGCAGCGACCGGGGCATCGAGCTGATGCTGCGCACGTTTGAGATTTCGCAGCGCGACAAGATCGGGGGAGGGGTGCGCCCACGCCTGCAAGCCGGGCAGTACCGCCTTGGCAGTGCGGTGGTACTCCGCGCCGGGGAGGCGCCGCGTCGCCCGGCCGACCCCCTTGAAGAGGTCGAGATCGTCATTGGTGAAGTCGTGCGCAGGCAGGTTCCGGCTCCACCAATGGATCCGAGCGAGGTAGGTGCCGAAAAGCCGGTCCAGATCGTTTTCGTCGGCCTGCTCCCACTGCTCCACCACTGCTCGCTGCTCCGAGGCCGAGGCATCGGCCATCTCGCGAAGGTGGAAGGCCTTCAGGAGATCGTGTGGGCGCAGCGCCTTGCCGCGGAAGTTTTGCGAGTCGAAGAACCGGAACGCCTCGTCCTCGTCGTCGGTGACGATCCGCAACACTTGAGCCTTGGAGTCCAGGAAGTCCCGGTAGCCCGCGAGGCCGTGCTCGCCGCGTTCGAGAGCGGAGACGAGGCGGGCCAGCTCGCGGTGGACCTTATGGAGGGGCGTACTTCCTTCCGCGTGGTGATCACGCTTTTCGCCTCTCAGCAGTGCTCGTAGCAGGTGGAGGGTGAGCAGGCGCTGCTGCCCGTCCACTACCTCGAAGTGCGAGTCGTCGGGTCGCTTGAGAAGGATGACCGTGCCCATTATGTAAGGGTGCTCGGGCCTGGCGTTCAGAGCGTCCTCGACATCGGTGAACAGCTGCGCGGCGATGCGGGGCGTCCACGAGTACGGGCGCTGGAAGTCGGGGATCCGGAGCGAGGGGGCACCGGGGCCGAGGAGCTCGTCTACGGAGACGAACTCCAGTAGCTCGGTATTGATTGCCATGGGCCCGATCGTAGCTTAGGGACAGGACGGGGCCGGGCGGGTTCTTGCAACAAGCTCGAGCAATTCCTCCGAGTATCTGGGAAAAGCCCTCCATCTGGCACACCTCTCGTCTATCTTGGGTGGTATTGCGGCGTGGGGTCGCGATACGAAGCCCTGGCCTCCACGTGTTCATCGCCCCCCCTCGGGTGTTGAGGCCACCTGCATTCGAACCGGATCGTCGGGTACTCGATGGACGGGCGGATGAAAGCGTCCTGGCCGTCGCCGCCCTGGACCACGCCGTGGCGCTCAGGAAACCGGCCGGCACAGTGGTCCATAGCGATCGCGGGTCCCAGTTCAGATCCAGAAAGTTCGTCCTGGCTTTGAAGGCCCACGGCCTGAGCGGATCGATGGGCCGGGTAGGGCCATGCGGTGAAAATGCAACGATGGAATCGTTCTTCTCCCTGCTGCAAAAGAACGTCCTGAACCGGAAACGATGGGAAACCTGGGCCGAGCTCCGGCTCGCCATCACGACCTGGATCGAGCGCAGCTACCACCGAAAACGCCGTCAGCGCGCCCTCGGACGCCTGACCCCATCGAGTTTGAGAAAATAAAAAACGCGGCCTCAGCCGCATAGGAAATTATCAACCCCAGCTGTCAACTAAACCGTCAGCAGTCCCATTCTTCAGGAGGTACTTATGTCTCACGCGCCGCTCGCCGACGGACTATCCCGACGCAAGGCCTACCGCGCGATGTCCGTCATTGTTGGCGGATTAGGGATCGCGATCACCGTTTATGGCTTTGTCGCGAGCGCAGTCGCAGCGATTGTCATCGGACTCGTTCTTTTCGTGGTCGTCGGATTCGCCTTCTATGTTGCGGCGAACGTCACCATGAACAACGCCATATCTCGCGCTGCCGAAGCAGCTGGCGGTAGGGCCCACGGGGCAGAGTACATTCCCGCGATCCGCGGCTTGCATATTGACGCTTTTCAGCAGGCCAGGCTGAAAAGCGCGATGTCGGGGCAGCCGATCGATGACGCTTTCCGCTTCGAGATGGCGCGCCTTACATCGGGCGGATGATCCGGGGGCAACCTAAATTGCCCGTCACACGCGACGCGTGGCGGGCGATGTAGGTTGCCGGGGTCGGCTACAGCCTGAGCAGCGCGAGCTTGGCCCGAGCGCGAGCTTGGCCCGAGCACGCGCCAGGCGTGCTGTACCTCCTGCGGGTGCCGTCACGGCGACGACGCCTCCTCTCTGGCCGTCGAACGGGTTACGGCGGCAACTTCCTTGACGACAGTGAAGAGCATGCCCCTTACGGGGAATCACTAAATTTGTCTTGCGGAGATTCCGGCTAGGAACACTGTGAAAGGTTAGGGCAGAAGATTTCAGCGTGGTGTGTCCCTGCTGCAATCGCTGCCATGTTACTAATGGCTCAAACTAATGAAAGCGAGTTGAATTCATGAAGGCCTTTTTGGGGTTCATTCAGGCCGGTCTCGGTATTGGTGGGCTGATCGCTCTTTTCAATGGCCACTGGCTGGCCCTCTTCTTGTGCTGGGGTGGAGGCTTTCTGGTTGGTCTCCTCGGTCTTCGAGCGACGCGAGCTATTGAGGGCGTGAGTGAGGGTGGACGGGAAGCATCGAGGAACATCGGGGCCGCTATCGAGCAGTTACGACAAGGTAGCTATGATTCCGCAAACGGTCTGGTTATGGCCGCGGTCTCACAGTTTCGGATTGGTGGCGACAAAGACTTGTTGGTAGTTGCGCTGACCCTTCAATCAGTAACTATGGCTGCGGTGGGAAAGTCAAGTGCGGCTCATAAGGCGGCCATCGAAGCAAAGCAGCGTCTGACAAATCTGCCTCCTGCGATGGCACGTCAAACTGAAGAATTGAGAATGATCCTTTCGGTTGTTGATTCTGAGATTTCAAGCGGGAGTGAACCCGATCGAATTGTACGGAAGTTTCTTGAGTTGACCGACGCCACCTAGCTGCGCGTGACCGTCAGATAGCAGCGTCGTCGTCGGCATACGTCCAGTTCGGCAAGAGGTTGACTTGCTGCGGAGTGCGGACAACCTGGCTGTGAGGCGTCCCGCAGGGCGCACGCGCCGGAGGCCCAGCGCTCGGTGAGGTTATTCCGCGTCGGAACGTGGTGGAGTTCCGCTTCAACGTGTAAGGTCCGGATTCGCTGAGACCGTTTCGATGGCCGCCAAGAACACGTGTTCTTGGCGGCCATTCACTTTCCCGGGTTTGCGCTTGGAATAGGTACCGCCCGTGGGCGTTCCGCAACGCCGCCCAGCTGAACACGTAGCCGCAAGTTCCTGAGTGCCGTGCGGCAGGAACAATCGCTACGGCGAGAGCCTGATGGTCCAGGCCGCTGGGGGTATGGGTCAAAGGATACGACGAAACGAGTTCAAGCCTCGTCAAGGCGCTGAATGGACTCAAAGGGACAGCCCCGACTGAACTCATTCAACGATTGGAAAATACCCTCAAGCTTCGCCATTTCGTGGTGCATGGCTTCTTTGCTGATGGCAGCTTCATCAATCACCGTGAAACAGGTAAGGAGTACGACTTCATTTTCTATGAAGCGGAGCTGCAGGTCGGACGCTCCCGAACGCGAAATTGTGGCCTTCACAAAGAATGCACTGGAGTGGTTGGCGCAGGAGTTCTGGGGGCGAAGAAGAGTTGGAGGAATTCCATTCGAAGGTGCTGTTTATTGAGAACTAGGGACGGGACAGCATCCGTTTCGCCTCATTAGGAGTTGCGTTACCGCGACGGTTGGTCGCGTAACGGTATACGTTGTGAAATCGCAACTGGGAAGAACTATCGAACCGCGCTGAAATGGAGTCGCAGCTCGATGGGCTGATGTGTCAATATGACGTCGGCGCGATCGATCACGAAACGTCTGCCCTGAGAAGGATAGAGTCGACCAGCTCCCCCCAAGGCTGTACCCCCGAACACTCGAATAGAAGGAGCTCCACTTGGCTGCAATGGCCGGCATTGCTGCATTCATTATTGCTCTATGGATCAGCTATCAGATCTTCCCGAATCCGGGTACGGGAAGCATGAGCTACGCGGGAGGACGGTTTGTCTTCACGCTCGCAGTGACGATCGTCGTGTCCGTGATTGCGAGCAACGCGAGTAAGAGCCGACGTGAAGAACAGGAACGCCGTGACGCTGAGATTGAGCGTGAGCGAGAACTAGCGGAGCGTGAAGCGAAGCGGGCGCGCATCCAAGCCGCACTCGATCGCGAAGAGGCCCGCAGGTCTACTGCGGTAGCGGAGGCGAAAGCACGCGTGGGCTATCTTTGCACCCTTCTACACCGACGCGAACAAGAACGCCGGGACTATGGGCACCGACACGGGCGTTTTGCGTTCGGAGTGGTGTCCGACGAATTCCTGGCAGACATCGTGTGGGAGAAGCTCGGCACCCCGTGGGACCAGCGGCTCACCATTACAGCTGAGCAGATGGCATCACTGACCGGTGATCTGTACATCAACACGTATCGAAATCAGCGCCGGAAACTCAACCTGGAGGGTTTGCAGTACGCGACCAATATCGATGCGTTGAGCCTGCATCTGATTGACGAAGAAGTAGATCTGACTCCCATTGCGGGGCTAACCAGCCTTCGCCGACTAGAGGTTAGAGGCAGCGGAGTCTCAAGTATCGATGCCTTCGCCACTCTCGATGGGCTGCAGGATCTTAGGCTTGAAGGTCTGGCGAAGGTCAATGATTTTCGCCCCTTGGCGGGGCTCGAACGCCTCGCCCGGCTTGAACTCGCTTCGTTGTCGGATGAACTGGACCTTGATTCCATATTTGATTCCATATCGGGGTTGCCAGGGCTGACAAAGCTCGAGGTGCGTGACTGCCGGGTCTCTGACGTCATTGGTATATCGAATGTCCGGCAACTGCGGAAACTGGTGCTGTGCTCCACCGGTGACATCGTGGACCTTTCGCCCCTGGCCAAGCTCAAGCTCGAAAAACTCCGTCTTGAGAACACGCACATTTCTTCGCTCGGTAAGCTTGGGAAGCTGAGGGAACTCAAGTCACTCGTGCTTCGCGACGTCTCCGGTGTCGGCAACCTCGAACCGCTCGCCAATCTGGGTGGACTCGCTGAGCTCGAACTCACTGCCGTTCGCCTAGACCCCTACAAATACGAGCCGGGTAGCCTCGATCTTGGCCCCCTGCATCAACTCAACACTCTCAAAAAACTGAAACTGTCTGAGGGCGGCGCATTCACGGGCTTCACCAACTGGGCCGCCATTACCTCATTGACGAGGCTGGTAGAGATCGAGGTGGCAGGCTCTTTGCATTGGGATGGTGTGTTGGAGGCCATCTCAAACCTTGCTGGGCTCGAGATTCTCCGCATTTCGGCAGCGGTCCTGCCGCATCTGGCACCTCTCTCGGCGCTGGGGCAATTGAGGAGACTCGAGCTTCAAGGAGAGCTATTGGATGGGGGCCCCGCGACCCTCCGGGATCTGGAAGAGCTTTCTGCACTGCCCCGACTACAGACATTGGTCCTCGACACGTGCGGAGGGTGGGGCCTCTTACGCGACATCGGAAGGTTTGAGGCTCTTTCGCACCTCGAGCTGAAGAACTGCAGATTCTCGGATGACTATGAGGATCTCAGCCCGCTGGCCAATCTCAGCTCGCTCGAAACGCTGGTCCTGAGCAAGAACTCAAAACTTGTGCACGATCTTAGCCCGCTCGAGCAACATCCACGACTGAAAAGTCTCACATTGACTAGGGGGCCTTACGATCGTCGGTGGGATACCTCGCGCTTGGAGGGATTGCCGGGGCTGACAATCAGCACGAATACGCCGCCCACGAATTATTCTTGGAGGCCACATGCCTGACTACTGGTTGACCGTCGGGGCAGCCGCGTTGATTGCGGCCGTCACGAGCGCGATCGTCAGCATGTGGGGAGTTTCGCGAAACATCAAACATAAAGCGGTGATTGAAGAGAGACAAAACTGGCGTCAGGCTTTGCGTGAACTAGTCCCAGCATTCGTTGGCCAGGAAGACATGCGAGAGCGCGAGCGCATGCGCAACGCGATCGTCCTAAGACTCAACCCCTACAAGGATCGAGAAGCGGTCTGCCTGCTCAACAAATACGTCCTGACACCGACCCCCGAGGCTGGACATGAGTTAGTTGAGCACTTCCAAGAGATGCTCAAGCTCGAGTGGCAACGTGCGAAAAGAGAGTCCGGACTAATTCCATGGGGGGCGGGCTGGAGGGCCGGCCGTAATGTGGAACGACAGAAGCGGCGAGTCGCGAGCTCCGGTTCCAGTGACGCGAGCGACACGGCCTCTTCGCAGGTGACAGGTGCATCGGAGAGGCCCGAGCGAAGCACCCCCAACGCGGTTGGCAGTCGGACGATCTAGGCAGCAAAGCATACGTCCGTGCTCAGCCCTGTCGCCTCGGAACCATCTGCCCCAAAGGTTATTCCGCGTCGGAACGTGGTGGAGTTCCGCTTTAACGTGTAGTTCCTGACGCCTTTTGCCAGGGCCGCTAAGAACACATTTTCTTGGCGGCCAAGCACCTTTGCGGGCGGTTCCCGAGCCAGAATGATGCCACTAACATTTCTTAGCCCGGGAAGGCCGCGAAGCGGGTGGCTGCGCGTCGTTGCCGTCGGGACGCCTTGACCGTGCAATTTTGAGGCGCGCCAGTGCGAGCACCAGGGCATATCAAACAAGCGTTGGCCGGCCCACTCTATAGTGCTGACGATCCGCGGCGGCCCGCCCGGCAATCGCGTCATGCGATAGTTGGAAAGTCCGCCTCCGGCATCTCCGGCCAGCTAGCGATACACAAAGGAACACCCATGGTGAACGTCCAGACCGAAATATTGATCGGGCGGCCCCGCGAGATCGTGGCCAGTTATGCTTCCGACCCGGACAACGCGCCAGCCTGGTACGTGAACATACGGTCTGCACGATGGCAGACTCCGCGGCCCCTAGCGGTCGGATCCCGGGTTGCCTTCACCGCGCGATTCCTCGGCCGAAATCTGGATTATGTCTACGAAATAAGCGAGCTGGTCCCTGGCCATCAACTCACTATGCGTACAAGTCAAGGTCCTTTCCCAATGCGGACCGTCTACAGCTGGTCCGATGAGAATGGCGCGACCCTCATGACCCTCCGCAACACGGGTGAACCCTCCGGATTCTCAGCACTTACCGGCATCTTCATGGTCCCGATGATGCGCCGGGCCATGCGCAAGGACCTGGAGAACCTCAAGAAGATTCTCGAAGCCGCCTAGCCGAGGACGAAGCCAGTTCCTCGGGTGCGCTGCGCAGACGTCGACTCTCGGGTTTGTCGTAGTGGCGCAGAGGTTAGCCGGTGACTGAACGTGGTTGAATTTTCATTTAATGTTTAGTTCTGACCCTCCTGAAATCCTTTGCGATGGCCGCTAAGAACACGTGTTCTTTAGCGGTCAAAGTTTTTTTCCACCGGAGGGTTGACTACGAACAGGTGGAGTGCCGCATCAACGCTTGGCACTAAATAAAAAATTCGTGCCGTATCAGTCTCTTGCGGATTCCGATGCAGGTACGCGAGCGAGGTCGGGTGGGCGACTCCACATAGACCGGTGACCCGTCTCGGGACGCCGATAGGGTTATTCAAATCGGCCGCGGGCGCAGGTGGCTGTGCCCGCGGCCGAAGGGCCGGCCGCGGCCCGACCCGGTGTGGTCTACCTAGTGCCGTTGTACTCGTCGTCGGTGATGTGCTCGCCCCAGACTGTGGTGGTGGCGGGGTCTTCGCCGTTCTGGAGCATAGCGATGTGTTCCATGAAGCAGCCGGGCGCGGCGGCGTGCCAGTGCTCCTCGCCGGGCGGGGTGTACAAGGTCTGGCCGGGGTGGACCTCGATTATGCTGCCGTCGCGACCGCCGAAGCGGGCGACTCCCTGGGTGACGCGGAGGTACTGGCCGTGTTCGTGGGAGTGCCAGGCAGTGCGGGCGCCGGGGGCGAAGCGAACGGTGGCGACAACCATGGTCTGGCCGGCCTCGTGCGGCAGCGCGATCGGGTCGAGCCACACGTCGCCGGCGAACTGGGCGGCCGGGTTCTTGGTGGTGGGGTTCGTGGGTTCAATGTTCAAGGCGGGTTCCTTAGGCGTTGTCGGTGAAGTGCTTCTTGGCCACGCCCATCGCGGACATGCCCTTGGGCCAGCCGGCGTAGAGCGTGATGTGGGTGATTGCCTCGATGAGCTCGTCACGGGTCACGCCGTTCTCGACGGCGCGGCCCAGGTGGAAGTCCAGCTGCTCGGCGCTGCCGCCGGCGGTGAGGGCGGCTACGGTGATGAGGCTGCGGTCGCGGGCTGAGAGCTCGGGCCGGTTCCAGAGGTCCTCGAAGAGCACGTCGTCGGTGAGCGCGGCGAGCTTCGGGGCGAAGTCCCCGAACATCTTCCGGCCGCCGCCGACCTGCCTGGGTTGCTCAGTCATGGTGGTCCTTCTTTTGGTAAGAGTGCTGCGGTACTTGACAGTTGAGGCCGGGGTTTTCCTGTCTGAACGGCACGGCCCCCGGCCGCATACAGGCAGGCTCGCTAGATCGCGATCATCACCTTGAGAGCTTCGCGGTCGTCCATGGCACGGTAGGCGTCAGGGATTTCATCCAGACCGACGGTGCGGTCGAAGACTTTGCCGGGGTTGGCGGTGCCGTCGAGGATGGCCGGCATCAGCTGTTCGATGTAGGCGCGAACGGGTGCGGGGCCCCCGGTGAGGGTGACGTTGCCGCCGAAAAGGCTGCCGAAACCTACGGGGGCTTCGTCGTATTGAGGGACCCCGACGCGGCTGATGATTCCGCCGGGGCGGACGATGCCGTATGCCTGCTCGTAGGCGGGCATATGTCCAACCGCCTCGAGCACCTTCCGGACACCCTGGCCGCCCGCGAGCTCACGGACCTTGGCGATACCTTCCTCGCCGCGTTCGGCGACGATGTCGGTGGCCCCGAACTCGATGCCGAGGTCGGTCCGGGCCCGGTGGCGTCCCATCAAGATGATGCGTTCGGCCCCGAGCTGCTTTGCGGAGAGCACGGCCATGAGCCCGACCGCACCGTCGCCGATGACGGCGACGGTGTCTCCTTCGGTGATGCCGGCGCGGGCGGCTGCGTGCCATCCGGTGCCGTACACGTCGGAGAGGGTGAGCAGCGAGGCCAGTAGCGGGGACTTCTCGTCGACGCCGGGTACTTTCACGAGGGTCCCGTCGGCGAACGGGACCCGGATGGCTTCGGCCTGGCCGCCGCCCATTCCGGGTGCATCCCAGAAGCCTCCATGCAGGCATGACGTCTGGAGGCCTTCCCGGCAGAATTCGCAGGTTCCGTCCGAGTACGCGAAGGGGGCGATGACTAGGTCGCCGGGGGTGAGGGTGCGGACGTCGGATCCGATGTCCTCGACGACGCCGATGAACTCGTGTCCCATGGACACGCCCTCGGGGGTGTTCTCCATGCTGTGGTAGGGGTGAAGGTCGGATCCGCAGACGCAGGCCCGCACGATCCGGACGACTGCGTCGGTGGCATCTTTGAGCACCGGGTTGGGGGCGTCGATGACGCGGACGTCGCCGGGGCCGTACATGTAGGTGGCTTTCATTCTTATCTCCTGAGTGGTGGTGGGGCGGTTGGGAGCGTCGGGCGTTTTTGAGGCGCCAGGAGGGCCGGTCAGCCGGCTTTGCGGATGGTGGCGGAAAATCCGTCAGCTTGGTTCTCGATGGCGTCGGCGTTGTCGTAGGTGCCGATGGGCACGATCCCGTTGAAGTAGCCGACGTGTCGGTAGTAGAGGACGAGGCTTTGGTCGGGGGCGTAGTACCCGATCGTTAGCGTCGCGGCCTCGCTGCCCTTTGGTGCGCCCGCCAGGTCCAGCGGGGCGGGCAGTTGGGCGAGTTTTTCCTGGCCGCCGTGGTCCCGGAACGTCAGGGTCAGGGGAAGCTGGGCCAGGAGTGAGGCTGATGTGGCGCTGCCGTCGAGTTCGCCTGCAATTCTCCGGTCACGGAGCTCGATGGTAATCGGCGTGGTGGTTGGCCGTGCGGTCGGGGCGGGAGCCGGACCGCTCGCCGGTGAGGCCGGGGAGGGCGGCCGTGTCCCAGCGCTGCCGCCGGGGTTGTAGCTGCAGCCGGCCATAGCGACAGCGGTAGCGATCATGACCAGCGCAGGGGCCACGAGGCTTGGCCGCAAGGCTTTTTGCAGTGAAAGGCAGTTGTGAGTGTTCACGGGCGGATCCTTTCCGGATGCGGGGAGGGCGAAGCCGCGGGTGGGCCGATGACGTTAGAGGCGGGCGGGGAAAGCGGTGCGGCGTCCGTAGATGGTCAGCAGGAGCGCGGCCAGGCCGGCGAGGATCATCACGACCGCCAGGACCAGGGCGTTGAAGGTCGTGAGGAGGGCGGCGCCGAGGATGCCGGCGGTGAAGATGGCGAGGTTGAACGCGACCGGCAGGAACGAGTTCGCCACATCGGAGTCCGCGCCTCCGGTGGTGGTGAGGGCGGCTTGGAGCTGGGCGGCGGCCCCGCCGAACGTGATGCCCCAGAGTACGGTCGCGGCGATCACCGCCGAAAGGAACGCATGCCCCAGCAGCAGCATCACCGCAGCCGAGATGAACAGGGCGACGCTTCCGTGCAGGAGCGGGCGTGGGTGTTTATCCAGGAGGGCGCCGGTGATGATGATGCCGGCGATCGAGGCGACTCCGAAGATGAAGAGTTCGACGTCGGCGGTGAGGCCTGTGTTGGTGGTGCGCAGGTAGGGGGCGATGTAGGTGTAGATGGTGTTGTGGGCCAGCATCCAGGTGAAGATGACGGCCAGGATCACGGCGATGCCGGGGATGCGGAACACCCGAACCAGGGGAAGTCGGGAGCTTCCGGGCTGCCCTTCGGCGTCGGGTGCGATTGAGACGATGATGACTCCGGCGAGCAGGGCCACCGCGCTGAGCCCGGTGAACGCCCAGCGCCAGTCGAAGGTCGTTCCGAGCCAGGAGCCGAGGGGTGTGCCGAGGGCGAATCCGACGGGCGCCCCGACGGAAACGATGGCCAGTGACAGTCCTGCACGGGAGGGTGGGCTGATCTTCCGGCCGTAGGCGGCCAGCATTCCCCAGATGATTCCGGAGAACGCGCCGGCGACGAAACGCGATACCAGCGACAGGGGCACGTCGCTGGAGAGGGCCGTCACGCTGTTGGCCAGGATGAGGCCCAGGATTGCAACCAGGAGCAGATGCTTCCGGCGCAGTCCCCGGGTCAACGTGATGGCGGGGATAGTGACGATCACCGTACCAAGGGCGTAGGCGCTGACGAACAGTCCGACGGTGCCTTCACTGGTCCCCATCCCGGTGGCTATAACGGGCAGCAGGCCGGCCGGCATGGTCTCCATAGCCACGAGGACGAAACCGATGACGGCCAGCGCGGACAGCGTCGCTAGCGGCAGCCGTTGCGGTTTCTCTGTAGCTTCCGGGGTCGACGCCGGAAGGGTGGTGGTGGTCACTTACTCTCCTTCAAGGCATTCGTGAGGCCTTCGGTTCCGCAGCGGCGGGTAATGGCTACGCCGGGCCCTGCGCTGGCGCCGGCGAGTGCGATCACGGTCATAACGTCCTTACTTGGGCGGATTTAGAGGTGTCTTCCAGCGGGGAAGGGCGCGGTTGGAAACCTTGCCCTGGTCGTGCCGCCGGTAACTCCCTATCGAGTCAACATGCGAACCGTTCCGCGGAGGAGTCTCTGTCGAGGGGTGTACCGGCAGGGCACCCCAACAAAGTTTGGAGAGACGTATTCTCGTGGCATGGACAATAAAGCCGAGGTACGCGAGTTCCTGATGTCGCGCCGGGCGAAGGTGACCCCCGAACAGGCCGGACTTCCGGCCGGGCCGAACAGGCGCGTTGCCGGGCTTCGCCGCACGGAAGTTGCGATACTCGCAGACGTCAGCGTCGAGTATTACGCCAAGCTCGAACGCGGGGCGATCGGCGGAGCCTCCTCGTCCGTGCTTGACGCCATCGCCCGCGCGCTCAACCTCGACGACACGGAGCGGACCCACCTTTTCGATCTTGCCCGCGCCGCCGACGGGATTCCCTTGTCAGGGCGTCCCCGCCGGCGATCCACGAAAAACAGCGTCAGTCGGCCCAGTCTCCACTGGGTGCTCAATACGATCACTGACGGCGTTGCTTTCGTGCGCGACCAGCACCAGGACCTCCTTGCCACCAATGAACTCGGCCGGGCCTTCTATTCGCCCGTCATCGGCGTTGGAGGTCGCACCCCGAACCTGGCCCGGTTCCAGTTCCTCGACCCTGCAGCCCGCGACTTTTATCCTGACTGGGAGCTTTTCGCGGAGATGTGCGTTGCGATCATGCGGACCGAAGCCGGCCGTGATCCCCATGACAAGGGACTTCAGGATCTCGTCGGTGAGCTGTCCACGCGCAGCGAGGTGTTCCGGCAGCTGTGGGGTTCGCATGATGTTCGGACCCACGGGTCGGGCACGAAACGGTTCAACCACCCCGTTGTCGGCGAACTCACTCTCGCCTACGAGGAACTCATCATTACCGCCGACCCCGGCTGCGTTCTCATGATCTACACCGCCGAACCCGGTTCGCCCAGCGCTGAGCGACTCAGGCTACTGGCCAGCTGGGCGGCTACGGGATCCACGGCCGCTGCGCACGAATAAGGCACCTCCAGTACGGGGCGGTAACTGTCCAGGCGTAGGGACGGGCGGCCATGGGCACCTGGTCTCCGCATGATCAGACGACGAGTGCTAGAGCAAGGGTTATCCCGTAACGGAACGTGGTTGGACTTAGGTTCAGTGTCTAGGTCCCATACTCATCCTGCTTAGACGCCGCCCGGTACTTTCGAGTGCCGGGTGGCTTTTTGGATCACTTGGCCAACTTGAGGTGGAACGCTTAAGTTGACGGCGTCGAAGACGTTCCTCGCCGCGGGGATGAGGAGCATGCACGTCATTTGCCAGCCCATACCGTTGGTCCGTAGCCTCAAGTTATCCACACACGGAAGGATTCTGGCCTGCGCAGTATGCGGCCCGTTGAGTGGTTGTGTCAAGTATTTTTGGCCTCGGAAGGACGGCCAACAGTGGCCCCGTCTTGGCACGTTTCGTGCTGCTCGAGAGTCTTGACCTGTGCACCTGGGCGGGCCAACTAGGTAGTACTCTGCTGTCCCCGGGCGCTCTTGCCCGTGCGCCGTAGCTTCTCGGGTGGAATCAGATTTGGTCACAAAATTGACAAGCCTACTTCTCTAGTCATTCGACAAAACTCATGCAAAAGTGAGCGGCATCACTCGTTTCCAGCTGGGGAGTTACGGGGCGGTTTCTCACCAACGTCGCAACGGGTCTGTTCTGAACGTAGCAGGTGTGGTGAGGGTTCGACGGTTCGTGCTAATTGGCCGAGAGGAGTTGCGTGCGTTGGAGCCAGGATTGGATGGCCGTTCCTGCGTCGCGGACTTCCTCGCCTTTGACAGCGAGGCCCTCACGGACTGTCGCTCCGGGGCAGGACCGACCATAGTCGCGGACTGTGTTGCCCAGCCCGCTCATGGCGTGGGTGGTGACCGGATGGATGGTTTTGCCGGCGAAGTCGTAGCTTTCGGCGAAGGTTGTCATGATCATTGGTGCCCTGACGTTCCAAATGCCGCTGGCCAGGATCACGGTGTCGTACTGGTCGATGGAGGGCAGCAGGTTGCGGATCGCGGGGCGGGCGTCCTGGTTTTGCTCGCTGACGTTCCGGGCGACGGTGGCGTCGTAGCCGGCAGGGTAGGGGTCGGCAGCCTCGATGCGGTGCACGTCGCAGGGTACCCGGGCGCTGATCATGACGGCGAGGACCTCGGTGTTGCCGACTTCCAGCGTGGCGCGTCCGCCGTAGTAGTAGTTTTCGCCGGCCCTGGAGAAGTAGGCGAGCAGGACGCGTTGACTGCCCTGGCCTGGTGTTGCTGTGTTTGGGGACGATGTGGTCTCTGGCCTGGGCACTGTGCGTGGTCCTTGCGGTGTGCAGGCTGCTGTCGCAGCGGTGAGCAGGGCGCCGGTCAGGCCGGCGGCCGCCCCGCGAAGGGCGGACCGCCGACTGACGTTTAACGGGCTGGTAGCCAAGGGAGTGCCTTGGTGTTAGTTGTACCGGCGGTTGCCGAGCCAGCTGACCATTGCGGGGTCGCGGTGGTCGAAGAAGAGGCTGGCGCCGGTGTCCAGTGCCGTGATCCGGGTCATCTGCTCCTCGGTGAGGGTGAAGCCGAAGACGTCCAGGTTCTGGGCCATGCGCTCGGGGCGGACAGACTTCGGGATCACGACGACGTCTCGCTGGATGAGCCAGCGGAGCACGACCTGGGCGACAGACTTGCCGTGGGCTTCAGCGATGGCGCTGAGGACGGGGTCCGTGAAGAGGTTGTTCTTGCCTTCGGCGAACGGTCCCCAGGACTCGATCTGCACGTCGCGTTCGCGCATGAGTTTCTGGTCGGCGGCGCGCTGGTGGAACGGGTGGGTTTCGATCTGATTCACCGCCGGGACAATTTCGTTGTGGTCGATGAGGTCCACGAGCCGGTCCGGGTGGAAGTTCGAGACGCCGATGGCGCGGGTGAGTCCTTCCTTGTTCAGATCCTGCATGGCGCGCCATTCGCTGTAGTAGTCACCGAGCGGCTGGTGGATCAGGTAGAGGTCGAGGTAGTCCAGTCCGAGCCGGTTCAGGGAGTTCTGGAATGACTGCTTGGTGTCGTTGTAGACATTCCCGGTGGGTGCGTGCTGGATCCAGAGTTTGGTGGTGATGAACAGTTCTTCGCGGTTGATGCCGCTGGCTTTGATCGCGGCGCCGACGGCCTCTTCGTTGCCGTAGGACGCGGCGGTGTCCAGGTGCCGGTAGCCGGTGGCGAGGGCTGCTTCGACGGCGGTCTGGGTTTCTTCTTCGGGGATCTGGAAGACACCGAAGCCGAGGATGGGCATTTCGATGCCGTTGTTGAGCGTGACGTTCTTCATGGGTTTTTCCTTAGCGTTGTTCTGCTGTGGTTTGTGGGTGGGTTTTGGGGTGTGCGGCTTGGTAGTCCTGGTCGCTGACGGGTTCGAGCCACGTTGCGGTGTGCCCGTCGTCGTTTTCGACCAGGGCCAGGTGGCACATCAGGGAGTCCGGAGTTGCGCCGTGCCAGTGTTCTTCTCCGGGAAGGGTGTGGACGGTGTCTCCGGCCCGCATGACGATGACTTTCCCGTCCCGGGTGGCCACCAATCCCGTTCCGTCGGTGCAGTGCAGTGTTTGGCCCAGCGGGTGGGAGTGCCAGTGGGTCCGGGCCCCGGGGGCGAACCGGACCATCGCGAACCCGAGCCGGGAGGGGCTTTCAGCTGAGTGCAGTGGATTCAGGTAGACGTCGCCGGTGAACTTCTCGGCCGGTCCCTTGGTCGTGGGTCCCGGAACTGCGAGGCGCATGCCTGCTCCTTTCATTGTGGTCGGGTCTGGTTAGGTGGTTGCGTGCCGCCGTCGCTGCAATGCCAGGGACGCCGCGACGAGGACGATGAGGACCACAGCCGTGGCGCCGAGGCTGGCGCGTAGCCCGGTGATGAACTCGCCGCTGGCGAGCACCGCGCCGAAGATGGCCACGCCGAGGGATCCGCCGACTTGCCGGGCGGTGTTGACCACTCCGCTGGCGGTGCCGGCCCGTTCCGCGGGGACGTTGTCCATTACCTGGGCGACGATGGACGGGACGGTGAAAGAGCCGCCCACGCCGACGGGGACCATGAGCGCTGCGACGAGCAGGACCGGCGCATCCGCGGGCAGCAAGCACACTCCGGCGAGGCCGATAACCATGATGAGCTGTCCTGCGGCAATCATGGCCACATGCCCGTACCGGGCCATGAGACGGGCCACCAAAGGGTTCAGGATGGCCACGAGGGCGGTCATTGGCAGGAACAGCAACCCGGTCTCCAGGGCAGAGGCGCCCCGTTCCTGCTGGAAGTAGAGGCTTTGAACGAACACGATGCCGTAGAACGCCCCCATTGTGACGACGGCAATGATCAGGGCGGTGGACACGGCACGGGAGCGGAACAGGTCCAGCGGAATCATCGGATGCCGTCCCCTGGCCTGGGCGGTGACGAAGGCAACGACGGATACCACCCCGAAGGCGAACATGAGCAAGATGGCGGGGCTTCCGTAACCGGCTTCGGCACCCTCGATGATGCCGTAGGTCAGGGCTGCGAGTCCGGCGACGGCGCTGATCTGTCCGGCCCAGTCAAACGGGGCAAGCCGTCGGGGTGACGGTGCGACGCGGGAAAGCACCAACAGAGCCACAGCCCCGACGGGTAGGTTGACGAAGAAGATCAGCCGCCAGTCGAGCTGTGTGAGAAGCCCGCCCAGTACCGGACCTGCGGCGGCGGCCACCGAACCGCCCAGCCCCCAGTAAACGATGGCGCGGCCGCGGGCGGCGGCGTCATGATAGGCCTCCCGGATCAGCGCCAGGGAAGCCGGGGTGATCATCGCCGCTCCGACGCCCTGCAGAATACGGGCACCGACCAGTACCGGGAGCGAGGGACTCAGCGCACAGGCAGCGGAAGCAACAACGAAGACGATCATGCCAAGTCCATAGGCACGGCGCGCACCGGCCCTATCGGAGAACGTTCCCGCGAACAGCTGGAGGGCAGAGAACATCAGGGTGTAGCCGGTCACCACCCACTGCAGGCCGGACAGGCCCCCGCCGAGATCGTTGCGGATCGCAGGCAGAGCGACGTTGACGATCTGGGCATCCAAGGCGACAACGAAGAAGCCCAGCATGGCAACGGCCAGGGAAGCCCTGGGTCGGGCAGCCACGGTTGGGCGGCTGACGACAGACACGGACATGATGTCCTTTCAAAGCGGGATAACGGTCTTCTTCAAGAAAACCAGCCCCTTCATTCGCGCGGGAGTGTCTGTTGTGCGGTGTACTGGCAGTTCCTGTCAGACCAGCCCGGCCCGCCGTAGCCTAGAAGCCATGGACAACACTCACGACGTCCGCGAGTTCCTCATGAGCCGCCGGTCCCGCATCACTCCGACCCAGGCAGGGTTGCCCGCCTACGGCGGTACCAGAAGAGTGGCAGGGCTCAAACGTGAGCAAGTGGCCATGCTCACCGGCGTCAGCACCGAGTACTACGCAAGGCTCGAGCGCGGCAACCTCCGGGGAGTGTCGGATTCCGTTCTTGACTCCCTCGCCCGGGCCCTGCAGCTCGACGAGGCAGAACGAGCCCACCTGTTTGACCTGGCCAAGGCCGCGGCACCTGCCCCGGCGTCCGGGCCACGGCGGGCACGGGCTGACGTGCGCCCCAGCATCGAAAGAGTTTTGGCCGGAATGACCGGGATTCCGGCCTATGTCCGGAACGCCCGTACTGACGTGGTCGCTGCCAACAGCCTGTGCTTCGCCCTCTACACCGGCATCCTTAGCCCCGAGACGCTTCCGGTGAACCTCGCACGCTTCATGTTCCTGGACCCGCGGTCCAAGGACTTCTTCGTCGACTGGGACACACTCGCCGATGACTTTGCAGCCGCCATGCGTGCCGAATCCGGCAGAAACCCTCGCGACCGTGCGCTCAACGGCCTTATCGGTGACTTGGCCGCGGGCAGCACCGAGTTCTCCACACGGTGGGCGCGCCATAATGTCCGCTTTCACCGCACCGCACGCAAGACCATGCGCAATCCGCTCGTCGGGGAGATCGAACTCACCGGCGACGCGCTCGAACTCCCCGGGGAAGGGCTGACACTGATCGCCTACTCCGCCGAACCGGGCAGCCACGCCCAAGACCAACTGGATTTCCTCGCCAGCTGGACCGCCAGCGACAACAGCACCTCTGTAGAGACACCAGTCAGCCCGCCTTCAGAGGAAAGAAGGTTGCCCTGAACGCGAAAGCCCCGACAACTGTGCTGCTCGGCACCGTAGCTAGCCCGAAGTAGCAAAAACTGCAGCAGTTCGCTCGTTTCTGCAGTTCCTCCGACCGGGGCTGGCCGCAGTCGCGTGATAGATCGCGAACCTTGCAGTTGCGCTCGACCAATCCAGAACGGCCCTGGGCCGGCTGTTGATCTCCTCAGTGGCGAACAGGACATCTGCCGGTTCAACTGCGCTCAGGTCATCTCCCTTCCGGAAGTACTGACGGAGCAAGCCATTGGCGTTTTCGTTTGAGGCACGCTGCCAAGGGCTGGCCGGATCACAAAAGTACACGAGCGTGCCCAAAGCAGCAGTAACCTCGGCATGCTTGGCCATCTCGGAGCCCCGGTCCCGCGTCAAAGTTCTCCGCAACGTGACTGGCATGACCCCGAGCGCCTCAATGAGCTGGTCACACATGTTATCGGACCTGTTTCCCGGCCGAAGCGCAAAGGCAACGAGAAGCCGGGAAGAACGTTCAACCAGCGTCACTATCGCTGACCTGTTCCCTTTCCCCATGATGAGATCACCCTCCCAATGGCCAGCCTCTTCCCTGGTAGCGATGTGGGCTGGGCGATCGCCGATCTTCAGAGCATCGGCCATGTACCGGCGCGGCTTCACGTTGGTCCTGGACCGGGACCGTCTGCTGAACCTACCCGAACGCAGTAGCCGGGCAGACCCGGTGGGAACGGGGCGGATACTCAATTGATACAGCGCCCGGTAGATCGTTTCGTGAGCCAAATGCCGGCACTTCTCGCCCGGGAACCGTTGCTTCAAGGCCCGACAGACCTGCTGAGGGCTCCAACGCTTCGACAGGCACTCCACAACGTAGTGGCGCAGTTCTTCATCGCTGGCCAGCTTGGCCAACTTCGGCCTCGGCCTGCGCTTCTGTGCCATTTTCTGGGCACGGAACGGGTGATAGCGACGCGAATCGGGGCGATTGCGGGACAGCTCCCGGCTGATGGTAGACGGTGACCGCCCCAGATCACGGGCGATGGAGCGAATACTTGCCCGGACCAGCAGTCGGTCCGCGATGAAAATGCGTTCGTCTTCGGACAGATAGCGGCTGGACACCGCCGCCGGAACGGCCTTACGGGGCCGCGGGTCCAAGCCCTGCTGTATGAGGCCTTCAACCCCGCTGCGTCCATGCAACCAGCGATGGCCCGTGTTCACATTGATACCAAGAATCCTGCATGCTGCGGAATTGGAGTGCCCGTCTTTCATGGGCTGAACGTACAAGGGCTTCTTCTCGACCAAGCCTTCGGGGCCCATCTTCCGCTTTCGGCGCGTCGAACTACGCATAAAAAACAACACCTCTTTCAGTAGGTGTTGCGACGTTGGTGAGAAACCGCCCGGTGCTTATTGGGGGRAAGCGGCGKACGCCGYMRCGTTCAGATCGATTTGCCGGTGGCCATAGGCCGCCGGCCTTGTTGTTTCGCGGGGCTATCGCCTCGTGCCTGGGGCTTGGACTCCTGGCCGCAACGTCCGGACCCGGGCTGGCTGTAGTACCGGCGCCCATGGCCATTCCGGGGGCCTCGTCAGGGGAAGTGACCACCATCGGCGAGCTGGGTTCACGGCCGGGCGCGACGCGGCTACCACTGCCGATCTCCGATCAGGTCTCCGGCTCGGTCGACGTCGGCACCGGGCCGTCGCCGTCGGTACGGCGAATATGCTGGATGGAAACGCCACGTCACTTTCAGACATTGGGACGGGCTGCGCCGCTGGAATCGGCTACAACACCGGCGCCGCACTGGGTGGAGCCCTCTACCACTCGGCTATGAGTTAACGCATCGATCGATACATCAGGAGCGAGAATGCACAGACCTTGGCTGGCTACCGCGGCTTCCCTAATTATCACGATTCCCCTAGTTGCGGTGATTGCATTCGGAGTGCCCGACCGGCCTTCGTGGCTCGTCGGAGCGCTGAGTGCGGTCATCGGAGCACCCATGCTGCTGATATGGACCAGATACCATCAGCAGCGTCCGCCAGCTGACTAGAACTGGCACGAGTCACCGGCAGGGAAAGTGACCTTCTCGAAGGATCCAGCTTGGAATGAGCGAACGACCGCCAGGGAACTATAGGAGACCTCGGACCGGTTTGCGGTCCGGGGTCTTCTCTTGAAGGCAGAGATGCACCAAGACGGGATGGGGACATTGGACGACATGATGAAGAGGGTGGCTGCCCGCCGCAAAGCTGTGCTGTTTACGTATACGGTCCGGGGAGAGGCCGGCCGACGTCGTTGTAGTCACGGACCGGCACCTCCTTCGGTGGCTGGCAGACCGCCCGAACATTCTCACGCCCACGCAGGTGTCGGCGCTTACCGCTGCAGCCCTCCGCCCCGGAACCTGGCACAGAAGTCCGCCTGCCGTGGTTGAGCCGGCGGTCTTGCTGCACGAGTTCACCAAGTTGCGATCGCTTGTGGACAGCGCGCGACGTCGCCGCGCGGGCTGGCTCCTAGCGCTTCTTCTCGGGGCCCCGCTTGTTCTGGCCATCCTTTCGGCCTACCTCTGAGCGCGTAAGAGATATTCACTTGGCACGGGCGTTAGAGCCGAACCCGGCGTGCGACGTTTCGCCATGCAAATGTTCGTCGGGGGCTGGCATGCGGAAGAGGAACTCCACAGCGGAACATCGCCGAGAGTTCCGCTTCAAACTCCGGTCCAGGCGCTGGGGTGCCCGCCCTACGGTGATCTAGGATCTACCCAAGACGACGCTTCAGGAGGCGGTAGTTCTGGTGGTCGGCGCTAGCGGCGGACTCGGTTCGCGCATCGCCGCCCAGCTGGAGAGTAACGGCGCCATCGTTGCCCGGTCGTCAAGGTCTGCCGGGCACGATCTCCGCACTCCCTCCGTGGTCCGGGAGGTGCTGGAAGGCGTGAGTGCACAGTATGGACGAGTCGATGGGCTGGTGGTTGCCTCCGGCGTCGTCGCCTTCGGTGCTGCAGCAGACCTGGAACCCGCCACCGTGGACGAGCTCTTCGCCGTGAACACGACCAGTGCGGTCCAGCTTATTGTGCAGAGCCAGCCCTACCTAGCGGCATCGGCCCGTGAAGGCCGGGAGCCCTTCATAGTCACGCTGAGCGGCGTCGTGGCTGAAACACCCGTCGCCGGTCTGGCCGCATACTCGGCGTCGAAAGCCGGGCTAGCGGCGTTCGTTGCCGCGGCGGCGCGAGAATATCGGCGCGCTGGCATCCGAATCATGGATGCCCGGCCGGGCCACACGGGTACCGCCCTGTCCGAGCATCCGATTGCCGGGGCGGCGCCGCGATTCGGCGCCGCGCTGGAGCCAGACCTGGTTGCGGCGAGGATTGTCACTGCGATCCTCGATGGCGAGAAAGACCTGCCCAGCACCGCCTTTTAGGCCCGCCGAGCTGTAGCCACCTGACCGGTCACCTGGCCGGGGCCGGCGTCAGGCTTCCGGAAGGGTGCAGATGTGGCCGTCGGGGTCCATCGGGTAACCGCAAAGCGGGCACGTCGGACGCCCAGCGCCGACGATCTCACGGGTGCGCTTGGCGAATGCGCGGGCGGTGCCGACCGGCATCCGCACCAGAAGCATTTCGGAGTCGTCGTCGGCGTCCTCGTCAAGCGACTCGTCGTCATCAGCGTCCACTTCGGTGATGGGGTAGGCCTCAATGACGACTTGGGCAGTGGTTGGGTCCCACCCTAAGCTCATGGCACCGGTACGAAACTGCTCGTAAACGGCGTCGAGCTGTTCATTGTCGACAAGTTCAATAGGCGTACTTGAGGGAACGCTGAAGGGGTTGCCCTCGACGGTGCTCAGCTGATCGAGAATCTCGTCGATCTTGTCAGCGAGCAGGGCCGACTGCTGTTTCTCCAAGGCGATACTCACGATCTGAGTCCCAGCGCGCACTTGCAGGTAGAAGGTACGCGCCCCCGGAACGCCAATGGTGCCAACGACGACCCGATCAGGCCAGTCAAACTCGTGAACGCGGGAAGGCATGTCAGTATTTTAGGCACAAGACGCCATGGCGCCCCGCCCTGCTCCGCCGCCCACGGGCCATGGGGACTGCAGCGTCCAGCAACTTCCCGGTTGCGCTGAGCGGCCATAGACGGCGCGGACTGAGCCCTGCGGCGCAGCGCGCTGCCCTGTCGCGGCACCCGCCAACGGCGTAGGCTTCCGCTGTGCCGGCTCTGTCCGTGGGATCAGTCCGCCCGGCCGGCATCCGCCTTTGGAGGAGTCTGCCATGACTGTTCTGGTTCAAAACCTGGTGCCCGGCCTGACCCGGGAACAATACGAAGGCATCGCCGCGGCCCTCAGGGACAGACTCGCGGCCACCCCCGGATTCAAGGCGCACTACGCCTATGAAAGTGACGACGGAATGACCGTGGTGGAAATTTGGGAGGCTGCGGCGCAGCACGATTCCTGGTTCGACAACAACGTAAGGCCAAACCTGCCGGTGGAAATCACCCCGATGAAGCACGAGCTGGTTAACGCTGTGATGGCCTAGGGAACCTGCCAGGCCAACTAACGTCCGGGCCAACTAACGCGCCGGGCCAACTAACGTCCGGCGGCTTCGGTGCCCTGGCGCTCTGCCACGAAGGGTCCGAGCAGCGTCCGAAGGTGGGCGTGCACCTGCGCCGGGGTTTGACCGGATTCGAGCATGCGGGTGCCGGCGTGGACGACGGCGTTGATCATCTCGGCGACTGACTCGGCGTCGGCAACCCCGAGCTCGGTGAGCGTCGCAATCAGCGGTTCCTGCAGCTGGCGGTGCATCCGGGTGGCCTGCTCGTCGAGTTCGGCGCCGGGAGCCAGTGCGGCCAGCGCTGCTCCAACGGCGTGCGCTCCTTCGGCGACCAAGTCAACGTTGGCCGTTGCGTAGGCCAAGATCCGGTCCGCCTCGGTGGGGGCGTCCGCCATCGCGCCGGTGACGCGCTCGGTCCAGCGCGGGAAAATGTCACGGACCAGGGCCTGGAGCAGGTCCTGCCGGGAATCGAAGTACTGGTAAACGCTGGGTCTTGAAAGCCCTGCCCGCAACGCCACCTCGGCCATGGTCGGCGCTTCCGACGTTTCCTGCAGCAGTTCGTGGGCAGCATCCAGCAGTGCGCGCTCCTGTGCGGCGCGGTGTTCCGCGACGGTGGCGGCACTGATTCTGGGCATTTCGGGATCCTTTGACGCTTTTTTTGACCAATGCTTCAAGAATACGGCCCGACGACGGCGGCTTGCTGAGCAGGCCGCCGTCGTCGGGTCCGTGCCCTGGATGCTAGCGGACCGGGGCAGGAGCCCCCAGCCGGCCATCGACCATCTCAGCGACGCGGTCGCAGTAGCCGAGGACGTCATGGTCGTGGGTGACCATGATGGTCGCGACGCCGTGCTCGTGGCTTTGCCGGGCCAGCAATTCCACGACTTCGCGGCTGCGGGCCCGGTCCAGCGAGGCGGTCGGTTCATCCACGAGGAGGAGTTTCGCCCCCGTGACGAGTGCCCGTGCGATGCCAATGCGCTGCCGTTCGCCGCCGGAGAGCTGGCCGGGGCGGTTGGCGGCACGGTGGGCCATGCCAACGGATTCCAGCAGGACCGCCGGGTCGAAATTCTTCGGTCCGCCCGCGAGCCGGTTGACCAGGCGGAGCTGATCCGCCGCAGTCAACGCCGGGATGAGGTTGCCGGACTGGAAAACGAAGCCAATGTTCGCCAGCCGGAACGCGGCGCGTTTGCCCCGGCTCAATTGGGAGAGATCCTGCCCGTTGATGCTGACCGTTCCGGAATCCGGGGAGGCCAGGGCGCCGGCGACGGCGAGCAGGGAGGATTTGCCGGAACCGGACGGGCCGACGATGGCTAGAAATTCCCCCGGGCCAACGTCGAGGCTGACATCGTCCAAAGCTTTCACCTTGGTGTCGCCGTCGCCGAGTTCCATCACAGCATGGCGGATGGACAGGCCGGTGGATCCGGATGCGTCGGCCGGGCTTGTGCCGGCCGCCGTGAACGTGGGGTTGGTCATCGCTGTCCTCCAAGGGCGTTGAGCGGGTCGATGCGGGAAATGCGCACCACGGCCACGGCGGCGCCGATCAGGCCGAGGCCAATGGTGAGGGCAGTGGCGACGGCGATCGGTGCGGCCTCGAGCGCGAACGGCATAGCGTCCGGCATGGCGGCACCGAGCCCCAGGCCGGCGGCCACACCCAGCGCGGTAAAGCCAACCAACAGGATGGCGGCCTGGGCCAGTCCATCGCGCAGCAGGTAGCCGGTAGAGGCCCCGATGGCCCGCAGTACGGAAATTTCGTGCTTGCGCTGGATCGTCCAGACGGTGAAGAACGCGCCGACCACAAGGGCGCAGATCGCGTACAGGAACACCTGGATCATGCTCAGGGTCATGGTCTCGGCCTCATAGCCGGGAGATGCGTTGAAAGCGGCGGAGAGAGACTTGCTGGACGTTCCGGCGGCGGTGTCGGCGGCGGCCAGGTCCAGCTTGGCGCCGGGCTTCGCCTGGATTGCGACGACGCTGGCGGTATCAAAGTTGAGCGCGGACAACTGCGCCGGGTTGGGGATGCCGGGGGAGGCCTGGCCGGAGGCGATCAGTTGCCAGGTTTTCAACGGCAGGTAGGCGACGTCGACGTGCCCGAATGTGGACTGGCCTTCGGTGAAGCCCACAACCCTAAGTTTCGTGCCGATCCGGTCCAGCGTCACGACCGTACCGAGGTCGATGCCTTCGGCCTTCGCGGTCGACGACACAACAATGCCGTCAGCAGCCCCGAGTGCGGCGCCGGCTGAGCGGGACGGTTCCAGGAAGGATCCGGGCTCGACGCCGAAAAGCGTGAGGTCAATCTGCTTGCCGGAATCAGTGGTGGCGTTGGCCATGCCAACGCCCATCTTCTCCGCGGCGGCCACGCCGTCCACGCCGCGCCAGGCGCTGAGCTGGTGGTCATCGACCACGGAGCGGGAGAACGCGTTGTCGGTTTTGGTGCCTTGGTCGAAGGCGAAGGCGGTCACCGGCATCGATTTGAGGCCGGACACGCCATCGTTGACGAGGCCCGAGGACAGGCCGGAAAGCATCACCATCAGCACGGCGATGAGGGCAATGACACCGCCCATCAGGCTGAAGCGGCCACGCGCGAAGATCAGTTCGCGGAGTGCAAGGAACATTGGGGGTCCTAGGTTCAGAGGTGGATGGAAAGAGTTGCTGACATGATGTCGGCATCTTTCCGACAGCATGTCAGCAAAAAGAGGGAGTGGCAAATCCCGCTCCGTTCCTTCGACCACCCGGCCCTGCCGGCGGTCTTGCGCCCCCACGGTGCACCGGACCTAAGATCGCGCATGGAGAATCTTCGATTCAGCGTCGACGTCGACGCTCCCGCGCCGCATGTCTGGAACGTCATGCTCGGCCTGGACACCTACCGCGAATGGACCGCCGCCTTTCACGAGGGCTCGACCTACGAGGGCGGCTGGAACGAGGGTGATGAGATCCGTTTCCTCGGCCCGAACGACGACGGGACCTCGAGCGGCCTCTTCGGCACCATCGTCGAGAACCGTCCCCACGAAGTCGTGTCGGTCCGCTATCTCGGCGAGATCGAGAACGGCGTCGAAAACCCAGGAGGTCCGGCAGCCGGACTTCACGAAAGTTACTCGTTCAGCGAGACCGGCGGCTCGACCACCCTCGTCGTCGAGCTCGAGGTGCCCGACGAGTGGGCGGACGACATGCGGAGCATGTGGTCGGAGGCGATCGTCAGGATCAAACACCTTGCGGAGCGGGCCTAGCTGGACCCATTCCTGCCCCGGGCAGGAGGGGCAGCTTTGCCGATGGCCGCTGACGGAGTCAGAGTTCGGCGTGCGGCCATCTGGGCTGTGACTCGACAACCCAAAATCCATGCATACAGTCACTGTCAGTCACCGTGCGATCCGCCAACCTTCACGCACCACCGCGTTCAGGGCCGTCTCATTCTGCGGCGAGAAATCCGGATCCCTGCGGCCCCCGGCGGGGACCTAAAGTCTGCAAGCGAATCTAATCCATCGGAACGGCGCGCCCGATGTCGCGAAGGAATCAGTTCTAGCCACTCATCGCGCGCATGTACGTGACGAGGTTCCGCCCGATCGTCCGGATACTGCGGACGGGGTGAACGAGATGCTTAGGAGTCACGGTGCCGACCCGTGACCGACGGGGTTATCTCGCTGACACTGTGCGTTGGTTCGGGGAAGCGGTTAGCGAAACCGGCTATCATGTCGACGGCTTACGCGACCAATTGGGAGAGACGGATATTCATGGAACTGGGTTCATTAGATGGATGGGTATCCTCGATTCTGTCGGGGATCGCAATTCTGATTGGGGTAATGCTCGCTGCTCTAGCTCTGCGGCAGTCGCAGAAGATTGCCGACAGCCAGGCGGCTATGGAGAAAGAGAGCTACTTAAGCGGCCGCATGCAAGGCCTCGTAGACCATGCTCGCGCTACCGTTTTGGAGGCTCGAACCATTCAGGACCTCACTAGCCCACGCACATCGGATTTATTGTCGTTCCCGGAGGGCGACTTCAGCTTGATTAGTCAGCGCCGGGAATCCGTTCTCAGTGCTCTCACACGACTTCAGGTCGAGGTGGAGTTGCTACGCATCTACGCCATAACGATGCCGTCCGTCGGAACAATCGACAGTGACGCAAGGACGGCGCTAAGCAATTTGATGGATGAAGGTGCATGGCTTTACGGCGACGCGCTACACCTGGCCATTCTGGCGTTCGAGGACGACGACGACGACGACATTGTCGATCTTTCGGACGACCAATCGATTGTAGACGCTCTCCTAAACGGGTCATTCGTCAATCTTCCAACGCGGCTTCTCTCAGATTGCGCTAACGAGGATCCCGACGCCATCCCTAACTACGGTGAACCTGGTTCCCCCTGGCCGGGAGTTTATGAGCGTAGAGAGAAGGTTCTTCTGGGTAAGGTGACTGCGAGGAGGTCGTGGCGGCCTGACTCGCTTACTGAAGCCGGAGTTTGGTCTTTGGATCATACTTCAGACAGGTTCCAGGATGCCTTGATGTCTGTCCTACGTGAGTGGGATCTTCTTAGGGAAAAAGATCGCCCCACCGTCGGTCATGCGTGAAAGTCTCGCCTCTAAGCGTTTGCGGGACGCGAATCGCGAGGGTAAATAACTAGCAGCAGCTCTAACTCTGAAGTTGCTCGGCTGCGGGACCTCATAGTCGGTCGGCTCAACGTCTAACGACCCCCGGTCTGTAGCCTGATATTTGCCGCATATAGACAGTTGCTCGCTCGCGCAGTGTGGGGCCACCCGAGATCGGCCTCTAGGGCGGAATCTGGGCGTGCTGGAGCCAGAGCTGCCTACCGGATGTTTGAAGTGCTTTCCATATCAACGTTGGAGAAACGCCGCAGGAAACGGAGGCCTGCGCGAAGTGGCGGTCGGGTGGTTAGGATCGAGCCGACCGTCCCACCCGAGAGCGTTGCCCCGAGAGCGAGGATCCGTGAAAGCCGACCACTATGACAGCTTCGCCGAGAGCTACGCGGCGGAGAATGAATCCAGCTTGCTCAACGCCTACTACGAGCGGCCGGCGATGATCGGTCTCGCCGGCGACGTGACCGGCCGCCGGATCCTGGACGCAGGGTGCGGTTCCGGGCTCCTGTCCGCGGCGCTGAGTGCCAAGGGCGCCCTTATGACCGGCTTCGATTCCAGTCCGGCGATGCTCGAACTGGCAAGACAGCGGCTGGGCGCGGCCGCGGACCTTCACCTGGCCGACCTCAGCAGGCCGCTCCCTTTCGTCGACGACTCCTTCGACGACGTCGTCTCCTCCCTGGTCCTGCACTATCTGGAGGACTGGTCCGGCCCCCTTGCCGAACTGCGGCGCGTGCTGAAGCCGGGAGGCCGCCTGATCCTCTCGGTCAACCACCCCACGGTCAGCGTGGTCACCCAGCCCGCCGAGGACTACTTCGCCATCCGGCAGTACTCGGAGGATTACGAGTTCGACGGCGAGCCGGCCGTCCTGACCTTCTGGCACCGGCCGCTGCACTCAATGATTAGTGCCTTCACGTCAGCGGGCTACGGCATAGCCTCCGTGAGCGAACCAGAGCCCGCTCCGGACACGCCGCGCGAACTCCTTCCGCCGCGCATCCTCAGCGGCGAGAAGTCAGCGTTCCTGTCCTTCATCTTCTTCGTCCTCGAAGCCGGGTGAGATGCCGGTGACCGGGCCGGTAATGGACGATTAACTCGAAAAGCTTCGATCCGCGTGGATCCGGGCTTTTTGCGGCATTCGGTCAATATCCCGGACTTCCAGATTCGTCAATGAATTTCGACAAAATTTACTTAACGCGGGCGCCAATTGTTGCAGCTCGATAACGAACCATACCTGCGAACAAATTTCATGCCGTTCTGCCCCGCTGCGGGTTTACGCTTCATGCCATGTGAGACGCGCCACACTGCCGCTGGGGGAGTGTGGACGTCTGTCCGGCGCCTCAGGCGCCGGTCTCATCCACACCACAGAAACAAGGAGGCGGAATGCGATTCGGTCGTATTTCCAAAGCAGTGGGGGTCGCGGCAGCAGCAGCACTCGCACTGAGCGCTTGCGCGGGAAACAGTGGCGGGTCAACCCCGTCGTCCGCGGCGGCTGCAGCCAAATCAGGCGGATCGGCAACAGTCGTAGAGGTGAACGCGTTCAACACGTTCAACCCCAACACCGCTGACGGCAATACTGATATCAACTCGAAAGTCAGCTACGCCACCCACTCCGGATTCTTCTACGTCGACAACAAGCTCAATGTTGTCCGCAACGAAAAGTTCGGCAAGATGGAAAAGGTCTCAGACAACCCGTTGACCGTGAAGTACACCATCAACGACGGCGTCAAGTGGTCTGACGGCACGCCCGTCACCGCCGCCGACCTGGTGCTTCAGTGGGCTGCCTTCTCCGGCTACTACAACGACGCCGACGCGGAAGGAAAGAAGGGAACTTCCTACTTCTCCTACGCCGGCGACCCGACCGGCCTGGCGCTGACCGATTTCCCGGAACTGGGCGACGACAACCGCTCCATGACGATCAAGTACTCCAAGCCCTTCGCTGACTGGGAAATCGCCCTCGGCGGCCCCGGCATCGACATCCCGGCCCACGTCCTCGCCAAGAAGGCCGGCCTGGCCGACGCCAAGGCGTTCGTGGACCTCCTGAAGGGTATGCCGCGCGGAGACGCCAAGAACCCGAAGCCTGCCAACAAGCAGCTCAAGGCCATGTCTGACATGTGGAACACCGGCTTCGACACCAAGACGCTGCCGGCCGATCCCAGCCTCTTCCTCTCCAACGGCCCCTACGTCGTCAAGGCGATGAACCAGGACCAGTCCCTGACCATGGTCAAGAACAAGGACTACAACTGGGGCCCGGAGCCCAAGCTGGACGAAATCACCGTCCGCTACATCGGTGAAGCTCCGGCCCAAGTCCAGGCACTGAAGAACGGCGAAGCGGACATCATCGCGCCGCAGGCTTCCGCGGACACCGTGGAGCAGCTCAAGGCCCTCGAGAGCCAGGGCGTCACGGTTGAGGTGGGCAACCAGCTCTCCTACGACCACCTCGACCTGAACTACAGCGGCCCGTTCGCCGACAAGAACGTCCGCGAAGCCTTCATGAAGACGGTCCCGCGCAAGGACATCGTCGACAAGATCGTCAAGAAGCTGGACGACAAGGCCAAGCCGCTCGATTCCCAGCTCTTCGTCCCGGACCAGGCCAAGTACGCCGACTCCGTCAAGGACAACGGCTCCTCCGCATTCCAGGATGTTGACATCGAGGGTGCAAAGAAGCTGCTGAACGGCGCCACGCCGTCGGTCCGCATCATGTACAACAAGGACAACCCCAACCGCGTTGACGCCTTCTCCCTGATCCGTGAATCCGCCGCCAAGGCAGGCTTCAAGATCGTCGACGGCGGCCTCGGCAAGTCTGACTGGGGTAAGGCCCTGGGTGACGGCAGCTACGACGCCACCATCTTCGGCTGGATCAACTCGGGCGTCGGTGTCTCCGGTGTTCCGCAGATCTTCAAGTCCGGCAACGGCTCGAACTTCAACAAGTTCAGCGATCCCGAAGCCGACAAGCTGATGGACGAGCTGATCATCACCACCGACAAGGCCAAGCAGGATGACCTCATCCAGCAGGTCGACAAGAAGATCTGGGCTTCCGGCTACGGTCTGCCCCTCTTCCAGGCCGTGGGCGTGGACGCTTACAGCGACCGCATCACCGGCGTGAAGTACATGCCGAACCAGACCGGTGTCTGGTGGAACTTCTGGGAGTGGGCGCAGAAGTAGCCCGCAACCGCAAGTGACACTTGCTAGCTGAAGGCGTCGGGACCACGGCTTTACGGTCCCGACGCCTTTCTAGCGACCCTCCCCGGCGATGAGTGGCGCGGCCGCGTCGCCCGGGGGTATCCGGCCTAATTCTGCGACCGGTCCGGGCGATCCCTGGGCCCGAATACCGAGGTTCTATTCCCCATGGTGACCTACATTGTCCGGCGGCTCATGACCGCCGCCCTCATTCTTCTCGGCGCATCCTTCCTGGTGTACATCCTGACAGCGGCGTCAGGTGACCCCCTCGAGGAATACCGCGCCATCAGCGCAGCCAACAAGCAGCAACTGATGGACGCCCGCACCGAACTCCTGCAGCTGGACGTCCCCCCGCCGCTGCGCTATTTCAAATGGCTTGGCGGCGCCGCCCAGTGCCTCGTCCCGTTCGCCAACTCCTGCGACCTGGGCAAGAACATCGTGGGCCAGCCCGTGACGGATGCCCTGGGCCACGCGCTGATCCAGACCCTGACGCTGGTCACCGGCGCCACGGTGCTGGCCATCCTCATCGGCATCACCCTGGGCATCATCACCGCCCTGCGCCAGTACAGCGCGCTGGACTACGGCGTGACCTTCATGGCGTTCCTGTTCTTCTCCCTGCCGATCTTCTGGGTGGCCGTCCTGCTCAAGGAATTCGGCGCCATCGGCTTCAACAACTTCCTGCGTAACCCCGAGATCCCCATGCTTACTGCCATTGGCATCGGTCTCGCCTTCGGCCTGGTGGTTGCGGTCGCGGTTGGCGGCGAACTGAAGCGCCGCGTGCTTGCCGGCGGCATTGTCTTCCTCTTCGTAACCGCCGTCCTGGTCTACTTCTCCGCCACCGAGTGGTTCAAGACCCCCGGCCTGGGACCGGTGATGATCGCGATCGCCGGCGTCGGCCTCGCCTTTGCCGTCACCCTGCTCACCGCCGGCCTGAAGAACCGCAAAGCCCTGCAGTCGGCCCTGATCGCTGTCGGCGTCGGCGTCGTCCTGTATTTCGTCGTCCAGCCGCTGCTGGACCAGGCGACTTTCCTCATGATCGTGCTGCTGGCCATCGCCACCGTCCTGGTGGGACTCGGCATCGGCTACCTCGTGGGCGGCTACGACCGTGGGCAGTCGATGCGCGCGGCCGCCATCACCTCATTCCTTGTAGGGTTCCTGATCCTGCTGGACCGCTTCATGCAGGCATGGCCCACGTACTTCAACAACAGCCGCGTCCGCGGCCGCCCCATCGCCACCATCGGGGCGAGCACCCCCAACATCGAGGGCGACTTCTGGGTCCTTGGCCTGGACTCCTTCACCCACCTGATCCTGCCGACCCTCGCCCTGATCCTGATCTCCCTGGCCAGCTACACCCGGTTCACCCGGGCCTCCATGCTGGAGATCATGAACATGGACTACATCCGCACCGCCCGGGCCAAGGGCCTGTCGGAACGCACCGTGGTCATGCGCCACGCCTTCCGCAACGCCCTGATCCCGATCGCCACGATCGTGGCCTTCGACATCGGCAGCCTGATCGGCGGCGCCGTGATCACCGAGTCGGTCTTCTCCGTCCGAGGCATGGGCTTCCTCTTCCTGGACGGCATCCAGCACGTTGACCCGAACCCCGTCATGGGTGTCTTCCTGTGCGTAGCCATCACAGCCATGGTGTTCAACCTCATCGCGGACCTCGCCTACTCCGCACTTGATCCGCGCGTAAGGGTAAAAGCATGAGCCAGCCAAGCCAGCAAGACGAAATCATGGCCGAAGAGGCCGCACTGCAGCCCGCGCCGGCAGCCGGCGTCGAACCCGTCCTCGAGGCGAAAGGCCTGAGCCAGGGCCAGATCGTCCGGAAGCGCTTCCTCGGACACTCCGGTGCCATCATCGGGCTGGTGGTTTTCGCGCTGATCTTCATCGTCGCCTTCACCTCCGTCGGCTACCTGGGCATCCCCGGCTGGTGGAAGTACAACCACGAGCAGGTCTCCCCGCTGGTCAACGACGGCGCACCGACCTCCTCGCTGTGGCCGCTGGCCTGGGGCGAACACCCCTTCGGCCAGGACCGGATCGGCCGGGACCTGTTCGCCATGACCATGCGCGGCGCCCAGCAGTCCATCACGGTGATGGTGGTCATCGGCCTAATCGCCGGCCTGATCGGCGTCGTCGTCGGCGCCGTCTCGGGCTACTTTCGCGGCTGGGCCGAAGCCATCCTGATGCGCCTGACCGATGTCATCATCATCGTCCCGGCCCTCCTGCTCGCCGCCGTCATGGCGCAGATGGCCGGCCGGCGCGACTCGGGCAGCTGGTTCTCCTCGTTCGCCAGCACCAACGGCGTCCTCGCCCTGGGCATCTTCCTGGGCCTGATCAGCTGGGTCAGCCTGGCCCGCCTGATGCGCGGCGAGTTCCTCTCGCTGCGGGAGCGCGAATTCGTGGACGCCGCCCGGATCTCGGGAGCGAGCAACGCCCGGATCATCTTCAAGCACATCCTGCCCAACGCCGTCGGCGTGCTGATCGTGAACGTCACGCTGACCATGTCCGCGGCGATCCTGACCGAAACGGCACTGAGCTTCCTCGGCGTCGGGGTGAAGGCCCCGGACACCTCGCTGGGCCTGCTCATCTCGCAGAACCAGCAGGCCTTCTCCACCCGGCCCTGGTTGTTCTGGTTCCCCGGCCTGTTCATCGTGCTGATCTGCCTGAGCATCAACTTCATCGGCGACGGCCTGCGCGATGCCTTCGATCCGCGGCAGAAGAAGTTCAATGCCAAGAAGGCGCAGGATACGGCCGCCCCATCGCCGGAGGCCGCTCCGGTGACTGCTCTTGACGGCACCAAGGACCACTAAGTGCGCTGCCACGACGCCGCCGGCCCGGCCCGGCAGCCGGACAAGGCACTACTGGGCGGCCACCGCCCAGTAGCTGGCCGCGAGCAGCAGCACGAAGCCGCCGATGGCCGCCCAGCGCGGGCGGACGGTCACGGCCGCCGCGTCGGCATCGCCGGTCGTCTCGCCTGCAGCGAGCGTGCCGCTTTCCACCAGCTCCCGCCAGCGCGTGCGCACCAGGCGCGCGGCCTGGCCGGAGTCGGTGGACTTGAGGTCGCCGGGCCGGACCGACTGCCCGGGACCGTAGCTGGTGTCCGGCAAGCCCTGCAGGTCCTCGGGGCGGGCATTGCGCCCGCCCCAGATGCCGGGGGCCGGCGCGGCCCAGGCGGCGTAGCTTTTCTGTGCGGTCACGAGCGTCAGGGCGTAGCGGGTGTCCACGTGCACCAGGGCCGCCCACGGCACCAGCACCGTGCGGAAAGGGTTCTCCAGCGTGACCCCGCCGCTGTGCACCACGACGGCGGGCATCCAGAAGAACTGCCAGCCCAGCAGCGCGATCAACAGCAGCGGCCCGGTGGTGGGAAGCGCGGCGGGTCCGGCCGAGGCAACAGTGACCACCAGGCCGATGACCGCCACGGTCCAGGCCAGCCAGGCGAACCATTTGTTCGTCCGGGCCTTGAAGATTTCAACGTTTCCGGCAGCGGGCACAGTGCTCATGCCCCCAATAATTCAGCATTCCGAGTTCCAGCACTAATCACCGGTGCCATGGCCGCTCGGGTGGAAGGAAAATCCCATCATGACTGACTTCATTACCCTGGATCCCGCCCCGGCTCCCGCGCCCGGCAAGGGGGACGCCGTCCTGGAGGTCCGCGACCTCAGCGTCGACTTCGGCGTGGATAAGAAATGGGTTCCCGCGGCGATCGGCCTCAATTACGAGGTGCGTGCCGGTGAGGTCCTGGCCATCGTGGGGGAGTCCGGCTCCGGCAAGAGCGCCAGTTCGATGGCCCTGCTCGGACTGCTGCCGAGCAACAGCCGGGTCAGCGGCAGCGTGAAACTCGGCGGCAAGGAACTGCTCGGGGGCAACGAGGCCAACATCCGCGCTGTCCGCGGCAAGGACGTCGCCGTCATCTTCCAGGAGCCCATGACGGCGCTGAACCCCGTCTACACCGTGGGTGCACAGATCGTGGAGACCATCCGGCTGCACAATGAGGTCTCGCCGGACCAGGCCCGCGAACGCGCCCTGCGGATGCTCGACCTCGTGGAGCTCCCGGACCCGGAAAAGGCGTTCAAGTCCTACCCGCACCAGCTCTCCGGCGGCCAGCGGCAGCGCGCCATGATCGCGCAGTCCCTCTCCTGCGACCCGAAGCTCCTGATCGCGGACGAGCCCACCACGGCCCTTGACGTCACGGTGCAGGCCGAAATTCTGGACCTCATGCGCAACCTGCGCAACAAGCTGGACAGCGCGATCGTCCTGATCACCCACGACATGGGCGTCGTGGCGGACCTCGCGGACCGGATCGCCGTCATGCGCCGCGGGCTGATTGTGGAGACGGGCACCGCCGCCGAGATCTTCCACAACCCCCAGCACGAGTACACCAAGGCGCTCCTCGCCGCCGTCCCGCACCTCGGACAGGGTGGCGCGGCGGGCGACGACGGCGTCGACGTGACGGCGGCTCTCGCCGCCGCGACGCACTCCGACCTGGAGGCCGTCCCGCGCTCCGAATTGCTGCGCCGGGAGCGCGAAAACGCCGCGGCGCTGGCCGCGGCCGCCGGCGCGGCAGGAACCGCGGCGAAGCCGCAGGGTGAGCCGGTGCTGGAACTCACCGACGTCGCCATCGAATACCCCAAGCAGGGGCGGGTGCCGGCCTTCCGCGCCGTCGAGGGCGCCAACCTTGCGATCTACCCGGGCCAGGTGGTGGGCCTCGTGGGCGAGTCCGGATCGGGCAAGACGACGATCGGGCGCGCGGCCGTGGGCCTGTTGCCGGTTGCCGCGGGCATCATGAAGGTCGTGGGGCAGGACATCTCGGCCGCCAAGAAGAACGGTCGCCAGTTGCACGAGATGCGCCGGCACGTCGGCATGGTGTTCCAGGACCCGTCGTCGTCGCTGAACCCGCGGCTGCCGATCGGTGAAAGCATCGGCGAGCCCATGTTCCTCGCCGGCGTCGCGAAGGGCGCCGAACTGCAGACGCGTATCGAAGCGCTGCTGGACCAGGTGGAGCTGCCGCGTGACTACCGCAACCGCTATCCGCACGAGCTCTCCGGCGGGCAGAAGCAGCGCGTCGGCATCGCCCGGGCCCTGTCGCTGAAGCCGAAGCTGATGGTGGCGGACGAGCCCACCTCGGCCCTTGACGTGTCCGTCCAGGCCAAGGTCCTCGAACTGTTCCAGAACCTGCAGAAGGAACTTGGTTTCGCCTGCCTGTTCGTCACCCACGACCTGGCCGTGGTCGACGTCCTGGCGGACCGGATCTGCGTGATGCAGCGCGGCCGGATCGTCGAGCAGGGCACCCGCGACCAGATCCTCCGGAACCCGCAGGAGCCCTACACCCAGCGGCTCCTGGCAGCTGTTCCGCTCCCGGATCCGGAGAAGCAGCGGGAGCGCAGGGAGCTGCGGGCGCAGCTGATTTCGGGCGCGAGCTAGGGGGTTCTGCCGCTGATTTTCGGTTAACGATCCATAACCGGGCTGCCTCCCGGGGCGAATGGTACCAGCCAGTAATGTGTGACTTGAAATACGTTGCGATTGACGCTAGCCGTCACGGAGTTGTCGAGTCACGGTTTGGCAACGGAGTTCCATCATTCGGACTTTTTGCGGTTAGGCTACTTCCATATGTAGGCCACGTCACAGGATATTTCTGTGCCTGGACCTGCCGGGAAGCACAAGTCTCTCCCGCACGAACTCCCACAACTCTTAGGAGGCGGAATGCGTTTTTCGCGCACTTCCAAAGCACTGGGCATGGTGGCTATCGCCGCTTTGGCCCTGACCGGCTGCGGCGGCGGTTCTAGCACCGCCGGCGGCAGCACCGGTGGCAACGCCAGCAAGGTCATCATCGCCGACGGCTCCGAGCCCCAGCGCCCGCTGATGCCGGCCGACACCAACGAAGTTGGCGGCGGCAAGGTTATCGACATGATCTTCGCCGGCCTGGTCAGCTACGACCCCAGCGGCAAGCCGGTGAACGAACTGGCCGAGTCCATCGAGGGCAAGGACGGCCAGCACTTCACCATCAAGATCAAGAAGGACCAGAAGTTCACCAACGGCGAAGCCATCACGGCCAAGACGTTCGTTGACTCCTGGAACTTCGGTGCAGCCGCAAAGAACGCCCAGCTCAGCGGCGCCTTCTTCGAAAGCATCAAGGGCTACGACGAAGCCAGCAAGGAAGGCTCCAAGGTCGAGACCATGTCCGGCCTGAAGGTCGTGGACGACCAGACCTTCACCGTCGAACTGAAGCAGCCGGAATCCGACTGGCCGCTGCGCCTCGGCTACACCGCCTTCGTCCCGGTTCCCTCCGGTGCGCTGAAGGACCCGAAGGGCTTCGGCGAGAAGCCGGTCGGCAACGGCCCGTACAAGCTGGCCGACGGCGGCTGGCAGCACAACGTGCAGATCCAGCTCGTTCCGAACCCGGACTACAACGGCCCCCGCAAGGCCAAGAACGCCGGCGTGACGTTCAAGATCTTCCAGAACGACGACGCCGCGTACCAGGACCTGCTGTCCAACAACCTGGACATCCTGCAGACCATCCCGACGAGCGCCCTGAAGAACTTCAAGACCGACCTCGGCGACCGCACCATCAACAAGCCGTACGCCGGCAACCAGACCATCGCGATTCCGGAATACCTGCCGGAGTGGAGCGGTGAGGCCGGCAAGCTTCGCCGTCAGGCCATCTCCATGGCCATCAACCGCGATGAAATCACCAAGGTCATCTTCAGCGGGGCACGCCAGCCCGCCAAGGACTTCACCGCTCCCGTCCTGGACGGCTACAGCGACTCGATCCCGGGTTCCGAGAACCTGAAGTTCGACGCCAACAAGGCCAAGGAAGCCTGGGCCAAGGCTGACGCCATCAAGAAGTGGGACTCCGACAAGACCTTCACCATCGCCTACAACGCCGACAAGGGCGGCCACAAGGCATGGGTCGAGGCTGTTGTGAACCAGCTGAAGAACACCCTCGGCATCAAGGTTGAAGGCAAGCCGTATGCCACCTTCAAGGAAGCCCGCAACGACGCCACCGCAGGCACCCTGACCGGCGCGATCCGCGCCGGCTGGCAGGCCGACTACCCGTCGCTGTACAACTTCCTCGGACCGATCTACAAGACCGGTGCAGGCTCCAACGACGCACGCTACGCCAACCCGGCATTCGACAAGGCCATCTCTGAAGGTCTTGCCGCTTCCTCCGTCAGCGAAGGCAACAAGGCCATGAACAAGGCCCAGGAAACCCTCCTGACCGATCTGCCGGCCATCCCGCTGTGGTACCAGGTTGCCCAGGGCGGCTGGAGCGAGAACGTCACCAACGTTGACTACGGCTGGGACGGCGTCCCGCTGTACTACAACATCACTGGCAAGTAACAACTGAACAACGGCGGGGGCTGCCTGGATTGGGGCCTCCGCCGTTGTTTTGCTTCCACCCAATTTCTAAGCACCCGCCTCAGCCGGGTGTACTTCGCAGCCGGGCCGCCGTGACCGCACCGGGGCCGCTGCACCCATAGTGAAAAGGTTCTTTGATGAACAACTCCGCCGCATCCTTGGACAGGGTGCCTGCTGACGGGGGTGTCCTTCGCTAATGGCGAGCTACATCCTTAAGCGTTTCCTGCAGCTGATCCCGGTCTTCCTGGGCGCCACGCTGCTTGTCTACTTCCTGGTCTTCAGCCTGCCTGGCGACCCCATCGTGGCCCTCTTCGGCGACAAGCCGGTCAACCAGGCCGTCGCGGCACAGCTCCGGGAGCAGTACCACCTGGACCAGCCGTTCTGGATCCAATACCTGCTCTACCTCAAGGGCATCTTCACCTTCGACCTGGGCCAGGACTTCTCCGGGCGCCCGATCGCCGCCGTGCTGGGCGAGGTCTTCCCGGTCACGGCCCGGCTGGCCGTCATGGCGCTGATCTTCGAGGCCGTCTTCGGCATCATCTTCGGCCTGATCGCGGGCCTCCGCAAGGGCAAGTTCTTCGACGCGACGGTCCTGATCGCATCCCTGATCGTGATCGGCATCCCGATCTTCGTGCTCGGCTTCCTGTTGCAGTTCACCATCGGCGTCCAGCTGGGCTGGGCCAAGCCGACCGTCAGCTCGGCTGCCACGGTCCAGGACCTGATCCTGCCGGCAATCGTCCTCGGCCTCGGCTCGTTCGCCTACGTCCTGCGCCTGACCCGGACATCCGTCATCGAAAACATGAACGCCGATTATGTGCGAACCGCCACCGCCAAGGGGCTGTCCCGTTTCCGCGTGGTCCGCGTGCACATTCTGCGCAACTCGCTGATCCCGGTGATCACCTTCCTCGGTGCCGACCTGGGCGCCCTGATGGGCGGGGCCATCGTGACCGAAGGCATCTTCAACGTGCCCGGTGTCGGCAACCGCCTCTACCGCGCCGTTACGCAGGGTGAGGGCCCCACGGTCGTCTCGATCGTCACGGTGCTCGTGCTGATCTACGTCGTGTCCAACCTGCTTGTAGACCTGCTGTACGCCTGGCTTGACCCAAGGATCCGCTATGACGCCTGAGAACATGACCCCAGACCTGCGCGCCACAACGCCAGCGAAGCGGCACGTCGAGCACTTCGTCGCCGACTTTGCCGAGACGCCGCTGCAGGCAACCGACAAGGTCAAAGAGGACCAGGCGCCGCTGAGCCTTTGGGGCGAAGCGTGGAAGAACCTGCGCAAACAGCCGCTCTTCCTGATCTCCGCCTTCCTGATCCTCGTCGTCGTCGCCGTGTCGCTCTTCCCCTCGCTCTTCTCCGGGATCGATCCGGCCTCCGAAGCGTGCCAGCTGGCCAATTCGGATGCCGGGCCGGCCGCCGGGCACCCGCTGGGCTACACCCAGCAGGGCTGCGACGTATACGCCCGAGTCATCTTCGGCACGCGCTCCTCGGTGACCGTGGGCCTCTTCACCACCCTGGGCGTCCTCCTTATCGGCGGCATCATGGGTGCCCTCGCCGGCTACTACGGCGGCTGGGTGGACTCCGTCCTGGCCCGCATCAACGACATCTTCTTCGCGCTGCCGCTGATCCTCGGCGCCATCGTGATGATGCAGTTGCCGGTGTTCCGCGCCAACCGCACAGCCTGGACGCTCGTGCTGATCCTGGTCACCTTCGGCTGGCCGCAGATTGCCCGCATCACCCGCGGCGCCGTGATCGAGGTGCGCAACGCGGACTTCGTTACCGCCGCACGCTCCCTGGGTGTCTCCAAGTTCGGTGCGCTGATGCGCCACGTCATGCCGAACTCGCTCGCGCCGATCATCGTCGTGGCCACGATTTCGCTGGGCACCTTCATTGTCGCGGAGTCCACCCTGTCGTTCCTCGGCATCGGACTGCCGCCGAGCGTCATGTCCTGGGGTAACGACATCCAGGCAGCGCAGGCTTCCCTGCGGTCCAACCCGATGCCGCTGCTCTGGCCGGCTATCGCGCTGTCCATCACCGTTCTGAGCTTCATCATGCTGGGCGACGCCCTGCGTGATGCTCTCGATCCCAAAGCGCGCAAGCGATGAAAGGGGACGCCATGAACGCCTCTGTCGAATTCCACGAGGCCGGCGCGGCTGCCGGGCGCCCGCTCCTTGAAATCAAGGATCTGGCGATCAGCTTCACCACCAGCAACGGCGAAGTGAATGCCGTCCGCAATGCCCACCTCACCGTGATGCCCGGCGAAACCGTCGCCATTGTCGGCGAGTCCGGCTCCGGCAAGTCGACGACGGCGCTGGCCGCCATCGGCCTGCTGCCCGGCAACGGCCGGGTGGCCGCGGGCAACGTCTTCTTCGACGGCGAGGACATTGCCCACGCCTCCGAGAAGCGGATGATCGAACTGCGCGGCAACAGCATCGGCATGGTGCCGCAGGACCCGATGTCCAACCTGAACCCGGTCTGGAAGATCGGCTACCAGGTCCGCGAGACGCTGAAGGCGAACGGGCTGCCCAGCGGCCCGGACGACGTCGCGAAGGTGCTTTCCGAGGCCGGGCTGCCGGACGCTTCCCGCCGTGCCAACCAGTACCCGCACGAGTTCTCCGGCGGCATGCGCCAGCGTGCCCTGATCGCCATCGGCCTGTCCTGCCAGCCGCGCCTGCTCATCGCCGATGAGCCGACGTCGGCCCTCGACGTGACCGTGCAGCGGCAGATCCTGGACCACCTGGACAAGATGACCACCGAACTCGGAACGGCCGTCCTGCTCATCACCCACGACCTGGGCCTCGCGGCCGAACGCGCCGACAAGGTTGTGGTGATGTACCGCGGCCAGGTCGTCGAGTCCGGTCCGTCACTGGAACTGCTGCAGAACCCGCAGCACCCGTACACCCAGCGGCTGGTTGCCTCGGCGCCGTCGCTGGCGTCACGGCGCATCCAGGCCGCCAAGGAACTGGGCGTCGAATCGGACGACTTGCTGGCGCCCGCTGAGGACGCCGTCGTGGCCTCGAGCATGCCCGACGAGGTGCTGCAGATTGAGAACCTGAGCAAGGTCTTCAAGCTGCGCTCCGGCTTCGGCCGCGCCACTGACTTCACCGCGGTGGACGACGTCTCGTTCAGCGTCAAGCGCGGAACCACGACGGCGATCGTGGGGGAGTCCGGCTCCGGCAAGTCCACCGTGGCGCAGATGGTCCTGAACCTGCTGCAGCCCACCTCGGGCAAGATCGTGTTCGACGGCGTCGACACCTCCACGCTGAACAGCAAGGAGATTTTCGCCTTCCGCCGCCGCGTGCAGCCGATCTTCCAGGACCCCTACGGTTCGCTCGATCCGATGTACAACATCTTCCGCACCATTGAGGAGCCGCTGCGGACCCACAAGATCGGGGACAAGGCCAGCCGCGAGAAGAAGGTCAGGGAACTGCTGGACCAGGTGGCGCTGCCGCAGTCCACCATGCAGCGGTACCCGAACGAACTCTCCGGCGGCCAGCGCCAGCGTGTGGCGATCGCCCGCGCCCTGGCACTGGACCCTGAGGTGATCATCTGCGACGAGGCTGTCTCGGCACTCGACGTACTGGTCCAGGCGCAGGTGCTGAACCTGCTCGCGGACCTGCAGTCCAGGCTGGGCCTGACCTACCTGTTCATCACCCACGACCTCGCGGTGGTCCGGCAGATCGCGGACCACGTGTGCGTGATGGAGAAGGGCAAGCTGGTCGAAACCGGTTCCACGGATGACGTGTTCGACGCGCCGAAGCAGGACTACACCAAGGCCCTGCTCAACGCGATTCCCGGTGCCAAGCTCATGCTCCCTCCCGAGGCGGCATCGGTCTAGCTGCCGCGGCCCGGAGGGTCGCAACGACAAGACGAGCCGGCGTCCACCTGAGGGTGGGCGCCGGCTCGCTCTGTTGGGAAGTGGTTCGCCAATGCAGCGGCCGCGCCCTAGATGAGGCCGAGTGCCTCGAAGCGCTTCTCCAGCACGACGGCCGCGGCCTCGTGGCCCTCTTCGTTGAGGTGCCGGTCGTCGGCCATGTGGCGGGCGAGTCCGTAGCGGGTCAGCCAGTCGCCCACGCTGACGAACGAAAGTCCGTACTCCTTGGCCACCGAGCCCAGCAGCGTGTCGACCTGGGTCCTGCGGCCGCCACCGGCGTCGGCGCCCCTCGCGAGCGTGCCGACCATCACGACGTTGGCGTCCGGGTACCGGTTTTCGACAGCATCGATCAGGCGCTCGGCGTTCTCCGAGATCTGGATGTCGGACGCACCCCTCGTGGCGTCGTTCCCGCCGCCTTCGATGACGACCACGGGTGGCGCACCATAGGGCAGGTGCCAGTCGCCGTTCTCCAAGGCATCGATGTAGTTGCCCCGGCTGCCGTTGCCGGCCACAAAGCCGGTGCCGCTCCCGCCGCAGAAGACGACGTTGAAGCCAAGCCTTTCCAAGGCAAGCCTGGGCCAACTATCCGAGGGCTCCGACTGGGAGTCGCCGATCAGCACGGCAGTGTTTTCGATGTCCTTGACGATGACTTCGGTCCGGCCGTTGGCGGGGTTCCGGTACAGCGAGCCCGCGGGCAGGCTGCTGGGGTCCACTGCGGTCTTCCGGCGGACGGAACCCGCAGCGGCGGGCTGGCCGGGGCCGGGTGCGGCCGCGACCGGAAGTTCTTTCACGCGGTCCGAGGTCTTAGGCAGTGCGGCGGGCTGCATCGCCGGGGTGCAGGCGCCCAGAAAAAGAGCGGCGGCCAGCAGCGGCGGGACTATGTGGGCCATCCTCTGGGCACTTGGCATGTCGGACTTCCCCCGCGTTCGTAGTTGCTTCAGCAATAATGCGGCAAACCGGGGCCGAATACCAGTGACTTTGGTCACCTGGGCGGCGCAGCGGACTCACGATTCGGTAACGGGCAGGGGAGGGGCGCTTTTCGGATTTTAGGCCAATAAATGTCCAAGCGTCTAGAATGGATGAAGGCGCCCTGTGTCAAAGGGCCGTACCTGTCGTGCGTTCCGGTTGGAAATGTCGCGATACAACAGCTGACTTCACCACTGAATCGAGCAATAACGCATGTCTGAAACCACCACCAACACTGCGGTAGCCACTGCATCGCGCAGTGACCTGCGCAACGTCGCGATCGTGGCCCACGTTGACCACGGCAAGACCACCCTGGTCGACGCCATGCTCAAGCAGACCAACTCCTTTGCCGAGCACAACCACCTCGAAGACCGCGTCATGGACTCCGGTGACCTGGAGCGGGAAAAGGGCATCACCATCCTGGCCAAGAACACCACGGTGGCCTACAACGGTCCGTCCTCAAACGGCGAGACCATCACGATCAACGTCATCGACACCCCCGGCCACGCCGACTTCGGCGGTGAGGTCGAGCGCGGCCTGTCCATGGTCGACGGCGTCGTCCTCCTCGTCGACGCTTCTGAGGGCCCGCTGCCCCAGACCCGCTTCGTGCTGCGCAAGGCCCTCGCCGCGCACCTGCCGGTGATCCTGCTGGTCAACAAGACCGACCGCCCCGACGCCCGCATCGAGGAAGTCGTCCACGAGTCCATGGACCTGCTCCTTGGCCTGGCCTCCGACCTCGCCGACGAAGTTCCGGACCTGGACCTGGACAAGATCCTCAACGTTCCGGTCGTCTACGCCGCCGCCAAGGTCGGCCGCGCTTCGCTCGAGCAGCCCGCCGACGGCACCGCACCGGAGAACGAGAATCTGGAACCGCTGTTCCAGACCATCATCGACCACATCCCGGCCCCGACTTACAACCCGGAGGGTGTGCTGCAGGCGCACGTCACCAACCTGGACGCCTCCCCGTTCCTTGGCCGTCTCGCCCTGCTGCGTATCTACAACGGCACCCTGCGCAAGGGCCAGACCGTGGCCTGGGCGCGCGCCAACGGTGAACTCAAGAACGTCAAGATCACCGAACTGCTCGCCACCAAGGCACTGGACCGCGTCCCGGCGGAGTCCGCTGGCCCGGGCGAGATTGTCGCCGTCGCCGGCATCGAGGAGATCACCATCGGTGAGACCCTGACCGACGCCGAGAACCCGCAGCCGCTGCCGCTGATCACGGTGGACGACCCGGCCATCTCCATGACAATCGGTATCAACACCTCGCCGCTGGCCGGCAAGGTCAAGGGCGCCAAGGTCACCGCACGCCAGGTCAAGGACCGCCTTGACAAGGAACTGATCGGCAACGTCTCCATCAAGGTGCTCCCGACCGAGCGTCCGGATGCCTGGGAAGTCCAGGGCCGTGGCGAGCTCGCGCTGGCCATCCTGGTCGAGCAGATGCGCCGTGAAGGCTTCGAGCTGACCGTGGGCAAGCCGCAGGTTGTCACCAAGACCATCGACGGCAAGGTCCACGAGCCGATGGAGCACATGACCATCGACGTGCCCGAAGAGTACCTCGGCGCCGTCACCCAGCTCATGGCCGCACGCAAGGGCCGCATGACCAACATGGCCAACCACGGCACCGGCTGGTGCCGCATGGAGTTCATCGTTCCGGCCCGTGGCCTGATCGGCTTCCGCACCAAGTTCCTCACGGACACCCGTGGCGCCGGCATCGCCGCCTCCATCTCCGAAGGCTACGAGCCGTGGGCCGGCCCGATCGAGTACCGCACCAACGGTTCGATGATCGCCGACCGCGCCGGCGTTGTTACCCCGTTCGCCATGATCAACCTGCAGGAACGCGGCTCCTTCTTCGTCAAGCCCACCTCCGAGGTCTACGAGGGCATGATCGTCGGCGAGAACTCCCGCGCCGACGACATGGACGTCAACATCACCAAGGAAAAGAAGCTCACCAACATGCGTGCCGCTTCCTCGGACACCTTCGAGAACCTGACGCCGCCGCGCGACCTGACCCTCGAAGAGTCCCTCGAATTCGCCCGCGAAGACGAGTGCGTCGAGGTAACCCCGGACGCCATCCGCATCCGCAAGGTCATCCTTGACACCAACGAGCGTGCCAAGGCCAACCGCGCCCGCGCCAAGGTCTAATCCCGGACTCCGGGCTTCGGCTGAGAAGTGACTAAGAGAGCTGCCGTCAGGGCAGGCGGTATTGCCGCCGCCCTGGCGGCAGCTCTTTTCGTTGCCCTGGCCGGCACCGCACTGCACCGACAGCAGCTGGCGGCAGCCGGCATCGAACTTCCCTGGGGCGCCGCGGCCGCGCTGGTGCTGCTCGCATCGGTGGAACTGCTGCTCGGAGCAGCGTCGCGTTCCCTGGTCCCGCCGGCGGTCTGCGGTGCAGCGTGCTACGCGCTGACGGGCTGGTGGTCCACCTTAGAGACAGGCAAGCGGCTCATCATCGGGGATCTGGCCGGCAACCTCTGGATTTTCGGCACGGCCCTGGTCACAGTGGTCATGCTCATCTGGTGCCGCCGCTACGCCCGCGGCGGGCCCCGGCCCTAGCCCCGGCGGGGCGGGGCGGGCGGAACTTCCTTGGCCGCCACGACGAGTTGCAGGGGGATGACGACGTCGGCGCGGCGGGTGCGGACGGTGCAGCCGCCGTCGGACCTCCCCACAAGGTCACCGAGCGCGTCCGTAAGGCCTCCGTCGATCCGGTACCGCACCACGACGCGGGTGCCCAAGGGGGCGTCGGAGAGGAACTGCTGCGGCTGGGGGATTGGTGAACTCATCCGTTCATAGTAGGACGCGCAGGCTCTGTGACGCCCGGCTAGGTTCGCGGGATCGTGCTGGGAGATAATAGGCTCAGAAGTCAGCAGCCCGGCGCTCAGGCCGGGAGCAAGATCCGGCGGGATGCCGGAACCAACGTGGAGAGGCCAGGGACGTGACGTACGTAATCGCGCAGCCGTGTGTAGATGTCAAAGACAAGGCATGCATTGAGGAATGCCCCGTCGATTGCATCTACGAGGGTGAGCGTTCCCTGTACATCCACCCGGACGAGTGCGTGGACTGCGGCGCCTGCGAGCCCGTCTGCCCCGTCGAGGCCATCTACTACGAGGATGACACCCCCGAGGAGTGGGCCGACTACTACAAGGCCAACGTCGAGTTCTTCGACGTGCTCGGTTCGCCGGGCGGCGCGGCCAAGATCGGAAACACCCACACGGACCACCCGATGATCGCCGCCCTGCCGCCGCAGAACCAGGACAACTAGGACGGCGCCCCGGTGACTTCAGCGGTGCGCAGCTTCGGCCTCAGCCTGCCCGACTACCCGTGGGAAGCCATGGCCCCGTATCTCGCGCGGGCCGCGGAACACCCCGGGGGCGTTGCCAACCTCTCGATCGGCACCCCGGTGGACGATACGCCCGCCTTGGTGCAGGAAGCCCTCCGGGCCGCGGCCAACGCGCCCGGCTACCCGACGGTGCACGGCACCCCGGCGCTGCGGGAAGCTATCGCAGCCTGGTTCGAGCGCCGCCGCGGCGTGCCCGGACTGGATCCGCAGAACGTGATGCCCACCGTCGGTTCCAAGGAACTCGTGGCCTGGCTGCCGTTCCTGCTCGGCCTCAAGCCGGGCGACGTCGTCGTCCGGCCGACCGTGGCATACCCCACCTACGACATCGGGGCCACCTTTGCCGGAGCCGAGCACGTCGCCGCGGACGACCTCGACGAGCTCGACGCCGACACCCGCGCGCGCGTGCGGCTCGTCTGGGTTAACTCCCCGGCCAACCCCACCGGAAGCGTCCGCCACGTCGCCTCCCTGCAGCGGATCGTGGACCAGGCGCGGGAACTCGGCGCCGTGGTCGCCTCCGACGAGTGCTACGCCGAACTCGGCTGGGGCGAATGGGACGTCCAGCGCGGCGGCACGCCGGTCCCCAGCATCCTTGACCCCCGGGTGGCCGGGGACTCCCACGAAGGCCTCTTGGCGGTCTATTCGCTGAGCAAGCAGTCCAACCTCGCCGGCTACCGGGCCGCCTTCGTGGCCGGAGACGGAGCGATCATGGCCAACCTGGTCAACAGCCGGAAACACGCCGGCATGATCGTGCCCTACCCGGTCCAGGAAGCCATGCGCGTGGCCCTCGGCGACGATGCCCACGTGGCCGCGCAAAAGGACCTGTACCGCGGCAGGCGCGAGCGGATCGTTCCGGCCCTGGAGCGCTTCGGGCTGACCATCCACGAATCCCGCGCTGGGCTGTACCTCTGGGCCACCGCCGGTGAGGCAACCTGGGACACCGTCGGCCGGCTCGCCGACCGTGGAATCGTCGTCGGGCCGGGCGTCTTCTACGGGGACGCCGGCAACGGCTTCATCCGGGTGGCGTTGACTGCCACGGACGAACGGATCGACGCCGCCGTCGAACGGCTGGCTACGGGACCGTAACAATGCTGTGAGGAGGGCCACAAGATGCCCGATTTGGCCGCCTCGGAGTCGTCCCGGATTAGTGCCACCCGCGAACTGGCGGTAGTTTTTAACTGACTATCAATGGTGGCTTTCCACAAGAAGGCAGCGCAGCCGTTGGAATCCGTGTCCAGATACAGGTTCCGTGGGCCGCTTCACCAGATGTTGGATCAAGCTTTCAACAGAGGCCCTGACGCCTCATGAGGAGAATCCATGACTGAGACCACCAGCGCAACCCTGCGTCATGCGGGCGGCGAGCTCGAGCTCCCGCGCATCAAGGTTGTTGAAGGAAACGAGGGCTACGACGTTTCCAAGCTGCTGAAGCAGACCGGCGCCGTTGCCTTCGACCCCGGTTTCATGAACACCGCGGCCACCACCTCGGCCATCACGTACATCGACGGCGACGCCGGCATCCTGCGCTACCGGGGCTACCCGATCGAGCAGCTCGCCCAGCACTCCAGCTTCCTGGAAGTCTCCTACCTGCTGATCTACGGCAACCTGCCGACGCCGGCCGAGCTGGAAGCATTCGACCAGCGGATCCGCCACCACACCCTGCTGCACGAGGAGCTCAAGGGCTTCTTCAGCGGCTTCCCCCGCGACGCCCACCCGATGCCGGTGCTGTCCTCGGCCGTCTCCGCGCTGTCCACCTTCTACCAGGACTCGCTGGACCCGTTCAACGCCGAGCAGGTTGAGGTCTCCACCTACCGGCTGCTGGCCAAGATGCCGGTCATCGCCGCCTACGCCCTGAAGAAGTCCGTCGGCCAGCCGATGCTGTACCCGGACAACTCCCACAACCTCGTGGAGAACTTCCTGCGCCTGAGCTTCGGCCTTCCGGCGGAGCAGTACGAGGTGGACCCGGTGGTCGCCAAGGCACTGGACCTGCTGCTGATCCTGCATGCGGACCACGAGCAGAACTGCTCCACCTCGACGGTCCGGCTGGTCGGCTCCTCCAACGCCAACCTCTTCGCCTCCGTCTCCGCCGGCATCAACGCGCTCTTCGGCCCCGCCCACGGCGGCGCCAACGAGGCCGTGCTCAAGATGCTCCGCCAGATCCAGGCCGACGGCATCAAGCCCGAGGACTACATGGAGAAGGTCAAGAACAAGGAAGACGGCGTCCGCCTGATGGGCTTCGGGCACCGGGTCTACAAGAACTACGACCCGCGTGCCAAGATCGTCAAGGCCACCGCGCACGAGATCCTCAGCAAGCTCGGCGGCAACGACGAACTGCTCGAGATCGCGCTTCGCCTCGAAGAGAAGGCGCTGCAGGATGACTACTTCATTCAGCGCAAGCTCTACCCGAACGTCGACTTCTACACCGGCCTGATCTACAAGGCCATGGGCTTCCCGGAGAAGATGTTCACCGTGCTGTTCGCGATCGGCCGCCTGCCGGGCTGGATCGCCCAGTGGCGTGAAATGATCAGCGACCCGAACACCAAGATCGGCCGCCCGCGCCAGCTGTACACGGGAGAACCGGAACGGAACTACCCTTCGGTCTAACCCCGGAACCACATACGACGCCGGCCGCGCACCTCGAGCGAGAGGAGCGCGGCCGGCGTCGTTGTTGGCGCACTCGGTGGTGCTGGAGTTGCGGGTGTGACCGGCGTGGAGCGTCCGGCATGGGGCACATCCGTGCTAAAAAGGAGCAATGCCCAAATTTGTCGACGCTGCTTTGCGGCGCCAAGAAGTTGTCGAAGCCGTCTTCAGGATCGTCGCAGCGGACGGGCTCGAAAGGGCATCCCTCCGCGAAGTAGCTGACGAAGCCGAGCTGGCCGTTGGCTCGGTGCGGCACTACTTCGCCAGCAGCGACGAACTCCTGGCCCACTCCTTCGGCGTCGTCGTGGACCGCATCGCGGCCCGGCTGGACGCTGCCGAGGCCCGGCTGGCGGCGACCTCCCCGGGTTCCGCCGAGCACCGGGACGGAGCGTTAGCCCTGCTGGCGGAACTGCTCCCGCTGGATGAGGAACGGGCCGTGGAGGCCTGCGTCTGGATGGCCTTCAAGAACGCGGCCCGCACCAAGCCGTTCCTCGCCCCGGAGGCCGACCGAAGCCACCGCACGGTGGCCGCCGTGGTCGGCCGGTTGATGATGGACCTGGCCGCGGGCGAGGCCGGCGGCCCCGGCCAGCAGCAGCTCGTCACCGAGGCCGAACGGCTGCTCGCGACGCTGGACGGACTCACCATGCACGCTTTGCTTCAGCCGGAATGGATGACGGCGCAGATGTGCCACGATGTACTGGAAGCCCATTTGGTGAGCCTGGACAGCCGCGCTGCCAGCCATTAACGTGCGCTACCTTCAGGAATAGACTGGAAAAGTACGTCTTGCCAAGGGAGGCAATCGGATGCACCACACAGGCGGCCCCGGCTGGCGGATCACCATGGACACCTCAGGTCCCATGCTCATAGCGCTTTACGTCCGCGACGCCGCCGGCCTGGATACTGCAGGCCACCCGGCACTCTCCCACGTGGCCCCGAAGATCCGTTCCTCCGACCACACGCATTTGATTGACGAGGTCGGCGGCATGCCTGCCCTCAAGACCGAGTGGGAGGCCTGGTGGGCGCAGCTCCTGAAGGCACACCCCGAGATGGAACCGGAACTGGGCCCGCCCGGCTTCCGGGCGTTCGGCAACTCGCCGGCACTGCGGCGCGTACTGCAGGCCCACTTCGGCGCGGCGCTCAGCTGGGCGCGGGAACGCCGGGGGGAGTACCTTGCCCTCGAAGCCGAGCGGGACGCCAGCGGAGCCACCCAGCTGCTCGCCGACATGGTCGACGACCGGCTGCTGGAAGTCGGCCGGGCGGCGCGGGATTTCGAGCTGACCATTATCGAGCTCCCGCTCGCCGAACCCCGGGCCTGGTACCTGGAACCGGACAAGATCATCATGAGCTCGGCCCTGCTCTCCGAGCCGGAGCTGTTCCGCAGCTACGTCCAGCCGGTGGTCGAACTCCTGGTCTGAACCGGAGTCCGGCCTCTGGGCCGGCAACTAGGGCGCGGGCTTCTCCGCGACGGTGATGCTGACCTGCCCGGCGGGCGCCTCCGAGGACTGCCAGCCGTTGTGGTCTGCCCTGGTCCAACCCTTGCCGTCCGTCCGGACTTCGGTGACGGACAGCGCCTTCGCGTTCGCCACCGCCCACTGCGCCACCGCCCACGCCTGGTTGTCCTGGGCCTGGACCGTCACCGTCTTGCCGGACGCCGTTGCCGGGACGGTCCCGAAGGCCGCCAGCAGTCGCTGACGGACCTGGCCGGCGTTCCCGGCGGCATCCGGCTTGCGCAGCGAGCAGTCCACGCCCTGCGGGGTGTAGCCGGTCAGGGCCGAGGCGAAAGCGCGGGCCATCGGTTCGTGCTGGGCGTAGGCGCCCGGATAGGCCGAGCGCTGGACCCTCTGGGCGGCCTCGGTGATGGGAATGACCTGGTAGCCGGGGATTTCCTCGAGGGCATCGTAGAACGCGTTGGTGGCGTGGTACGGGTCCATCACCTGCGCCTCGGTGCCCCAGCCCTGGGAGGGACGCTGCTGGAACAAGCCGCGCGAGTCCGGGCCGGCTTGGTCGCCGTGGCCGATGTTGCGCAGTTTCGATTCCTGCATGGAGGTGGCCAGGGCGATGCTGGCGGCTCGTGCCGGCAGCCCGCGGCGGACCGCGACGGCGCTGACCAGGGCGGCGTTGGCGGCCTGGTCGGTGGCGAGATCCTCGCCGCCGGCCCCCACTGCGGTGCAGCGCTCCGTGATCAGCGTCTCGGAGCGCTGCAGGAATCCCACCGCCGTGTAAATGGCGCCCGCCACCATCGCCAGGGCCAGCAGCAGCACGATCCGTCGGCGCCAGCGACCCCTGCGTGCCATGTAACTACTCCCTCAAGCCCGGACGGGCCGGTCGGTTCTTCAGCCGGTTGATTGTCGGCAGCCGCCTAGTTGGCGTGCAGAGCCTCGTTGAGCTCGACAGTCTGTCCCTTGCGCGGCAGGACTTCCACTTCGCCGGTGGAGGAGTTGCGGCGGAAGAGCAGGTTCGGGATGCCCGAGAGCTCGACGGCCTTGACGATCTGGCTGGTGTCCTCGCCGTCGGCGTCCTTCGGCCCGACCACCCGCACGCGGGTTCCGGCCGTGACGTAGAGGCCGGCCTCCACGACGGAATCGTCGCCGATGCTGATGCCCACGCCCGAGTTGGCGCCGAGCAGGACCCGCTCACCGAGGGAGATTTTCTCCTTGCCGCCGCCGGAGAGCGTGCCCATGATGGAGGCGCCGCCGCCGACGTCGGAGCCGTCGCCGGCCACCACGCCGGCGGAGATGCGGCCCTCGACCATGGACGTGCCGAGCGTGCCGGCGTTGAAGTTCACGAAACCCTCGTGCATGACGGTGGTGCCTTCGGCCAGGTGCGCGCCGAGGCGGACGCGGTCGGCGTCGGCGATCCGCACGCCGGAGGGGATGACGTAGTCCACCATCCGCGGGAACTTGTCTACGCCGTAGACGGTCACCGCACCGCGCTTGCGCAGGCGTGCGCGGGTCAGTTCAAAATCTTCGACGGCGGCCGGGCCGAAGTTGGTCCACACGACGTTGGGCAGCTTGCCGAAAATGCCGTCCAGGTTGATGCTGTTCGGCTGTACCAGTCGGTGGGAGAGCAGGTGCAGGCGCAGGTACGCGTCCGCGGTGTCCGCGGGTGCTTCGTCAAGGTGGATCTGGACGAAGACCACCTTCTGTTCGGTGCCGCGGTCCGGGTCGGCACCGTGCTCGGCGATGTCGAGCAGTGACTGGTCCGCGTTCGCGACGTCGCGCAGGTTCTCCGCAGCAGTTCCGAGCGCCGGCGCCGGGAACCAGACATCCAGCACGGTGGCCGTGCCGTTGTGGGTGGCGATGGTGGCGACCCCGTAACCGTAGGCGGAGCGGGAGTCTTCGGGCGCGACGGCAGCAGCGGTTTCAGTCATGCGTCAAGTCTATAGACGGCCCACGCGCTCCCCGAAACCGGTGACGGGAGCCGGACAGATACAGTGGAACGGTGACTGATCATATTGCTCCCGCCCGCCTGGACCTGCACCAGGACGTTGCCTTGTTGACCGCGGACATCATCGACATTTTCAGCGTCTCCGGGGAGGAACGCCGGCTGGCCGACGCCGTTGAGCACGCCCTCCGCGCCATCCCGGAGTTGGAACTGACCCGCGACGGCGACGCGATGATCGCCCGCACCAACCTCGGCAGGGCGGAGCGCGTGATCCTCGCCGGACATCTCGACACGGTCCCGCTGCCGACCACCGAGGGCGCGCTGGGCACGGTCCCCTCGTACTGGCCCTCCGGGGCGCCGGGGGAGGGCATCCTGTACGGCCGCGGCGCCACCGACATGAAGAGCGGCGTCGCAGTGCAGCTGGCGCTGGCAGCGGGCCTGTTCGACGGCGGCGCGGCGCCGGACAAGGACGTCACCTTCGTCTTCTACGACCATGAGGAAGTCGAGGGCGTCAAGAGCGGCCTCGGCCGGCTGGTGCGGAACCACGGCGCCCTGCTCGAGGGCGACTTCGCGATCCTGCTCGAACCCACCGACGGGACGGTCGAGGGCGGCTGCAACGGCACGATCCGCTTCGAGGCGACCACCCTCGGTGAGGCCGCCCATTCGGCACGGGCCTGGATGGGCAGCAACGCCATCCATGCCGCGGCCCCGATCCTGGCCCGACTGGCCGCCTATGAGCCGCAGACCGTCACGGTGGACGGGCTGGACTACCGCGAGAGCCTCAACGCCGTGCGGGTCAACGGCGGTACCGCGGGCAACGTCATCCCGGACCGCTGTGTCGTGGAGATCAACTACCGCTTTGCCCCGGACAAGTCCATGGCGCAGGCCGAGGAGCACGTCCGCGAACTGCTCGCCGGCTTCGACCTGGTCCGCACCGACGGGGCTAACGGTGCACGCCCGGGCCTTAACCACCCCGCGGCCGCCTCCTTCGTGGCCGCCGTGGGCGCCGAGCCGAAGCCCAAATACGGCTGGACCGACGTCGCGCGTTTCAGCGAACTGGGCGTCCCCGCCGTGAACTTCGGCCCGGGCGATGCGCTGCTGGCGCACAAGGATGACGAGCACGTCGACGCCGAGGCGATCCGCGAGTGCCTGCGGGCGCTGCGCAGCTGGCTCGTCGTCTAGTCTCTGCCCTGCACCCCTCGAAAAAAGGAAGGTCCGGAACCCGATCGGGTTCCGGACCTTCTTGCTTGGAGCTGGCTGGAGGGGCCTACTTCGCCGGGGCGGTCCCGGCGACCGGGGCGTGGGCCATGCCGCCGGCGGCCTTCTTGGAACCGCGCTTCTCGATCCAGATGGCGAGCCGGGAGACCGCCAGATTGATCGCGATGTAGATGGCAGCGGCCACGAAGAACACCGGGAAGAGGAACTGCGGACCCAGGAAGTCGGCCATGACCTGCACCGCGCGAAGGAGCTCGCCGTAGGCCACGATGTAGCCGAGCGAGGTGTCCTTGAGCAGGACCACCAGCTGCGCCACGAGCGAGGGGAGCATCCGGCGGATAGCCTGCGGCAACTCAATGGTCAGCCGGGACTGGAAGCTGGTGAGGCCGATGGCGAGGCCGGCTTCGCGCTGTCCCTTGGGCAGCGACTGGATGCCGGCGCGGATGATTTCGGCGAAGATCGCCGAGTTGTACAGGACCAGGCCCGCCACGACGGCGACGAAGGAACTGGTGGCAAAGACGAGCAGCACGAACAGCATCATCAGCACCACCGGCATGCCGCGCAGGAACTCGAGCACGATGCGGGTGGGAACACGGACCCAGGCGACGTTGGAGATGCGCATCAGGCACAGCAGCAGGCCCAGCGGGAAAGCGATCACGGCCGAGACCGCTGCGGCGCTGAGTGTGGCACCGATGCCGTTGGCGATCAGGGTCCAGACGTCGGCCTGGCTGAAGATGGCCCAACGCTGGGCCTCGAAGATGCCCTGTTGGGCGAGGGTCATCACGGCCAGGACCAGGAGGGCGCCGATCACGATAACGCCAATGACCGAGCCGATCAGGGAAACGCGGCGGGCTTTCGGGCCCGGGACGTCGTAGAGAACTGAGCTCATCGTGCGATCGCCACCTTTCGTTCAACCACGTTGGCGAGGTAGCCAAGCGGGACGGTAATCAGCAGGTAGAAGAACGCGACGCCCACCAGGACCCACATGACGGCGTCGCCGTGGTCGTTGGCGAGCTGCTTGCCGTAGCCGAAAAGCTCGAGCACATAGAACGCGCCGGCCACGGAGGAGTTCTTCACCAGGGCGATCAGGATATTGATCAGCGGCGGGATCACCGTGCGGAGAGCCTGCGGCAGGATGATCAGGGAGAGCACCTGGCTGAACTTCAGGCCGATGCTGCGGGCGGCCTCGGCCTGGCCCACGGGAACACTGTTGACGCCGGAGCGGACCGCCTCGGCGATGAAGGCCGAGGTGTAAGCGCTCAGGGCGATGATCGCGGCGACTTCGAACTGCTGGAACGTGACACCCAGGCGGGGCAGCACCACGGCGGCGAAGAAGAAAGCGATGGTCAGCGGGGTGTTCCGGACAATCTCCACGTAGGCCATGCTGAAACCGCGCAACGCGGCGATGGGGGAGACCCGGGCCGCCGCGAGCAGGGTGCCGAAGACAAGGGCGATGATTCCCGAGACCACGGCCAGGAAGAGGGTTCTGAGAAAGCCGTCCCAATACTGGGGCAGGCTTTCAATGATGACGTCCATAGGTTCCTTCAGCTGCGTTGAGGGGATTCAAGCTTGAGCAGGGGTGCGGCGGCCGCCGGTCCGCAGGGGTGCGGGTTCCGGCGGCCGCCGCGTCCGGCTTTAGTAGCGGTCGATGGTGGGGAGCTTCGGAGCGGTCTTGATGACTGCGCCGGCGGTCGCTTCCCAGGCCTTCTTGTAGGAACCGTCCTTGTCGAAGGCTTCCAGCTGGTCGTTGATCCAGTTGCGGAAGACCTTGTCGTCCTTCTTCAGGCCGATGCCGTAAGGCTCCTTGGTGAAGGTCTCGTCCGAGGCCAGCTTGAAGGCGTCCGGCTCCTTGTTGACGAAGCCGGCGAGGATGACGTTGTCGGTGGTGACAGCTTCAACCTGCTTGTTGCGCAGCGGCTCAAGGCAGGCGGAGTAGGTCGCGGCCGGAACCAGGACTGCTCCGTACTTCTCCACGATGGTGGAGGCAGGGGTGGAACCGGTGACGGAGCAGACCTTCTTGCCCTTGACGTCCTCAGGCTTGGTGATGGAGTTGTTGTCCTTGTTCACCATGAGAGCCTGGCCGGCCTCGTAGTACGGACCAGCGAAGTCGACTTCGGTCTTGCGCTTGTCGTTGATCGTGTAGGTGGCGACGATGATGTCGACCTTGCCCTGCTTGATGAACTGCTCGCGGTTGGCGGAGACGGTCTCGACCCACTCGATCTTGTCAGCGGGGATGCCCAGCTTCGCGGCGATCAGCTTGCCGATCTCAACGTCGAAACCGACAGGCTTGCCGTCGAGGCCCTTCTGGCCGAACAGCGGCTGGTCGAACTTGGTGCCGATGGTGATCTTGCCGGCGGAAGAAAGCTTTGCCATGGTGCTGTCGGCGGCAAAGCTCGGCTTCTCGGCTACGGGCGGGTTGGTCGTGGAGGAGCTGCCGCCGCAGGCGCTCAGGCTCAGGGCCAGAGCTGCGGATGCGGCCACCAGAAGGGACTTCCTTCGGGTCAAAAATGCCATCATGACATTCCTTTCATTGGGCGGCCGCCTCACGGCGGCCTGGGTGCGGTCTCTGCGGAAAGTTCGGTGTTGGTGTTCGGAGCCTGGCGGGCTTAGTGCGTCAGCAGCTTGGACAGGAAGTCTTTGGCGCGATCACTCTTCGGGTTGGTGAAGAACTCCTCGGGCGTGGCGTCTTCGACGATCTGGCCGTCCGCCATGAACACCACCCGGTCCGCGGCCTTGCGGGCGAAGCCCATCTCGTGGGTCACCACGATCATGGTCATGCCTTCCTTGGCGAGCTGGACCATGACGTCGAGGACCTCGTTGATCATTTCGGGGTCCAGAGCGGAGGTGGGCTCGTCGAAGAGCATGACCTTCGGCTTCATGGCGAGGGCACGGGCGATGGCCACACGCTGCTGCTGGCCGCCGGAGAGCTGGGCCGGCAGCTTCGGGGCCTGGTGTCCGACGCCGACGCGCTCGAGCAGGGCCATGGCGTCCTTGTCCGCCTCGGCCTTGGACACGCCCTTGACCTTGATCGGTCCGAGCGTGACGTTTTCCAGGATCGTCTTGTGGGCAAACAGGTTGAAGGACTGGAAGACCATCCCGACGTCGGCGCGCAGCTTCGCGAGTTCCTTGCCCTCAGCGGGAAGTTCCTTGCCGTCGATCTTGATGACGCCGTCATCGATGGTTTCCAGCCGGTTGATGGCGCGGCAGAGCGTTGACTTGCCGGAACCCGAGGGGCCGATGACAACAACGACCTCTCCCTTACGGACGTTCAAATTGATGTCCTTGAGGACGTGCAACTGGCCGTAATGCTTGTTGACGGCATTCAGGGAGACGAGGGCATCGCCGGGCACTTGAGTAGTCATAAGAAGAATCTAGCGAACATTAGCGGATTATGACCCCAATCACTCGGAGTTGGTCAACATCGTGACCCAAGAGATATCCGCAGGTCAGGGGCCGCGTCGCCGGGTCCGGCGGGCCGGCCGTGCCGAACCGCCCGGCCTGCCGATCCGCGCTAGCCTATGGGCATGAGTACCGATCCGCAGCCCACGCCAGAGCCGAACCCCGCGCCGAACACCGGTGCCGGGCGGCGGGATTACCCGCCGGCCAACGGTATCCGGCACAAGGGCCCCCTTGAACTGCGCCGCAAGGCTGCCAAGGTCACGATGTCGGACCAAACGCTGCTGGACACCAAGGGCCCCGGGCAGTTTGTGCACACCGACCCGTGGCGGGTGCTGCGGATCCAGAGCGAATTCGTGGAAGGTTTCGGCGCCCTCGCCGACCTTGGCCCGGCGGTCAGCGTTTTTGGTTCCGCGCGGACCCTGCCGGGGAGCCTCAACTATGAGCTGGCCGTCGACGTCGGCCGCAAACTGGCCGAAGCCGGCCTGGCCGTCATCACCGGCGGCGGTCCCGGCTCCATGGAAGCGGCCAACAAGGGTGCGGTCCAGGGCAACGGGGTATCGGTGGGCCTGGGGATTGAACTGCCGTTCGAGCAGGGCATGAACCAGTGGGTCGACCTTGGCATCAACTTCCGTTATTTCTTTGCCCGGAAGACCATGTTCGTGAAATACGCCCAGGGATTCATTGTGCTCCCCGGCGGCCTGGGCACCCTGGACGAGCTTTTCGAGGCCATGGTCCTGGTCCAGACGCGGAAGGTAACGTCCTTCCCGATCGTGCTGATCGGCACCGCGTTCTGGAGCCCGATGCTGGACTGGATCCAGACCACCCTGGTCGCCGAGGGAATGATGGCGGAGGAAGACCTCGACCTCGTGCAGGTGGTCGACGACCCGGCGCTCGCCGTCGAACTCATCGTCGAAGGCGCCGCCCGGCACCGCAACCCCAACGGGGCCAACCCCAGCGCCGGAAACGGCACGGGCAACGGCAGCAACGGCAGCAACGGCGCAGCCGGCGGTCCGCGGGCCTGACCAGCCCGCACGGCCGCGTCTGGCACGATGGAGCTGTGAGTTTCTTCCTGGTCTTCGTGGCGATCGCGCTTGCCGCCGTCGCCATCCTCGTCGGTACCGACCTGGTGCCGCGGTTCTTCCGCCGCCGCGCCGGCGAACAGCCATTCGACGACGGCTTCGACGAGCCGGTGGCGTCGCTGCCGGCCGTGCTGCTGCCTGCCGACGCGGCCCCCGCGGACATCGACCGGATCCGGTTCGCCGTCGGGGTACGGGGCTACCGAATGGACCAGGTAGATCAAGTCCTCGACGAGCTGCGCGAGCAGATCGCCCGAAAAGACCGCGAAATTGCCCGGCTCCGCACGGCGGCGCAGCGAACCTCGCCGGAACCGTCAGAGCCGGACCGGCACCCTGAACAGGCGCCGGACAGGCACCCCGACTCCGCGCCGGGATCGACGTCGGGCCCGGCGCCGGACCCGGCACCATGACCCCGGTGGTCCAGGAGAACGCGAACTCTGCCGTGTGGGGCCGGATCGCGGCCGCCGGGACCCGCGCCGCCCGCTGGCCGTGGTGGCTGCAGGTCGGCAGCCTCTACCTCGCGGCCCGGCTGGTCAGTGCCTGCATCTTCATGGCGGCCGCCCTGCATCAGGGCGTGAACCCGTGGTTTCCGCCGAAGCCGGACTACTGGAACTTCATCAACATCTGGGATGCCCGCTGGTACGGCGAAGCCCTGCGGAACGGCTATCCCGCCGAACTGCCGACCGACGACGCCGGCGCGGTGCAGGAAAACACGTGGGCCTTCTACCCGCTCTTCCCGCTACTGGGCCGGACCCTCGCCGGGGTGGCCGGAATCGCGCCCGCCGCCGCGCTCACCATCATCGCCATGCTCTCCGGGCTGGCAGCCGCCCTGGTGGTCTACCGGCTTTTCCGGCAGAAGGCGACGCACCGCACGGCGCTCTGGGGCGCGGTCTTCGTCTGTACCTTCCCCGTCTCGGCAGTGCTCCAGGTTCCCTACGCGGAGTCGCTGAACCTCCTGCTGCTCGCCGCGGCGCTGCTGCTGGTGGTACGCCGGCGCTACCTTTGGGCGATGCCGGTGGTGCTCCTGATGTGCCTGTCGCGGCCCACGGGCGTGCCCTTCGCCGCGATGGTCGGATTGCTCTTCCTGTACCGGGTGTATCCGCACCTGGTCGCAGCGTTCCGCGGCGGGCCCCGTATCGCTGCGGCGCACGGCCCCGGCGGGGAAACTCCCGCAGCCCTGTCGCCCAAACCGGGCGAGCTGTGGTCGCTGGCCGGCCTTGCCGCCGTCAGCAGCCTGGCGGCACTGCTGTGGCCCGCCATCGCGTGGGCAGCCACGGGCGACATCCAGGCCTACACCAAGACGGAGACTGTCTGGCGCGGCCACGACCTGGTGCCCTTCAAGCCCTGGTTCGACACCGGTATCCAACTCTTCGGGCCCGTCCTCGGGCTACTGGCGCCTTTTGTCGTCGTGGCCGCCTTTGTCCTCCTGATGATGTCCCGTCCCGTGGCAGCACTCGGCACCGAGCTGAGACTCTGGTGCGTTTGTTACGTGGGCTACCTGCTGGCGTTCCTGCACCCGCAGACCAGCACCTTCCGGATGCTGCTGCCGCTGTTCCCGCTGGCGCTCAGCGCCGCACTCGTCTCCCGCTCCCGGGCCTACCGCGGGACCGTTGTTGTCATGTTTATTCTGCTGCAAATCGTCTGGATCGTGTGGCTCTGGGCCTGGGCCCAATTGCCCGGCGGAGGCGACTATCCGCCGTGATGCCGGACACCTTTTGCTGCCGTAAATGCGGGATTCCCCGGCGGCAGAAAAAGTCCATCGATTAGCTACAAGCGCGTAATTACGGGATAATGGACCGTAAGCTAAGGAAAACTAAGAATTTAGCCACGGAGGCTGCCATCACGGCCGCCGGGCTGTTTGTTTGACCAAGCGGACACAGCCCGGCCGGGCTGGAAAGTCACGGGACTACTGGAGGGGATATTCCTCATGGCGGCTATGAAACCACGCACCGGCGACGGCCCTATGGAAGTGACGAAAGAGGGCCGCAGCCTGATCATGCGGGTTCCGCTCGAAGGCGGGGGACGGCTGGTAGTCGAACTCAACGCTTCCGAAGCGACAAATCTCAAGGAATGCCTGGTCGGCGTTACCGAATAGTTTTTTCGTCACAGGGAAGGGGCCCGCAGCCGGTTGGCTGCGGGCCCCTTCGCCGTTTTCGGGGCTATTTCTTGACCGCCACCAGCAATCCGTCGCCGGTCGGCAGCATGGCTGAGGCGAGGCGGTCGTCGTCGCGGATGGACTTGCCCACCTGGCGCAGCACGACGGTGGTGGCCTCGCGGGCCGCGGGGTTGGAGACGCGGTCCTTGTCGAGGGCGTCGTTGACGATCAGCAGGCCGCCGGACTTGAGCAACCGGATGGCCTGTTCCACATAGCTGGGGTAGTTGGGCTTATCCGCATCGATGAAGACCAGGTCGTACGCGCCGTCGGTCAGTCGCGGCAGCACGTCTCCGGCGCGGCCGGAAATCGTGCGCGTGCGGTTGGCGGGGCTGCCGGCCTCCTGGAAGGACTCCCGCGCGGCGCGGAGGTGCTCGACGTCGACGTCGATCGTCGTCAGGACCGCCTGCGGGCCGAGGCCCCGCAGGATGCAGACGCCGGAGACGCCGGCGCCGGTGCCGATTTCCACGGCCGTCTGGGCCTTGGAGGCGGCTGCGAGTACCGTCAGGACGGCGCCGACGCCGGGTCCGATCGGGGTGACGCCCAGTTCGAAAGACCGTTCGCGCGCGTGCAACAGAACCTCATCCTCGGCAGGCAGATCTTCTGCGTAGGACCAGCTCGTGGACTTATCGGCGCTCATGGGTATCGCTTTCCGGGCAGGAGGGGAGTGTTTCATACAGCGTACTGTGTTCTGAAGGCTCTTCCGGGTTCCGCCGTTGGCAGAAGAAGCGGCTGCGTCAGGAAATTCCCAGCTTATTTTGAAATGATGGCTATTCGATCATCCGCGTGGTGATCGGCGCCGAATCTAGGGTGTAGAAGCTTGCAGCAGCAAGCCATCCAGGCGAACGCATCATCCGCGAGGGGAGTGGGCAATGTCGGTTGTGGCAGCTGTCCCGGTTACTGACGAGTCCCAGCCCACGGCCGAGGCCGAGTGGGTCAGGCCGACGTGGGAAGAGGTAGTGACTAACCACTCCGCCAAGGTCTACCGCCTGGCGTACCGGCTCACCGGTAACAAATACGACGCCGAGGACCTCACCCAGGAAGTGTTCGTTCGGGTGTTCCGTTCGCTGGAGAACTTCAAGCCCGGCACCCTGGACGGCTGGCTGCACCGCATCACCACCAATCTCTTCCTCGACCAGGCCCGGCGTAAGAGCCGGATCCGCTTCGATGCGCTGGCCGAAGACGCCGAGTCGCGCATTCCCGGCCGCGAGCCGGGCCCGGAGCAGAGCTTCGAATTCAACAACCTTGACCTGGACGTGCAGGCCGCCCTGGAGGAGTTGCCGCCGGATTTCCGCGCTGCCGTGGTGCTGTGCGACCTCGAGGGCCTGTCCTACGACGAGGTTGCCGTCGCGCTGGACGTGAAGCTGGGTACGGTCAGGTCCCGGATCCACCGCGGCCGGACGATGCTGCGCGAAAAGCTCGCCCACCGCGATCCGAGGCCCCAGTCGGCCGCAAAGCAGACACTGAAGCCGCGGCTCAAGATGCCCCGCATCGCCGGCCTCCTCTGAACCGGGCAATGGGTCACCTGAAACATTTCCTCGCTGGCCTCACCTGCACGTACTTCGGCCGCAAGCCGGGCCGTGCCCTGCCGGGCGCGCAATCGCTCACCGGCGCGGCCCAGGAGCGGCGCCGCAAGCACCTTGAGCGGTGTGAGTCGTGCCGGGCCCGGCTGCAGCGCGAAGGCCAGTACCTCGAACGCCTGCGCGGTGCCGCCGTGCCCGCCGCCAGCGAAGACCTGACCGCCCGCCTGCTGGCACAAACCGGTGTGCTGGCTGCCGGCCAGGAGGGCGCGGAGGCAGCGACGGCTCCCGCGCCTGATCCGCTCCCGGCATCGGGGACCGTGCCGCACCGGACTGTGCGTCAGAACAGGCCGCAGCACGGGAAGCCGTTTCGGCTTGCCGTCCAGATTGCCAGCGGGGCGGCCGCGACGGCAGTCCTGATGGGTGGCGCCGCCTACCTGTTGGGCAGCGAGCCCGCGCCGCCCGGCGAGGAAGCCTTCAGCACCACCTTCCCCGGAAAGAGCGCCCCGGGCCCTGCACTGTCCTCCGAGAGCATCTCCATGGCTGCCTGGAAACTCAGCGGCGAGCCCGACGTCACTCCGGCCGGGTCGCTGAGCGCCGAACAGCTCTCCGCCCTGCGTGCCGGTGGCTGGAACTGCCCGGAATTGCGGGAGCTCGGCTACCACCTGGTCTGGGCCCGCGGTGGAGTCACCGACGGCTCGGAAATCCTGGAGCTGCGCCTCACCGACGGCCGGCACTTTGCGACAGTCCTGGAGCAGCACGCCACAGCGGCCCCTGGGCTTCCTGGAACGGACGGCGCCCTGCGGCCGGCACCCGGGCGGGACGGTTCGGCACAGGCGGCTGCGGCGCCGCCTTCCGGGCCTCCGGTGAACGTACTGACCGGGCACCCGGCCACCGAGGACGGCTTCGTGGCCGCCCGGTTGGACACAGCCGCCGGACTCGACGCAACAGGGGCGCCCGCAACAGCGGCGCCGGCATCGTCCTCCGGCACCCTGTGGATCAACAAACACGCGCCGTTCCGTGCGATCTACCGGACATCGACGGCCACTTTCACCTACGTCTCCGAGCTTCCGGCGGACCAGGCTGACGACGGCCTGGGAGCCCTGGTGCACTCCCGTCCCGCGACGTCCCTGACGTCCCCGACGGCGCCGGGCGACGGCGGTGTCCCTGCCCGGCTGGAACGGGGCCTGGAACGAATAGTGGAGCTGCTCGCACGATGAGGAGCGCCATCTCACCGCATAGCGAAGGGGCCGCCAGCCATGGCGCATCCGGGTGTCTTGGAATCGTGCCGCGCCGGGCTGAGAGGGTAATCTCCTAGAGTGCTAGGAATCAACGGACCGGAGTTCATTCTTCTCCTGATCATCGGCCTTTTGGTGATCGGACCGAGCAGGCTGCCCGAATACACCCAGAAGCTGGCCAACATCGTCAAGGAAGTCCGTCGGATGGCTTCGGGCGCCCGTGAGCAGATCAAGGAAGAAGTCGGCATCGACATCGACGATGTGGACTGGAAGAAGTACGATCCGCGGCAGTATGACCCCCGCCGGATCATCAAGGAAGCCCTCCTGGAGGACGACACCAAACCCGTGAGCGCCGGAGCGCCGGCAGCGGTCGCCACCGCGGAGGAGCGCCCACCGGCCCGGGTCATCGAGCGCTTGCCGCAGGGCGTGCCCGCCCCGTTCGATTCCGAGGCCACCTAGGCGGACCGCAAGGCCGGGCCGGACCGCAAGGCCGGCGCGGGGCGCGTCAGCGGGGCTGGAGGCCCAGCGACATTCCCTTCAGCCCGCGCGGGCTGGACGCCAGCTTGCCGGCAATGCCCGCCAGGGCTAGGGCGGCCGGAGTCTCGGGGCGGCCAAGCACCAGAGGAACCCCGGTGTCCCCGCCTTCGCGCAGCAGGATATCGAGCGGAATCTGTCCCAGCAGCGGTACCTCGGTACCGACCGTCGCGGAGAGCCGCTCGGCGAGGACCGCGCCGCCGCCGCTGCCGAAGAGTTCCATTCGTTCGCCGTCGGGCATCTCCAGGTAGGACATGTTCTCCACGACGCCGGCCACCGACTGCCCGGTTTGCACCGCGATTGCTCCGGCCCGCTCGGCGACATCGGCCGCCGCCGCCTGCGGCGTCGTGACCACCAGGATCTGCGCCTTCGGCAGCAGTTGGGCCACTGAAATGGCAATATCTCCGGTGCCCGGGGGCAGATCCAGGAACAGCGCGTCCAGGTCGCCGAAGTAGACGTCCGTGAGGAACTGCTCCAGGGCGCGGTGCAGCATCGGCCCGCGCCAGGCCACCGGCTGGTTTCCGGTGACGAACATGCCGATGGAGATAACCTTGACGCCGTAGGCAACCGGCGGCAGGATCATGTCGTCCACCCGGGTGGGTGCCTGGTCGATGCCCATCAACGCGGGGACGGAGAAGCCGTAGACATCGGCGTCGACGATCCCCACCCGCAGCCCTTGCGCCGCGAGGGCGCAGGCCAGGTTCACGGTCACCGAGGACTTTCCGACGCCGCCCTTGCCGCTGGCCACGGCGTACACCTTGGTCAGGGAGCCGGGGGCGTTGAACGGGATGCCGCGCGCACCGCCCGGGCCGCGCAACTGCTCCTTGAGCGCATCGCGCTGTTCCTGGCTCATCACCTTGAGTTCGACGTCGACGGCGGTGACGCCTGGCACGGCCGTCAGCGCCGCCTCGCAGTCCGCGGTAATGGTGCCGCGCAGCGGGCAGCCCGCGATGGTGAGGAGCACGGTGATCCGGACCCGGCCGGAGCCGGAAACGTCCACCGAATCAACCATGCCGAGTTCGGTGATGGGCCGGCGCAGTTCCGGGTCGATCACCGTGGCCAGTGCCGCGTGCACCGAGCGTTCCACGGCGGACTGCGGGCCCGGTTCCGGTGTTGGTCCCTGTGTTTTTCCCGGTGTTGGTCCTTGTACTCTTCCCTTCGGACTGCTCATTGCGGGCTTGGCTCAGCTTTCGGGGTAGGTGTGTGGGGCGGACGGTTCCGGGCTGTCCTTGCCCTCGGTGCCGGCGTCGGGCCGGATGCGGGGTATTTGCTGGGTGCGGGGGTTGCGCTGTTTGTCGCGGCGTTCCTTGAGCTTTTCCTTGACCTTGTCCCGCGGGGAGTCCTGAATGCCGTCGGTGGCGTCGTGGCTGCGGAGTTCCTCCTGCGCCTCGAGCATGTCCTCGAGCAGGCTGCGCAGCTCGGCCCGGACGTAGTCGCGGGTGGCGACTTCGCGCAGGGCGATGCGCAGCGAGGCCAGCTCCCGGGTCAGGTACTCGGTGTCGGAGAGGTTGCGTTCGGCGCGCTGGCGGTCCTGCTGGAGCGAGACCTTGTCCCGGTCGTCCTGCCGGTTCTGCGCGAGCAGCAGCAGCGGGGCGGCGTAGGAGGCCTGGAGGGACAGCATCAGGGTCAGCAAGGTGAAACCCAGCGCCCGTGAATCGAACTGCCACTGCTCCGGTGCCCAGGTGTTCCAGCCCAGCCAGAACACACAGAACACGGTCATGTAGAGCAGGAACTGCGGGGTGCCCATGAACCGGGCAAAGCCCTCGGTGGCATGGCCGAAAGCATCCGGGTCGGGCCGGAACTTGGGCAGGATGCGCTGCCGGCCGCTGAGGGGCGTGTCGAGGGCGCCGGCGGTCTTTCCGCCGGGCCGGACGTTGGAGGTGCGTGGTGCGGTGGGATCAGCCAATGCGGCCTCCAAGCTTCCTTATCGGGGCGTCGTCCTCGTGGGCGCGCCAGTCATCGGGCAACAGATGATCAAGCACGTCATCAACAGTCACCGCCCCGACGAGCCGGCCGTCGTCGTTGACCACGGGGAGCGAGTTGAGGTTGTAGGTGGCCAGGGTGCGGGCCACTTCGCTGATGTGCGCTTGGTCCGAGACCGGTTCGAGGTTCTTGTCCACCAGGTTGCCGAGCGGCTCCGGCGGCGGGTAGCGCAGCAGCTGCTGGATGTGGACGACGCCGAGGAAGCGCCCCGTCGGGGTCTCCAGCGGCGGGCGGGCGATGAAGATGGAGGAGGCCAGCGCGGGGGAGAGCTCCTCGCGGCGGACGTGGGCGAGGGCCTCGGCGACGGTAGCTTCCGGCGGGAGGATGACCGGAACCGGCGTCATCAGGCCGCCGGCGGTGTCCTCGTCGTATTCGAGCAGGCGGCGGACGTCCTCGGCGCCTTCGGGCTCCATCAGCTGCAGCAGCTCTTCGGCCTGGGCGCTGGGGAGCTCGGCGAGGAGGTCGGCGGCGTCGTCCGGGTCCATCTCTTCCAGGACGTCGGCGGCGCGTTCGACGTCGAGGGCGGAGAGGATCTCCACCTGGTCGCCCTCGGGCATTTCCTGCAGGACGTCGGCGAGGCGTTCGTCCTGGAGCTCGCTGGCAACCTCGAAGCGCCGCTTGTCGCTCATCTCCTGGAGGGCCTCGGCGAAGTCGGCGGGCTTGAGGTCCTCGTGGGTGGCGACGAACTGGGTGGCGGCCTGGGGCTCGGTGCGGGCGCCCTGCTGGGCGTCGGCCCAGTCGATGATCATGGTTTCGTTGCGGCGCAGCCTGCTCAGCGGCGAGAGCGAGTGGCCGCGGCGGACGAAGAGCTTGCTGACGAACCAGTCGCCGGAGCGGTGCCGGTCCATCGCGATGTCCTCGATGGTGGCGTCGCCGCTGCCGTCGGCCAGGGTCACGCGGCGGTCGAACATCTCCGCGACCACGAGGGTTTCCGCGCCGCGCTGTTCGAACCGGCGCAGGTTAACCAGCCCGGTGCAGATGACCTGGGTCTGGTCGATCGAGGTAATGCGGGTCATCGGCACGAAGACGCGCTTTTTGCCGGGCACCTCGACGACGATGCCCACCACGTGCGGGGCGCCACGGTTGCCGCGGGCGAGCACGACAACGTCGCGCAGCCGGCCCAGACGGTCGCCCAAGGGGTCGAAGACGTCCAGTCCGAGGAGGCGCGCGACGAATACCCGCGAAAGAGTTGTGCTCACACCTACAGGCTACCGAGTCCGCTCTCTTTTAGCTGAATTTGCAGGCGCCGCCCAGCCGGATGGGTGAGAATGGGCGTATGTCAAACATTTTCGGTGGTCCAAAGGCAGGCGTCCCCGGCGGGGCGGATGAGTCCCGCGCTGTTCCCAAGGGGGACACGGTCGGTTCCTACAACTCCTACCTGGACGCCCAGAAGGCGGTGGACTACCTGGCGGACCAGCAGTTTCCCGTTCAGCTGGTCTCGATCGTCGGCAACGACCTGAAGATGGTGGAGCGCGTGACCGGCCGGCTTACCTACCCCCGCGTTGCGCTCTCCGGCGCGTTGAGCGGGATGTGGTTCGGCCTCTTCGTGGGCGTGATGCTCTCCTTCTTCTCGGAGTCCGGCGGGTACTTCTCGATCGTCACCTCGGTGCTGATGGGCGCGGCCTTCTTTATGCTGTTCGGCATCGTCACCTACGCGATGCAGCGCGGCAAGCGTGACTTCACCTCTACGAGCCAGGTGGTCGCGACGAACTACGACGTCGTGGTGGCCTTCGAGGCAGCCCATGAGGCGCGCCGCCTGCTGCACCAGCTGCCGATGACCCAGCGTGACGCATCCGTCCCGGGCTACCAGCAGCACGAGCACCAGCCGTTCCAGCCCGGCCCGCAGCAACCGGGCCAGTATCAGCCCGGCCCGCAGCAGCAGCCCGGCCAGCAGGGGCAGGGCCCCATGCCGCAGCGTCCCGCCGGGTGGAGCGATCCCTACGGCCAGCGGACCCCCGGCGCCGGGCAGCCGGCGGCAGGCGGCGGCCACCCGGCACAGGAAGCGGAACCGGCCCGCCCCTCGGCTGTCAGCTACCCGGACCTGCCCGACGGGCGGCCGCAGTACGGGGTCCGGGTCACGGATAAACCCCAGCAGGGAGAACACAGGCAGGGAGAACCGGGCCAGCCCGAACCCCGCCACGGAGAGTCCCGCCCGGAAGAGCCCGGCGAGCACGACCCCCGCCGGGACGGCGGCCAGGGCTAAGGGTAGAAGGACATAAAAAGAAAGGACCGCCGGAATGGTTTCCGGCGGTCCTTACTTTTGTCAGTTCCGGCCTCTGGTCTGGCCTGATCTCTTGTCTTGCCCGGCCTAGGGCTGCTGGGCCTCAACGTCCTGGTAGATGCCCGCCATCCAGGACTCGACGTCGTCGGCCTTGCGCGGCAGCGCGGCGCTCAGGTTGACCGGGCCGTCGGCAGTCATCAGGATGTCGTCCTCGATCCGGACGCCGATGCCGCGGTACTCGGCCGGAATCCCGAGGTCCTCCTCCTTGAAGTACAGCCCGGGTTCGATCGTGAAGACCATGCCGGGCTCCAGGATTCCGTCCAGGTACAGCTCGCGCTTGGCCTGGGCGCAGTCGTGCACGTCCAGTCCAAGGTGGTGGCTGGTACCGTGCGGCATCCAGCGGCGGTGCTGCTGGCCCTCGGGGCTGATGGCCTCCTCGACGGACACCGGCAGCAGGCCCCATTCGGCGAGGCGCTCGGCCAGCACGGTGGTGGCGGCGGTGTGGATGTCGCGGAACTTGGTGCCGGGCTGCGCGGCGGCGAAGCCGGCGTCGGCGGCGTCGAGCACGGCCTCGTAGACCTTGCGCTGGACTTCGGAGAAGGTGCCGTTGGCCGGCAGGGTGCGGGTGATGTCCGCGGTGTACAGGGAGTCAGCCTCGACGCCTGCGTCCAGCAGCAGCAGCTCACCGGCAGTGACCTTGCCGGTGTTGCGGGTCCAGTGCAGCACGGTGGCGTTGTTGCCGGAGGCGGCGATGGTGTCGTAGCCCAGCTCGTTGCCCTCTTCGCGGGCCCGGGCGAAGAACGCGCCCTCGACGACGCGCTCGCCGCGGCGGTGGGTGAGGGCCCGCGGCAGGGCCTTGACCACCTCGGTGAAGCCCTCCACCGTGGCGGCCACGGCGGTCTTCATCTGTTCCACTTCCCATTCGTCCTTGATCAGGCGCAGCTCGGAGAGGGCCTCGCTGAGCTTCTCATCGAGCGCGTCCAGGACGCCCAGGTCCAGGTTCTCCGGATCCTTGGCGGTGTTGTAGCGGGCGGTGTCCACGAGCGCATCGATGTTCTCGTCCACTTTGCGCACCAGCCGGATCGAGATGCCGCCGATTTCCGGGGCGCCCACGTTCTTGGTGATGGCGAGTTCGAGTTCGGCCAGGTCCGCGGTCTCGAGTCCCAGCTGGGCCTTGAATTCCGCGAGGGTCGGCCGGGCGCCGATCCAGAACTCGCCCGAGCGGGAGTCTGCGTAGAACTGCTCGGTGTCCCGCCCGGCCAGCGGGCGGAAGTAGAGGGTCGCGCGGTGGTGGCCGCCGTCGTCGCCCTCGCCCTCGTCGACGGGCTCAAGGATGAGCACGGCGTCGGGCTCATGGTCCAGGCCCAGGCCGGTGAGGTGCGCGAAGCCGGAGTGCGGACGGAACCGGTAGTCGCAGTCGTTGGAGCGCACCTTCAGGGGCCCGGCGGGGATGACCAGTCGTTCACCTTTGAACAACTCTGAGATGGCCCGGCGGCGGGCGGCGGCGTGGCCGGCGACGGCGTCCAGTTCGGGCAGCTGCTCCCGGGCCGGGGCCCAGTTGCTGGCCATGAATGCCTTGAAGGCATCGGAGCTGGGCCGCTGCGAGCGGTTGTTGACGCGCTCTTCAAGGGGCTGGGAAGCGGAGACTTGGGTGTTATCTGCATCGTTCACCGTCCCATAGTCTCACCAGCTGCGCGGCTTAGGCCAACAAGCAGCACCGGCGGATCTACTAGGCTTAGCAGGTGAGGATTGACCTGCATGCCCACTCGAATGTTTCCGACGGCACCCAAGCGCCCGCGGAGGTGATCGCGTCCGCTGCGGAAGCCGGGCTCGACGTCGTCGCCCTGACCGACCACGACTCCACCGACGGCTGGGCCGAGGCCTCCACCGCGGCCCGGAAACACGGCGTGGCCCTGGTGCCCGGCATGGAGATCTCCTGCCGGACCAGCGAAGGCGTCAGCGTCCACCTGCTCAGCTACCTGCACGACCCGGCCCACGCCGGGCTGCTGGAGGAAATCACCAAAGCCAAGGACGCCCGCTTCACCCGGGCCGAGCGGATGGTCAGCCTGCTCGCCGAGGACTACCCGCTGACCTGGGACGACGTCATCCACCACGTTGCCCCCGGCGCCACCCTGGGCCGGCCACACATCGCCGACGCCCTCGTGGCCGCGGGCGTGGTCGAGGACCGCAGCGAGGCCTTCGAATCGATCCTGACCTCGCGTTCCCGGTACTGGGTCCAGCACTACGCGCCGGACCCGGCCTACGCCGTCGAACTGGTCCGCGACGCCGGAGGGGTGCCCGTGTTCGCCCACCCCGTGGCGTCCTCGCGCGGACGGATCGTGGGCGAGGCCACCTACCGGGAAATGATCGACGCCGGCCTGGCCGGGCTGGAGATCGACCACCGGGACAACCCGGAGGAGGGCCGGGCCTTCCTGCGCCGCCTCGCCGAGCGGCACGGCCTTCTCGTGACCGGCTCCTCCGACTACCACGGAACCGGCAAACCAAACCTTCTGGGCGAAAACCTGACCGCCCCTGAAGTGTTCGCACGGATCGAGGAACTGGGCACCGGATCGTCCGTGGTGCGCTGATGGAGTGGATTGACCTTCAGCTCCTGGCCTCCGTGATCGTCACGCTGTTCGTGATCATGGATCCGCCCGGGACGGTGCCGATCTTCATGTCGCTCACGGCCCAGATGGACGCCCGGGACCGTAACCTGTCGGCGCTGCAGGCGCTCCTCGTGGCCACCGGCGTGATCGTGACCTTCGCGATTTTCGGGCAGTCCATCCTGAACTACATGCACATCTCGCTTGCGGCGCTGCAGGGCGCCGGCGGCCTGCTGCTCGTGCTGATCGCGCTGCAGCTGCTCACCGGCTCCACCGGGGGCGAGGAGAACGCCGCCAAGTACAAGAATGTCGCGTTCGTGCCGCTGGGGACACCGCTGATGGCGGGACCGGGCGCGATTGTTGCCGTCATGGTGTTTGTCCAGCGCTCGAGCAGCATGGCGCAATACCTCGCCGTCGGGCTGGGCATTGCCGTGACGCTCGCATCCCTCTACCTGGCGATGCGCTTCGCCGGGGTCGTGCAGCGCGCGCTCGGGGAGAACGGCGTCGAACTGGTCACCCGCATCGCCGGCCTGCTGCTCTCGGCGATCGCGGTGCAGATGATCGCCGACGCCGTGCACGCCTTCGTCAAGAGCTGGACCTGACGGAGCCGCCCAACTGACTGGCAGGTGTTGTCGTTTTGGACCCTCAAAACGACAACAACTGCGAGCTAGTAGGGGAGTGCCGGGGGCTGGGTCCCCGGCACTTCCGCGAAGTCGGCGTGCGCGCCGAGCCGTTTGGCCATGACATCGACGGCGGCCTGGTTCTGGTCTACGCAAACGAACTTCCGGTCGAGCTTCGCCGCCACGGCGCCGAGCGTGCCGGAGCCGGCGAAGAAGTCCAGGCACCAGTCCCCGGGGCGGCTGGAAGCCGCCACTACCCGCCGGATCAGGCCCTCGGGCTTCTGCGTCGGGTAGCCGGTTTTTTCCCTGCCGGTGGGCGAGACAATCGTGTGCCACCAGACGTCGGTGGGCAGCTTGCCGAGTTCGCGTTTGGCCGGGGTGACCAGCCCGGGTGCCATGTACGGCTCCCGGTCCACTTCGGCGCTGTCGAAGTGGTACTTCGCCGGGTTCTTTACGTACACGAGGATGTTGTCGTGCTTGGTCGGCCAGCGGAACTTGGCCCGGGCGCCGTAGTCGTAGGCCCAGATGATCTCGTTGAGGAAGCATTCGCGGCCGAAGATCGCATCCAGCATGACCTTGGCGTAGTGCACCTCGCGGTAGTCGAGGTGCAGGTACAGGGTGCCGTCGTCGGCGAGCAGCCGCCAGGCTTCGACGAGCCGGGGCTCCAAAAAGGACCAGTAGTCGCTGAAGGCATCGTCGTAGCTGTGCAGCGCGCCCTTGATGGTGTCGTAGGAGCGGCCCTTGAAGCCGACGCGGTCGCCCTCGCCTCCGGTGTTTAGCACCATCTTGGTTTCCTGGCGCCGCTGGACCCGGCCCGTGTTGAAGGGCGGGTCCACGTAAATGAGTGTGAAGGCGCCGTCCGGCAGCGTCGGGAGGTACTCCGCGTTATCCGCGTGAACCACCAGGTTGCTGCCGTCCGGCGCCCAGACGGTGTCAGACATGGTGGGGATTAGGCCTCGGTGCTGCGTGCCGGGGCGCCGCCCTGTGCCTCGCCGGCGACCACTTCGCCGTTGCGGCGGCGGGTGCGGGTCCGGCGGCGTGCGTGGGTGGCCCGGTCGACCTCGGTCGGGGCCTTTGCCGTTGCCGGGGCGCTTGCCTCGGCGGGCCCGGCGGCGGATTCCTTCTCGGGCGAACGACGACGGCGCTCACCGGAGCGGCCGCCCTCGCGGGAGCCTTCACGTCCGGCGGAGCGGCCGCCCTCGCGGGAGCCTTCACGTCCGGCGGAGCGGCCGCCCTCGCGGGAGCCTTCACGTCCGGCGGAGCGGCCGCCCTCGCGGGAGCCTTCACGTCCGGCGGAGCCTCCGCCCTCGCGGGAGCCGGAGCGTCCGCTGCCCCGTCCGCTGTCCTTTGCGCTGCCGCGCACGTTCTTCTTGCCCGTCTCGCCGAGGTCCTCGAGGACTTCGGCGTCGACGCCTGCGAGCACTCGCTTGTCGCGCGGCAGGCGGCCCTTGGTGCCCTCGGGGATGTCCAGTTCCTCGTACAGGTGCGGCGAGGAGGAGTAGGTCTCGACCGGCTCGGGCACGCTCAGGCCGAGGGCCTTGTTGATCAGGCCCCAGCGCGGCATGTCGTCCCAGTCCACGAAGGTGACGGCCGTGCCCTTGTTGCCTGCGCGGCCGGTGCGGCCGACGCGGTGCAGGTAGATCTTCTCGTCCTCGACGCACTGGTAGTTGATCACGTGCGTGACGTCGTCGACGTCGATGCCGCGCGCGGCGACGTCGGTGGCGACCAGGACGTCCACCTTGTTGTTGCGGAAGGCGCGCAGCGCCTGCTCGCGGGCACCTTGGCCGAGGTCGCCATGGATGGCGGCCGCGGCGAACCCGCGGTCCACGAGTTCCTCGGCGACCTTGGCGGCGGTGCGCTTGGTCTTGGTGAAGATGATGGTCCGGCCGCGGCCGCGGGCCTGCAGGATGCGGGACACCACTTCAATCTTGTCCATGCTGTGGGCACGGTAGATGAGCTGGCGGATGTCGCGCTTGGTCAGGCCCTCGTCCTCGGGGTCCGCGGCGCGGATGTGGGTGGGCTGGCTCATGTAGCGGCGGGCCATCGCGATGACCGGGCCGGGCATGGTGGCCGAGAACAGCAGGGTCTGGCGCACGGCCGGGGTGCCGGCGATGAGGGTCTCAACGTCCGGCAGGAAGCCAAGGTCCAGCATTTCATCGGCCTCGTCCAGGATGACCATCTTGACGTTCTTGAGGACCAGGTGCTTCTGCTTGTAAAGGTCGATCAGTCGCCCGGGGGTGCCCACGACGATCTCGACGCCCTGCTGCAGAGCCTCGACCTGCGGTTCGTATGCGCGGCCGCCGTAGATCGTGGTGATGCGGGCGTTGCGCTTCTTGGCCGCGTTCTGCAAATCGCTGGCTACCTGCACGGCGAGTTCACGGGTCGGGACGATCACAAGGGCCTGCGGGGCTCCGGGTGCGGGGAGCTTGTCGAAGCCCGCGTCGTCGCGCCCGACGACGCGCTGCAGGGCCGGGATGCCGAAGCCGAGGGTCTTGCCGGTGCCGGTTTTGGCCTGGCCGATGATGTCGTGGCCGCCGAGGGCGACCGGCAGCGTCATGGCCTGGATGGGGAAGGGGTGCGTGATCCCGGCGTCGGCGAGGGATTCAACGATGTCGGCGCGGACGTTGTAGTCGGCGAAGGACTTTTCCGCGATTTCGTGCGGGGTCTCGTCCGAGATGATGGTCTCTTCCGGCTCAAGCGATTCCGTGCCGGATTCGTCAGTCAGAAGCTGGTGCGTGTGCAATTCACTCACAGGGGAGTTTCCTTATTCATTTGGGCTGCGCTGCTTGCTCAACGGGGCCGGCGCAGGGCCGTTCCGGAGCACGCTCAGGGGCGCAAGCAAGTCCAGTGGAAGCCGATCGCGGGCTATCTAATTGCTGGCACTGGGACCAGCGGGTGTGTCTCAAGATCGCGTAGGGGCGGGCTTGTTGAATTCGAAAAACATGGAAATCAACGACCGGGCATCCATTACTACCCTTCCAGTCTAGCTGTTCGCCGTTCGGAACCTTGACCGGAGGCCGCGGTGCGGCGAGCCAGCGGCACGGCCCCGGCAGGGCAGAGGCACGACCCCGGCAGGGACCAAGGCCGTCCCGGGCCCGAACATCAGCCTACGAGTTCGAGCCGGACCTCCCGGGTGGCGATGTCCGCGGACAGCACCCGTACCCGGACCTGGGTTCCGGATTCCAGCTCGCCGGGGCACCGGGCGGTCACGGCGGGCTCGGCGATCTGCACGATCCCGGACGGGCCGTTGCCCTTGCCGTTCCCGTTGCCGTTTCCGTTGCCGTTAGGGGTCCCGTTAGGGGCGCCGTTCTTGCCGTTGCCGTTCTTCGCCGGCTTCGAACCGGAGATGACCACGGCGTCGAACTCCTGCCCAATGTGGTTGCTCAGCAGGGCCGCCTCCACGGTGTCCAGCGACAGCCGCTCCAGCCTCGCGGCCAGCTGGTCCGAGGCCGCCATGATGGCCGGGAGCGAGGGGAGCGCCTCGCGGGCCCAGCCTGGAACCTCGGCGCCGTTGGACAGGGCCTCGCAGATGACCAGGACGAAGCGGTCGATCAAGCGCCGCAGCGGGGCGGTGGAGTGGGCGTAGGCCGCGCCGATGGCGGATTGGATGGCGTCCTCCGGGACCGCGCCGTCGAAGTGGGTGTAGCCGGCGCCGCGGAAGAGCATCCCGGCCGAGTGCACGATGGCAAGCTGGCGCGGATCGGTGGGGTCCAGGGTGCGAAGGTATTCCCCGTAGCTGATCCGGCCGTCCCAGGGCTTTCCGAGCGCGCCGGTCTGGCGCCGGAAATGCCGCAGCGAACTCTCATCCGGTGCGGGCATGGTCCGCAGGATGCCGACCTTGCCCTGCAGCATGAGCTCCGCCGCGGCCATCCCGGTCATCAGCGAAATCTGGGCGTTCCAGTCCTCCACCGGCAGCGGTGGCGCTGCGACGATCCGGTACCCGCCGTCGGGGAGCTGTTCGATTTCCTGCTCCGGCATATTCAGGCTGGCACCGCCGCGCAGGCGTTCCAGTTCCACCCGCTTGCCGCCGACTTCCTTGAGCAGCTGCAGCACAGGGTCAGCGCTGCCGCCATCGAGCTCGGCCTGCACGCCGTGGTAACTGAGCTTGGCCCGGCTGCGGACCTGGGCCCGGCGGACCAATACGGTGGACACCTCGGCGGCGGCGTCGAGCTCGAACTCCCAGACGAACGCCGCGCAGAGCTGGCCGGCCAGCAGGCTCCCGGCCGCCTCGCTGATGACCTCGGGGTGCAGCGGGATGCGGCCGTCCGGGGTGTAGAACGTCTGGCCCCGGCGCCGGGTCTCGGCGTCCAGCGCGCCCCCCGGGGCCACGAAGGAGGGCACATCGGCGATCGCGTAAAAGACCTTGTACCCCTCGCCGGCACGGTCAATGAAGAGTGCCTGGTCCAAGTCCGTCGAGGAGGCCGGATCGATGGTCACGAACTTCACGTGCGTCAGGTCCAGCTCCGGCATCTCATGGCTGGCGACGGCCGCCTCGGCATCCCGCAGCACGTCCTCCGGAAACGGCCCGGGCAGCTCCAGGACGGTGCGCAACGCGTTGAGGGCTTCGGCGAGCCGGTTCTTCTGCTGGCGGACGCTCGGAGTCAGGCGATGATGAGACACGAAATCAGGTTAGCCCGATTTCGGCTACTAGTCTTGGAGCATGAGCACCTCCCCGGCCGAGCCTGCACGCTACAACCGTTTCCTCCGGGACCTGCTGGGCGTCATGGCCTATGGGGAGCTGTCGGCCTTCGAACGGCTGTCCTCCGACGCCCGGTATTCACCCACCCTGCACGACCGGGTAGCGCTGGGCCGGCTCGCCGTCGTCGAGTTCCAGCACTTTGAACTGGTCAGCGCGCAGCTGGCGGAGATGGGAGTCGACGCGGAGGAGGCCATGCTGCCCTTCCAGCCCTCGGTGGACCACTTCCACGAGCGCACCCGCCCCGCCGACTGGCATGAGTCGCTCATGAAGGCCTACGTGATCGACACCGTGTCGGCGGACTTCTACCGGTCCATTTCCGGGTATGCCGACGCCGGGACCGCCGGGCTGATTGAACGCGTTCAGGCGGCCGGGGACGCGACAGTGGTGCTGCGGGACCGGCTCAAGGCTGCGCTCGCCGATGATCCGCGGCTGGCGTCGAGGCTGGCCCTGTGGACGCGGCGGCTGCTCGGCGAGGCCCTGACCCAGGCCCAGCGGGTCAGCGTTGAGCATGCCTTCCTCGGCGGCCTGACCGGTACGGACGAGGCCCGGGCCGGCCAGCTCGCCCGTGAACTCACAGCCGAACTCGCTGCCGCCCATTCCCGCCGGATGTCCGAGCTGGGACTCGCCGCCTAGTTATTCCCCGCGCCGCTGCGGGCGTCGGCGTCCGCGTCGGCGTCGTCTCCGGCGTCGAGCGAGGCGAGTAGGGCCTGTGCCGCCGCGGCCGGGTCTGCGGCCTCGGTGATCGCCCGGACCACCACGATCCGCCGGGCCCCGGCGTCAACCACCTCTTCGACGTTGCCAAGGTCGATGCCGCCGATCGCGAACCACGGCACCACCCCGGCGACCCTCCCGACGTCGGCGGCCTCGGCACGGGCGATCGCGGCGGCGGCATAGCGCACCAGGTCCAGGCCGACGGCGGCGCGGCCCGGCTTCGTGGGAGTAGCCCAGACCGGCCCCACGCAGAAGTAATCCAGGCCGCCCCGGCCCGGGGAAGCGGCGATCGCCGCGTCGACCTGTTCCGGGGTGTGCGTTGACATGCCGATCACGGTGCCCTTGCCCAGGAAATCCCGGGCCGCGGCGAACGGAATGTCCTTTTGCCCGATGTGGAAGACCGGCGCGCCGGCCAGCGACGCCAGGTCGGCCCGGTCATTCACCGCCCAGAGCCGGCCATGCCGCCGCGCCACGGAGTGCAGGACCTCAAGCAGTTCGAGTTCCTCGGCTGCCTCCAAGGTCTTGTCCCGCAACTGGATGATGTCGACGCCGCCGGAGAAGGCAGCGTCCACGAAGTCTTCGAAGTCGCCGCGCTCTTTCCGGGCATCGGTGCACAGGTACAGGCGGGCGGTGGTGTGGACATCCTGGCTCATGCTCCAAGCCTAGTTCCTCTAAACTGGGCGCATACCGCGGGAGCCCGCGCGAGCCGTAACACGGCCGCCGGGCTGAGAGGGCGTCAGAGCCGACCGCTTGACCTGATCCGGCTAGTACCGGCGTAGGGAAGGAACCCCGATGGACCCATCCGTCCCACCACCCGTCACATCCGCCACCGGCGCCGCCGCCGGCTCTTTCGACGTCGTCGTCATCGGCGGGGGAGTAATCGGCCACGGCATCGCCTGGGAAGTCCACCGTTCGGGCCGTACCGTCGCCTTGGTCGACGACGCCCCCGGTACCGGGGCCAGCTGGGCCGCCGCCGGCATGCTGGCGCCCGTGAGCGAACTCCACTACCAGGAGGAGGATCTCCTGGCCCTGATGCTGGAAGCGTCACGGCTGTGGCCGGAGTTCGCCGCGAGCCTGGCCGACGCCAGAACCGAGGGCGGCGCCGACGGCAGCACCGACGTCAGCGCCGACGGCGGCGGCACCGGCTACCTCACGACGCCGACCCTCGCCGTGGGCGCGGACGCCGCGGACCGGCGGGCGCTCGCGGACCTGCGGACCGTGCAGCAGGCCTCAGGCCTGGCCGTGGAGCCGCTGACCGTGCGCGAGGCCCGCGGCCGTGAACCCCTGCTCAGCCCCGGCATTTCCTGCGCCTTCGACATCCCGGCCGACCATCAGGTGGACCCGCGCCGGCTGCTGGCCCGGATCGCTTCGCTGCTGGCCGCGGACAGCCGCTTCACAGCCGTGCGCCGCCGCGCGGCCGGGCTGCTCTGGGATGGTGACCGGGTCGCCGGGGTCCGGCTCGAAGGCGGCGGGGAGCTCACGGCCGGGGAGACGATCGTGGCCAACGGCCTGGCGGCGGGTGAACTGCAGGGCCTTCCGTCGGGACTGGCCCTGCCGCTGCGTCCGGTCTACGGGGACATCCTCCGGCTCCGGGTGCCGGCACGGCTGCAGCCGCTGCTGCGCTCGACCGTGCGGGGCCTGGTCCGCGGGGTCCCGGTGTACATCGTCCCGCGGGAGGACGGCACGGTGGTGATCGGCGCAACCCAGCGCGAGGATGCGCCCTCTGAGCCCGGTGCGGTCTCCGCCGGCGGCGTGTACCAGTTGCTGCGCGATGCCCAACAGCTGCTCCCGGCCGTCGCCGAACTGGAACTGCTCGAGGCCACCGCTCGGGCACGGCCCGGAACCCCTGACAACGCTCCGCTGCTGGGGCGCGTCGCGGGCCCCGGGCACGGGGAGGATCTCGAAGGGCTCATCATCGCCACCGGCTTCTTCCGGCACGGCGTGCTCCTCACCCCGGTGGCAGGGGCAGTCTGCCGGGCCCTGCTGGACGGTCAGTCCGAGCCGCGCTGGGCCGGTTTCCGTCCGGACCGCTTCTCACACCGCCGGCCTTCCCCCACCCAGGACCCATCAGGGCAGCACGCCCAACCCGCAATCGCCTCCGCAAAAGACAGGATGACAGCATGAATATCAGGCTCAACGGAGCGCAGCACGCCGTAGACGACGGCGCCACGGTTGGCGCTTTGGTCAGCGGGGTCACCGGCCGCGCGCTGGCCGCCGACGGACAGGCCACCGACGGCCGGAAACTCGGCGTCGCCGTCGCCCGCAACGCCGAGGTGGTGCCGCGCAGCCAGTGGCACGCGACCGCGCTCGCCGAGGGCGACGACGTCGAACTCGTCACGGCAGTACAGGGAGGATGAACACCATGGAAGAAACCGCACTGAACGGCACCCGGACGGCGCGGCGGGATGTGCTGACGGTCGACGGCGTGGAATTGGGCTCCCGCCTCATCATGGGCACCGGCGGCGCCCCCAGCCTCGACGGGCTCGGCGCCGCGCTGCTGGCCTCCGGAACGGAACTCACCACGGTGGCGATGCGCCGCTACTCACCGGCCGAGAGCGGTTCGCTGTTCCAGCTACTGGCAGAGAACAACATCCGGGTGCTGCCCAACACCGCCGGCTGCTTCACCGCCCGGGACGCCGTGCTCACGGCCGAACTGGCGCGCGAAGCACTGGAGACGGACTGGGTGAAGCTTGAGGTGATCGCGGACGAGCACACCCTGCTGCCGGACGCGCTGGAACTGGTGGAGGCAACCGAACAGCTTGTGGCACGCGGCTTCAAAGTCTTTGCCTACACGAATGACGACCCCGTGCTTGCCCTCCGGCTGGAAAACCTCGGCGCCACCGCCGTCATGCCGCTGGGCGCCCCGATCGGCACTGGCCTCGGCATCCTGAACCCGCACAACATCGAACTCATCGTCTCCCGTGCCTCGGTGCCGGTGGTGCTCGACGCCGGCATAGGCACTGCCTCCGACGCCGCGCTCGCGATGGAACTGGGCTGCGACGCGGTGCTGCTCGCCACCGCCGTGACCCGCGCCCAGGATCCGGCGTTGATGGGGGAGGCGTTCCGGCACGCCGTGACGGCCGGCCGGATGGCACGGCTGGCCGGCCGGATCCCGCGCCGCGAACACGCCCTGGCCTCCTCCGCGATGGAAGGAAGGGCCGAGTTCCTGTAGCGCCACCGGGGACGGAGGCACCGGCGGGAGGGCCGTTCCCAAAGAAATTCCGCGGCAGTTGTCGTATTGGCGGCCGCTTCGTCGTTGGATAGGTGTATCGACCTACTAGAAGGAGCCATCGTGGACTACATGCTTTTCATCTGCACCGATCCCACAGCGCCGGCATATGTGCCAGCGGAAGACAACATCGAGGAATGGTCGGCGGAGGTGGAAGCCCGGGGCATCGCCCGCCATGGTGACAGGCTGCGCCCCGTCGACGACGCGACTACCGTCGCGGTGCGGGAAGGGCAGTTGATTGTCGTCGATGGCCCGTTCGCCGAAACGAAGGAATGGGTCGCGGGCTATGACATCATCTCCTGCGCCGATCTCGATGAGGCGATCGAGGTAGCGTCAAAGCACCCGATGGCTCGGTTCGGCAAGATCGAGATCCGGCCAGTGTGGCCGTTCGGCTCGTAGCAGGGGGGACCGGGCATGGCATATGAGATGAGACTTGAGGTTGTCCAGGTGCCGGTCGCGGACGTGGACGCGGCCAAGTTGTTCTATACCGAGAAGCTGGGCTTCGCCCTGGACCACGACGTGGAATATATTCCGGGCATGCGGGTGGTCCAGCTGACGCCGCCCGGCTCCGCCGCCTCGATCGTCATCGGCACGGGAATGACCGGAATGGCCCCGGGAAGCCTGGAGGGCCTGCAGCTGGTGGTCCCGGACATGGCGTCCATCCGCGCCGAACTGCTTCGACGGGGCGCGGAGATCAGCGAGGTCCAGGACCTCGGCGGGATCGCCTTCGCGTATTTCAGCGACCCGGACGGCAACCGCTGGGTCCTTCAGGAATCCACGTAGCTCGTTTAAAGCAGTGTGGCCACTCCCGTCGGGGAGTGGCCACAGCTTTGTTCAGCTCGTTAGAGGCGCAGGATGGCGGTCATCCGGGCGGTGTCCTGCCGGGTGCGGGACCGGCCTAGGTACAGCACCGCGCCGATGGCCGCCGCGGCGCCCAGCAGCAGGGGCAGCACCCACGGGATCCAGGTCAGGCCGGGCTGGTAGCCGAAGCCGGCCGCCATGAAGATGGTCCAGCTCAGCATCCCGACGCCGAGGGCGATTCCGGCCGGGACGGTGATGCCGTACTTGGCATGCCGCTTGTCGTTAGCCCAGACCACAAAGCCCGCGGCCACGGCCACCATGGCCACCACAATCAGGGACAGCATTCGGACTCCTTTGTGAACTGCGGGTTGAGGTTCGGGCTGCGGTTGCGGGGTGGGGCCTAGAGGGCGCCGAAGCCGACGCGGCGGACCTCTTCGGCCCCGATTTCCACGTAGCCCAGGACGTTCGCCGGGATGATGATCTGGCGGCCCTTCTCATCGGTCAGGCGGAGTTCGGTGCCCTTGGAGAGCGCTTCGCCCACAAGCTTCGCCACCGCGTCCGCGTCCTGGTTGGATTCGAGGGCAATTTCGCGGCCGATGTTCTGAATGCCGATCTTTACTTCCACAGCAAGGCCTCCCAGCCAATCAAAGTGTTCAAGTTTTCTCGAGAAGATTTCTCTACGAGGTGTTCTCTACGAGTTGTCTCTTCGAGGGTCTCTCTATTTGTAGTCTAGGACTCCTTGGGGAAGCGCGAGATTCCGCGCCAAGCTAAACGGTAGATCAGGTCGCTGGCCACATCGATGTCGAGGTTCCCGTCGGTTTCCAGCCAGTACCTCGCGCTGACCTGCGCCATTCCGGACAGGCCGCGGCCCAGGAGCTGGGCTTCGAGCAGCGGCAGTTTGGTGTCCTCCGCGATGACCTTCGCGATCGCGTCCGCAAAGGTCTTGTTGAACGTTTCCAGCCGGGCGCTCACATCGTGGTCATTGACCAGGTCCGATTCGAAGACCAGCCGGTGCGCCTGGTCGTCGTTGGCGATGAAATGGAAGTAGGCCCGCATGACCGCCTGGACGCGCTCATCGTTGTCGGTGGTGGAGTTCAGCGCACCGAGCAGCAGGTCCGTGAGGGCCGACAAATGGCTGTCCAGCAGGGCAAGATACAGCTCGCGCTTGGACGGGAAGTGCTGGTAAAGCACGGGCTTGCTCACCCGCGCGGTCTCCGCGATCTCGTCCATGGCGGCGCCATGGTAGCCGTTGGCTACGAAGACCTCCTGCGCGGCGGCCAGCAGCTGCGCCCGCCGTTCATCGCGCGGCAGCCGTGCCGAACGCGGGCTCCCGCTCCGGCCGTTGCCGGCCGCCGGCTTTCCGGTCTGTCCCCGCGCATCCGGTGCCTGATGAACCACTGTCCGCCTTCTTTCCCTCGCTGTTAGCTCCACTTTACGCGGGGGTAATATGACCTGGCGGCATCTTCGGGCATACATTGAAGTATGGCTTCCCAGTTGACCTCGAACGGAACCCCCACCACCCCGCCGCCGGCGCCCGGACCGCTGGTCGAACCCGGGGACGCGCTGACGCCGGACGAGGTGGAGCGGTACTCCCGCCACCTGATCATTCCGGAGATCGGGACGCTCGGGCAGCGCCGGCTGAAAAATGCGAAGGTCCTGGTGATCGGCGCCGGCGGCCTCGGCTCGCCCGCCCTGCTCTATCTCGCCGCCGCCGGGGTGGGAACGCTGGGCATCATCGACGACGACGACGTCGATCTCAGCAACCTCCAGCGCCAGGTGATCCACGGTGTGGCCGACGTCGGCCGGCCCAAGACCGAGTCCGCCCGCGACGCGATCGCCGCGCTGAACCCGCTGGTGGATGTCCGGCTGCACAACGTCAGGCTGGATGCCTCCAACGCGCTGGAGCTCTTCGCCGGCTACGACCTGATCATCGACGGCGCGGACAATTTCGCCACCCGTTACCTGGTCAACGACGCGGCGGCGATCCTCGGAAAGCCTTACGTGTGGGGCTCGATCTTCCGCTTCGACGGGCAGGTCAGCGTCTTCTGGGAGCAGCACGGCCCGACCTACCGGGACCTCTACCCCGAAGCGCCGCCCGCGGGCTCGGTGCCTTCCTGCGGGGAGGGTGGCGTGTTCGGCATGCTGTGCGCCGCCGTCGGTTCCCTGATGGTGACCGAAGCGGTGAAGCTGATCACCGGCGTCGGGCGTTCTCTGCTGGGCAGGGTGGCTTTGTTCGACGCGCTCGGCGGTAGTTGGCGGGAAATCAAGGTCGCCAGGGATCCCGAAGCCCCGCGCGTCACCGAACTGACCGACTACGAGGCCTTCTGCGGGATTGCCCCTGCCGCGGACGCCGGGACCGAACACACCGTCACCGCCACCCAGCTGGCCACCATGCTGGCCTCCCGCAAGGCCGGGCTGAAGGATTTCCAGCTCGTGGACGTGCGCGAAAGCGGGGAATTCGACATTGTCAGCATCGACGGAGCCACGCTGATCCCGCAGGGCAGGATCCTGGCCGGCGATGCGTGGGCCGAGCTGCCGCAGGACACGGACATTGTGTTCCACTGCAAGGGCGGAACCCGTTCCGCGGCCGTGCTCGCGGCCGCACGGGCCGCCGGCTACGAACGGGTCAGCCACCTGGAAGGCGGCATCCTTGCCTGGGTGCGCGAGGTGGAGCCGGAAAAACCCGTGTACTGACTCGCGTCCGACCGCCCGGCCCCCTGCAAGTTATCCCGTCCCCCTACCGGAGAGCCACTGCCATGAGTGAAGAGACCAGTTTGACCCCTCAGCACAAGATCGGCTCGGGCTTCGGTCCGCGCTCGACGGCGGCGGAGGTGATCGCGGGCGTGGACCTGGGCGGGAAGACCGCCGTCGTCACTGGCGGTTACTCGGGTCTCGGACTGGAAACGGTGCGGGCGCTGGCTTCAGCGGGCGCCCGGGTGATGGTGCCGGCCAGGCGGCCGGAGCACGCCCGCGCGGTCCTGGACGGGGCGGGCCTCGAGGGGGTCCGGGTGGCGGGGCTGGACCTGGCCGAGCTGGCCAGCGTGCGGGAGTTCGCGGCCGGGTTCCTTGCCTCCGACTTCCTCGGCGAAGGCGGCAGCCTGGACATCCTGATCAACAACGCGGCGATCATGGCCTGCCCGGAACAACGGGTGGGCCCGGGTTGGGAATCCCAGTTCGCAACCAACCATCTGGGCCACTACGTGCTCACGAACCTGCTCTGGCCCGCGCTGTCGGCGGGGGACGGCGCGCGGGTGGTGGCCCTGTCCTCCACCGGCCACAAGCTCTCGCCAATCCGGTTCGAGGACATCAACTTCACCTCCGGCTACGACAAATGGAAGGCCTACGGACAGGCGAAGACCGCGAACGCGCTGTTCGCCGTGCAGCTGGATGCGCTCGGCCAGGGCGCCGGCGTCCGGGCCTTTGCCGTGCACCCGGGCGGCATCATGACCGAACTGCAGCGGCACCTGCCCCGGGAGGAAATGATCGCTTCGGGCTGGATGGACGCGGAAGGGAACCTCAACGAGCGGTTCAAGACGCCGGCCCAGGGCGCCGCGACCTCGGTCTGGGCGGCCACGTCCCCACAGCTTGCGGGCAAGGGCGGCGTCTACTGCGAGGACTGCGACATTGCCGAGCCCACCGAGCCCGGATCGCCCGAAGCGCGGGTCAGGAGAGTGGACGCGCACGCTGTCGACCGGGCGGACGCGGCGCGGCTCTGGCAACTGTCCGCCGAACTGACGGGCGTCAACGCGTTCGCCGCGCAGGAGGACTAACCGCCGGGCTGGCCGCCCAGTCAGCCGGGCTGGCCGCCCAGCCAGCCGGGCGGCAACATGCCGGGCCGGTAAGTGAGGAGGACTAGGCCGTTTCCCGCGTGTTGTCGGCGGAAGGACGCGAAGCGTGGTCCACGGGGCATTCCGCCTCGGTCCCGGACGCTGCGCGGGGTGCCGCCGGCTGCTCAACCGTGATGCCGTAGACGGCCTCGAGCCCGGCCACGTAGTCGTCCTGCTGGCCGTTTGCTGCGAGGTCGCGGGCTCGGACGGTGGGCACGTGCAGCAGCTGCTTGACCATCCGGCGGAGCGCGAATTCGACCTCTTCCGCGGCAGCGGTGCAGCCGTGGCGGGCGCGCACCTTTTCCATCTCGGCGTCGAGCACGTCCATGGTGTGGCGGCGTAGCGCGACGATGGCCGAATCGACGGAGCGCGCCTCGCGCTCCTGCTCAAAGGCCGTCGCGGCGCCGTCGACGATGCCGCTGGCCTGGTTCAGCGATTCGGCCTGCTCCTGCGGCGCTGCCAGCCGGACGGACTCCAGCGTGAGCAGCTCGACGCCGTCGAGCTCGGCCACGGCGGGGTCGAAATCATGCGTGAGGGCCAGGTCGATAGCGATCAGCGGCTGCGGCGACGCGGACCGGATCCGGGCTAGCTCGGCGGCCTCGACGCGGTTGTCGGAGCCGCTGCAGCCGATCATCACATCGGCAGCCGCGACGGCGCCCGGCAGGGAGTCGCTGTCAAGGGCGATCCCGCCGCGGGTAGCGACGAAGGCGGCCGCGCGGCCGGAGGAGGAAAAGACGGAGATGTCGGTGCAGCCGCGTTCGCGCAGCAGCGACATGGTGGCTCCGGCGTAGGCACCGGTGCCGAAGACGACGGCCTTCTTGCTCGACCAGTCGGGATTCTCGGAAAGGTCGGTGGCGAGGTCAAGGGCGACCGAGACGATCGACAGTCCGCGCGAGCCGAGCGCCGTCTGCGCCCCGACGTCCTTGGCGGTCTTGGACGCCGCCTGGAAGAGCCGGACAAGGCCGGAACTGGCGGTTCCATCGTGCTGCGCGGCAATCAGTGCGCGGCGGACCTGGCCGGCGATTTCGCGTTCCCCGACGACAGCGGAATCAAGTCCGGAGCTGACCGCGAACAAGTGGCGGGTGACGTCCGGGCCGGTACGCGTACTAAAGGACCGGGAGACGAGCTGTTCGCTGAGTCCGCTGGCGCCGCTGATCTGGGAGACCAGCGCGGCGCGGGCCGCCTCGACGTCGTCCGGGTGCGGCGCTTCGCCGTAAATTTCAAAGCGGTTGCAGGTGGCAAGGACAACGGCACCCGCCACGGCCGGCGATCCGGCGAGGGCGGATGTGGCAAGCCCGGAAGCGCCGGTGCTCAGTTGAGCAACGGTCTCCAGGTCGATGTCGGCGTGTGTAGCCACCAATGAGAAAAGAACCACAGCAGGACAATCATAGCTTTTTCGCATCCGTGTAGAACAACTACCGGGCGTGGGACTGCCCACCCCGGGTTGTGATTCACCTCACGGCGCGCTCCTGGCCGGCTGTCCTTGACAGGTTGTCGTTATCTTTTGAGGCCGATTTTCGGCACAATCAGAGGCATGACTCCTAGCTCCGCGGCAACGAACGGCACTGCTGTTATCGGCACTGCACTCAACGGCCCTGCCTCCCACGGCTCTGCAACCGACGGCACGGCACTCCACAGTCTCGACGCCGGCCACCCCCTGATGGACGGCCGCACCGCCGACTCGCCGCTGATCACCGCCTACCGGGGCGGCAAGCCTTCCCGGCGTCCCGTCTGGTTCATGCGCCAGGCCGGCCGCTCGCTGCCCGAGTACCTCAAGGTGCGCGAGGGTGTGGCCATGCTCGATTCCTGCCTGCGCCCCGAGCTCGCCTCCGAAATCACCCTCCAGCCCGTGCGCAGGCACGACGTCGATGCGGCGATCTTCTTCTCCGACATCGTCATTCCGCTCAAGCTGGCAGGCGTCGGCGTGGACATCGTTCCCGGCGTCGGTCCGGTGCTCGAGAAGCCGGTGCGCACCGCCGCCGACGTCGCCGCCCTGCCCCGGCTCACCTGGGAGGCCCTGGAGCCGATCCGCGAGGCCGTCCGGCTCACCGTGGCCGAACTCGGCACCACGCCCCTGATCGGCTTCGCAGGAGCGCCCTTCACGCTGGCCGCGTACATGGTGGAGGGCAAGCCCTCCCGCGACCATCTCGGCCCGCGCACCATGATGCACGCGGATCCCGAGACCTGGACCGCGCTGGCCAACTGGGCAGCGGACGCCTCCGGGCTGTTCCTGCGCGCACAGCTGGAGGCCGGCGCCTCCGCCGGGCAGCTCTTCGATTCCTGGGCCGGCTCGCTGGGCCTGGCCGACTACACCCGCTTCGTGGCCCCGGCATCGGCCCGCGCCCTGGACCACGTCCGGCACCTCGGGGCGCCGCTGATCCACTTCGGCACCGGCACCTCGGAGCTGCTGGTGGCAATGCGCGACGTCGGCGTCGACGTCGTTGGGGTCGACTACCGGCTCCCGCTGGACGAGGCCAACCGCCGGCTCGGCGGGACCGTGCCGCTGCAGGGCAACATCGACCCCGCGCTGCTGTCCGCCCCCTGGGACATCCTCGAGGCCCACGTCCGCGACGTCATCAAGGCCGGCGCCTCGGCTCCGGGCCACGTCCTGAACCTGGGCCACGGCGTCCCCCCGGAGACGGACGCTGCGGTGCTGACCCGCGTCGTCGAACTGATCCACTCGATCGCGCCGGAGTAAACCCCTCTTGGACACCGCCTCCGACGCCGAACCCGGCGCCAACGCCCCCACGGCCGTGGTGGTGGGCGGCGGTATCTCCGGCCTGCTCTCAGCCCGGGAGCTGGCCCGGGGAGGCGTCCGCACCACGGTGCTAGAAGCCTCGGGGGAGTGGGGCGGCTGCGTGGGCAGCCATGTGGTGGCCGGCCTGACCCTGGACAGCGGCGCCGAATCCTTCGCCACCCGGTCCGCCGCGGTGGCCGGCCTCGCCGAGGAACTAGGCCTCGGCGCGCAGATCGTCCCGCCCAACCCCGGCGGCGCCTGGGTCCAGCTACCCGACGGGCCCCGGGAACTGCCCAGGACCGGTGTCCTCGGCATTCCCGCCAGCCCCTGGGACCCGGAAGTCCGGCGCTCCCTTGGCCTCCTGGGTTCCGTCCGCGCCTCCCTGGACGCCCTGCTGCCGGCCAGCGTGGGGACCGCCTCGGAGGTCACCAGCGTCGCCGCCCTGGTCCGTGTCCGGATGGGCCGCCTCGTGCTCGAACGGATGGTAGCGCCGGTGGTCGGCGGCGTGCACTCGGCGGACCCCGCCCTGCTTGACGTTGACATGGTGGCCCCCGGATTGCGCGCCGGAATCCGCGCGCACGGCTCACTTGCCGCCGCCGTTGCCGCGCAACGCCGCGGCAGTGTCGCCCGGCAGCCGGACTTGCAGAAGGCGGGCTCCGCCGTCGCGGGCCTCCGCGGCGGGATGCACACGCTGGTCGCAGCCCTCCTGGCTGATCTGCGCGGGCTGGGCGTAACCCTGCTCAGCGGCACGCGCGCCGACGCGGTGCAGGCTGTCCCGGGCGGCTGGCAGGTCACCGCGGGGCAGGCCCGCTTCGACGCGGAACGCCTGGTTGTCGCGGTGGAGGGCCCGGCGGCCGTGGAACTGCTCGCCGGCGCGGTGCCCGCGCTCTCGGCCCTTCGCCCGGACACGGGACCCGACGTGCGACTCGTGACCCTGGTCCTGGACAGTCCTGCCCTCGATGCCGCCACGCGCGGCACCGGCGTGCTCGTGGCCCCGCAGAGCCCCGGCGTCCGCGCCAAGGCGCTCACCCACGCCACCGCCAAATGGTCGTGGCTGGCTGAACGCACCGCCCCCGGCCGTCACGTCCTGCGCCTCTCCTACGGGCGCGGGGCGGGCGCGCCGGAGGGCACGGGGACCCCAAACGGCGCCAGGACCCCAAGCGGCGCCGCGGCCCCCGAGCCCCGGAGCGACCAGGAGTTGTTCGACGCCGCGCTGCAGGATGCCGCCACGCTGCTGGCCGTCCCGCTGTCGCAGGACGACGTGGTCGGCTGGGACGTGGTCCGCTGGTCCGGTGCGCTGCCGTTCGCGGCACTCGGCCACAAGAAGCGGGTCGAGCAGGTCCGGCAGCTGTGCGCGGCGGAGGGCGGCCTCGCCGTCGTCGGGGGCTGGCTGTCCGGCAACGGCCTCGCCGCGATCGTCGCCGACACTCCCAAACAGGTGGCGGACCTGCTGCCCTGAGCCCCGCCGTGGAGCCGTGAAAGCGGTCCTGGCAGGTCCCCGGTAGCCGGAAAGTAGGCGTTTGGGCAAATTTTCCACGCCCCTGTTCTCCGGCTAGGCTCGTTGACCATGGTTATGCACAGGTCCGAAGTTCCAGAAACGCCGGCCGGTCACCATGGGGGACTCCGACGCGGCACCGCAGTGGTGGCGCTCGGAGCGGTACTGGCTCTCACAGCAGGGGTTCCTGCCACGCAGGCTGCCACTCCGACACCAAGCCCGGACGGGCCGTCAGCCTCGATCTCCGTCGGCATCGACGACTTGATCGGCGGCCTGGTGGACTCCCCGGATGCGACGCCGTCGCCGACATCCGGATCCGCCAGCCCGGAGCCCACCGAAAGCACGGCCCCGCCGACATCGGCCGAACCGGATCCGACCGAGACTCCGGAGCAGCGGGCTTCCCGGCAGGCCTCCGAGCCCGCCACGCCCGGGACCACGGCACCGGGAACATCCCTGCCGCAGCCGGTGCCAGCGGCCCCGCAGCCGGTCACCGGCCAGCCCACCGGAACCCAGCAAGCCCCGGCCCCGGTCCAGCCGCCAGCCGCTGACACCCCGGCTGCAGCCTCCGGCTCCACCGCCGGCGCCACGGCCGGCAAACCGACGGCCAGCCCGAGCGGGACGCCGAGGTCCGCCACCACGATGTCCGCCGCCAAGGAAGCGTCTCCCACCGCCACCCCCCGGTCCGGCGACAAGATGCAGGCCGCCTCCTCCGTCGAGCCATCGGGGCCCTCGGCCCTGGTCGGCTGGGGGATCTGCCTCGTCGCCGTCTCACTGGGAGCGGGCGCCGTGGTCCTGCGAATGCGCCGGGTCTAAGCGCCGCAATAAATCCCTTCGTTGTGAAATTGAGCACTTCTACGCGTTGTAGAAGTGCTCTATTTCGACTTAGCTCGGGGGAGGGGGCAGACTGGTATCCATGAGCCACACTTCTGCCGAATCTGTCACTAAAACCGGAACAGCAGCCGAGGAATCGACCGAGCAGTTCTTCACGCTCTGGACGGTTTTCAAGCGCTCCGCCGATGTCCTGCGCAGCGGCGACGCGGCCGAGGACTTCGATGCACTTATCGGGCGGCTGGCGGAGGACGGCGTCGTCCACCGCGGCAGCTACGACGTGTCGGCGATGCGCGCGGACGCGGACATCATGGTCTGGCTGCACGGGCCCAAGGCCGAAGCCCTGCAGCGTGCCGTGCGCGACATCCGCCGCAGCAAGCTGTTCACCGGGACCGAAATCGCGTGGTCCGCGATGGGCGTGCACCGTGAGGCCGAGTTCGCCAAGAACCACACCCCTGCCTTCTCCCGCGGCGTGGAGCCGGCCGAATGGCTCTGCGTCTACCCGTTCGTGCGCTCCTACGAGTGGTACCTGCTCCCGGACGCCGAGCGCGGCGCGATGCTCCGCCACCACGGCCTGCTGGGCCGCGACTTCCCGCAGGTCATCTCCAACACCGTGTCCTCCTTCGCCCTCGGCGACTGGGAGTGGATCCTGGGCCTCGAGGCCCCGGAGCTGGTTGACCTCGTGGACCTGATGCGCCACCTGCGCGCCACCGAGGCCCGGCACCACGTCCGCGAAGAAGTCCCGTTCTACACCGGCCGCCGCGTCAGCGCCGTCGAGATTGCCGAGGTCCTCGCATGAGCCCGCTCGACCCCCAGGACACCACTGCCGTGAACCCCGTCACCGAGGCCGGCCGGATGGCTCCCAAGGAATACGACGCCGTGCTGCTCGCCTCCTTCGGCGGGCCCGAAGGCCAGGAAGACGTCATCCCCTTCCTGCGCAACGTCACCCGCGGCCGCGGCATCCCGGACGAACGGCTCGAAGAGGTCTCGCACCACTACCGTGCCAACGGCGGCATCAGCCCGATCAACGAACAAAACCGCCAGCTCAAGGCCGCCATGGAGGCCGAGTTCGCCACCCGCGGGATCAACCTGCCGATCTTTTGGGGCAACCGCAACTGGGACCCCTACATCCCGCAGACCCTCCAGGAGATCTACGACGCCGGGCACCGCAAGGTCCTGATGATCACCACCAGCGCCTACTCCTGCTACTCCAGCTGCCGCCAGTACCGCGAGGACATCGGCATGGCACTGACCGAGACCGGGTTGGACGGCAAGCTCGAGGTGGACAAGGTTCGCCAGTACTTTGACCACCCGGGCTTCGTGGAGCCCTTCGTCGAAGGGACCGCCGCCGGCCTGGCCGACGTCCGCGCCCAGCTGGCCGCAGCCGGCACTCCGGACGCCCCGGTCCACATCCTCTTCGCGACGCACTCGATTCCGACGCGCGACGCCGAGGCCGCCGGCCGCTCCGAGGGTGAGCCGCGCCAGTTCGAACAGGACTCCGCCTACGTGGCCCAGCACCTGGCCACCGGCGCCGAGGTCATCCGCAGGGTCGAAGCCGAGTCCGGCCTCACCGCACCGTGGTCCCTCGTCTACCAGTCCCGTTCCGGCGCCCCGCACGTTCCGTGGCTCGAACCCGACATCAACGACGCCATCGAGGAGCTCGCAGGCCAGGGCATCAAGGGCGTCGTGATTGTGCCGCTGGGCTTCGTCAGCGACCACATGGAGGTCGTCTGGGACCTCGACACCGAGGCCCTGGAAACCTGTGGCGAACTCGGCCTCGCAGCCACCCGCGTTCCCACGCCCGGGACGCACCGCAAATTCGTCGCCGGGATCGTGGACCTGATCAGCGAGCGGACCGCGGCGAACAACATTGCCGACCGGCCGCATCTGACCAAGCTCGGCCCCTGGTACGACGTGTGCCGGCCGGGCTGCTGCGCCAACTTCCGTGGCGAAAAGCCCACCATCGCCGGCGCGGACACCACCGTCGGGACGGGGCACGACCCCTACCCGGCCGGGGCTCCCGCAGCCGCGGCCACCACGGCGGCAGGCCAGGCACCGCAGTGACAGTTCGGATCGGCACCCGGGCCAGCAAGCTCGCCCTCACCCAGACCCAGCAGACCGCGGACCAGCTGGCTGCCGTCGGCGGGTTCCCGGTGGAACTCGTCCACATCCGCACCGACGGCGACGTCCTGACCGGCCCGCTGTCCCAGATGGGCGGCACCGGGGTGTTCGTGGCGGCGCTGCGCGACGCCCTGCTGCGGGATGCGTGCGACGTCGCGGTCCATTCGCTCAAGGACCTGCCCACCGGCGCCGCCCTCGGCCTGAGCCTGGCCGCGACGCCGAAGCGCGTCGACGTCCGCGACGTGCTCTGCGCCCGGGACGGGCTCAAGCTCTCCGAGCTGCCCGCCGGCGCCACCGTGGGAACCGGTTCGCCACGCCGCGCCGCCCAACTGCGGGCAGCCCGGCCCGACCTGGAGATCCGCGATATCCGCGGCAACGTGGACACCCGGCTCGGCCGGGTGCCCGGACTGCCGGGCAACAGCACCGAGACGTACGTCGAGGGCAAATCCTGCGACCTTGACGCCGTCGTGCTCGCCGCCGCCGGGCTGCACCGGATCGGCCGGCTGGACGCCGTGAGCGAGTACCTGGACACCGACGTGATGCTCCCGGCCGCCGGCCAAGGTTCGCTCGCGATCGAATGCCGCACCGCGGACGCACCGCGCAAGGCAGGGTCCACCGAGGGCTCGCAGGGCGTGCTCGCACAGGCCCTCGCGGCCCTGGATGACCCGGACACCCGCCTCGCCGTCACCGCCGAACGGGCCCTCCTGGCCCGGCTCGAAGCCGGCTGCGCCGCTCCGTTGGGCGCCTACGCCTACCGGAAGGGCAGCATGCTGCACCTCGAAGCCGTGGTCTGCGCCGTGGACGGCACCGCCACGGTCCGGGACAAGAAGGCCACCGACGGGCTGACCGAGGTTGGCGCCACCCTGCTGGGAATCGAACTGGCCGAAGCGTTGCTGGCAGCAGGTGCTGCCGACATCGCCGATCTGGCCGCTTCCTGAGCCGGACGGATCCTCTCCTGATGGGACGCCGCAGTGCCAGCCCCCGGCCGGACGGGGACGCCGGGCCCAGGGTGCTCGAGGGCGCCCGGGTCCTGGTCACCCGCAATCCGGACCGGGCTGGTGCCTTGGTGTCCGCGCTCCGGGAGACCGGCGCCGAGCCGCTGCTGCTGCCGCTCATCGACTTCGAGCTGGCCTCGGACCAGCACTCGCTGGACGTGGCCTTCGACGCCCTTGGCGCCGGAGCCTACGCCTGGCTGGTGGTCAGCAGCGTGACCACGGTCCAGGTCCTCGAAGCCAAGGCCGCCGAACGCGGCGCAGCCCTCAGCGCCTGGCTGCCAGGCAGCCTGCAGGTTGCCGCCGTCGGCCCGGCCACCCGCCGCGTACTTGAGGACCTGAACATCGCCGTGGACCTGGCGCCCGGCGGGCAGCAGTCCGGCGCGGGACTGCTGGAAGTTTGGCCGCGCGGCCAAGGCACCGTGCTGCTGCCGCAGGCCGACATCGCCGACCCGCGGCTCCGCCGGGGGCTGGAGGCGCGCGGCGCCTCGGTCCAGACCGTCACCGCCTACCGGACGGTCGATTATCCCGCCGACCCGCGCCGCAGCCTGGCCCCCGCCACTGATCTCCAGGGCCACCCCGCCCCGGTCCTGACCTTGGAGGACGCCAAAGCCGCGATCGACGCGGGCACCCTGCACGCCGTCGTCGCGGCGTCACCGAGCGCAGCCCGCCGCGTCCACACCGGGCTGCCGCCGCTGGGTGAGTGCCGGCTCGTCGCGATCGGACGCTCGACGGCGGCAGAGGCCCTGGCCCTCGGGCTGCCGGTGGCCGCCGTCGCCGAGGAACCCACCGCCTCCGGACTCGTCGCCGCTGTCATCCGTGCCCTGGATCCGGCGCACCCCACACCCCATCCCGACCCCGAGCAGACTGTGAAGGACCAATCATGAGCTTCCCCACGCACCGCCCCCGCCGGCTCCGCACCACCCCCGCGATGCGCCGGCTGACGGCAGAGCACCGCCTCTCCGCGGCCGAACTCATCCTTCCGGCGTTCATCCGGGAGGGACTGACCGAACCGAACCCGATCGCCTCGATGCCCGGCGTGCAGCAGCACACCACCGAGTCGCTCAAGCGCGCCGCCGCCGAGGCCGTGCAGCTGGGCGTGGGCGGCATCATGCTCTTCGGCATCCCGGCCGTACGGGACGCGCGGGGCACCGCCTCGCTGGACCCCGAGGGCGTGCTGAACGAGGCCATCCGCGACGTGAAGGCCGAGGTCGGCGACGACCTCGTCATCATGAGCGACGTTTGCCTCGATGAGTTCACCGACCACGGCCACTGCGGCGTGCTGGACGCGCACGGCTACGTCGACAACGACGCGACCCTGGAGATCTACGGGCAGATGGCCGTCGCCCAGGCCGAAGCCGGCGCGCACGTGCTGGGCCCCTCGGGCATGATGGACGGCCAGATCGCCGTGATCCGGCAGGCGCTGGAAGCCGCCGGGCACGCCAACACGGCCGTCGTGGCCTACGCCGCGAAGTACGCCTCCGCCTTCTACGGCCCCTTCCGCGAGGCTGTCGACTCCCAGCTCACCGGGGACCGGCGCACCTACCAGATGGACGCCGCGAACCGCCGCGAAGCGATCCTCGAAGTCGAACTGGACCTCGAAGAAGGCGCCGACATGGTGATGGTGAAGCCCGCCATGAGCTACCTCGACATCCTGGCCGACGTCGCCGCGATGAGCCCGGTGCCGGTGGCCGCCTACCAGATCTCCGGCGAGTACTCGATGATCGAGGCCGCCGCCGCGAACGGCTGGATCGACCGCCGCGCAGCCATCACCGAGTCCGTGCTGGGAATCAAGCGGGCCGGCGCCAACATGGTCCTTACCTACTGGGCGAGCGAGCTCGCCGGCTGGCTGAAGGAAACCCGGTGAGCGCCGAGGAGGTGCCGGACCCGGCCTCGGGAGCCAACCCGACCGCGCCGGTCGGTCAGGACACCATCCTGCTCGGCCTGAACACCTTCGGCGACGTCGGCGTGTTCCCCGACGGGCATCCTGTCCCGCATGCCCAGGTCCTGCGGCAGTTGCTGGAACAGGCCGAACTCGCGGACGAGGTGGGGTTGCACGCCTTCGGAGTGGGGGAGCACCATCGGCGCGACTTCGCCGTGTCCGCTCCGGAGGTCTTTCTCGCCGCTGCCGCGGCGAGGACCAAGAAGATCCGCCTCGGCTCTGCTGTCACCGTGCTCAGCTCGGATGACCCGATCCGGGTTTTCCAGCGGTTCGCCACCGTCGACGCGATCTCCAATGGCCGGGCCGAGGTGATGCTGGGCCGAGGCTCCTTCGTGGAGTCCTTCCCGCTGTTCGGCCTGGACCTGGCCGACTACGAGGTCCTGTTCGAGGAAAAGCTCGAGCTATTCGACAAGGTCCGCGCGCAGAAACCGGTCAAGTGGGAGGGCCGTACCCGCCGGCCCATCAACGGGCTCAGCGTCTACCCGCCGCTCGAGCACCACCTGCTGCCGGCCTGGATCGGCGTCGGCGGCACTCCCGAGTCCGTGCTGCGCTGCGCCGAATACGGCTACCCGATCATCTTCGCCATCATCGGCGGCACACCCGGATCCTTCGCCCCGCTGGCCGGACTCTACCGCGAGGCCATGGCCAAATACGGTCACCCGATGCAGCAGCTCGCCACGCATTCGCCCGGCCACGTCGCCGCCACGGATGAGGAAGCCCGCGAGGAGTTCTTCCCGCACTGGCTGGCCCAGCGCAACCAGATCGGCGCCGAACGCGGCTGGGGACCGGGGAACCGCGCCGAATTCGACTACCTGTGCGCCCCCGAGGGCGCGCTCTACGTCGGTTCACCGGACACGGTGGCGGCAAAGATCGCCCTGCTCAAGCGCAGCCTCGGGGTGGACCGCTTTGACCTCAAGTACAGCAACGGCACCCTCCCGCATGCGGCCATGATGCGCTCCATCGAACTGTTTGGCACCGAGGTGGCGCCGCGGGTGGCTGCCTTGCTGGCCGGTGCGACGCCGGATACCCGGCAGAACTGAAAGAATAGGAACCATGACTTCCACCCACCCTCGCAATGAGGAACTCTTCGACCGCGCCCGCCGCCTGATGCCGGGCGGCGTCAACTCGCCGGTCCGGGCCTTCGGCTCGGTGGGCGGCACGCCCCGCTTCATGGTCTCCGCCAAGGGCCCGTACCTGACCGACGCCGACGGCGCCGAGTACGTCGACCTGGTCTGCTCCTGGGGCCCGGCGCTGCTGGGCCACGCCCACCCGGAGGTCCTCGCCGCGGTCCACGCCGCCGTCGACCGCGGACTGTCGTTCGGCGCCTCGACCCCGGACGAGGCCAACCTCGCCGCGATCGTCCAGGAGCGCGTTCCGGCTGCCGAGCGGGTCCGGATGGTTTCCACCGGCACCGAGGCGACCATGACCGCCATCCGGCTGGCCCGCGGCTACACCGGTCGCAACCTGGTGATCAAGTTCGCCGGCTGCTACCACGGCCACCTTGACGGCCTGCTTGCCGCCGCCGGCTCCGGCCTGGCTACGCTCGCGCTGCCCGGCTCCGCCGGCGTCACCGCCGCGACCGCCGCCGAAACCCTCGTACTGCCCTACAACGACCTCGACGCCGTCGAAGCCGCCTTCGCCAAGCACGGCGACAGCATCGCCGCCGTCATCACCGAGGCCGCGCCGGCCAACATGGGTGTTGTCACCCCGGGCGAGGGCTTCAACGCAGGGCTGGCCCGGATCACCCGCGAACACGGCGCCCTGCTGATCCTCGATGAGGTCCTCACCGGCTTCCGCACCGGCTACTCCGGCTACTGGGGCCTCACCGGCGGGGCGGCCGGCGCCGCCGAGCCGTGGAGCCCGGACCTGCTGACCTTCGGCAAGGTGATCGGCGGCGGCATGCCGACCGCGGCCCTCGGCGGCCGCGCCGAGGTCATGGACTACCTCGCCCCGGTAGGCCCGGTCTACCAGGCCGGCACCCTCTCCGGGAACCCGGTGGCGATGGCCGCCGGCGTCGCCACCCTCACCAACGCAACGCCCGAGGTGTACTCGTTCGTCGACGCCCGCTCGCTGGAGCTCTCCGGCGCGCTGTCCTCGGCCCTGGACGCTGCCGGCGTGGACCACTCCATCCAGCGCGCCGGGAACCTGTTCTCCGTGGCCTTCGGCACCTCGGCCCGCGGCGTCCACAACTACGACGACGCGCAGGGCCAGGAGGTCTTCCGCTACGCGCCGTTCTTCCACTCGATGCTGGACTCCGGGGTCTACCTGCCGCCGTCGGTGTTCGAGGCCTGGTTCCTCTCCGCCGCGCACGACGACGCCGCGATGAACCGGATCTTCGACGCCCTGCCGGCCGCCGCGAAGGCTGCCGCGGCGGCGCGAGCCTAAGGCACGCGCGCCTAGAGGACACCGGGCGGCGAGCAGGCGGCCGGGACCGCCGGCGTCGTTCTTAAACACTTTCGGCACCCGCCGTGGCGGGTGCCGAAAGTGTTTAATGCGGAGTCCGGGCCTAGAAAGCCGGGGTCACGTCTCCGTTGGGCCATTCCTTCTCGATGAAGGCCTTGACCTCGGGGGAGTGCAGCAGCTCTTCGAGCTTTTTGATCCGCACGTCGTCCTTGGAATCTTCACGCCAGGCCAGGAAGTTGGCGTAAGGGTTGTTGTCCACGGACTCGACGGCGAGGGCGTTCTTGGTGCTCAGCCCGGCCTTGAGGATGAAGTTGCCGTTGATCAGGGCCAGGTCCACCGAGGGGTCCTTGAGGTCATTGATTAGCAGTTCCGGCTGGTTCTCAGAGAACTTCAGCTTCTTGGGGTTCTGCTCGTCGCTGAGCGTCAGCACCGAAGTGTCATCCTTGATGTCCTTGAGCAGGCCGGCGACCTGGAGGACCTTGAGGGCGCGGACCTGGTTGGACGGGTCGTTCGTGATGGCGACCTTGGCCCCGTCCTTGATGTCCTTGATGTTCTTGACCTTTTCCGAGAACGCGGCGTACGGCTCGATGTGCACGCCCGCGCCGTGGCCGAACTTGTAGCCCTTGGTCTTGACCTGGTCCTCGAACCAGGGCAGGTGCTGGTAGAAGTTGGCGTCCAGGGAGCCGTCGCTCAGGGCGGTGTTCGGCGTCTGGTAATCCTCGATCTCCTTGATATCCAGCTTGAGGCCGGCCTTGGGGGCGAGCTCCTGGTTGATGAATTCGAGGATCTTGGCGTGCGGGACCGGGCTGGCGCCGACCGTGAGGGTGGCGGGCTTGGCCGGATCCAGCGTCGTGACCTGGGCGCTGGGGGTGGACGAACCACCGCAAGCCGTCAGCGCCAGGGCAGTGACAATGCCGGTGGCCAGGAGGGTGAGTGACTTACGCATCGGATGCGTTCCTTTCAAAAGAGGCGGAAAATTCGACGGCGATGCCGTGGTCCGCGCAGGTGCAGAGGGCGGCTACCCGCTGCAAGGCTGGGGTGGGTTATCTGTCGGTCAGCGGTGGTCGAGGCCGCGGGAGATCCGCTCGCCCACGAGTTGGATGACCTGGACGAGGACGACGATCAGGACGATGGTGACGATCATGACCGTGACGTCGAAGCGCTGGAAGCCGTAGTTGTAAGCCAGCTTGCCGAGGCCGCCGCCGCCGACCAGGCCGGCCATCGCGGAGTAGCCCACGAGGGTCACCACGGTGGTGGTGGCGGCCGCAACGAGGGCTGGCAGGGATTCGCGCAGCATCACCTTGCTGATGATCTGCATGTTTGTGGAGCCCATCACCTGGGCCGCGTCGATCTTGCCGTGGTGCACATCGCGCAGGCAGGCTTCGACCAGCCGGGCGAAGAACGGGATGGTGCCGATGGATAGGGACACCGACGCGGCGATCGGGCCGAGGCTCGTCCCGGTGAGGGCGCGGGCCAGCGGAATGAGCGCCACCATGAGGATGGCGAACGGGATGGACCGGGTGATGTTGACGATCACGTCGCTGAGGATCCGGTTCGTGACCGGCATCGGGCGGAGCCCGCCGGGTGCAGTGACGTGCAGGAAGACGCCCAGCGGCAGGCCGATGAGCACGGTGAAGAAGGCGGAGATGCCGACCATCTGCAGGGTCTCCACGATCGCCTCGGGGAGGGCCCGGGCCAGGACGGGGTTGCTGAAAATATCGTTCATTAGTTGGCTCCTTCTTCCGTCGGAGCTGCATCGGCGGCGACGCGCTTGGCGCTGATGCCCCGGCCATGCAGGTAGCGGAGGACGGCGTCGAAATCGGCGTCTTCGGCGAGCTGCACCCGGAGATGCCCGAACTGCTGGCCGCCGAGCGTTTCGACGCTGCCGGCGAGGACGTTGAGGTCCATATCGAAGTGCCGGGCGACGCCGGTCAGGACGGGTTCCTTGGCGCTTTCGCCGGAGAACAGGATCTCCAGGACCGGACCCCTCTGCAGCGCGCCGTGCAGGGGTTCCGACGGCGGCAGCGGAAGGAGGGCGCGGGCCAGCTTGCTGTCGAGTTCGCCCGCCACGTCCTGCAGGGCGCCGTGTTCGATGATGCGGCCACGGGAGAGCAGCGAAACGGAGTCACAGACCCGCTTCACGACGTTCATCTCGTGGGTGATGATCAGCACGGTCAGCTGGAGCCGCCGGGTCAGGTCCTGGATCAGGTCCAGGATTTCCTCCGTCGTGGCAGGGTCCAGGGCCGAGGTGGGTTCATCGCAGAGCAAGACCTCGGGGTCCGAGGCGAGGGCACGTGCGATCCCGACGCGCTGGCGCTGGCCGCCGGAGAGCTGGGACGGGTAGGCATTCTCGAAGCCTTCGAGCCCCACAAGCTTCAGGAGTTCGGCCACCCGGGTGCGGATCTTCTCCTTCGGGGTCTTGACGAGCTCCAGGGGGTGGGCCACGTTGCCGGCCGCGGTCCGGGAGTCCATCAGGTTCGCGTGCTGGAAAACCATACCGATGCGCCGCCGCGCAGCACGGATTTCCGAGTCCCGCACGGAACTCAGTTCGGTGCCGTCGATGTTGACGGACCCGGAAGTGGGGCGGTCCAGCAGGGTCAGGCAGCGCACCAGCGTCGACTTGCCGGCACCGGAGTGTCCGATGATGCCGTGGATCGAGCCCTTCGGCACGGAGAGGGTGACGCCGTCGAGGGCCACCACTTCCTTCTTGCCCTGCCGGTAGACCTTACGAAGGTCGGTAACTGTGATCATTTATCCCTTGGCGGTTGGATTTCGGGCGCGAAATATCACACGCCCAGTTCTGAACTAAATTATGTCAGCGGGGCCAAGGGGCATCCACTTCCGTATTTAGTTCGTCACAAAGGGCCAACGGATGAAGATAATTCCGGCCATCGGTCAAGTGGCACGGGCAATAAAGGGGTGTTCTTCCGGCCGCCAAATCCCGGAGGGTGCCATGCGTTGCGGGCGGGGGCAACTGCCGCTGTGATCTCTGTCCCAGTCGCTTGCCGGTTCCCTGCCGGCTGGCCCCTTTCGGGACTAGAAGTCGCCCCGGCTGGCGTCCTCGGGAGGCAGCACCGGCCAGTCGCCTTCGATCACAACCGCGGGCTTGGTCTTGCGCAGATAGCTCTGGAAATCCGCCGCCTGGGCAGAAGCCCACTCCACCTGCAGCTGGTGCAGGTGGCTGGCCGGCATCCGCAGTTTGGGGAACTTTCCTGCCATGGCATCGAGCACCCGCAGCGTCGCCAGGGCGTCCGCCGCGGAAGTGTGCGCGTTGTCCAGCCCGACGCCGTACTCCTCGCACAGCGCCGTGAGGGTGCGCTTGCCCTTGCGGTACCGGTCCACCTGCTTGTTCATGATGTACGGGTCCAGCACCGGGAAGCGGCTCAGCTGAGGCACCCCGTACCGGGCCGACTCGGCGGCGAGCACGGTGAAGTCGTAGCTGGCGTTGAAGGCAATGACCGGCACCCCGGTGTCGAACAGTTCCTGCAGCACGGCCGCCAGCTCCCTGGTCACCTCTGCGGCGGGCCGGCCCTCGCGCCGGGCCTGCTCGGTGGTGACGCCGTGAACGTCGCTGGCCTCAGTGGGAATCTCCACCCCGGGATCTGCCAGCCACTCGTGCTCCTTGATGACCGAGCCGTCGGCGTCCACCACGGTCACGGAAGCCGTCACGATCCGTGCCGCGCGGGAGTTCCGGCCGGTGGTTTCAAGGTCGAAGGCTGCGCGGGGGAGGGTGTGCCAGGTGCTCATACTTAAACGCTACCTGCTGGCGCCGACAGTTTTGTGACGCCCTGCGGAGGCTCTGTCCTGCGGCCCCGGCTGCGGGTGTCCGGCGGCGATGGCGACTGCGATGCCCGGTAACCTTGGTGCATGCGGACGGAGTATGTGGAGGCGGTGCTGGAGCTCGCGTCGATGGTGCCGCCGGGAGCGGCCCTCGCCTATGGCGACGTCGCCGAACTCCTTGGCGCCGGCGGCCCCCGCCAGGTCGGCTCGGTCATGAGCCACTACGGCAGCGCCGTCCCCTGGTGGCGGATCCTGAAGTCGAACGGGGCCGCCCCGCCCGGCCACGAACGGGAAGCTTTGGTCTTCTACCTTGCCGAAGGAACACCCTTGCTGGGCAGCTACCTGGACTACGAGCGCACCGGGGAGGGCCGCTGGCGGGTCGACCTGGTCACCGCACGGTGGGCGCCCTCCGAACCCGACTTCGAGCGGATCGACTCCCTCGCCGAGCGCCTGGAACGGGAGCTGCATAAATTGTCCGTCCCCAATGATGAAATGTCCGTGTGAGTAGCCCCAGCCAGACCGCCAGCAACACTCCCAGCCACACCACCGGCCCCGCGGCCCAGAACCGGGCGGGTCTGCGCCTGCTGCCGCCCCGGACCCAGCACAGTGCCGTCCCGGTACTTTCGGCGGACCAGCGGGACGCCGTCGACGTCGCCCACGGCTCCGGACCAGTCCTGGTGCCCGGCGCGCCGGGCACCGGAAAATCCACCGTGCTGGTCGAGACCGCCGTCCGCAGGGCGCTGCGTGACGGTCTGGACCCGGAGCGGATGCTGATCCTGGCCCCCGGCCGGCTTGCCGCCGATGCGCTGCGCGACCGCTTCACCGCGCGCTTGGACCGCAGCCTGAGCACGACGCCGGCCCGCACCTGGGCGTCTTACGCCTTCGACCTGATCCGGCGCGCCAAGGCCGAAGGGATCCTGCCGCTGCCTCGTGCACCGAAGCTCCTGTCCGGCCCCGAGCAGGACCTGATCATCAAGGAACTCCTTGAGGGCCACGCCCAGCCGGGGCTGGAGCTTTCCTGGCCGGAGGACCTGGGCGCCGCCCTGCAGACTCGCGGCTTCCGGCAGGAAGTCCGGCAACTCTTCGACCGGATCATCGAATCCGGACGCACCGCAGAGGACCTGGCCGCCCTCGGCCGACGCTGCGCCCGGCCGGACTGGACCGCCGCAGCCGCCCTCTATGCGGAGTACCGCGACGTCCTTGACCTGCGCATGCCCGAATCCTTTGACCCGGCCGGGATCATCACGGCGGCACGGCAGATTTTCCAGGACGCCCCCGAATTCCTGGCCGCGGAGCGGGACCGGCTCCAGCTGATCCTCGTGGACGATATCCAGGAGGCCAACCCGGCCGTGTTCGAGCTGCTCGCGGACATCGCCGCAGGCAAGGACGTTCTCGTCACGTCCTCCCCGGACACCGTCGTGCAGGGTTTCCGCGGGGCACGGCCGGACCTGGTGGCCGAGCTGCCCCGGCTGCTCGCTCCCGGTGGCGCCGCCCTCGAGCGACCGCTCTGGACCGCACACCGCCACGCCCCGGCCGTGGCGCGGGCCTGGCAGGCTGTCGCGGAGAGGATTTCGTTGCGCTCCGGCGGGACCTCGGCCCGCCGGCTCGAACACCCAGATCTGCCGGCGTCCCCGGAGGGCCAGGGCACCGTGGAGGCCCACCTGCTGCCCTCCCCGGTCCACGAACTGCGCTATGTGGCACAGCGGATCCTGGAGGCCCAGCTGAATGACGGCCGGGACCTCGGAGACATCGCGGTGATCGTGCGCAACGGCGGCCAGCTCAGCCAGCTGCAGCGCCACCTCGCCGGCCAGGGCATTCCGGTTCGGATCCCGGTTGCCGAATCCGCGGTCCGGGACGAGGTAGCCGTGCGGCCGCTCCTGGACGCCTATGCGGTGGCGCTGGACCCTGCCGTCCTGACCCCGGAATCCGCCGTTTCGCTGCTCACCTCCAGGATCGGCGGTGCCACGTCGATCGAGTTGCGTCGGCTCCGCCAATCGCTGCGGCGCGAGGAACTGCTGGGCGGTGGCGGCCGTACCAGCGACGCGTTGCTCGTGGAGGCACTGCTGGACCCCGGCGCCTTGGCGACGCTCGGGATCGAGGGGCATTCCGCCCGCCGCGTGGCCCGGATGATCCGCGCCGGCCGGGAGGCCGCGGCGGCACCGGGCGGCAACGCCGAGACCGTGCTGTGGGCGCTGTGGCACTCCACCGGGCTGGCCGCGCGCTGGACCGAGGCCGCCCTTGCCGGCGGGGCGGCGGGAGCCCGCGCGGACCGGGACCTGGACGCGATGATGGCCTTGTTCCACACCGCCGAGCGGTACGTGGACCAGCTCCCCGGCTCGGGCCCGGAACAATTCCTCGAGTACCTGCTCAGCCAGGAGCTGCCGATGGACACGTTGGCTGCCCGGGCACAGCTTGAGGACGCAGTGGAACTCATGACCCCGGCCAGCGCCGCGGGACGGGAGTGGCCGGTGGTGATCGTACCCGGCCTGCAGGAAGGCGTCTGGCCGAATACCCGGCTCCGCGGCGAACTGCTTGGCAGCACGCTTTTTGCCGACGCCGTCGAGCACGGCGTCGAGTACGCCCTGCAGCTCGATCCGCTGAGCCGGCTCCGCGAGATCCGCTACGACGAGCTGCGGAGTTTCTCCACCGCGGTTTCGCGCGCCCGCGAGGTGCTGATCTGCACGGCCGTTTCCTCGGAGGACGAACAGCCCTCATCGTTCCTGGACTACGTCGCGCCGCTGCACCCGGACCAGGACCGCCGCGGCTTCACGACCGTGGAGCGGCCGCTGACTTTGCGCGCGCTGGTCGCTGAGCTGCGCCAGTACGCCCAGCTCGACGGCGGCTCCGCCGAAGCGGCCGAGGCCACCGCCGTGCTCGGCGCCCTCGCCGGTGCGCAGCCGGCCGTGCCCGGCGCCCACCCGGAAAGCTGGTGGGGGCTGGCTCCGCTGTCCTCGACGGATCCCGTGGTGCCGCCCGGCAGCACCGTGTTTGTCTCGCCCTCCAAGGTCGAGACCGTGCAGAAGGCGCCGCTCGACTGGTTCGTCCAGGCCGCAGGCGGAGAGGCCGCAACCGATTTTGCCCGCAGCCTCGGAACTCTGGTCCATGCCATCGCGCAGGACCTCCCGGACGCCTCCGGCACCGAGTACCTGGCCGAACTGGCCAAACGCTGGCCGTCCCTGGGAATGAAGGACAACTGGGAAGGCAAGCTCGATTACCAACGCGCCGAAACCATGGTGCGCAAGCTCGCCCAGTACGTGCTGGTGATGCGCAGCGAGGGGCGGAGCCTGCTCGGCGTCGAGCAGGACTTCGAGGTGAAGCTTCCCGACGTGGCCTCCGAGGCAGCCACCGGCGAGGAGTCCTGGCCGGCACGGCCGGCCGTGCTCCGCGGCCAGGTCGACAGGCTGGAGATTGACGCCGAGGGCCGGCTTGTCATCGTGGACCTCAAAACCGGCAAGCGCCAGCCCGGCAAAGCCGAGCTGGAGCGCCATCCCCAGCTGGGCGCCTACCAGGCAGCGGTGCTCGCCGGAGGCTTTGGCGGACCGGACGACGGTCCGCCCCCACGGTCCGGCGGGGCGGTGCTGGCCCAGCTCGGTACCGGCACCAAAAGCCCGGGCGTGCAGAGCCAACCGCCGCTTGATCCGGATGCGAACTGGGCGCTGGAGATGGTCGGCGAAGCCGCCCGGGTCATGTCCGGAAGTACTTTCGAAGCCCGCCACGACCCCGCCAAGGGCGGACACGGCGGCCATGGCTGCAGGCTCCCAGAGGTCTGCCCGCTGTGCGCACGGGGAAAGCAGGTTACCGAATGAGCAGCGAGACAACGACGGCGGCCGGGCCGGAGAATGCCGCGCGCCCGGACGCGCCACCGGAGTCAGCCTCTGAACAGCTGCCTCACAAGCTGCCCGCGCCGCGGTTCAGCCCGGAAGAGCTGTCGGCAATACTGGGAGAGAAGAACACACCCACGGCCGAACAGTCCCTGATCATCTCCTCCCCGCTTGCGCCGCGGCTCGTCATCGCCGGTGCCGGTTCCGGCAAGACCGCCACCATGGCGGACCGTGTGGTGTGGCTGGTCGCGAACGGCTGGGTCCGGCCCGAGGAGGTCCTCGGCGTGACCTTCACCCGCAAGGCCGCCGGCGAGCTCGCCACCCGGATCCGGGCCAAGCTGGCCGCGCTGGCGCGGATCGCTGCCGCGGACCCGGAGCACAAGGTGTTCCCGGCCGGGCTGCTGAGCACCGATGCGCTGGAACCAAAGGTCTCCACCTACCACTCCTACGCCAGCGGCATCGTCTCGGACTACGGGCTCCGGCTCGGCGTCGAACGGGACGTCGTGCTCCTCGGAGGCGCCCAGTCCTTCCAGCTCGCGAGCGAGGTGGTGGAAGCCTATGACGGCGAGTACCAGCATTTCCGCTCCGCGAAATCCACCCTCGTCAAGGCGGTGATCCAGCTCGCCGGGGAGTGCGCGGAACACCTGCAGGACCCCGCCCAGGTCCGCGGCTGGCTGCTGGACCGAGCGGCCGAGTTCGAGGCCCTGCCGTATGTCGCCACGGCCAAGAAGAACCCCAGCCAGGCTGCGGGGGACCTCAGCGCCCTGCTCCGCACCCGTGCCAGCGTGGCGGACATGGTGGGCCGCTACGCGGAGGCCAAACGGGCCCGCGGCGCACTCGACTTCGGTGACCTTGTGGCCCTCGCGGCCCGGGTGGCCAACGAGATTCCGGTGGCCGCGCAAACGGAACGCCAGCGCTACAAGGTGGTGCTGCTGGACGAGTTCCAGGACACCTCGCACGCCCAGCTGGTCCTCTTCTCCCGGCTGTTCGGCAACGGTCACGCCGTCACCGCCGTGGGGGACCCGAACCAGTCCATCTACGGCTTCCGCGGTGCCTCCGCGGGCCAGCTCTTCCATTTCGTCCGGGAATTCCCCGTCCGGGTCGACGACGGCGGCAATGGGCGCGGGTCCGGCGAAACCGGCGGCGCCCCGGGGAAGTTCGCCGTCGCGCCGACGTCCTATCTCACCACCGCGTGGCGCAACGGCCGGAACATCCTTGAAGCCGCGAACGTCATTTCCGCCCCGCTCAGCAAGGCGGCAGCCCATGCCGGTGCAGTCGGCGCCCGGAACAGCGCCGAAACCGTGGAGGTACCGCCGCTGCAGCCCAGCCCTGCCGCCGTCCAAGGCCGCGTGGTGATGGGCCGCTTCGGCACGGACGAGGACGAGGCGGCGGCCATCGCCGCCGACGTGCTGAAATTTCGGCGGACCGACTTCGACGCCGGCAAGGGTGGGGAAGCCGAGCCGCCCGCGATGGCCGTCTTGTGCCGCCGCCGGGCCCAGATGGAGTGCATCCGCCGCGAATTCGAGCTGCGCGGCATTCCATACGAAATCGTAGGCCTCGGCGGGCTGCTGGACACCCCGGAAATCGTCGATCTCGTGGCGACCCTGCGCGTGCTGGCCGATCCGGGCCGCTCGGACTCCCTGATGCGGCTGCTGGCCGGTGCGCGCTGGCGGATCGGTCCTGCGGACCTGATGGCTTTCCGCGACTGGTCAAGCTTCCTGGCCCGGCGCCGCGGCCGCCCGGGAGACACGGACGCCGACAGTGACAGGGACAGTGACACTGATAGTCCCGAAACGATCATTGAGGGCGACCTCACCGACGCGGCGAGCCTTGTCGAGGCGCTGGACTGGCTGCCCCGCCCGGACTGGACCTCCGCCCACGGCCGCAGGCTCAGCCCCGAAGCGCTGGGGAGGCTGCAAAAGCTCTCCGTCGAGCTGCGGCAACTGCGCAGCTTCATGGGCGATGACCTCAGCACGCTCCTGGGCGAGGTGGAGCGCGCCATGCTCCTCGACATTGAAGTCGCGGCCCGGCCCGGCATCAGCATCCACCAGGCCCGGCGAAACCTTGACGCCTTCCAAGACGCGGCCGCCGGGTTCCTGCACACCTCGCAGCGGGTCGACGTGCTCGCGTTCCTGGCCTGGCTGGAAGCTGCCGCCGCCGAGGAGAACGGCCTCGACGCCGCCGCCCCGGACGTCAACCACGAGGCGGTCCAGCTGCTGACCGTCCACGCTTCCAAGGGACTGGAATGGGACGTGGTGTTCGTTCCCGGCCTGAACGCCGGCGCCTTCCCGTCCAGCCGGGATTCACGCTGGAGCAGCGGATCTGCCGCACTGCCGTGGCCGCTCCGCGGGGACCGCGCCGATCTGCCGCAGTGGGACCTCGACCAGCCGGACCAGAAGGGGTGGCTCGACGCCGAAAAGGACTTCAAGTCCGCGGTCCAGGCCCACGGCGAGGCAGAGGAACGGCGCCTGGCGTATGTGGCGTACACCCGCGCCAAGCACGTGCTCTGGGTTTCCAGCGCAGCCTGGGTGGGTTCCCGGGCTGGGCTGGCGGAAATGTCCCCGTTCCTGGCTGAACTTGAAGTGCTGGGCTCGTCCGGGGCGGCCGGGATCCATCCGCTCTCGGTCGCCGAGGAAGCGTTGCCTGAGGAGAGCCCGCTGACCTCCGAGCTGGAGCTAGCAGTGTGGCCCTACGACCCCTTGGAGGGCCCCATCCACCCGCGGACCGGGGCACGGCTGCGTCTCGTGCCCGGACGCCGGGCCGCCATGGAGGCGGCCGCAGCGCGGGTCCTGGAACAACTGGACCAGCCCGGCGCCGGCTCATTGCCGGTTCCCGCCCGGGCCGGGACGTCCCCAGCAGCTTTAACCCCAGCCGATTCGGCCCCGGCGGCGCGCAAACTGCGCGGACCGGCAGCCGGCTGGGCACAGGAGGCTACCACGCTGCTGGACCGGCGTTCGCGGCGCTCCGCGCTCCAGGACGTTCACCTGCCGGGCCATATTTCCGCCTCCACGCTGGTGGACCTGGACGAGGATGCGGGCTCCGTGGTGGCCCGCCTGCGGCGGCCTGTCCCGCGTGAGCCGGGCATGTCGGCCCGCAAGGGAACGGCCTTCCACGCGTGGGTCGAAGAGTACTTCGGCACCACCGGGATGCTGGACCTCGGGGAGGCCGCCGGTTCGGATGACCACATCGACGAGGCCTACGGACTGGACGCCATGGTGGAGACCTTCCGCCAGTCGGAGTGGGCACACCGGGCGCCGGCGCACGTCGAGGTACCGGTGGAAACCCGGATCGGTGACGTGGTGGTGCGCGGTCGTATCGACGCCGTCTTCCGCGATGCCGACGGCGGCTGGGACCTCGTGGACTGGAAGACCGGACGCCGGCCTTCCGCGAGCCAGCTCAAGACCAAGGCTGTGCAGCTCGCCGTCTACCGTCTGGCATGGTCGCGGCTCAAAGGTGTGCCGCTTGAGGACGTCCGGGCAGCGTTCTACTACGTGGCAGATAACCAGGTGGTCCGGCCGCACGATCTCGGCTCGGCGGAACGCCTGGAAGAGATCGTCGCGGCGGCACTGGGCGGGAAGGCGGGCTAGTAGTTGCCGCCGCCGCTACTGCTGCTTTAACGGCACCACGGTGAGCGCCGTCGTCGAAGTGTCCTCCGCGACAGGCGGCTTTGGCGGCGTGGAGGCATCTTCGGCGGCAGCCTCGGGCCCGCCGTCGGGTCCGACGTGCTCCGAATCGCTGTCCCCGTCGCCGCTGCTGGGGGCCCCGGGCGCGATGGCTTCCGATTCGCCGGCAGCGGCCGCAGTGCCCGCAGCGTCGTCCTGCGCCGCGCCGGAAAGCTCCTCGCGGGGGATCGGCGTGACATGAACGGCGGCTGCCATGTCGCTGGCGGGCTGAGGGTCCTGTCCCGGCGCCGAGCCGGGGGCGTCCGGACCGATCGGCTGCACGGTGACGGCAGGCTGCGGCAGCGGCTCAACGCTGATCGGCTGGCCGCCGTGCTCCGCGACGTCCTCGGCGAGCACCGCGAGCATCGACTCGGCCTCCCGGATCATCTCCGCGTCACCCGCTGCAAGGCCCTTGACCAGGTACTGCGCCAGGGCGAACTCGGCGGAGAGCGCGGCGCGGCGCAGCAGATGGGCGTCGGGGGCGTCCCGGCGGCTCGAGGTGTAGTGCGCAAGGACGGCGTCCACAAAGTCCTGGTCATTGGACGCGACAAGCCAGGCCATGTCGTCGGCCGGGTCCCCGATCCGCAGGTCGGTCCAGCCGGCCACAGCCGTGACCCGGTCGCCGTCGACCAGCAGGTTGTCCTCGTGCAGGTCGCCGTGCACCACGCTCGGGTTGAAACGCCACAGCGAGACGTCCTCAAGCGCATGTTCCCAGCGGCGCAGCAGCAGTGGCGGGATCTTGCCCGTGGTGGCGGCCTGGTCCAGCTCGTTGAGCCGCCGCTGGCGGAACTCGTTTGGCGTGTAGCTGGGCAGGTCGGCGTTGCTGACCAGCGAATGCGGAAGGTCATGGATGGCCGCGAGGGCGGCGCCGAGCTCCCGGGCCAGCGCGGGGGAACCGCCGCTGAGCTCCTCCACCGAGCGCGTGGCGCCGGACAGGTGGGAGTAGACGAAGGTGCTGAGCTCACCCTGCCGGACGGTGCCGGCCACGGTAGGCATCAGGAAGGGAAGTTCGGCACGGATGCCGGGAGTGAACGCGCGCAGCACCAGGAACTCGGTTTCGAGCCGTGCGCTTGCCTCGGCATGCCGCGGTGAGCGAACACGCCAGCGCTTGCCTTCGGAGTCGAGGAGAAGGGCGGAATCGAAGTCTGCCGGATCGTCGGGCGCGGAGCTCACGGCGGTCGGGGTCAGGCCGGGGACTGCCGCGGTGGCTACGGCTGCCAGTTCGATTGGTTTTCTTCTCACGCTTCCACGGTAGATTGAGCCGGGCCCAAGACGGCGCTGCATTGCGGCGAGTCTGAAAGATCGGGCCGAAATCGCGCCGAACGGCAGCCTCCCGCAATCGGTCCCGGACCGCCCCGTGACCCTCCGGGGAAATGTCAATTGTCGGCGGGGGTCGGTACGGTGGGTACATGAGTCTTGCGGAGTCACCGGAGCCCGGTAGTGCAGAAATAAACGGGCAAAATATCGGACAGCTTGATACCGAACGGTTTGATACCGGACAGCACGTTGCCGGCAGCCCGCCGGCCAACCTGCTGCGGGACACCGTGCTGCCGGTCCGCCCTGCGATGATCGACCGCGGCTCCGCAGCCCGGATGAAGCCGGGAATGCTGGAGGAGCTGCTGCGGTCCGACGACGTGCAGGCCATGGTTCTATCCCGGCGCCAGGCGCTGGTGAGCGGCGAGGGACTCGTCTTCCTCGACGCTGCGGGCCTCGCCGCGCGGCTGAAGGGAACCGCATACGCCCCGGAGCAGGTTGTCTACCTCGGCGCAGCAATGCCTGGAGCGCGCGCGGCCGCAGGAACGCAATACGTGCTGTTCGTCCTCCCGGAACAGTTCGAGGTCCGGGCCGAGCCGTTCGAGCCGCACGTCGAGGGCATTCCCGCCGGCGCACAGTGGGCCGGCTTCCGCGAGGTGGCCGCGCAGCTGGACCCCACCGACACGGCCCTGTTCATCGAGGCCAGCGCCATCGCCAACTGGCACGCCACCCATACGCACTGCCCGCGCTGCGGCGCCGCTACTGTGCCGGAAGCCGGCGGCTGGGTCCGGCGCTGCCCCTCCGACAATTCCGAGCACTATCCCCGCACGGATCCTGCGATCATCGTCACGGTCGTCGGTCCGGATGACCGGTTGCTGCTCGGCGGCGGCGGCCCGCTCGACTCCCGGAACTACTCGACCCTGGCCGGTTTCGTCGAGCCCGGGGAGTCCCTCGAACAGGCAGTCGTCCGTGAAATCGGCGAGGAAGTCGGCGTGCGGGTTACCGCCGCGCAGTACCTTGGTTCCCAGTCCTGGCCGTTTCCGGCCTCGCTGATGCTCGGCTTTACCGCAACGACGGAGGACACGGAGGCCAAGCCCGACGGCGTCGAGGTCACCCGGGCGCGCTGGTTCAGCCGCGCCGAGCTGCAGGAAGCGGTGCTGAGCGGCGAGATTGTCATCTCCAGCCGGCTTTCGATCGCGCGGGCCCTGATCGAGCACTGGTACGGGGGCGTCATCCAAGATCGCCCGGACAGTGCCTGACGTTCTTAGTGAAGTCCCTGTGACAGCCCCCGGCGGCAGCAGCGTTCGCCGGGCCCCGCAGCGCGGCGCCTCCGCCGCGCACCCTTCAACGACTGAGCAGCAGAAGTGAACACAGATATTTTTCAGTCCAGCGCCCTTCCGGCCGGACAGCCCCACGACCGCCAGCCGGCCGCCGAACCTCCCGCACCGGACAACCGTTCCCTCGAGGAGCGGATCCTGGGCGGCCTCGACGCCGAGCAGCGCGAGGTGGCCAGCACCCTGAACGGTCCCATGTGCGTGCTTGCGGGCGCCGGCACCGGCAAGACCCGGGCCATCACGCACCGCATTGCGTACGGCGTGCACTCGGGGGTCTACAGCCCGCAGCGACTGCTGGCCGTCACCTTCACCGCGCGGGCCGCAGCCGAAATGCGCAGCCGGCTCCGCGACCTCGGCGTCGGCAGCGTGCAGGCGCGGACCTTCCACGCGGCAGCGCTGCGCCAGCTGCAGTTCTTCTGGCCGCAGGCCGTCGGCGGCGCGCTGCCCAACCTGCTGGACCACAAGGCCCAGATGATCGCAGAGGCAGCCCGCCGGCTGCGGCTTAGCACCGACCGGGCCTCCATCCGGGACTTGGCTTCCGAGATCGAATGGGCCAAGGTGTCAATGCTCACGCCGGCCAACTATCTGGAGAAAGCCCAGGGCCGCGGCACCCCCGGCGGCTTTGACCTGACCGCCGTAGCCCGCGTCTTCCAGTCCTATGAGGACGTCAAGACAGACCGGAACGTGATCGACTTCGAGGACGTGCTGCTGATCACGGTCGGCATCCTGCAGGAGGACCCCAAGGTCGCCGCGACCGTCCGGGAACAGTACCGGCACTTCGTGGTGGACGAGTACCAGGACGTTTCGCCGCTGCAGCAGCGGCTCCTGGAGCTCTGGCTGGGCGGCCGGGACGATCTTTGCGTCGTCGGCGACGCAAGCCAGACCATCTACTCCTTCACCGGTGCCTCGCCGAAGCACCTGCTGGGGTTCAAGGCCCAGTACCCCAACGCCACGGTGGTCAAGTTGATCCGCGACTACCGCTCCACCCCGCAGGTGGTGAAGCTGGCCAACGATCTGCTGGCCGGACGGCGCAGCGGCGGTCCAGTGGCGGACGCCGCCTGGGCCGCGCCCCTGCAACTTGTGGCCCAGCGGCCGGCCGGCCCCGTTCCGCAGTTCACCGAGTGTTCCGACGACGAGGCGGAAGCGGCCACCGTCGCCGTTAAGATCCGCGAACTGCTCGACGCCGGAACGCCCGCGAGCCAGATTGCCGTGCTCTTCCGCACCAACGGACAGTCGGAGGCCTACGAACAGGCCCTTGCCTCGGCCGGCATCGGTTACCAGCTTCGCGGCGGCGAGCGGTTCTTCGCCCGCAAGGAAGTCCGGGACGCGATCCTGCAGCTGCGGGCCGCGACCCGCGCCGTCGCCGAAACCGCCGCCCCGGAGCCGCTCGGCCAGCTGGTCCGGGACATCGTGTCCTCCCTGGGCTACACGGACGCCGCCCCGCACAGCGGCGGCGCCCTGCGGGAACGGTGGGAATCCCTGGCCGCCCTCGTGGCCCTCGCCGACGAGCTGGTGGTCAGCAGGGGAGCGCAGTTCGGCCTCGCCGACTTCGTCAACGAACTGCAGGAGCGGTCGCTGGCGCAGCACGCCCCCACCGTCCAGGGCGTGACCCTGGCCTCGCTGCACGCTGCCAAGGGCCTGGAATGGGAGGCGGTGTTCCTGGTCGGGTTGAGCGAAGGCCTGATGCCGATCTCCTTCGCGGACACCCCCGAAGCCGTCGACGAGGAGCGCCGGCTGCTCTACGTCGGCATTACCCGGGCCAAAGAGCACCTGCACCTGTCCTGGTCCACGGCCAGGACCCCGGGCGGCCGTGCCAACCGGAAACCCTCGCGGTTCCTGGACGGGCTGCGGCCCGACTCGGTGGCGAGCTCTTCCGTCCGCGGCAAGGGCGCCGCACCGCGGCGCAAGGCGGCCGTACCGGCGTCGTGCCGGGTTTGCGGCAGCATGCTTTCCAGCGGCGCCGAACGCAAGGTGGGCCGGTGCAACCAGTGCCCGCCAAGCTACGAGGAACAGACTTTTGACGCGCTGCGGCAGTGGCGCAAGGAAACCGCGCTGGAGGCAGATGTCCCGGCGTTCGTCGTCTTCACCGACGCGACCCTGACCGCTATCGCAGAAGCGCGGCCCGAGTCCCTCGAACAGCTCGCCACGCTGCCGGGAGTCGGCGCGTCGAAGCTGGAAAAATACGGCGAGGCAGTGCTGGCGGTCCTCGCCGAAAGCTCCAGCCTCTGATGGCCGGCACGGCGAAGAGCGGCGTGAGCCCGCTGACCACTGCCGACGGTGCGCCCGTGGAGGTGCGCCGCTCGGCCCGGCGCCGCCGCACGGTGGCGGCGTTCTGGGAGAACGGCACGGCCGTCGTCGCGATCCCGGCGCATTTCAGCGCAGCCCAGGAACGCGAATGGGTGCACCGGATGCTGGAGAAGCTCCGACTGCAGGGCACCCGCGGCCGGAAGGCCGCCGGCAAGCGCCGGGCCGGCAGCGACACGGAGCTGGCCGCCCATGCCGCCGGGCTTTCCGCCAAGTACCTCGGCGGCCGGGCGGTCCCGACGTCGGTCCGCTGGGTGACCAACCAGAACTCGCGCTGGGGCTCTGCCACGCCGTCGGAGGGAACCATCCGGCTCTCCCACAAGCTGCAGCCAATGCCGCAGTGGGTCATCGACTATGTGCTCCTGCATGAGCTCGCGCATCTGCTCGTGGCAGCCCACAACGATGCGTTCTGGCGCCTGCTGGCCGCGTATCCGGAGACCGAGCGCGCCAAGGCGTTCCTGGAGGGCGTGTCCTTCGCGACCGCCCGCGGCCTCCCGGCCGACGCGGACGGTGCTGACGTGGACGACGCGGACGACGCCGGGGCCGACGCCGGCAGTGCCGCCGCCCGCTGACCTCCCCGCCCGCTGACCTCCCCGCCCGCTGACCTCCCCGCCCGCTGACCTTCCCGGGCACGGGAAAGCCCCGGCCGGAATCAAGGTTCGGGCCGGGGCTTCCGCTGCCGTTCGCTGAAAAGGCCGGTCAGGCCTTGGGGTTGCCGCTTTCGTCCCCTGCGCCGGGCTCGCCGCTGGAATCGTCCCCGGTCCCGCCGGTATCTTCTCCGCCGCCCTGGTCTGCTCCGGGTTCGGCCGTGTCGAACCCGCCGCTCAGCAGTTTCTGCAGCGCGTCGTCGACCTCGGTGTCACTGGCCTCGGCCAGCTTGCGGCGTTCGCTGAAGCCCTTCGGATCATCGAGGTCGGCGGCCGTGGGCAGCAGGTCGGGGTGCTGCCAGATGGCGTCCCGGCCTTCCACACCGCGTTCCTCCTTCAGCTGCGCCCACAGCGTGGCAGCCTCGCGCAGCCGGCGCGGCCGCAGCTCCAGGCCGACCAGGGACGAGAATGCGTGCTCCGCCGGGCCGCCGGTCGCGCGGCGGCGGCGCACCGTCTCACGCAGCGCCGCAGCCGAGGGCAGCAGCTTCTCCGTCGCGGCGGCCGTGAGTTCATCCACCCAGCCCTCCACCAGGGCCAGCGCCGTCTCAAGCTTCTCTAGGGCCTGGTCCTGGGCGGGCGCGCGCTGCGGCATGAAAACACCCTGAGACAGGGCTTCCTGGATGCCCTCCGGGTTGCTGGGATCCAGCTCGCGGGCGAGTTCCTCGATCTTGGAGGTGTCGATGTGGATGCCCCGGGCGTAGGCCTCGATCGCGCCGAGCAGGTGTCCGCGCAGCCAGGGAACCTGCACGAAGAGCCGGGCATGCGCGGCCTCACGGACCGCCAGGAAAAGGCGAATGTCGTTTTCCGGCAGGCTGAGGCCTTCGCCGAATTTCGCGACGTTGGCCGGCAACAGCGCCATTTCGAGGTCGGCGAGCGGAACGCCGATGTCTGTGGAGCTGACAACTTCGGCGGAGAGGGCGCCGATCGCCTGGCCCAGCTGCATGCCGAAGATGGCTCCGCCCATGTTCTGCAGCATCGAGGAGGCGCCGCCCATCATGGACTTCATTTCCTCGGGCATCTGCTCGGTCATGGCGGACGAGAGTGCGTTGGCGATGCTGTTGGCCACCGGCTCGGTCAGCCGCTTCCAGGTGCCCAGCGTTTCTTCGACCCATTCGGCGCGGGACCAGGCCCGGCCGATCAGCCCGGTGGCGGGAAGCTCGGTGACCTGGTCCAGCCACAGCTCGGCCAGCCGGAGGGCCTCATCAACTTCGCGGGACTGCGCGGCCGTCACGGACGGGTCGGACCCGCTGGCGGCCACCCGGCGGGCGTTTTCGTGCGCGAGTTCCCAGTTCACCGGGCCGTCGGAAGAGGCGCTCATCATGGCCTGGACCTGCGAAAACATCTGTGCCAGCAGATTAGGGTCGTCCGGCAGCCCGGCGGCCTTGGCGAGCTCTGCCGGATCGATGTCCCCCATGCCCTTGCCGCCCATCAGGTTCTGCAGCATTTCAGCCAGCGGATCCTTGGGTTCGTCGTCCCCATTGGACGGAGTGAGTGGGTTAGAGGTCATGATCCCGCCGATCGTCGGTGTGACTGGTGCTCAACTTCACGCTACCCCTCCGCGTGAGGAGCTGTCTCCCGAAACCCGGCCACGTTCGCTGTCGGCAAAGAGCCCCGGCGGCGCCCGAGCGCGTAGTGTTAGAGGCTGGAATATTTGAAGGCTGCGCACCGGTTTTCGGCCGCAGCCGCAGCGCCTTGATCCCGGCCCGCGAAGGCCCCGGGCGCCGGCACGGAGAGGTCCTTCATTGACGTTTACCCACGGACAGCCCCCGGCCGAACCCGCGCCCGGCGACAGCAGCGGCGGCGACGCCCGCAGCGTTAGGGGCAGCGCCTGGTCGCGTCTCACCGACGGACGCACGACCACCCCGGGAAGCGCGGCCACGCGGGGCGACGGGGGAGACGGCAACCGATCCTCCACCATGCTGGTCTCCGGCCTGCTGGCGCTCGCCCTCGGCCTCGCCGCCATGAGCCTGCCCGTTCCCTATGTGATCGAATCGCCCGGCCCCATCTTCAACACGCTCGGCACGGACAACGGCAAGCCGGTCATCACCGTGGCCGGGCACCAGACCTTCCCCGCCAAGGGCAACCTGGACCTCACCACCGTCTACGTCGACGGCGGCCCCAACGGGCCGGTTACGGTCTTCCAAGCCCTGAGCGCCTGGCTTAACCCCTCGAAGGCGGTCTATCCGGAGGAACTGATCTTCCCCAAGGGTGTGACCAAGGAACAGTCGCAGCAGGAAAGCGCGGTCGCCATGACGACCTCCCAGGAGAACGCCGTCGCCGCGGCGCTCAAGGAACTCAGCATCCCGTTCGAGCAGAAGCTGCAGGTGGCCGGGATTCCGGACGACTCCGCGTCGAAGGGCAAGATCCAGGAAGGTGACGTGCTGGTCTCGATCGACGGCAAGCCGATCACCGCCCTGGGCGTCGTCCAGTCGCAGCTCGCGGCGGGCAAAGGCAAACCGGTCTCGGTCGTCGTCGACCGGAACGGCCGCGAGCTGCCCCTGACGGTTACCCCCAGCAGGTCCCAGAGCGGCCGCTACCTCCTCGGGGTCGTGCTGCAGTACAAGTTCAAGTTCCCGTTCAACGTCAAGATCTCGCTGGACCAGGTGGGCGGGCCGAGCGCTGGCATGATGTTCGCCCTCGGCATCGTGGACACTGTGACGCCCGGTGACCTGACCGGCGGCAAACATGTCGCCGGAACCGGCACCATCACTCCCGACGGCGACGTCGGAGCGATCGGCGGGATTGCCCAGAAGATGGTCGGAGCCCGGTCCGGGGGCGCCACCATGTTCCTTGCTCCGGCGGCCAACTGCGATGACGTGGTGGGCCATATTCCCTCCGGCCTGCAGGTCGTCAAGGTTGAGACGCTCGACGAGGCGCGCCGTGCCGTCGAGCTCGACGCCGCTGGCGGCGACACATCGGGTCTTCCGGCCTGCACCAGCAACTAGACTGACCCCGGAACTAAGCTCACGCGTCACTCGTGGCACTAATGACGGCCGCTGCGTCCCCTGCCGGGGCGGCTACGGCAGTCGCTAGACTGCAGCAACACGACGCACTTAGACAACTAAAAAACCAGCAGCACTGACGACCAGCTATGAGGTACCGAGTTTGTCCCGTCCCAGCACTGTCCCACCCGGAAGGCCACAGCAACGGCGAGGCGCACTGACGCCGACGTTGATCGTTGTCGCCCTGATCGTGGTGGGGTTCATCTTCTTCGCCAATGTCTGGACGGACGTGCTCTGGTACCAGCAGCTGGGCTTCTTCGAAGTCTTCATGACCGAGAACCTCGCCCGGATCGTCATCTTCCTGGCCGGCTTCGCCGTGATGTTCGCCGCCGTGTTCTTTGCGATCCGCATCGCCTACATTGCGCGGCCGGTCTACGCGCCCGACTCGGACGTCCGCGACAACCTCAACCGCTACCAGGCCCAGCTTGAGCCGATCCGCCGCGTGGTCATGATCGGCCTGCCGGTGCTGTTCGGCCTCTTCGCCGGCAGCGCGGCCGCCAGCCAGTGGCAGAAGGTGATGCTGTTCCTCAACCAGGCACCCTTCGGCCAGAACGATCCGCAGTTCAACCTGGACATCAGCTTCTACCTCATGACGCTGCCCTTCCTGGGCTTCGTCACCGGCTTCCTGCTCAGCGTCGCCGTCGTCGCCGGCATCGCCGGCATCCTCACGCACTATCTTTATGGCAGCATCCGGCTGATGGAACGCGGCGTCTTCACCAGCCGCGCCGCGCAGATCCACCTCGCGGTCACGGGTGCGGCCTTCCTGCTGCTGCTTGGCGTCAATTTCTGGCTTGACCGCTACTCCGCCGTGCTGAATAACGGCGGGCGCTGGGCCGGTGCGCTGTACACCGATGTGAACGCGGTCATCCCCACCAAGGCCATCCTCGCCGTCGCCGCCGCCCTCGTGGCCGTGCTCTTTATCGTGGCGGCGGTCATCGGCAAGTGGCGGCTGCCGGTGATCGGCACCGCCATGCTCGTGATCACCTCGATCTTGGCCGGCGGCGTCTACCCCTGGGTGATCCAGCAGTTCCAGGTCCGCCCCTCGGAGCAGACCCTGGAGAACGAATTCATCAAGCGGAACATCACCATGACCCGCGCCGCCTACGGCCTGGATAAGATCCAGGAAAAGCGCTACGAGGCCACCACTAACGCCACCACCGGCGCCCTCGCCCCGGACGCCCAGACCACCGCCAACATCCGCCTGCTGGACCCGAACCTGATCTCGGACGCCTTCTCGCAGCTGGAGCAGTACCGGCCGTACTACCAGTTCCCGAGCACCCTGAACGTGGACCGCTACGAGGTGAACGGCAAGATCCAGGACACCGTCATCGCCGTACGCGAGCTGAACCCCGGGGGCCTGGCCACCAACCAGCAGTCCTGGCTCAACAAGCACGTGGTCTACACCCACGGCTACGGTGTGGTCGCGGCCAAGGGAAACAAGTTCACCGCGGACGGCAAGCCCGAATTCCTGCAGTCCGGCATTCCCTCCACCGGCGTGCTGGGCACCGACACCAGCTACCAGCCGCGGATCTACTTCGGCGAGAACTCGCCGGACTACTCGATCGTGGGCGCCCCTGCCGGCGCCGCGCACCGCGAACAGGACCGCCCGGCGGCCAAGGAAGGCGACGCGGGCACGCAGTACACCTTCACCGGCAACGGCGGTCCGAACGTGGGCAGCTTCTTCAACAAGATCCTGTACGCGATCAAGTTCCAGTCTTCTGACCTTTTGCTGTCCGACGGCGTCAACGCCGAATCGCAGATTCTGTACGACCGGAACCCCAAGGAACGCGTGGAGAAGGTCGCACCGTACCTGACCGTCGACGGCAACGCCTACCCCGCCGTCGTCGACGGCCGGGTGAAGTGGATTGTGGACGGCTACACCACCAGCCCGTACTTCCCGTACTCCCAGCAGGAGCAGCTCTCGGACGCCACGAGGGACTCGCAGACCTCGGCGGGCCGCACGGCCGCGCTGCCGAGCAACTCCGTCAACTACATCCGCAACTCGGTCAAGGCGACCGTGGACGCCTACGACGGTTCCGTCTCGCTCTACGCGTGGGATGACCAGGACCCGGTCCTCAAGGCCTGGCAGAAGGTCTTTCCCACGTCCCTGAAGCCGTACTCGGAGATGTCCGGGGCCCTGATGAGCCACGTGCGCTACCCGGAGGACCTGTTCAAGGTCCAGCGCGAACTGCTGGGCCGGTACCACGTGACGAATGCTGACAGCTTCTTCACCAACAACGACGCCTGGAGCGTGCCGAACGATCCCACCGTCAAGGAAGAAGGGGTCAAGCAGCCGCCGTTCTACATGTCGCTGCAGATGCCCGACCAGGACAAGCCGGCCTTCCAGCTGACGTCCTCCTTCATCCCGCAGGTGGTCAACGGCAACGCCCGCAACGTCCTATACGGGTTCCTGGCCGCGGACTCCGATGCCGGCAACCAGAAGGGCGTGAAGGCGGCGAGTTACGGACAGCTGCGGCTGCTGCAGATCCCGCCGGAAGCCAACGTCCCCGGCCCCGGCCAGGCGCAGAACAAGTTCAACTCCGATCCGAAGGTGTCGCAGGACCTGAACCTGCTGCGCCAGGGCGCTTCGGCGGTGCTCAACGGCAACCTGCTGACGCTGCCGGTGGGCGGCGGCCTGCTCTATGTCCAGCCCGTCTACCTGAAGTCGACGGGTGAGACCTCCTACCCGACACTGCAGCGGGTACTGGTCGCGTTCGGCGACAGGATCGGCTTCGCACCGACCCTGGACGAGGCACTAAACCAGCTCTTCGGCGGCCGGTCCGGCGCCACCGCCGGCGACGCCGCCAACAACGGCCAGACCCCTGCCACCCCGACTCCGGGCGGCAAGGACGCCAAGGCTGAACTCAAGGCGGCCCTGGACGAGGCCAATGCGGCGATCAAGGCCGGCCAGGCAGCCCTCGCCAAGGGCGACTTCGCGGCCTATGGCGAGCAGCAGAAGAAGCTCTCCGCGGCACTGCAGCGGGCGATCGACGCGGAAGGCAAGATCACGACGACGACGCCGTCGCCTTCACCGTCTGCCACCCCGTCACCGTCCGGCAGCGCATCGCCGTCGGCCACGCCGTCGCCGTCGCCGAGCAAGTAGGCGCTGCAGGACAGGCAGCCAGCTGAAGGAAGGCCGAAGGCCGGACCGCCGTTCCGTTGGAACGGCGGTCCGGCCTTTCGCTTTGTCGGGTGGTCCCACCCCGGCCCGGTCCGGGCGCCGCTGGGGGCCCGGTTCGGGCGCCCGTGACAGCCGGCGGCAAGCCAGTGCGACGCACATCACGCCGCCCCGATTTTGCCTCCCGTTCATCGGCAGGTAGAGTTGTTCTTGCGACGCGGGGTGGAGCAGTTCGGTAGCTCGCTGGGCTCATAACCCAGAGGTCACAGGTTCAAATCCTGTCCCCGCAACTGAGAAGAAGTCCGGAACACTGGAAAGTGTTCCGGACTTCTTGCTTTAACCACGGGGTCATCATCGGCGTCCCAGGACGTCGCAAGCCGATGGTCTGAGTCCCGGCCGGAATAGGGTAGTGTTGATCAAGCGACGCGGGGTGGAGCAGTTCGGTAGCTCGCTGGGCTCATAACCCAGAGGTCACAGGTTCAAATCCTGTCCCCGCAACCAATGACAACAGCAAAGGCCCGGATCCCTGGATCCGGGCCTTTGCTGTCTCTACGGGCTCCTAGCCGTCCTTGAGCCGCTGGTAGGTTTCCAGGGCCCGCGCCCGCGACTCGGGAAGCCCCACGATCGGTCCCGGATAGCCGGCCGCGCCGCCGTCGGCCTTCCACGGTTCGTGTACGGCCTTGTCGTCGAGGCCGGCAAGCTCCGGAATGAATTGCCGCAGGTATCTGCCGGCGCCGTCGAACTTCTTGCTCTGCGTGACCGGGTTGAAGATGCGGAAGTAGGGGGAGGCGTCGGCTCCCGAACCGGCCACCCATTGCCAGTTGGCCGGGTTGCTTGCGGCGTCGGCGTCCACCAGGGTGTCCCAGAACCACGCCTCCCCGAGCCGCCAGTCGGCCAGGAGGTTCTTGACCAGGAACGAGGCCGCGGCCATCCGGACGCGGTTGTGCATCCAGCCGGTCTGCCACAGCTGCCGCATGCCGGCGTCCACCAGCGGATAACCGGTGCGCCCCTGCTGCCAGGCCTGTAGTTCGGCGTCCGACGGCGTCTGCCACTCGAAGCGGTCAAAGTCGGGGCGGTAGTTCCGGGTGGCCAGTTGCGGGTTCTCGTAGAGCAGTTGCCAGCAGAATTCCCGCCAGCCCAGTTCGGAGCGGAAGATCCCGACGTCGGCCGGTGCGCTGCGCGGGAAACGTTCCCGGAGTGCATGCCAGACCCGGAACGGGCTGATTTCACCAAAGCGCAGATGCGGGGAGAGCCTGCTGGTGCCCTCGACGCCGGGGACGTCCCTGCCCGTGGCGTAATCCTCCGCCGGACCGTCCAGGAAGTCCTCCAGCCTGCTGTGTGCGCCCGCCTCGCCCGGCGTCCATTCCGCGGCGAGCCCGGAACTCCAGTCCGGCCTGCGGGGGAGCAGCCCCCAGCTTTCCAGCGCCTCGCTCTCGGGCGGCCCGCCCTTGCCGGTCTTGGCCGGCTGTGGCAGCCGTTGCGGCGCGTCCAGCGGTTGCCGCGGCTCGGGTGCGTCGAGGCAGGCTTTCCAGAACGGTGTGAAGACCTTGTACGGCCCGCCGGAGCCGGTCCGCACCGTCCAGGGTTCGAACATCAGGCTGGCCTGGAAGCTCGAGGCGTCGATCTCGCGGCCGGCCGCCCATTCCTTGAGCCCGGCGTCGACGGCGCGTTCCGGCCCACCGTAGCGCCGGTTCCAGAGCAGCCGGGTGGCGCCGGACTCCTCGGCCAGTCCGCGGATGACCCGGTCGGCCGGGCCGCGCCGCAGCAGGAGCCGGGAGCCCGCCGCCTCAAGGTCGGCGGCCAGGGCCTCGAGCGAGTGGTGCAGCCACCACTTCACGGCGCCGCCGAGGGGCCGCACACCCGGCGATTCCTCGTCCAGCACGTAAACGACGGTCAGTGGGCTGCCAAGTGCGGCAGCCTCCGCCAGGGCGGGGTTGTCGTCGAGGCGGAGATCATCGCGGAGCCAGACAAGGGTCGAAGACATGGCTCAACGCTACTGGATGAACAGCGGGCGGCGGGTAGCAGGCACAGCAAAGGCCGGGCACCCAGTCGTGCCCGGCCCTTGCCCGATGGGTTAGAGCTTGTCGAAGTCCGCTTCGTCCACGGTGGAATGCGTGGCGGAGCCATTGCCGGCACCCAAGGCCGGGGCGGAGCCGCCGGACTTCAGCGCGGCCAGCCGGGCCTCGATCTCGGTCTGCTCGCCGAGGTCTTCCAAGGAGTTGAACTGGGCGTCCAGGCTGGAAGCCGCGAGTTCCTGCTGGCCGCGGACCTTGGCCTCCTCGCGGCGGATCTTCTCTTCGAAGCGGCCCACCTCGGAGGTCGGATCCATGATGTCAATGCTCTTGAGGGCATCGTGCACCTGCGTCTGCGCGGCCGCGGTCCTGGAGCGGGCCACCAGTTCGTTGCGCTTGCTGGTGAGCTCGTTGAGCTTGCCCTTCATCTGGTCCAGGCCGTGCTTGAGCTTTTCCACGACGTCGGACTGGGAAGCGATGCTGGGTTCAGCCGACTTGGCTTCGTTCTCGGAAGAGATCTGGCGCTGCAGGGCCACCTTGGCCAGGTTGTCGAACTTCTCGGCGTCGACCGTGTCGCCCTTGGCGCGGTACTCGTCGGCCTTGCGCGAGGCGGCGAGGGCCTTGTTGCCCCAGTCCTGCGCGTTCTTGATGTCCTCGTTGTAGTCGTCCTGGAGCATGCGCAGGTTGCCGATGGTCTGGGCGACCGCCGACTCAGCCTCGGCGATGTTGTTCGTGTAGTCGCGGACCATCTGGTCCAGCATCTTCTGCGGGTCCTCGGCCTGATCGAGCAAGGCATTGATGTTCGCCTTCGCCAGCTGCGCCATGCGGCCGAAAATGGACTGTTTAACCATGGTGTTACCTTTCGTCCCATCCAGTGGTGGCCACTGAAATCGGTGAACAGTGAATGTACCGCTTCTACCCGCCGGCCGGAACAGGTCCGCCGGCGCCTAGCCTGTAACCGGCCGGCTAGAAACTCCCTGAGTCTCCGCCGCCGAAATCGCCGCCGCCGCCAAAGTCGCCGCCGCCCCAGCCGCCGCCGGAGTCTCCGCCGCCCCAGCCGCCGCCTCCGCCACCCCAGCCGCCGCCACCGCCGCCGTGCAGGATGGAATTGATCAGGATGCCGCCGAGGATGGCGCCGCCGAGGCCGCCGCCACCGCCGCCGCCGAACATGCCACCGCGGCCGTAGCCCTGGTTCGCGTAACCGCCGAACTGGTCCACATCGGCCTGCGCCTGCTGCGCCGCCTGGGCGGCAAGGGAATGGGCCTGCTGGGCGTACTGCAGGGCGGTGACCGGGTCGGTGCGGGAGATGGAAAGGGCGTAGTCAAGGTTGCGCTGCGCTTCCGCGAGCCGGGTGCGTGCCTCGGTGCCGACTCCACCGCGGCGGGCCGTGATGTAGTCGGAGGTCGCGCTGATCTGAGCCTGGGCGGACATGATGCTCTGCTGCAGCGAGGCCTGCGCCCGGCGGGCCTGCTCCTGCTGGTCGCGAATCCCGGTGAGGGCCGCGTCCAATGACTGGTGGGCGTTCTCCACCCGCTCCAGGGTGGCGATCGGGTCGATCTTGCCGCCCTGGATCTCCGCCTTCACCTGGGCCAGGGCTGCCTCCACGCCGGCCACCGGTCCGGCCAGCTCCGGGTGGGTGCCCGACTGGATCATGGCCCGGGCCTGGGCCAGGTCCTGGGACGTGTCCACCACGGCGGACTCGAGCCCGTTGCGGGCCTCGTCCAGGTTGCCGGCCACCTTGGTGATGGCTCCGAGGAGCACGTTGGTCTGGTGCAGGCTCTCCTCCGCCGCGCGGACGGCGACGGCAGCGAGGCTGCTCTCGCCGGCGTCGAGCTTCTCCCGTGCCGTGGCGGAAGCGTTCTGTACAAAGGCCAGCCGTTCCTTGGCCTGGCTGATGTTGTCTGCCACCTGCACCAGCGCGCTCTCCGCGTATTTGGCGCGCAGCCCGGTCAGGGATTCTTCCGCTGCGGCAATCTTAGCCTCGGCTTCCGTCGCGCCGCTGCCGACGGCCGCCAGCGCCTGCGGGGCGTTTTTCTCCAGCTCACGCAGGGAGTCGAAATCCGTTTTCTGTTCCTTGAGGGAGGACAGGGCAGCCTCGGAACGGCGGATGATTTCGCCGAGCCAGGTCCGCTGCTGCTCTTCGGTGTCCGGAATGTGGTCATCGAGCTGCTGCTGCAGCTTGAATGACTCGCTCATGTGGGCTTTCGCGTCCTGCAGCGCCTTCGTGAAGTTCCCGACGGCGGCATCACCGTACTGCGCCTGGGCGAAGCCAAGTTCCTGCTCGCTGGACTTGATGGCGTCGTCCGCTTCGATCAGCAGCGAACCGCTCTTGCGGCGCAGCTCCTCGACACTCAGCCCCGCCAGGGGGTCGAGCTCGGCCTGCGGACCGTAAGCGGCGCCGCCGGCCGCGGCGGTCTTCTTCCGCCGGTTACGCAAGTAGAGGTAGGTTCCCACCCCGCCGGCCGCCACGACGCCGACGCCCACCAGGACGCCGTTCCCGGCACCCGCGGCAGAGGGGACCGAGCCGCTGCCGCCGCCGGCGGCGTCGCCGACGGCCGCCGCAGTGTCGATCGCGGCCTGGGCGAAGTCGCGCTTTCCGCCGGCCAGGTTCGCGACAATCGCGTTCTGGCTGATGGTGCTGGTCTTGGAGTAGATGGCGCTGGCCGAGTTGGGCGAGAAGTAGTACTTGCCGTCGTCGGACATGGCGAGGATGACGTCGGCCCGGCCCATGCCCTTCTTCGTTGCTACAGCCTGGGACCACGATTTCGGATCGGCAGGGTTCTCGAAGGTCTTCACGGTGACCACGTAAAGGTTGTACTTGTGGTCCTTCAGGAGCTTCTGGATGGCGTCCTGGACCTCACCCTTGCGGTTGCCCAGCACATTGCCGCTGTCGACGATGTTTTGTCCGGAAGGAATGGTCACCGGATCTTCGGCGAGGGCAGGAGCGGCGGGGAGCGCCAGCAGTCCGGCCACGCCAAGAACGGCGAGGAATCGTTTCATCATTGACCGCATGTGCAACCCTTCAGCACTTCTGTGACCGGATCGAGCCGAGCCGGCCGTCTCAGAACGCAGCAACGCCCCCACGCAGGTGTAAAGCCGCAGGTCGCTGTGGCAATTCCATTTGATTCTATGGTGCACCCCACAGGCCGTCCACCGCGGGGAATATGCCACCAGCGAAACGCGCTGAAGCTGCCGGGACGGCAGGACTTAGCGCCACCCCGGCACACGTCGGCGTCCAGCGACCTCCCAGCAAATGTTCGCTCTTGTTCCAGTCAGGGCGGCCATAATTGACTGCAGACGAGGATGAAAGGAAGTCCCATGACTGAGAACCCAATGCAGGGCGCGTCACCGGATCCATCGATGAAGGACCGGGAGCCCCTTGAGCGGGGGGAGGCCGCCGCCGGGACTCCGCACGAAGCGGCGGCGGAGGACTCAGCCCAGGAAAACCCGACCATGCGGCTCGACCAATCAGCGGGTGGCTCCCCGCGTCCCGTGTATCCGGAGCGTCCGCCGGCTTATGGCCAGCACGCTGGTCCCGAGACCCAGCAGTTCGGCGCGCCGTCGGCCTCAGGGCACTCCGCCCCGAACGCCCAGGGCGGCCCCTACGGCGGTTACGGCAACCAGCAGCCCACCGGCCCGATTCCCCACAACTCCGCATACAACCACCCCAGCAACGCGCCGAAGCGTAAGGCCGCTTTTGGCGTCCCCACTTTGGTTGCCAGCATCCTGGCCGCAGGCCTGGTGGGCGGCGGAGTCGTAGCCGGCAGCAGCGCCCTGCTTGGGAACCGGCCGCTCGCGTCCACCGGCAGCACCAGCCAGTCCGGCACCGTGATCGTGAACAACAAGGACGACGTCAACGCGATCACTGCCGCGGCCATGAAGGCCTCGCCCAGCGTCGTGACCATCAAGGCCACGAGTGGAAGCGACGGCGGCACCGGCTCCGGCATCATCCTCGACGGCGAAGGCCACGTCCTTACCAACACCCACGTCGTCACCCTGGACGGAAAGACTGCCAACGCCGCCGTCGAGGTCCGCACCAGCGAGGGCAAGGTCTTCAGTGCCAAGATCGTCGGCACCGACCCCCTCTCCGACCTCGCCGTGATCAAGATCGACAAGCCGAGCGGACTGGTTCCGGCCACCCTCGGCGACTCGGACAAGCTCAACGTCGGTGACACCGCCGTCGCGATCGGCTCCCCGCTGGGCCTGACCGGAACCGTCACCGACGGCATCGTGTCCACGCTCAACCGCACCATCAGCGTGGCCTCCTCGGCCGCTCCCAAGGGCGGCGCCGACAATTCCCAGGGCGGAGACCAAGGCTTCCAGTTCGCTCCTCCGGGTGGCGGCCAGGCGCCGAGCACCTCCGACCAGGGCAGCATTTCAATCAACGTCATCCAGACCGACGCGGCTATCAACCCGGGCAACTCCGGCGGCGCCCTGGTCAACAGCAAGGGTGAAATCATCGGCGTCAACGTCGCCATCGCCTCCGCCGGCGGAGACGCCAGCGGCAGCACGAGCAGCGGCAACATCGGCGTCGGCTTCAGCATCCCGATCAACCACGCCAAGCGCGTCGCCCAGGAGATCATCAGCAGCGGCAAGGCCACCCACGGCCAGCTCGGTGTGAGCGTCAAGTCCAAGGCGGCGGGTACCTCCTCCTCGGGCTTCTCGGTCGGCGCAGATGTGGCCACGGTCGAGCCGGGCTCGGCCGCTGACAAGGCCGGCATCAAGGTGGGCGACGTCATCACCAAGTTCCAGAACCGGGCCATCAGCGATCCGAACCAGCTGACGGCCGCGGTTCGCGAGCAGGCCGCCGGGGCTGCGGTCAAGGTCACCGTCCTCCGGGGCGGCCAGGAGCAGCAGCTCGACGTGACCCTGGGGGCTGCAGCCGACCAGTAGCAGCAGAACGAGCAGCACCATGCCGGCCGGCGCCCTGGGGTGCCGGCCGGCACTCGTTAATCCGAACCGAGAACCGGCCGTTCCGACCGAGTCGGCGCTGTGCCGGGGGAGCCCTGACACAGGCGTTAACCGGGGCCGCGTCAGGGCTGCGCTATATGGTTAGCTAGGAGCAACCCCGCACCCCCGGGCGCTCCCTGGCCACGACCCCACCCGGCTGGCTGCCCACCCGCATGGAAGGCTGCTGTAGACACAGTGGAAGAGACTTTGAAGATCATCGTGCTGGTCAAGCACGTACCGGACGCGCAGTTCGACCGCCACCTCACCGGCGGGGACAACACGACGGACCGGTCCGAGAGCATCCTGTCCGAACTGGACGAGTACGCCCTGGAAGCGGCGCTGCAGCTGATCGAGGCCCGCGGCGGCGAAGCGGCAGGCAACAAGGTCATCGCCCTGAGCATGGGCCCGGCCGGCGCCGTCAATGCCGTCAAGAAGTCGCTGCAGATCGGCGCCACCGAAGGCGTCCACCTCAGTGACGATGCGCTGGCAGGCTCGGATGCTGCCGCCACCTCGCTGGCGCTCGCCGCCGCGATCCGGCACCTCGGCGCCGATGCCCCCGCGGATCTCATCGTGACCGGCATGGCTTCCACCGACGGCGAGACCTCGCTGGTCCCGGCGCAGATCGCCGAGCGCCTCGGACTGCCGCAGGTGACCTTCGCATCCTCGCTCGAGCTCGACGGCGGCAAGCTCACGGCCCGCCGCGACGGCGACTCGCACGCGGACACCGTCGAGGCCACCCTGCCGGCCCTCGTCTCGGTCACCGACCAGATCAACGATCCCCGCTACCCGAACTTCAAGGGCATCATGGCGGCGAAGAAGAAGACCATCACCACCCTGACGCTGGCTGACATCGGCGTCGAACCCGGGCAGGTCGGGCACGCCGGGTCCTGGACCGCCGTCGAGACCGCCGAGGCCCGGCCGCCGCGGACAGCCGGCACCATCATCACCGACGAAGGCGACGCCGGCATCAAGCTGGTCGAATTCCTGGCCGCCCAGAAGCTGCTCTAAGGGAGATCCAGACATGGCAAAAGTACTCGTATTCATCGATACCCCGGGCTCGGCGCTGAAGAAGTCCAGCCTCGAGCTGCTCACCATCGCGCGCTCGCTGGGGCAGGCCGCAGTGGCGTTCAACGGCGAACTGCACGACGACGTCGCCGCCGCCCTGGCGGCCTACGGCGCGGAGGAGCTCTACGTCCCCGCGGCCGATAACCTTAACGACTACCTCGTCGGCCCCAAGGCCGCATTCCTGGCCGCCGCCGTCGACAGCTCCGGAGCCACCGTGGTCCTGGCCGAGAACTCGGCCGAGGGCAAGGACATCGCGGCCCGGCTCGGGATCAAGCTCGGCGCCGGGGTGATTACCGACGTCGTCGCGGTGGATGCGGACGGCACCGCGCACAAGTCGGTGCTCGCCGGCTCGTACACGACCACGGCGAAGGCCACCACCCCGGTGGCCGTGCTGACGGTCAAGGCCAACAGCGTCGAGCCGGAGCAGGCCGCCGCAGCGACCGCCCCGCAGCCCGTCACGGTCGAACTGCCGGCGGACGCCCTGACCGGCGCGGCCCGGGTGACCGCCCGGAACGAGAAGCCCGCCAGCGGACGCCCCGAGCTTTCCGAGGCGCGGATCGTCGTGGCCGGCGGCCGGGGCGTGGACGGGAACTTCCGGCCCGTCGAGGACCTCGCCGACGCACTCGGGGCGGCCATCGGCGCGTCCCGTGCCGCCACCGACGCAGGCTGGATCGGCCACGACGCACAGATCGGCCAGACCGGCAAGACCGTCTCCCCGCAGCTCTACATTTCGGCCGGCATTTCCGGCGCCGTCCAGCAGAAGGCCGGCATGCAGACCGCCAAGGTGATCGTGGCGGTGAACAAAGACGCCGAGTCGCCGGTCTTCGAGATCGCCGATTTCGGCATCATCGGCGACCTCTTCCAGGTCCTGCCGCAGGCCACCGAAGAAATCAAGAAGCGAAAAGGCTGACCATTGAGCACCAGCGCCCCCGCGGCACAGAGCCCGTTCGATCCGGACCACACCCGGATTGAGCGGGTGCTTTGTTTCACCGCCCATCCGGACGACATCGACTTCGGCGCCGCCGGCACCATTGCCGCGTGGACCGCCGCCGGGGTCCAGGTCAGCTACTGCATCATGACGGACGGAGACGCGGGGGGCTTCGACCCGGACACGCGCGACGAGATCGTCCGGTTGCGCACGGAGGAACAGCAGCGCGCCGCCGCGCTAGTGGGCGTGAGCGATATCCACTACCTGCACCAGCGCGACGGCTACCTTGAACCCTCGCACGAGGTCATACGCGAGGTGGTGCGGTTGATCCGCCAGCTCCGCCCCGACGTCGTGCTCGCCATGCACCCGGAACGCAACTGGAACCGGATCCAAAAGAGCCACCCGGACCACCTGGCGGTGGGGGAGGCGGTGACCCGGGCGGTGTACCCGGCGCTGGAGAACCCCTTCGCATACCCGGAGCTGGCCGCGGCCGGGCTGGAAGCCTACAAGCTGCCCTGGCTGTGGCTCTTCGCCGGGCCGGAGGAGCGGGAAAACCACTTCGTCGACGTCACCGGGAACGTCGAGGAGAAGCTGGCCGCCATCCACATCCACACCAGCCAGCACCCCGACGTCGCGGCGATGGATCGCACCGTCCGCGCCCTCATGCTCGCCACCGGAGAACGCGGCGGCCTCGCTCCGGGTCGGAGTGCGGAAGCGTTCCACGTCGTCGCCGTCAACGGGCCAGGGACCATCGCCGGCTTCTAATGTTGCCCGAGGGTGACCGCTGCCATATGCTAGCCATTGTTTAAATCATATTTATTGATGGAAGGCAGACTTTAATGGCGAAGACTGCGCAGCACCCCGTCCTGGTCATCATGGGCGTCTCAGGCTCGGGCAAATCCACCGTCGCCGGCCTGCTGGCCGGGCGGCTGGGATGGGATCTCGCGGAGGGCGACGACCTGCATCCGGAGTCGAACGTGGCCAAGATGCATGCCGGCCAGCCGTTGACGGACGAAGACCGCTGGCCTTGGCTGGACAGCATCGCCGGCTGGATCCGGAAGCACACCGACGCCGGCACGCCCGGCGTCGTGACCTGCTCGGCGCTGAAGAAGCGTTACCGCGACGTCCTGCGCGGGGAGGGTGTGGTGTTTGTCTTCCTTGAAGGCAGCAAGGATCGGATCGCGGACCGCCTCGCCTCCCGGCATGGCCACTTCATGCCGCCGGCGTTGCTGGAATCCCAGTTCGACGCGCTGGAAGCCCCCACCGAGGACGAAAACTCCATCACTCTTTCCGTCGGGGCAACGCCTGCCGACGAAGCCCAGGAAATCATCGACCGGCTCCATCTCACCGCCGCCGACGCCGCCACGCGCTAACCGCGCGCCGGTCACCACCCCTTAATTCCAGCTAGGAAAACGTTTTGAAATCTCTCGCAGCAATGCAGCTTCCCGCTGCCGTCGAGGCCTGGACCGGCCACGACACCCAGCTCCTCGTGGTCGCGGGCCTCGGCATCGCACTGATCGTGGTGCTGATCGCCAAGTTCAAGCTCCACCCCTTCCTCGCCCTCGTGCTCGGTTCGGCGTTCGTCGGACTGGCCTCGGGCGTGGAACTGCCCAAAATCATCAGCAACTTCGAGGACGGCGTGGGCGGCGTCCTAAAGGAGGTGGGCCTGCTGATTGCCCTCGGCGCCATGCTGGGCAAGCTCCTGGCGGACTCCGGGGGAGCCAACCGGGTGGTGGACACGCTGCTCGCCAAGGCGGGCGGGAACCGGGTGGTCTGGTCCATCACTCTCGTCGCGGTGATCATCGGCCTGCCGATGTTCTTCGAAATCGGCCTGGTGCTGCTGCTGCCCGTCATTGTCCTGGTCACGCAGCGCTCCAAGATGCCGCTGATGCGCATCGCCATCCCGGCCCTGGCCGGACTGTCGGTGCTGCACGGACTCGTGCCGCCGCACCCGGGACCGCTGATCGCGATCAGCGCGGTAAAGGCCGAGCTCGGCACGACGCTCGCCCTCGGACTCCTGGTCGCCATCCCCACCGTCATCATCTGCGGCCCGCTGTTTTCCCGGCTCGCCGCCAAGTGGGTACCGGTAGGCGCCCCCGCCGTCGCGGGCGGCATCGACACCCAGCACGGCGCCGACCTCGAAGGGGTCAAACGCCAGCCCAGCTTCCCGGTGACGCTGATGACCATCATCTTCCCGGTGGTCCTGATGCTGCTCAAGGCCGTCGTGGACATCGTCTGGCCCGACCCCGCCACGGCGCCGTGGATCCGGGTCTTCTTCGACTTCGTCGGCCAGCCGCTCGTCGCGATGACCCTGGCCGTGCTCCTGGCCATCGGCACCTTCGGCTACGCCGTCGGCTTTACCGGAAACAAGATCACCACCAAGATCGGTGCGAGCCTCGGCCCGATTGCCGCGATCCTGCTGATCGTAGGCGCCGGCGGCGGCTTCAAGCAGACCCTGATCGGCGCCGGCGTCGGCGACGCGGTCAAGAAGTGGGCCGAGGGCGCCAACATGTCCGTTCTGGTCCTGGGCTTCATCGTGGCCGTGGCGCTGCGCCTGGCCACCGGCTCGGCCACCGTGGCCACAGTCACGGCCGCCGGCATCGTCGGCCCGCTGGCCAGCACGCTGTCCCCGACCCACGCCGCGCTGCTGGCCCTCGCAATCGGCGCCGGCTCGCTCTTCCTCTCGCACGTCAACGACGCCGGCTTCTGGCTGGTGAAGGAACTCTTCGGCCTCAGCGTCGGCCAGACGTTCAAGACCTGGTCAGTGATGGAGACGCTGATCTCGGTGGTGGGCTTCGCCTTCGTGATGCTGCTCTCGCTGGTCATCTAGCAGCGCGGTCACCACACCGCTGACACGACAAAAGCCGCGCAGGATCCGGACTACCGGATCCTGCGCGGCTTTGTTGTTCCCGGGTGCTAGGCGCCCAGCGGAGCGGCAGCCACGGTCGGCATGGTGGGTGTCTTCGAGCCGCCAGCAGGCTCCACCGTGATGCCCAGCGCAGCCGCGGAGCCGATGCCCGTGACGACGGCCGGCTTGGACAGCGCCTCCGCGTCCATCAGGCCCTTCGAGACCGGGGCCGAGCCGTCCTTGGGGATCAGCCACATCTGGTAGACCTTGCCCGTCGGCGGGGCCGGGACGCCGTTCATCTTCACCACGACGGCATCCTTCGAGGACGAGAGCGTCAGGGAGGCCGTGCCGCCGCCGATCACGTCGATCGTGGCCTTGCGTACGTCGCCGGCCTGGAGCACCTGGTTCAGCGGATCGTTCTGGTTGGCGACGTAAGCGCCCACCCCGACGCCTCCCACGGCGATCGCGGCAGCCGCGGCGACGCCGATCAGCCAGTTGCGCATTCCCTGCGGCCGCCGCCGCTCCTCACGGCGTTGACGGGCGGCGCTGAGCTCGTCGGCGACCGGCTGTTCCGGGTGCTCGCGGACGGGCCGGGCCACCACCGGGGGAGCGGCAGCCGGTGATGCGCCGGCCGCAGGCCCGGCTGCCCGCCCGGCAGCCTGGGCCGGCAGGGCGGCGACGATGCGGTCGAAGAGTCCGGCGGGCGGTTCCTCCTCGGCGCTGAAGCTCATGGTCAGGGTCTCGCGGGCCTGCCGGACGCGTTCCTCGAACTCGGCGCGTTCCGCGGGCTGCGCCTGCGCGAGGTAGCGGTCGACGGCGGCGCGTTCGGCGTCGTCAAGGGCATGCAGCGCGTAGACCTCGGCGAGGTCAACGGCACGGCCGGAGCTGAGGTCGCTGGCAATGTCGGCGGAAAAGCTGCCGGGCGTGCGGCCGCTGTTCTGTGGATTCATGTCGTTCATCTCAACTCACCCCCAAACAGGTTTTCAGTCGGATCAGTCCGTCCCGGATGCGGGACTTGATGGTGGGAACCGCCGCATTGAGCCTCTCAGCGACTTCCCGGTAGGTGAGGCCGCCGTAGTAGGCAAGCCGCACGGATTCCTGCTGCGTGTCCGTCAGCGTGTCCAGGCAGCGGACCACGGCTTCGGCCTCGAGCTTGCTGCCCACCTCATCGGAGACGGAGTCGTGGTCGATCTCCTGGCTGCTGGCGCCGTACCTTGCTTCACGGTCGGTCGAGGACTGCGAGGACCGGACCTTGTCCACAGCCCTGCGGTGCGAAATGGTCATCAGCCACGCCAGCGGGCTGCCGGCGTCGGCGTTGAACTTCGCGGCGTTCTGCCAGACCTGGAGGAAGACTTCCTGCGTGGTGTCCTCGCTCAGCTCCGCGTCGATCAGTACCCGCCGCGCCATGCCGAAGACGCGGCGCGAGGTGAGCTGATAAAACTCGGCGAAGGCTGCCTGGTCCCCGTTGGCGATCTGTCCCAGCAATACGCCCAGCCGACGGTTGATGTCAGCTGAGGTGCTAGGGGGAGCGGCGGCCTCGGGGTTCGGGGCATTCGGTGTTTCCATCACCTTCAAGCATAAGGTGCCAGCCGCCGGACCGGGGGCAGAACGGACTTCGACAGTGCCGTGGTTGCCCGCAGCCCGTGGGGCCGGGCGTCTATCCGCCTGCATGATTGTCACCGCCCGCTCCTCGCTCCCTTCGACGCTCGCCGTTAATGGTCTCTCAGAAAGGATTCGGCGCGGCGGGGAAAACGGATGGGAAGGATTTCAGGGAATTTTGCCATCGCGGTTCGCGCCGGGGCTCGCAACAGGATCGACTCCAGGGCCGACGCCGGGGCCCGCGGCGCTAGAGCTTGGCGCCCGCGAATCCCTGCTGGCGCCACGCCTCGTAGACGGCGATCGACGCCGCGTTGGCGAGGTTCAGCGAGCGCAGCGCCGGCAGCATCGGCAGCCGGACGCGGGAGGTGACGTGCGGATCGTGTTTGACTTCCTCGGACAGGCCCACGGATTCCCGGCCGAACATCAGCACGTCCCCGGGCTGGTAGTTGATCTCCGTGTAGGAGGTCTCACCGTCGGAAGTGAAGGCGTAGACCCGCTCGGGCTGCAGCGCGTCCCAGGCGGCGTCGATGTTCGGGTGGACGGTGACGACGGCGAGGTCGTGGTAGTCCAGGCCGGCGCGGCGCAGCTTGGCGTCGGAGAAGTCAAAGCCCAGCGGCTCCACCAGATGGAGTTCGGCCCCCGTGATGGCGGCCAGCCGGATGGCGTTGCCGGTATTGCCGGGGATTTCGGGGCTGTGGAAGAGGATGCGGAACACGTTCCCATCCTAACGAGCCGCCGGGTTCCTGACGCATTCCCGGGCGCGTCCCCTAGTGCATGCCGCGCAGCATCCGGGCCAGCACCGGCACGTTGACAATGTTCGGGGCCGGCCCGGAACTGAGGAACTGCTTGAGGCCCCGGGCCAGGCCGGCGGCATTGACCACCTGTACGATCTCGTGGCTGTCGGTGCGGTCACGGGAGCGTCCGTGCCGGTCGATCACCGGTTCGTGCAGGTTGCCGTCGGTGCTGTGGACGACAGTCCACCCGGTGACATTCAGCTCCGGGAAAATGTCCTGCATCCTGCGCACCACGTGGGCCAATTGCGGCGGGGCGATGGACCGTCCGCCGTGGTTCAGCGTGCTGCCGTTCCAGGCGTAGGCTCCCGGCGGCAGCAGCATGGAGCCGATGATGGCCATCCGGTAGCCGGAGACCAGCACGTGGTCGATGTGGCTGTTGTCCGCGGGGGACTGCAGGCCGTTGATCAGCCGGGCTGCCGGGATGGCGGGCAGGATCTGCCGGGTGATCAGCTGCACCGTCCGCATTTCGCGCTGGATGCGTGCCTCGGCGCCGAAGATTCCCCGCCGCCGCGGCATGCCGTGGACCTGCTGCCGGGCCACCGACGCCGGAATCAGCGGCACCTCGCCCGCCGCCGCCACCTCCTCGAAGGACGGGACGTAGACCGGCGCATCCGCGGCGGTGTTGCGCGGCGTGTTGGGCCGGCGGACGTGTGCAGAAGACCGGCTGCCGGCGGCCGGGGCGTCGAAGTGCGCCCCTTCCTCGGCCGGGGCGGTGCGGCTGGAGAACGCGGTCCCGCTGCCGTAGGAGCGGTCGTACTCGGCCCGGCGCTTGGCATCGATCAGGGTCTCGTAGGCCAGGGTCACGCGGCGGAACGTGGCGGCGTCGCCCCCGTGGTCCGGGTGGGCCGTGCGGGCAGCCTTGCGGTAGGCCACCTTGATGTCCTTATCCGTCGCCGTGACGGGGATCCTGAGGACCTGGTAATGCGAGCTGTTGCCCTGCGTCAAGCAAGATTCCTTTGCGTCGGTGGAGCCGGCCCGGCCTGTACTTCCGGCGTGGACAGTTTAACCGGCTGGCGGAATAACGAGCGTGCAGCCGTGGATGGTTCCCGGCGGCTGGCATAATTCAGCGCATGAAGATTGCCCTCGCCGTCAACCCGCGCGCCTCCTTTGGCCGCGGCCGGCATGCCGGCCGGGAAGCGGCGGAGTGTCTTCGCGCGGGTGGCGCGCAGGTCCAGTTGCTGTGCGAGGAGAGCTACCAGGCGCTGTCCCGGGCCGTGGACAAGGCGGTGGCCGACGGAGTGGATGCCCTGGTGGTGGTGGGCGGGGACGGCATGGTGCACCTGGGCGTCAACGCACTGGCCGGCTCAGGAGCCCCCTTCGGCGAAACTCCGCTGGGCATCATTGCCAGCGGAACCGGAAACGACATGGCACGCGCGCTTGGTCTTCCGCTGCACGACATTCCGGCGGCCGCCGCACGCGTGCTGGCGGCCCTGCCTTCGGGCGGCCGACAAATCGACGCCGGCCGGGTCAGCTCGGGAGACCGGACGCACTGGTTCGCCGGGGTGGTGTCCGCGGGCTTTGACGCCGCGGTCAACGAGCGTGCCAACCGGTGGCGCTGGCCCCGCGGCAAGGCCCGCTACAACCTGGCCATGCTGCGCGAACTCGCCACCTTCCGTGCCATCGAGTACACCGTGACGGCCGACGGCGAACGCTGGCAGCAAGGGGCGATGCTGATTTCGGTGGCCAACGGGCAGTCGATCGGCGGCGGCATGAAGGTTGTCCCGGACGCCGCGCTCGACGATGGGTACCTGGATCTGTTCACCGTCGGTCCGCTGTCCCGGGCAGCCTTCCTGGCAGTGTTTCCAAAGGTCTTTTCCGGCCGGCACGTGGCCCACCCGTCCGTGCAGATCCGCCGGGTCCGGCGGGTGGAACTCGCGGCCGACGGCGTCGTCGCGTACGCGGACGGCGAGCGGATCGGGCCGCTGCCGCTGACCATCGACGTGGTGCCCGGCGCGCTCCGGGTGCTGGCATAGTAAGGGGGACGGGCATGGCTAGGACGGCGCCGCGCAGTGCGGCCGCACTGCTGCTGTTGCTACCGGTGCTGGCCGGCTGCAGTGTCGGCGTCCCGGATCCCGCGGCACCCCGGCCGGCGGGCAGCGCAGCCGCCACCCTCGCCACTCCGACCGTGACTCCGGGCTACGACGCCGAGGCGGTCGCTGCGCGGAACCTACCCTTCACCGCGGGGGACCGCCTCGTTGCCGGTGTGCCGGTGCGACTCTCCGACGGGCTGGGCGATGCGCCCCGCTGGAAGCCCGGCCGGCAGGACGTGGCCGGCGCCAGTGAGTATCGGAAAGCCGACGGCTGCCTGGTCGCCGCCAAGGTCCGGGTGAACCAATGGCCCCTGGTCGTGGCCGGCGATGACAAGGCGTCCACGGAGGCCCTCTTCCATTACCTGGACCCCAGCATCCTGCCGTCCTACCTCAAGACCACATCGCTGCGCTGGGGCGGCGAACCGGGCAAACCGGGCCCAAAGGTCGAGGTGCTGGCGCTTGAGGGCGGCAAAAGGAGCGGGAAGCGGGTCACCGCCAGCTATGCCCGGCTCTTCGCCAAGGTCGGCTCATCCGTCTACGTCTCCGTCTCCTGCCCGGACGCCGCGGCGCTCGCGGCCGCACGTGCCGACGTCGCCGCCCGGCTGGCCGTGCTGCCGCCGTCGACCTGACCCGCTGAGGGGCAGGACGGCGGCCGCAGCGGCGGGCTAGCGGATCCTCGCGGGCGAGAGCCTGTTGAGCGCCAACGCCGCGACCAGCAGGCCGAAATCGCGCAGCGCCACGTCGAAGTAGCTGCCCAGGACCAGCAGGTTGATGATGATGCCGAGCAGCCACACGGCCACCAGCAGGGAACCGAAGCGCGGCCGGACCGCGACGGCAAGGCCTGCGACTATTTCAACGACGCCGACGACGTACATGAAACTTGTCGCCGGCAACGGGACGACCGAGGTGGCCACCGGGGCCAGGTACATCGTCCAGTCGGTCAGCACGTTGGTGAACTTGTCCACGCCGAAAATGATCGGCGCCACCGTGAAGACCGTGCGCAGCAATAGGAAGGCCTGCCGTTGGGAAGCGGCCGCCGCCGTTGGGGCCGGGGCCGCCAGTGTTGTTGGAGATTTCATTGCTCGCTCCTTCTAAAATTGGATGCTCTGATTTTAGAATGGGAAGCAGGGTTAAGCAATGGATCTTGTTTTTAGAGTTAGGCTGATTCCATGAACCGCTTTCCGTGGAGCCGCAGGATTGCCGCCGTCGCGTCGCTGGGCGATGAAAACCGCAGGCGTCTCTTCGACTACGTCGCCGCAGCGGATCAGGCGGTGGGCCGCGATGACGCGGCCGGAGCCCTCGGGCTGGCGCGGAGCACGGCATCGTTCCACTTGGACCGGCTGGTCCACGACGGCCTGCTGGCGGTGGAGTTCCGCAAACTTGGCGGTAAGGAGGGGCCAGGCTCGGGCCGGCCGGCCAAGCTGTACCGCGCGGCCGTCCGGGAGGTCTCGGCATCGGTCCCGGAACGCAATTACGACCTGGCCGCTGAGCTGCTGGTGACGGCGATTGAACACTCCGTGGCCGACGGCGGTTCGGCCCGGGACGCGCTGCTCAAGGCCGCGCGGGCGCGCGGCCTGGCCGCGGTTAAAGGTGCGGGCGAAGGTGCCGGCGCCGCGGACTTCGCCGAGCTGCTGGCCGCCGAGGGTTACCGGCCAGCGGACGACGGCGCCGGCGACGGCGGCCTGGTCTTGCTCAACTGCCCGTTCCACCAGGTTGCCCAGGGCCATGCGGAGGTGGTCTGCGCCATGAACGGCGCGTTCCTGGGCGGAGTCGCAGCAGCCTGCGGCGTGGACCCCGGGCGGGTGGAAGCACTCGATATCGAGGAACTCCGGGCAAAGGGAGCGGCCGCGCCTGCCCAGTGCTGCGCCAGGATCAGGCCGCTCTGAGCCTCGCCCGGCCCTTGAGGCCGGTCAGCAGCACGCCGGCAACAACAATGATGCCGCCGGCCACTTGCACGAGTGTCAGGGGCGTGCCCAGCGCAAGGGTGATGACAGCGGTGAAGACCACCATCAGGTTCAGGTAGTTCCCCGCGGTGCCCGGCGGCGTGGTCCTCAGGGCCAGGTTCCAGAACAGGTAGGCGCCCAGCGAGGGGAAGACGACAATGTAGGCCAGCGACCAGCCTTCCGCCGGGGTCTCCGGCAGCCGGACGTGCAGGGCCGCGGCGAAGGGGGTCAGCGTCACGGCGGCCATGGCCACCTGCACCGCGGTGGCGGCGATGGCCGGAATGTCCAGCCGGCGGGCGATGATCGTGTAGCTGGCCCAGACCACGATGGCGCCGAGCATCATGAGTTCGCCGGTATTGATTGAGAGGCTGGACAGCCGCTGCAGCTCGCCGCGGGTCAACACCAGCAGCACGCCCACGAGCCCCAGCCCGATGCCGAGCCAGCCCAGCCGTGTGGTCCGCTCGCCCAGCAGGAAAACTGCCATCACCACGATCAAGGCCGGGTTCGCCGCGGTAATCAGGGAGGCGTTGAGGGCAGAGGTGTAGCCCAATGCACCGTACAACAGCAGGGTGTAGCCGCTCATGCCGAGTGCGCTCAGCAGCAGCAGCACGGGCCAGCGGCGCAGGACCGCCCGCCAGTCCGGCTTTTCCACGAAGTGGGCCAGGGCGAGCAACGGCAGGGCGGCCAGCGCCCAGCGCCAGAAAGTCAGGTCCAGCGGGCTCATTGACGCGACCGCCGCCTTGCCAACGACATAATTTCCGGACCAGAACACCGTGGCCAGGACGAGGTACAAGGGCGCTTTCACCGCTCGAATGTACACCAGGGCCCGGCCCTCGGCTGCAGTCCCGCGGCGCTGTCCTCGAGCTTCCCCGCGGTTCCGTCCCGCTGGGGCTGAATGTGCTCCCACGGTAGAATTGGCCTGTGTCCGTATACCTAGACCACGCTGCCACCACGCCGCTCGCCGCGGAAGCGCTGACCGCGCTGACGCGTGAGCTGGCCCGGACCGGCAACCCGTCCTCGCTGCACGGGGCCGGCCGCCGTGCCCGCCGGGCCGTCGAGGATGCCCGCGAGGCACTGGCCGCCGCAGCCGGAGCGCACCCTTCGGAGGTCATCTTCACCTCCGGCGGGACGGAAGCGGACAACCTGGCCGTCAAGGGACTCTACTGGGCCCGCAACGCCGAAGACCCCAAGCGGACCCGCATCCTCTGCTCCGCCGTCGAACACCACGCGGTCCTGGACACCGTCGAATGGCTCGAACGGCACGAAGGAGCCGACGTCCGCTGGCTGCCGGTCGACGAACATGGCGTCCTCGACCTGGCCGCGCTGGAGGCGGAACTCGCCGACGATCCCGGCGCGATCGCGCTGGTCACCGTCATGTGGGCCAACAACGAGGTGGGGAGCCTGCAGCCCGTCGGGGAAATCGTGCGGCTAGCGCATTCCGCGGGGGTGCCCGTGCATTCCGACGCCGTTCAGGCGTTCGGCTCTGTTCCGGTGGATTTCCGCGAAACCGGCCTGGACGCGATGTCCATTTCCGGCCACAAGATCGGCGGCCCCGTGGGCGTCGGCGCCCTGCTGCTTGGCCGCGCCGTCAAACTGACCCCGGTCCAGCACGGCGGGGGACAGGAGCGCGACGTGCGCTCCGGCACCCTGGACACCGCATCCATCGCCGCCTTCGCCGCCGCGGCGGAGGCGGCCACCCGAAACCTGGCCGCCGAGTCCGAGCGGATCTCGGCGCTCCGCGACCGCCTGATCGACGGCGTCCGCGCGGCCGTGCCGGAGGCTGTGCTCCGCGGAGCCCCCGGGGCGCACCGGCTGCCGGGCAATGCGCACTTCACCTTCCCCGGCTGCGAGGGCGATTCGCTCCTGTTCCTGCTGGACCTTGCGGGGGTGGAATCCTCCACCGGCTCCGCCTGCACCGCCGGCGTACCCCGGCCCTCCCATGTGCTGCTCGCCATGGGCCTGGATGAGGACACGGCCCGGGGCGCCCAGCGCTTCACCCTCGGCCATTCATCCACCGACGCCGACGTCGACGCGCTGCTCGCGGCGCTGCCCTCGGCGTATGAGCGTGCCCGCCAGGCCGGGATGGCCGGCCACGAGTCCAGCATCCAGACCGCGGGTACGCTCGCCCGCCAGGCCGCAGCAGGCTAGTCCGCGGGCAGCAGTTGCTCCAGCGGGACATCCGGATCCGCCAGCGAGTCCGGGTTGACCGCGGACCGTGCGGTGATGAGTGCCTTGATGGCTTTTTGCGGTTTGTCGGACCTCGGCCAGTTGACGTTCATGCCGGCGACCACGCGGCCCTCACGCTGCCAGAAGGCGAGAAAGCTCCTCTCCTCCACGGAGCCGCGGAGCACGGGCGGCCCCTCGACCAGGCTGCCGAAGCCCGAGTACTCCATGCTGACGTCGTATTGGTCCGTGTAGAAGTAGGGAACCGCATCCAGCACCGCGTCCCGGCCCAACATCGCCCGGCCAGCGACCTTGCCGCCGTTGAGCGCATTGGACCAGTGCTCGCTGCGGTGGTGGCTGCCGGTGAACGGGTGCAGCGCGTTGGCCACGTCACCGGCGGCAAAGACGCCGGGCGCCGAGGTCCGCAGCGAGGCGTCCGTGAGGATCCCGTTGTTCAGCTCGATACCCGAGGCCGCGGCAAGCGAGGTTTCCGGCACTACGCCTACCGCGACCACCACAAGGTCGGCGGCCAGGACCTCGCCCGCATCGGTGCGGACCCCGGTGACCCGGCCAGCCTCGCCCATGATCTCGTGAGCCGACGCCGGGAGCCGGAACCGGACACCGTGGGACTCATGCAGCGACCGGAAGAACCTTCCCAGTTCGGGACCGATCGCGGCCTCCAGCGGAACCTGCTCCAGGCCCAGCAGCGTGACAGTGTTGCCGTACGAGCTCGCCGCGGCCGCGAGCTCCATCCCGATCCAGCCCGAGCCGACCATCACCACATTCCGGCCTCCGCCGGCGAGGGCATCCCGGAGCCGGCGGCTGTCCTCCAGCGTCCGGAACGTCATCACCCCGTCCAGGCCGCTGCCGGGAAGCGGAATCGAGCGCGGACGTGCGCCGGTGGCCAGCAGGAGCGCGGAATAGCCGAGCCGGCCGCCGTCGCCGAGCGCCACCGTGCGGGCCGCGGTGTCCAAGCCGGTGGCCGGGACGCCCAGCCGGAGGTCGACGTCGTTCTCCCCGTACCAGGCTGGCGGAACCACCGGGAGGGCTTCCTCGCCGTCCTTGCCCAGGAGATACTCCTTAGACAGCGGCGGCCGCAGGTAGGGGGCGTGCGGCTCCTCGGCGAGAAGGGTGACGGGGCCCTCGAAGCCCTCCGCCCGCAGCGTCTTGGCGGCGGTGGCCCCGGCCAGGCCGCCACCCACAATCACGATGTTTTCAACAGCCATGTTCGCGCGTCCCGCCTGTGCGTTTGCCGGTGCTTTTTCTAAAACCGTTAATGCCGACGTTAGAAGCGGGGGGTGCCGCCGTCAAGACCTTTTTGGGGCAGGATTCGGCGTGGCGATAGAATTGCGGGGCAGGCGTTGTGTTATTCAACTGCCCGCGACCCTCCTGATTCCTAGAGAAAGCCAGCATGCGAGTTCTTGCAGCCATGAGCGGCGGCGTCGATTCAGCCGTTGCCGCAGCCCGCGCCGTCGAGGCCGGACACGACGTCGTCGGGGTCCACCTCGCCCTCTCGCGCATGCCCGGAACGCTGCGCACCGGCAGCCGCGGCTGCTGCACCATCGAGGATTCGCGTGACGCCTGGCGGGCGTGCGACGTGCTCGGCATCCCGTACTACGTGTGGGACTTCTCCGAGCGCTTCAAGGAAGACGTCGTCCAGGACTTCATCGACGAATATGCCGCCGGCCGCACGCCAAACCCGTGCATGCGCTGCAACGAGCGGATCAAGTTCGCCGCGCTGCTGGAGAAGGCGATCGCGCTGGGGTTCGACGCCGTCTGCACCGGCCACTACGCCAAGGTGATCACCGACGCCGAGGGCAACCCCGAGCTGCACCGCGCCGCGGACTGGGCCAAGGACCAGAGCTACGTGCTCGGCGTCCTCACGCACGAACAGCTCCGGCACTCGATGTTTCCGCTCGCGGATACCCCTTCCAAGGCCGAAGTCCGGGCCGAGGCCGAACGCCGCGGACTTTCGGTGGCGAACAAGCCGGACAGCCACGACATCTGCTTCATCCCCGACGGCGACACTGCCGGCTGGCTGGCGGAGAAGATCGAGATGACCACCGGCGACATCGTGGACGAGTCCGGTGCCAAGGTCGGCGAGCACCCGGGAGCCAACGCCTTCACCGTCGGCCAGCGCCGCGGACTCAAGCTGGGCACCCCGGCAGCCGACGGCAAGCCGCGCTTTGTGCTGGAAATCCGACCCAAGGAAAACAAGGTGGTGGTCGGGCCCGAGGCGCTGCTGGCCATCGACGAAATCCGGGGCATCAAGGTCTCCTGGGCGGGACTGCCGATCGCCGAGATCGCCACCGGCGAGGAGTTCGACTGCTACGCCCAGGTCCGCGCCCATGGCGACCCCGTCCCGGCAACCGCCCGGATGGACCACGCCGGCGGGTCCGGTGACCTCGTGGTGACGCTGGCGGAGCCGTTGCGCGGGGTCGCCCCCGGCCAGACTGTGGTGCTCTACCAGGGCAGCCGGGTCCTCGGCCAGGCCACCATCGACGCCGCGCGCTCCCTGCAGCGCGCCGCCCTCTAGATCGTTCCACCGAAGCGCCGAGTTCAGAAGCGCCGCTCGCCATAGGCGGGCGGCGCTCCTGGCGTTAACGGGCACCCCGGCGGTGGACATGTCCGAAGGCCTTCGGCGCAGGCTCAGGGGTGCCGGAAATCCGGGCGGAATCCCGAAGAATGCGATAAGTTCCCCGTGTTCGTGTAAATTTTGTGTCTCAACTCACAAGATGCAGCGATTCGTCCGTGGTCTTCTGGTTGAATCTAGGAATCAGGACAGTGTGCTGCCCCTCGAGTCAAGCTACTTCGGGCTGCGCACTAGTACTCATCGAACAGAAAGTTCACAGATGGCAATGAACAAAAAGGCCCTGCAGAGCGCCATCGCGCTTGCCGGGGTTTCCGCCTTTGCATTGACGGCCTGCACCGGCCCTTCCGGCGGCGGAACGTCCTCCGGCAGCGCCGCAGGCGGAGGCACCATTACTTACGGCACCACGGACAAGGTGGTCACCCTTGACCCCGCCGGCTCCTACGATGCCGGCTCCTTCATGGTGATGAACCAGATCTACCCGTTCCTGATGAACTCCAAGCCCGGAACGGCTGACTCCACCCCGGACATCGCCGAGTCCGCATCCTTCACGAGCCCGACGGAATACACCGTCAAGCTCAAGTCGGGCCTCAAGTTCGCCAACGGCCACGCCCTGACGTCCTCGGACGTGAAGTTCTCGATCGACCGCGTCATCAAGATCAACGATGACAACGGTCCGGCCTCCCTGCTGGGCAACCTAGCTTCGGTGGAAGTCAAAGACGACTCCACCGTGGTCTTCAAGCTCAAGGAAGGCAATGACCAGGTCTTCCCGGGCGTGCTTGCCGCGAACGCCGGTCCGATCGTCGACGAAGAGGTCTTCTCCCCGGACAAGCTGATGAGCGACGAGGACATCGTCAAGGGCAAGCCCTTCGCTGGCCAGTACACGATCGAGAGCTACAAGAAGAACGAGCTCGTGAGCCTCAAGGCCAACCCGGACTACAAGGGTCTGCTTGGCAAGCCGGCAAACGACAGCGCCACGATCAAGTACTACGCGGACTCCAACAACCTCAAGCTCGATGTCCAGCAGGGCAACATCGACGTCGCCGGCCGCAGCCTGACCGCGACCGACGCCGCCGACCTCGAGAAGGACTCCAAGGTCAAGGTCCACAAGGGCCCCGGCGGCGAGCTCCGCTACATCGTCTTCAACTTCGACACCATGCCGTTCGGCGCCAAGGCTGCCGACGCCGACCCGAAGAAGGCACTCGCCGTCCGCGAAGCGATAGCAGACATCGTTGACCGCGACGCGATCGCCAGCCAGGTCTACAAGGGCACCTACCTGCCCGCGTACTCCGTCGTCCCGGACGGCTTCGTCGGCGCCATCAAGCCGCTCAAGGACATGTACGGCGACGGCAACGGCAAGCCGAGCCTCGACAAGGCCAAGAAGGCATTCAGCGACGCCGGCGTCACCGCCCCGGTCACCCTGAAGCTGCAGTACAACCCGGACCACTACGGCAAGTCCTCCGGCGACGAGTACGCCATGATCAAGGAGCAGCTGGAGAAGTCGGGCCTGTTCAAGGTTGACCTGCAGTCCACCGAGTGGGTCACCTACTCCAAGGACCGCACCAAGGATGTCTACCCGGTTTACCAGCTCGGCTGGTTCCCGGACTACTCCGACGCCGACAACTACCTGACCCCGTTCTTCATCCCGGGCAACTTCCTCAAGAACCACTACGAGAACCCGACTGTCACGGCGCTGATCAAGAAGCAGCTCACCACCGTTGACAAGACCGAGCGCGAAAAGGTGCTCGGCGACGCCCAGACGGCCGTCGCCAAGGACCTCTCCACGCTGCCGCTGTTGCAGGGCGCCCAGCTCATGGTCGCCGGCAAGGACGTCCAGGGTGTCGAAAAGACCCTCGACGCGTCCTTCAAGACCCGTCTTGGTGTGATTTCCAAGTAGGTCCATTCCCCATCCGGTCCTGACCAGCCAAGGAGGCGGGGCGCCCGCGCGGCGTCCCGCCTTTCTTGCTGATGGCGGGACAACCGATTCCCGAAGCCCACGAAGCCGACGGAAGCACAAATTTAGGTACCAATGACAACACTTATTGAGGCGCCGCCCAGCGACGCCGACGGCCTATTGCCGACAAAGAAAAAGGCGTCCGGTGGGGGACTGGGCCAGTACATCCTGATCAGGTTCCTGCTGATCTTCCCGACCATCTTCATCCTGGTCACGCTCGTGTTCTTCCTGATGCGGATCACCGGTGACCCGATCACTGCCGCCCTCGGCGGACGGCTCCCGCCGGAGCAGTTGGCGGAGCGCATCCACGCGGCCGGCTACGACCGGCCCATCTTCGTGCAGTACTTCGAGTACCTCGGACAGCTGATCACCGGCAACTTCGGCACCACGCTCTCGGACAACCGCCAGGTCTCCGAGATGCTGACCACCTACGGTTCGGCGACGCTGGAGCTGTCCATCAACGCGCTGATCGTGGCCCTGCTCGTGGGCATCCCGCTCGGCATGATCGCCGCGCACCGCCGCGACAAGGCAGCCGACGCCGTGCTGCGGATCTTCGCGATCCTCTGCTACGCCACACCCGTCTTCTTCGCCGGCATGCTGCTCAAGCTGACCTTCTCGGTCTGGCTGGGCTGGCTCCCGGTTGCCGGGCGGGCCAAGACCTCCACGGAACTGGCCCTCACCGCGCTGGAGACTCCCACCGGCATCTACTGGCTGGATGCCCTCCGCAGCGGCAACATGGCCGCACTCGGCGACGTCACCGCCCACGCGGTGCTGCCCGCCGTCGCTCTTGGGCTGCTGACCGCCGGCATCTTCCTGCGGCTGGTGCGCACCAACGTGATCGGCACCCTCGGCAAGGACTACGTGGAGGCCGGACGCTCACGCGGCGTCAGCGAATTCCGCCTGGTCACCAAGCACGCCTACAAGCCGGCCCTGATCCCCATCATCACCGTGATGGGCCTGCAGATTGCCGTCATGCTCGGCGGCGCCGTGCTGACCGAGACCACCTTTGAGTGGAAAGGCCTCGGCTTCCAGCTCGCGACCTACCTGACGGCCCGCGACTTCGTGGCCGTGCAGGGCATCGTGGTGCTGCTTGCCGTGATCGTGGCCGTGACCAACTTCATCGTGGACATTGTCGCCGCGCTGATCGACCCCCGCGTGAGGTACTGACATGAGCATCGAACCAACTATTGCGGCAGAAGCCCGCAGGGACCCCTGGTACCGGCGCCTGCCGGTCGTCTCGCACTTCAACAAGAGCGTCGGCCTGCAGCGCGGCATGCTCGTCACCGGGCTCATCCTCACCGGGCTGTTCCTGCTCACCGCGATTTTCGCCCCGCTGATCGCGCCGTTCGGCTTCTCCCAGATTTCCGACGCCGACGGTAACTTCCCGGCCCAGCAGGCCCCCGGCGGCAAGCACCTGCTTGGCACCACCGTGGGCGGCTACGACGTGTTCTCCCGCGTCGTCTGGGGCGCGCAGACCGCCGTCATGGTCATCATCGTGGCGGTCATCATGTCGATCTTCATCGGCGTCATCCTCGGCCTGGTCAGCGGCTATATCGGCGGCTGGCTGGACCGGATCCTCGTGGTCATCGCCGACGCCGTGTACGCCTTCCCGTCCCTGCTGGTCGCCATCGTCATGGCGATCGTGATCAGCGGCGGACGCTCCAGCCTGTGGGGCGGCATCCTGGCCGCGGCAATCTCGATCACCGTGGTCTTCATCCCGCAGTACTTCCGCGTCATCCGCGCCGAAACGATCCGGCTCAAGGCCGAACCGTTCGTCGAGTCGGCCAAGGTGGTGGGTGCGTCCAACATCAGGATCATGACCCGGCACATCTACAAGAACGCCACCCGCACCTTGCCGCTGATCTTCACGCTGAACGCCTCCGAAGCCATCCTCACCCTCGCGGGCCTGGGCTTCCTGGGCTTTGGCATCGAACCGACCTCGGCCGCGGAGTGGGGCTTCGACCTCAACAAGGCGCTGGCGGACACCACCTCCGGCATCTGGTGGACCGGTGTCTTCCCGGGCCTGGCAATCGTCCTCACCGTGGTGGGGCTGACCCTCGTCGGCGAAAGCATCAACGACCTCAACGACCCGCGCCTGCGCGGCCGTAAGAAGGCCGCTCCCGGCAAAGCCGGACCCACCCCCGCCGGACCCACCCCCGCCGGCAGCCAGGCGGCGGCATCAGCAGAAGTGAGCAGTTCATGACCACCAATATCGGATCCGTATCGGACCAGCCCGCCCGCGGCGCCGGGCCTGTGCTGGACATCGACCACCTCAGGGTCACCTTCGCCACCGACGCCGGGGACGTCTACGCGGTGAAGGATGTCAGCCTCGAGGTCAACCCGGGCGAGGTCGTCGCCATTGTTGGCGAATCGGGCTCCGGCAAGACCGTTACCGCCAAGACCATCCTGGGGCTGCTGCCGGAGACGGCCATAAGCTCCGGCGCCGTGCTGATCAACAGCAACAACGTGATCAGCGTCAGCGCCTCGAAACTGCGCGAAATCCGCGGCCGCGACGTGGCGATGGTGTTCCAGGAACCGTCGACGGCGCTCAACCCCGTCTTCACCGTGGGCTGGCAGATCGCCGAGGGCATCCGCGCCCATGCCGGACACGGGGGAGCCGGCAAGGTCAGCGCCAAAGAAGCCAAGGCGCGCGCCATCGACGCCCTGCGGAAGGTAGGCATCCCGGATCCGGAGACCCGGGTCAACTACTACCCGCACCAGTTCTCCGGCGGCCAGAAGCAGCGCGTCGTCATCGCCGCCGCGCTGGCGCTCAACCCGGGCCTCATCGTTGCCGATGAGCCGACCACCGCCCTGGACGTCACCGTGCAGGCGGAAATCCTGGAACTGCTGCGTGACCTGCGGGACCAGTACGGCACCTCGATCGTGCTGATCACGCACAACATGGGCGTTGTGGCCGACCTCGCCGACCGCGTCGTCGTGATGTACCAGGGCGACGTCGTCGAGGAGGCCAGCTCCCGGGTGCTGTTTGCCGAACCGAAGCAGGACTACACGAAGAAGCTCCTGGCCGCCGTCCCGCACCTGGGCCGGAACTCCGCCTCGGCGGGGATGACCGAACGGGCCCACCAGGGCGGCAAGGTGCTGGTCGAGGCCAAGAACCTCACCATCGAGTACCCCGGCCGGCTGGGCAGCCCCGCGTTCAAGGCCGTGGATGGTGTGAACTTCACCCTGTCCGAGGGTGAGGTCTTCGGCCTCGTCGGCGAATCGGGTTCCGGCAAGACGACGATCGGCCGTGCCATCGCGGGCCTGAACAAGACCACGGGCGGCAGCCTGAAGGTGCTGGACTACGAGATGCTCAATCTCAAGGAGCGCACCTTCAAGCCGCTGCGCAAGCAGATCGGCTTTGTCTTCCAGGACCCGGCGGCGTCGTTCAACCCGCAGCTCACCATCGGCGAGTGCATCGCCGAGCCGCTGGTCATCCACACGAAGCCGACGCCGGCGCAGGCACGCCAGCGGACCCGGGAACTGCTCGAATCGGTGCAGCTGCCGGCGGCCTACGCCGACCGGTACCCGCACGAGCTCTCCGGTGGCCAGCGCCAACGCGCCTCGCTGGCGCGGGCACTGATCCTGAACCCGAAGCTGCTGATCGCCGACGAGCCAACGTCGGCGCTGGACGTATCGGTGCAGGCCAAGGTGCTGGAGCTGTTCAAGGAGATCCAGGCAGAGTTCGGGTTCGCCTGCCTCTTCATCAGCCACGACCTCGCCGTGGTGGACATCCTCTCGCACTGGGTCGGGGTGCTGTACAAGGGCAAGATGGTGGAGCAGGGCCTCGGAAACCAGGTGATGGGGCACCCGCAGCACGACTACACCAAGAGGCTCATCGCCTCGCTGCCGGTCCCGGATCCGGACGAACAGGCACGGCGCCGCGAGGAATTCCGCGCGGTACTCGGAGCCTGAGAGCCGGCCTCGCCGGCCCTGCCGGGGAAGCACCGGCCGCACCACGGGACATGCCCGCCGTTCACTGCGAACGGCGGGCATGTCCCGCTTAACACCCGGCGGGACACCCGTGCCAGCCCCTACACTGGACGAATGACCGAGCAGAACCTGAACCTTCCCGACGCAGATTCCTATGACCCCACGGCCAGTTCGCTGGCCGGGCACGTGGATCCCGCGGTGATGGCGGAACTGCTCTCCATCCGCTCCAGCATCGACAACATCGATGCCACCCTGGTCTTCCTCCTGGCCGAGCGCTTCAAGGCAACGCAGAAGGTCGGTTTCCTCAAGGCCGCGCACAAGCTTCCCGCGGGGGACCCGGGCCGGGAGACGGCCCAGATCGCCCGCCTGCGCCGGCTCGCCGCCGAAGCGCACTTGGACCCGGCATTTGCCGAGAAGTTCCTGAACTTCATCATCGGCGAAGTGATCCGCCACCACGAGGCCATCGCCGAGGATCACGAGGCCGCCGCGCACGAGGCCGCACACCGCGCCTCGGCTGCCGCGGACCCCGCCGTTACTGCCGAGGCGTAGCCGTGGCCGTGCCTGATGTCCGCTTGTCTGATGTGCCCGGCCAGGTCACGGCCACCGCGCTTGGGCCGTGGCCGGGGGAGGACCCGGTTGAAGCCGCCCGCATCATCCGCGGCGAGCTCGGCAGCCCGCACCTTCCCTTCCTCGCCGAACTCCCGGACCGCGGCGTCGGCTCAGACGCCCTGGGCCGGACCGCGTCGCTGCTGGAGGGCCTCGCCGTCGACGTCCAGCCCCACGGCTGGCGCCTGGTCGACCGGCCGGGGAAGGACCTCCTGCGGGCCCGTTCGGCGCTGTCCACGGATATCAACGTCCTGGCCGACGTCGTCGGGGCCGAGGACACGCCGGCCTCGGAACTCAAAATCCAACTGCGCGGCCCACTCAGCCTCGCTGCCGGACTGCACCTGCACAGCGGGGAGCGGGCCCTCATCGACTACGGCGCGCGGCGGGACCTTGCGGCCTCGCTGGCCGCCGGGGTGGGCGCCTACCTGCGCCGGGTGGCTGCGGCGGCGCCGGGCGCCGGACTGGTGGTGCAGCTGGACGAGCCGGACATCGCCGCGGTCATGGCCGGCACCATCCCCACCGCCAGTGGCTACCGCACCCTCCGCGCCGTCGCGGGATCCGAAATCACCGAGGCCTGGCGTATTGTCATCGACGCCTTGAGGGATGCCGGGGCGGCCGAAGTCGTGGTCTGCGTGCCCGAAGTCGAGGCTCCCTTCGACCGGATCCTCGCCGCCGGCGCGGACGGGATCGCGGTGCCGCTGCGGGCCCTGAGCTCCCGCCAATGGGAACAAATCGCCGGTGCGGTGGAGTCCGGGAAACGCTTCTGGGCGGGGGCGTTGCCGGTCGATGATCCGGCCGCGGTGCTGCCGCGCGTCCCTGAGGCGGTGGAAATGCTCTGGCGCCCGTGGCGCCAGCTCGGCCTCCCGCCAGCCGCGCTGGGCGCCGTCCGGGTCACGCCGTCGGCCGGCCTCGCCGGTCACACGCCGTCATCCGCGACGGCGGTGCTGACCCGGCTGACCCAGCTGGCCGACGGGCTGAACCAGATCGCGCTCGGGTAGGACCTAGGCACGGCGTTCCCAACGGTCCGGCCGGGCATGATCCGGAAGGTAACCCGGCGCCATGGTGCCCGCTGGGTAGGGCTCAAGCCGGTAGTCGAAGTGGCCGGCATATACGAGGACCAGGCCGATCTGCGGCTGGATCACCTTGACCTGGATCCGGTGCCGGCCCTCCTCCGGCTCCCACCACTGCTCGGCGTAGGCCTTGGCGTCCAGGGCGTCCGGCAGCGGAATCCGCAGCGGCCCCAGGAGCAACCGTGAGGCCTCGGAAACGCCGCGCAGCCTGCCCTCGGGCGTGACGCTGAGGTTGAGGTCGGTGACCAGCCGGCGGTAGCGGCCGACGTAATCGACCAGCCGCGGAGCGCCTCCGGAGGAGTCCACGCTGGTGGTGTCGGAGAAAATCCTGGTGGTCTGCGGGAAGTGGATTTCCCGCCGGGCGGTGAGGCTGGAGCGGCCGAACGGATCCAGGTGGGCATGGTTCTCGATCCGGAACCTGATCCCCTCGCCGTACTCCGGGAAGAACGCCTGTTCACCGGTCGCCAGCCGCAGCAGCGGCCGCAGCCAGCGCTGCCGGCAGCCGACGACGTCGAAAACGCCGTCGCCCACGCCGTAGTGCCCCGAGCCGGGGGCGAGCGAAAAGTACTCCTGCAGTTCGGGCTGCAACCGGGAGAAATCCGGGCCGAGGCCTTGCCTGTAAATGGGTTCGTAGCCGGTCACGGCATCCTCCTTGGGGTCACAGCCGTCCCGCGGCCTTCAAACGAATGTACGCGTCCGCCAGCGCCGGCGGCAGTTCCAGCGGTTCGGCGTCGACCACTTCGACGCCGGCGTGGCGCAGCTGGGCGCTGACCGCCTCGCGTTCCAGCAGGGCCCGTTCGGCCGCCGCGGCACGGAAGACACCGCTGGCACTTGTTCGCTCGCGGAGCATTTCGCCGAGCATGGGATCGCGGACCGCGGCCACCACCACCACGTGCTGCCGGGCGAGCTGGGCGGCCATCGGCAGCAGCCCCTCTTCGGGAGCGCCGCCGTCCAGCGCGGTAAGCAGCACCACCAGGGAGCGGTGCGCGGAAACGGAACGGACCTGGGCAGGAATCTGTGACCAGTCGAGTTCGATGAGTTCGGCGTCCAGCGGAACCATGGCCTGGACCAGCCGCCCCAACAAGTTGCCCTTGGCCGCCGATCCTGCCCGCGCCCGGAGACGGCGGTCGAAGGCGAGGAAGTCGACGCGGTCGCCGCCCCGCTCGGCGAGGACAGCCAGCAGCAGTGCCGCCTCGATGCCGGTGTCGAGCCGCGGCTCGTCGGCGATCCGGGCCGCCGCCGTGCGCGAGGTGTCCAGCACGATGACGACGCGGCGGTCGCGCTCCGGCCGCCAGGTGCGGACCACGACGGCGGACCGGCGGGCCGTGGCACGCCAGTCGATGGATCGCACGTCGTCGCCGCGGACGTAATCGCGCAGCGAGTCGAATTCGGTGCCGGCACCACGGATCTGGACCGCGGCCCTGCCGTCGAGCTCCCGCAGTTGGCGCAGCTTGGACGGCAGGTGCCGGCGCGCATGGAACGGCGGGAGCACCCGGAGGGCGCCGGGACAGGGCAGCGTGCGCTGCCTCGCGGCAAGGCCCAGTGGGCCGAAGGCGCGGATCGTGACATGTGCGGCGCCCAGTTCACCGCGACGCGTGGGCTGCAGCGTGACGGTCATCCGGCGGCGCTCTCCGGCCGGCACGAGTAGGCGCTGGCTCGGGTTCTGCGCACCGGCAGAGGGCTGCCAGGCGTCCCGAACCAGGCCCCGCAGGGTGCGGCGGCCGGTGTTGGCCACCGTCAGCACGGATTCAGCCGACCCCGTGAGCGGGACGCTGCCGGGGTCGTTGCGCTGCACCGAGACCTGCCGAAGCGGTGCCGCGAGGCCCAGGTCAAGCAGCGCCGCGGCGGCGAGCAGCAGGAGCACCGCCGTGGCGGACGCCCAGCCGGGCAGGAGCACTGCGGGGATCAGGCCAAGAACCGCCAGCAGCACGAAGCGTCCGGAAATCGCCATGGCTCAGCGCGGGACGGGCACGGACGCGAGGATGCTGCCCAGCACGCCGTCGACCTGCACGCCGTCCATCTCCGCCTCGGGGCGCAGGGCCACCCGGTGCCGCAGGCAGGGCAGGGCGAGGGCCTTGACATCGTCCGGGGTGACGAAGCGGCGGCCGGAGAGCCACGCCCAGGCACGGGAGCCGTTCAGCAGGGCCGCGGCGCCGCGCGGCGAGACGCCCAGCTGGAACGACGGCGCCGAACGGGTGGCCCGGACGACGTCGACGATGTAGGCCAGGACTTCGGGACCGATCTCGACGGCGGCCACGGCCTGGCGTGCCTGCTCCAGCTCGGCGGGACCTGCGACGGGTCGGACGCCGGCGGCGGCCAGGTTACGGGGATCGAAGCCGGCCGCGTGCCGCCGGATCACCTCGATTTCGTCCTCCCGGCCGGGCAGCGGCATGGTCAGCTTGAGCAGGAACCGGTCCAGTTGCGCCTCCGGCAGCGGATACGTCCCCTCGTACTCCACCGGGTTCTGCGTGGCGGCCACAATGAAGGGCGCGGGAAGCTGGCGCGAGACGCCGTCGACCGAGACCTGCCGCTCCTCCATGGCTTCCAGGAGCGAGGCCTGCGTCTTGGGCGGGGTCCGGTTGATCTCGTCCGCGAGCAGGATATTGGTGAAGACGGGCCCCTCGCGGAAGCTGAACTCCGAGGTGTGGGAATCGTAGATGAGCGAGCCAGTGACATCGCCGGGCATCAGGTCCGGGGTGAACTGAATCCGCTTGGTGTCGAGGCTGAGGGCGGCGGAGAGGCTGCGCACCAGCAGGGTTTTGGCCACGCCGGGGACCCCTTCGATCAACACGTGTCCCCGGGACAGCAAGGCGATCAGCATCCCGGTGACGGTGGCGTCCTGCCCGACGACCGCCTTGGCGACCTCCTGGCGGACGTCCAGCAGCGCCTGGCGGACGGGATCCCGGTCCGGGGCGTCCCAGTAGCCGTCGGTACCCACCGGCCGCTGCTGCCCCTGCGGCGGTTCCTGATGCTGATGCGCTGCCTGCTGTGGGGCGGGGCGGGGCGCCGGCCAGGGGGCAGCCGTGCTCGTTGCTGCTGAGCCGGTGGAGTCGCTGGGCTGATCGTTCATCGGGCGTGTACCTCTTTCTCTAGTCTTTCCAGCTGTTGGGCCCAGCGCACGAGCTCGGCTTCGCCGCGGGGTACGGCGTCGAGGACGCCGGAGATACTTTCCGCTGTCCGGTCCAGGTGCCGGGCGGCGGCATCGATGATGGCCGCTGCCCCTGCGTCCGGTCCCAGTCGGAGGGTCCTGGCCAGCCGCACCAGCGCGCCGGAGCGGAGGACTTCGGCGGCGCGCTCCACGGCTCGGGCGTCGTGATACAGGCGGGCCCGCCCTTCCGCGGTCTCCACCGCCTTCACCACCACGGGTAGGGGTTCGAAGACCAGCGGGCCGAGCCTGCGTCCGCGCCAGAAGATTGCGAGCAGGGCGACGAAAGCCAGCCAGGGTCCGAGGACGTGGGTCCATGGCGCGGCCAGCTCATCGAGGGTCACCGGTTTCTTCGCAGCCGGCACATCGGCGATCCCGGGCAGGTACCAGACCAGCCGCTGCTCGGCACCAAGGGTGCGCAGCACCAGTGCGGCGTTCCCTTGCTCGGCCAGGGCCCCGTTGCTGAGGATTTCGGTGCTGCCGAGGACCACGGTCCGGCCGTCGTCGCTGACGGCGTAGAGGCCGCCCCCGCCGTCACCCGGGGCGTAGCAGACGACTTCTCCGCTGTAGAGGTAGCCGTGCGCGGCCGAGACCGTGCCGGCCGCGGTGGGGTCGGGAACGGGGCAAGCCGGTGCGAGTTCCTCGGTACCGTCCCGCACCACTCCGGCTTGCTCGACTCCGCCGCCCACGGCCTGAAGCGTGTTCAGCCGGGGCGTGACCACCACCATCCGGTCCGCGGCGCCGTCCAGGAACCGCAGCTGGTCGTGGCCCAAGTACCCGTTGGGGTCGTAGAGCAGCACCGTGCTGCGCTCGCCGGCCCGGCGGGCGTCCTCAAGCGCCTTGATGGTCGGATCGAAGGAATCGAGCTGCTGTACGGCGACGCCATGCCGGCCCAGGATTTCCGCCGCGGCGCGTGCTCCCTCCGGGGCAGGATTGCGGATGGACAGCGGGCTCCGGTCGCCGCGGGGCTGCAGCTGGAGCGCCGTGGTGAGGACGAGGGCGGCGACAAAGACGAAGCCCAGGATGGCCCAGGTGCGGTGCCGGCGGATCCAGCTGGGCACCGCCGTTGCGGTGTTCACAGCGGCCTGACGAAGGCGTTCGGGTTCGTGCCCCGGTAATCGGGAGTGGTGCCGGCCAGCGACGCGTCGAGCCGGACGATTTCGTCGTAGTCCTCGGCTCCTGCGTTCGCGCCGCCGTAACGGACGGCGTCAAAGGTGAGCGCCGCGTCTTCCAAGTCGCGGGCGTACGGTCCAAAGGCCCGGCCGAGCAGGCCGGCCACCTCGCCGGCGGTCCGGCCGGGTTGCGGGTCCAGCACGGAGCGCTCCTCCGCCGCGCGCACCAGGGCGCGGAACTGTTCGACGACGGCGGCGGACCAGTCGCCGCTGGCCGCCGCGGCGGCGGCCCGTTCGCGGTGCTCCTCGGGACTGAGTGCAGATTCGGCGTCGAACACGTCCTTCTCGGCGGGCCGCCGGGCGTTGAGCCGCGGACGCACCACCAGGATGGCCACGGCGATGATGACGGCGGCGATGATGAGCAGCAAAGGGACGGCGTAACCGCCGTCGGCGCCGGCGGTACCGTCCCCGGACAGCGAGCGCAGCCAACGCCCGAACTCGGCAAGCGCCTTGTCCAGCCAGCTGGGATCGGCGTCCCGGTAGGGTGCCTTGGCGAGCTCCTCCGCCGCCCAGCGCCGGGCTTCTTCCCGGTCAGGCAATACCGGAGGTTCCGGCTGCAACCGCGCGGACAGAACGGCCGCGGCACGCTCAGCGGCGAAGACGGAACCGACCGTCACCTTCGGACCGGGGGAGGGCCGTAGGGAGGCTGCTGCCAGGCGGAAGTGTCGCCGAGGAGGGCAGCGGGAGCCCGGCCCGGGACCCCGTCCGGATCACTTCCGGTCTCCAGTTGCCGCAACAAGGTCAGATCGAGGCCGTCTTTGCGCATCCGCAGGTCCAGGTAGAGCAGTGCAACCGTCGAGGTCTGGAAGGCATAGCCGACGGCGCCCACGAGCGCGATGACCACAGTGCCCGCGACCGTGACCAGGATCCTGACCGCCTGGGACCCACCCTCGCCTCCTTGGGCGAAAACTGTGGCCCCGAGAGCCTGGCCCACCAGGCTGACCGGAATGAGGAGGATCTGGGTCATCACCCCGACGAGGACGCCCACCACCAGGGTGACACCAAAGATGCGCCACCAGTTCCTGCCGGTGAGCTGCCATGAACGGCGCAGTCCGGCGAAAGTACCGATCTCCTCCACCACGATCGCGGCCGGCGCGACCATGAACCGGATGCCGACCCAGAGCAGCACTATGGCCAGGCCGAAGAACAGGAGTACCAGGACCAGCACGGCGGAGCGGCCCATGGTCGCCAGCAGGGCGAAAGCAGCCAGCACCGCTACGGCGACGACGGCGGCCGCGCCCAGGATCAGCAGGCCGGCGAGTCCCAGCAGGGCACCGGTCCGGGAGCGCGAGAGCACCCACATCCTGCGGAACCCGGTCCGCCGGTTCAGCAGCTCGCGGGCCACGGGAACCGCCATTGCACCCTGCATGACCGTCGAAATCAGAATCGCCACGAGCGATATGAGGGCACCTACGGTGGCCACGGTGCCGAAGGCAAGCGCCGCGGCCTGCGACGTGCGCAGTTCCGCCAGCCACGGCGCGGCCGAACCTCCGAAGAGGGCGCCGGTCTGGGCCAGGGCCGAGGTGACCGAGCCCAGTGCCTGGGCGATCACGCCCGCCCCGAGCATGGCGGCGGGGTTGCGCCTGACGGTCCGGAAGGCGCCGTCCAGGATCTCGCCGAACATGAGGGGACGCAACGGCACGATGCCCGGCTTAGGCGGGGCGACGTAGCGCGGCTGGCCGTAGGGGGAGGGGCTCTGGGGGCCGGAAAAACGGGCATCCTGGTGCTGCGCACCCCACTGCGGCTGCTGCCCCCAGGCGGGTTGTTGGGCCGGCGACTGCTGCCCCCACTGGGGCTGCTGCCCCCAGATCGGCTGTTGGGCCGGCGGGTTGGTGCCCCACTGGGGTTGCTGCCCCCAAGCGGGTTGTTGGGCCGGCGGGTTGGTGCCCCACTGCGACGGGCCGGTCCATTGCGACGGGCCGCCAGGTTCCTGCTCAGACAAGCTTTTCCTCCCCAAGAAATTGCCCACCGGATGCACGCGAACGGGACCCGTAAGCCCTGCTGCCCGCGCCCCCGGCGTGTGTCCGGGCCAGGCTTGCCCCCAGCCTATAGTTTCGTCGGCTGGCCGCAAGCATTCGGGCCGAGTCACGGCACGAAATTAGCGGCCGGGCCGCCCCGGGCGCTGCAGCAGCCACAGGCGCCCCCGCCATGCCGGTGACTGCCCGAATACGACAAAGCCATTTCAATAGGGGAATATATAAGCTATGAAGGCACGGATTTTGGTAGTGGACGATGACGAGGCGCTGGCCGAGATGATCGGTATTGTGCTGCGCAACGACGGCTTCGACCCCGTCTTCTGCGCGGACGGGGGCCAGGCCCTGGAGGTCTTCCGCGCCTCCAAGCCGGATCTCGTGCTGCTGGACCTGATGCTCCCCGGCATGGACGGCATTGAAGTGTGCCGCCAGATCCGCGGCGAGTCCGACGTCCCGATCGTCATGCTGACGGCAAAGTCCGACACCTCCGACGTGGTCCGCGGCCTCGAATCCGGCGCCGACGACTACGTCCCCAAACCCTTCAAGCCCGCCGAACTCGTGGCCCGGGTGCGCGCCCGGCTGCGTCCCGGCGACCAGAAAGCCCCGGAGACGCTGCGCATCGCGGACGTCACGATCGACGTCGCCGGCCACGTGGTCAGCCGCAACAGCGAACGGATCTCCTTGACCCCGCTGGAATTCGACCTGCTGGTCGCGCTGGCGCGCAAGCCGTGGCAGGTCTTTACCCGGGAACTGCTGCTGGAGCAGGTCTGGGGCTACCGCCACGCGGCGGACACCCGCCTGGTCAACGTCCACGTCCAGCGGCTGCGCTCGAAGATCGAACGTGATCCGGAAGCCCCTGAAGTTGTATTGACGGTCCGTGGTGTCGGCTACAAAGCAGGTTCCTGAGCCGTCGGACGGCCAGCCCGGGCCTGCCCCGGAGACAGCTGCCCCGGAGACCGATCCCCGCCTCGACCTCCCTGAGGCTGCCGCCGCGCCGGCCGAGGACGCAGCGGAGCCAGCCCCGGAGCCCGCCGCTCCTGGCGGCTCCGCGCCTGAAACCGGCAGCGCGCCGTCGTCGCTCCACGGACAGCCGGCGCTGTTCCGGGCCCGCATCTGGGCCCGCCGCGCCCGGATCGTCACCGCCCGCGTCGCCCGGCTGGTCCGGACCGGCGTGTCCCGGCTCCTGCCCGCGTCCAGGTACCTGCTGCGCGCCCTGCACCGCCGCTGGCGGAGGTCCCTGCAGTTCCGCACCGTGCTGACCACGCTGATGCTGGCGATCGGTTCCTTCGCCGTCGTCGGCGCGTATCTCTCGAACCAGATCGCCAACAACCTCTTCCAGGAGCGGCTGACGCAGGCAGAGTCGGAGACCCGCTACAACGTTAAGCAGGTCCAGGACACGTTCGACGGCGCGCAGGTCACCGACCAGTCGAGCGTCATCACCCTCGTCTACGACACCCTGAACGCCGTCGAAGGCCGCGGTTCGGTAATCCAGCGGCGCTACGTCTTCGAAGCCATGCCGGAACAGACCAAGCCCCGCAACCGGTGGGTCGAGTCGCGGGCCTCAGACCAGCTCACGATCAGTGTCATTCCGCCCGACCTGCGCAAGGCGGTGCAGGACTCCGGCAAGGACCAGTTCTGGGCCTCCACGGAATTCCCGGTGGGAACCGAGGACCGTCCCGGCATCGCGGTCGGCAACAAGGTGACGTTCAACGGCACCGTGTATGAGCTGTACCTGATCTACGACCTCAATACGGCGCAGAAGACCCTCGACGAGATCCAGAACGTCCTGCTGGCCGGCGCCGCCGCCCTCGCGCTCATGATCGGCGCCGTGGCCTGGTACGTCACGCGCAACGTCGTCAGCCCCGTCAGCCACGCCGCCGTCGTCTCCGAAAAGCTGGCCGCCGGACAGCTGCAGGAGCGCATGGTGGTCAAGGGCGAAGACGAAGTGGCCCGGCTCGGCGCGTCCTTCAACCACATGGCCGCGAGCCTGCAGGAGCAGATCACGCAGCTGGCCACCCTGTCCCAGATGCAGCAGCGTTTCGTCTCCGATGTCTCGCACGAGCTCCGCACCCCCCTGACCACGGTCCGGATGGCCGCGGAGGTTCTCTACGACGCCCGGGACGATTTCGACCCGATCAACAAGCGGTCCGCGGAGTTGCTCTACAACCAGGTGGAGCGTTTCCAGTCCCTCCTGGCCGACCTCTTGGAAATCTCCCGGTTCGACGCCGGCGTCGCCATGCTCGACGCCGAACCGACCGACATCGTCCAGCTCATCTCGCATGTGATCGAGGGGGTGGCCCCCGTGGCCGCCGAGTACGGTTCCGAAGTGACGCTGAACGCCCCCGCGGGAAGCATTGTCGTCGACATGGACGACCGGCGGATCGACCGGATCCTGCGCAACCTGGTCCTGAACGCGCTTGAGCACGGCGAAGGCCGGCCGGTGAATATCTCGGTGGCGGCAAACGACACCGCCGTGGCCGTGGCCGTCCGGGACCACGGAATCGGCATGACGGCCGCCGAAGCGGCACGCGTGTTCGACCGCTTCTGGCGGGCCGATCCGGCCCGTGCCCGCACCACCGGCGGCAGCGGCCTGGGATTGTCCATCGCGACCGAGGACACCAAGCTGCACAACGGCTGGCTGCAGGCCTGGGGCGAAAAGGGGAGGGGCTCCAACTTCCGCCTGACGCTGCCGCTGCGCCAGGGCGAATCGATCACGAGGTCACCGCTCCAGCTGGAACCGGCCGACGTCGGTCCTGCCGGCGTTGTACGTGAGCGGACCATGCTGCTGCTGGAGCCGGCGGTCACGGAGCCCCGTCCGGCGCCGTCCGACTCCGAGGCAACGAAGGAGCAGCCATGAGCGGCGCCGGAAAACTGAAGGCCCTCACCGGGGCGCTGCTGGCGCTGCTCCTGGTCCTGCTGACCTCGTGCGCCCAGATCCCGCGCTCCGGCCCGGTGGGCAAAAGCACCGACGAGAGCGCGGGAAAGCCCAACAACGCGCCGGTCTTCTTCCCCGTGGCCCCACGGGCAGGGGCGGGCCCGGAGGCAGTGATCGAGGACTTCTACCTCGCGGGCAGCGGCTACGAGGACGACTACGCCGTGGCCCGGCAGTACCTCACCCAGGCCTCGTCGGTGAAGTGGAAGCCGGACCAGCGCGTGCTGGTCTTCCGTTCGGCCCGCGTGGTGCGCACCGCCGTCGAGAACGTCTACAACTACGAACTTGACCTGGCCTACTCGGTTGACGCCGACGGCATCGCCACGCCGCTGCCGGAAGGTTCCAAGGAGAGCATCCCCGCGACGCTGACCAAGGTCGACGGCGAATGGAGGATCTCGGAAATCCCGGATGGAACCGCCATCCCGGAGGAGACCTTCAAAGTCATCTACGGCGCTTACCCCATCTACTTCTACGACCCCACCTTCACCTACGCGGTGCCGGACATGCGCTGGTTCATCAAGAAGAAAACCGTCAAAGCCATGACCAGCGCCCTGCTCGGCGGCCCGGCCCCCTACCTCAAAGGCGCCGTCGTCAGCGCATTCCCCTCGGGCATGAAGCTGGCCCGCGAGTCGGTGCCCGTGGTCTCCGGCGCCGCGCAGGTGGACCTGACGGCCAAGGAACTCGTGGACGCGTCCAACGAAGACCGGCTGCGCATGCAGACCCAGCTGGCGCTGACCTTCCGCAGCCAGCCGGACGTGATCAACGTGGAGCTGCGCGCAAACCAGGACCTGGTCCGGGTCGAAGACGACGGGTCCGTGCTGCCGCCGGTGCGGGACAAGGACGTGCCCGCGCACCAGATCGCCGTCAGCAACAACGACCTGGTCCGCTACGAGAACAACAAGCTGAGCCCGCTGCCGGACATCCAGTCCGTCAGGGCGCTGGCGCCACGTGCGCCCGCCGAATCGCCGGTATCCCAGGCGGCGGCGTTCCTCAACGCCGGCGGCACCACGCTGTACTCGATCCTGCCGGGCCAGCCCGCCCGCGCCCTCACCACGCGGGCTGCCCTCGCGCGGCCGTCCTTCGACCGCTACGACTGGGTCTGGACCGCCGGGCCGGGCAGCAAGGGGGCCACCGAAGTCATCGCCCACCATCCCTCGGGGACCGCGGCGGGAGCGAACGTGCCTGCGGCGACCATGACCCCGCCCTGGCTCGCGGGACGCACGGTCAAGGAATTCCGGGTCTCGCGCGAAGGCACCCGTGCGCTGGTCATCTCGGAGCTGAACGGTAAAACCAGCGTCCAGATCACCGGCATCATCCGCACCGGAGACGGCACGCCCCGGGACCTCACCGCGCCGATCACCCTGCTGCCGGCGCGCGCCCCGGACCGGGGCGTCTGGGTCAGCGACACGACCGTGGCCGTGATGAAGGGGTCGGTGAACGACAACGTCACACCCGAGCTGCTGTCCCTGACCTCCGGAGCGCCGCAGCAGCTGGCGCCCTGGCCGGGGCTCACCGCGCTGAGCGCAGGCAACGGACCGGCCGAGATCTATGGCCAGTCCACGGAGGGTATCTTCCAGCGCCTCGGCAACGGCTGGTCGCCGCAACTCAAGGGAGCCATCGACCCGTCGTTCCCGGGCTGAGCCCAGCCGAAAGGTTGTCCACATAGCGGCCGGGATGACTTCCACCCCGGGACGGCATCGGCCAGCCTGGAAGGGTGAACAAACGCCCGCGCCCAGGCCCGCACCCAGGCCTGCATCCACCTGCGCATCTGCGCACCGACCGCGCCATAGACCCGGACCTTGCCCCGGTGCTTACCGGAGCAAGGCACCGTGGCCGGTACCGGCGCTGGACGGAGCGGACCGCGGAAGGTGCCGCCGCAGCTGCCGCGGAGCTGCTGGCGCTGGCAGTGCCGGTGGAATGCGTCTGCTGCGGCGCCGAGGACCGGACACTGTGCGCCGGCTGTGCCCAGCGGCTCCGCCGGCTAACGAGTCGGCCGTTCCGGGCCGAAGCGCGGGCTCCTGCCCTTGTGGACATGGACGGCTCCGTCCTGCTGCCGGTTGTGGCGGCCGGCGCCTACCGGGGCGAGCTGGCGCAGTCTGTGCTGTCCTTCAAACGGCACGGCCAGCGTCAGCTGGCGGAGGAACTGGCCACGGCACTCGTCCAAGCCATCAGCGCTGCGTCCGGCCGGTCGGAGCCACTGCTCCTGGTGCCCGTCCCCACTAGCGGTGCGGCTTTCCGTCGCCGCGGGTTCAGCCCCGTTCACCTCCTGCTCACGCGGGCCCGGCGGAATCCTCGCCTGGCCGGAGCCGACGTCGCTGACGTCCTCCGCCAAACACGGCCCGGCCGCAACGGTCGATGGGGCCTGCCGGGGCTGGCTGGCGGCGCGTCCGGCGGCCAGAAAGGTTTGGGCCGGGCGGCACGGGCCGGCCGGGTACGCGGCTCCATGCGGATCAAGGGCGGAGCGCCTCCGAGGGAGCTGGACAGCCGGCCCTGCCTCATCGTGGACGACGTGCTCACCACCGGCGCCACGCTGGCCGAAGCGGCCCGCGCGCTGCGGGCCGCGGGAGGCCAGGTCCGCGGTGCGGTGGTGCTCGCGGCGACACGCCCGCCCACGCGGAATGACTTTGCCGCGTCAATCCCCGGGCTGGCGCGGAACCCTGGCGATGAGGAAAAAAATAAACCAAAAAAAGATGAATAACAGGGGTCCATGAACTAACGTCGAACGTGGGTACCAAGAATAGATGTACCTGTCGATAGCGGCTCGGAAAGGGGCTCGACTGTCCGTCAGATCAGCCCCGGGAAGTGCCGCCGTCGTGTCACCGAAGTCATTTGGAGGGCACCATGGAGTTCATGATCAGCGGTCGTAATTTGACGGTCTCGGACCGGTTCCGCGAATACGCCGACGAAAAGATCTCGAAGATCGCATCACTGGGGGACAAGGTCCAGAGGGTGGACGCCAAGGTTACCAAGGAGACCAAGGCCCGGCAGACCGCAGAACTGCTCACTGTCGAGCTGACCGTCCTGGGCCGAGGCCCCGTGATCCGTGCCGAAGCCAGCGCCGCTGACAAATTTGCCGCGTTTGATCTGGCCTACAACAAGCTTCTTGAACGGTTGCGCCGCGCCAAGGACCGCAAGAAGGTCCACCACGGCCGGCACACCCCGAAGTCCGTCACCGAGGCGACGGCCACCCTCGAACCGGCCAGCACCAGCGAGCCGATCTATGAGGAAGCGAGCCACCCGCCGCAGCCCGCGTCCGCGGAGAAGTCGCCCTACGAGGTGGAAAACGACATCCCGGCCGGGGACTCGCCGGTGCTGATCCGCCGCAAGGTCTTCCCCGCGGCCTCCTTGACGCTCGACGACGCCGTCGACAACATGGAACTCGTGGGCCACGACTTCTACCTGTTCGTGGACAAGGAAACGAAGGCACCGTCTGTCGTCTACCGCCGTGAAGGCTGGACCTACGGCGTGATCAGCCTGGACCAGACCTGCGAACCGGGCGCGGCTCCACTGGAAGAAAAGATCATCGCCTATCGTTCAGAGGATGAGCCTGCCAGCGCCTGAGCTGGTGACCATCCGATGAAGGGACTGATGTGCACGCAGCGCTGAGCCTCAAGCAGGCACGGCGGATCGCACTGGCAGCCCAGGGATTGGACAAGGTCCGGCCCGCCGCACCCGTTAGCGCACGGGCGGTGGGCCGGACTTTTGCCCGCCTGCACCTGGTCCAGATCGATTCCGTCAACGTGCTTTCGCGCAGCCACTACCTGCCGTTCTTCTCCCGGCTCGGGAACTACGACCGGGCGATCCTGCACCGCATGGCGGGGACCCACCCGCGCCGGATGATGGAGTACTGGGCGCACGAGGCCAGCTTCATCCGGCCCGAGCATTTCCGCGACCTCGTGCTGTGGCAGAACCGCAAATGGGTGGGCGCCCATGCCATGGATCCGGAACTGCGCAGCTCGGTGGCGCAGCAGGTGCTGGCAGCGCTCGCCGCGGGCCGGCCGCTGACCGCCGCCGAACTCACGGCCAGGATCGGCCACGTCGAGGACAAACCCAAGGACAACTGGGGATGGAACTGGAACGCGGTCAAACGGGTCCTCGAGCACCTCTTCGAGGAAGGCCTGGTCTCGGCCGCGTCCCGGACCGAGTCCTTTGAACGCCGCTACACGCTGACCTCGAGGATTCTGGCCGCCGAGGTTTCCGCCGCGCAGGAACCAGCCGACGGAGCCCCGGAGCCGGATGCGGCGGAGGCCATGATCCGGCTGATCGACGCGGCGGCGCAGGCGCACGGAATCGGCACCGTACGGTGCTTTGCCGACTACTTCCGGAGCCCGCTACGCGCCGCCGCCACCGCGGTGGAGCACCTCGTGGACGCGGGGCGGCTGGAGCCGGTGACGGTGGCCGGTTGGAACAGACCGCTGTACCGCCACGCCGACGCCGGGTTGCCCCGCGCCGCCAACGGCCGCGCGCTGCTGAGCCCCTTCGATTCGCTCGTGTTCGAACGGCGCCGGCTGGAGGAACTGTTCGGCTTCCACTACCGGCTGGAGATCTACACCCCCGAAGCCAAGCGCCGCTACGGCTACTACGTGCTGCCCTTCCTGTTGCGCGACGAAATCGTGGCCCGCGTCGACCTGAAAGCAGACCGGGCGACCGGCAGCCTGCTCGCCCGGGCAAGCCACGCCGAGCCCGGCGCGCCGGCCGACACCGCCGTCGAACTCGCCGAGGAACTGCAGCTCATGGCAGAGTGGTTGGAGCTGGACCGGATCGTTGTCGCCCCCGTGGGGGACCTGGCGCCCGCCCTTGGGCAGGCCGTGGCCGGCCTGCATCCGCTCTGAGGGAACAGGCGCGTTCCGCCCTGCGTCTCTCCCGTAGACTAAACACGCCGGAATTCGGCAGCTTGAGACTGGGAGCAATTTCACGTGGCATCACTTATCGAAAAACTTCTCCGCACGGGTGACAAAAAGACCCTGCGGCAACTGCGGAACTATGCCGATTCCATCAATGCCCTGGAAAGCTCCTTCCAGACCTTCACCGACGCAGAACTGCGCGAAGAGACGGACCGTCTCCGGGCCCGCCACGCCGACGGCGAGAAGCTCGACGACCTGCTGCCCGAGGCCTTCGCGGCCGTCCGCGAGGCCTCGTCGCGCACCCTGGGGATGCGGCACTTCGACGTCCAGTTGATGGGCGGCGCCGCCCTGCACCTGGGCAACATCGCCGAAATGAAGACCGGTGAAGGCAAGACCCTGGTGGCCACCGCTCCGGCCTACCTGAATGCGCTCACCGGCAAGGGCGTGCACGTCATCACCGTCAATGACTACCTCGCGGAGTACCAGTCGGACCTGATGGGCCGCGTGTACCGCTTCCTCGGCCTGAGCAGCGGCTGCATCCTCGCCAACCAGGACCCCGCCGTCCGCCGCGAGCAGTACGCCTCGGACATCACCTACGGCACCAACAACGAATTCGGCTTCGACTACCTGCGCGACAACATGGCGTGGGACAAGTCCGAACTGGTCCAGCGCGGCCACAACTTCGCCATCGTCGACGAAGTGGACTCCATCCTCATCGACGAGGCCCGCACACCGCTCATCATTTCCGGACCGGCCCAGGGCGACACCAACCGCTGGTACAGCGAGTTCGCCAAGGTGGTGCTGCGCCTGCAGCCCGAGACCGACTACGAGGTCGACGAGAAGAAGCGCACCGTCGGCGTCCTCGAAGCCGGTATCGAGAAGGTCGAGGACTACCTCGGCATCCACAACCTCTACGAGTCCGCGAACACCCCGCTGATCGGCTTCCTGAACAACGCCATCAAGGCGAAGGAACTCTTCAAGCGGGACAAGGACTACGTCATCCTCGACGGCGAAGTGCTGATCGTCGACGAGCACACCGGCCGCATCCTCGCCGGCCGGCGCTACAACGAGGGCATGCACCAGGCGATCGAAGCCAAAGAAGGCGTCGAGATCAAGGCCGAAAACCAGACCCTCGCCACGGTCACGCTGCAGAACTACTTCCGCATGTACGACAAGCTCGCGGGCATGACCGGTACGGCCGAAACCGAAGCCGCCGAGTTCATGAGCACCTACAAGCTCGGCGTCGTCGCGATCCCCACCAACCGGGACATGCAGCGCATCGACCAGCCGGACCTGGTCTACAAGAACGAGACCGTGAAATTCGACGCCGTGGTCAAGGACATCGCCGAACGGCACGAAAAGGGCCAGCCCGTCCTGGTCGGCACCACCAGCGTCGAGAAGAGCGAGTACCTCTCCCGGCTGCTGGCCAAGGAAGGCATCCGCCACGAGGTGCTGAACGCCAAGAACCATGCCCGTGAGGCCTCGATCGTCGCGCAGGCCGGCCGCAAGGCTGCCGTGACGGTCGCGACCAACATGGCCGGCCGCGGTACCGACATCATGCTCGGCGGCAACGCCGAGTTCACCGCCGTCGCCGAGCTGGCCAAGCGCGGGCTGGACCCGGAGGAAAACTCCGAGGAATACGAGGCCGCGTGGCCTGCCGCCCTTGAAGCCGCCAAGCAGTCCGTCAAAGACGAGCACGAGGAAGTCCTGGGCCTCGGCGGGCTCTACGTGCTCGGCACCGAGCGGCACGAATCCCGCCGCATCGACAACCAGCTGCGCGGCCGCTCCGGCCGCCAGGGCGACCCCGGCGAATCCCGGTTCTACCTCTCGCTCACCGATGACCTGATGCGACTGTTCAATTCCGGTGCGGCCGAGCGGCTGATGAACAGCTCGGTGCCGGACGACGTCGCGCTCGAGTCGAAGCTTGTCTCCCGCGCCATCGCCTCGGCCCAGGGCCAGGTGGAAGGACGCAACGCCGAACAGCGCAAGAACGTCCTGAAGTACGACGACGTCCTGAACCGCCAGCGCGAGGCGATTTACGGTGATCGCCGGCGGATCCTCGAGGGTGATGACCTGCACGAAAAGGTCCAGTACTTCCTCGAAGACACGATCACCGCGTTCATCGACGAGGCCACGGCCGAAGGTACCGGCGATGACTGGGACTTCAACCTGCTCTGGTCCAACCTGAAGACCCTGTACCCGGTGAGCTTCTCGCCCCGCGACGTGATCGACGAGGCCGGCGGGAAGTCGCGGATTACCGCCGAGTTCCTGAAGGAAGAGATCCTCTCCGACGCGCGCCTGGTCTACCAGGCCCGCGAAGAGATGATCGGTTCGGAAAGCATGCGTGAGCTTGAGCGCCGCGTGGTCCTCTCCGTGATCGGCCGCAAGTGGCAGGAACACCTCTACGAGATGGACTACCTCAAGGAAGGCATCGGCCTGCGGGCGATGGCCCAGCGCGATCCCCTAGTCGAGTACCAGCGCGAGGGCTTCATCATGTTCCAGGCCATGATGGAGGCCATCCGCGAGGAGAGCGTCGGCTTCCTGTTCAACCTGGAGGTTGAGGTGACCCCCGCGGAAGACGTCGTGGTGGCCGACGCCGCGGGCCAGCACACGGAGCACCACGAGCCGCAGATCCATGCCGCTGGCCTGGAAGCGCCGGAGAAGCCCGCCCAGCTGCAATACACGGCGCCGGGCGAGGACGGCGCGGCCCAGACCCGGGTCGAGGCCAAGTCCTCCGGCCGGTCCGGCAACCCGGCGAAGGCCGCGCAGGAGTCGCCACGCCGCGCCAGCAAGAAGAAGCGCCGCTAGGCAGGAAGCACCAGAGCAGGGCCGGAACGACAGTTCCGGCCCTGCTCTTTTTATCCTTTCCTCCTTTCCCGAAATCCTGGCGCGAATCCCTCAGCCGATCTCCAACACGGTGACCCGCCAGACCAGCCTGCTGCGTTCCAGCCGCAGGGCGACGGCGCGGACGCGTAGCTCGTCCGACACCACGGCACTGGCCTCATAGACGTCCTCGGACACCTGGCAGGCGCGGACCGAGCGGACTGCCGGATTCCGGTGCAGGCGCCCGGCCGTGGGCGAAGTGCCCGAGGCGACGCGGCGGGTCAGTGCGGCCCGGTGCTGCAGCGCGGCCAGGCAGCGCTCGTCGAGCCGGCGTGCGAGCTGCTGCGCGGGCCGGGTTCCGGCAAGGACCTCGACGGCAGCCTGCACCGTCGACCGGCAGATCGCGCACACCTCGCGGTCCTGGTCCACCAGCCGCAGCGCCGGAGCGGAAGCGCCTGGCGACGGAGGACGCGGAGTGCGGAAAGCGACGGTCCGCGGACCCGGCGGCGCCAGCGGGAGGTGGACAGCGGCGCCTGCGCGGATACCGGTCATGGGACTCATGGTTCTTCCTTTGCTGTCGTTGATGCGTTCCGGGGTTACTTGATTCAGGCTGTGGGCGGCATCCGAAGGACTTGCCCGGGAAACAGCAGGCCGGGGTCGGCGCCGATGACGTCCCGGTTGGCCTGGTAAAGCCGCGGCCATGCCAGGGCGATGTCGACGTCGGATGCCAGCGGCCCGAGCTCGGCTGCGCACAGGCTCCACAGCGAGTCCCCGGACCGGACGGTGACCTCTGCCCTTGCCGACGGCTCCTGGCCGCGCCGAGGGGCTGGCGCCAGGGATCGGGCATCCACCGGCGCCGGCGCCGGCGTCCAGTGCGGATCGAGGCCGAGGCTTCGGGGCCCGGCCGTGGGGCGGGGACGGCCCGGCTCGCTGGCAGAAGGACGGGCCGGCGTGGGAGCCGCCGGTCCCGGCCCGGCAGTGGCCACTCCGGCCCCGCCGGGGATCCACTGCGCAGAGACAGCGGCAGCAGGCGTCGGCGCCGGGTCTGCCGGATCCGGGCTGGCGTGGGCCAGCGGCGCAGCAGCGAGCTGGAGTCCCAAGGCGGCCAGGGCCAGCCGGCGCATGAAGGCCGGGCTGAACTTCCCTGCCGCTTCGGCGGAACGGCGGCTGCCGCTTCGCTCGAGCACTCCGGCCCCGAAAGCGATCACGAAGGACAGTGCCCACCAGACGACCACGATTAGTCCGGCGGTGTTGGCGGCGGCCCCGATCTGGTCCTCGAAGGACGCTGACTGGCGTCTCGCGGCCGATAAATGCAGGCGCTGGGCGAGCTGGGCACCTGAGCCTGCAAGGAAAACTCCCAGCACGAGTATTGCCGTGGCCATCGCCGCGTCCGCGCCCAGTCCGCGCCAGTGCCCGGCACCGGAGAATTTCCTGGTTCCCACAACTGCCTCCTCCGCGGGCAACCCCGCTCGTCTTCCGGACAGCCGGCCCGCAGAGCCTCCCGCCATCCTCTTTGATGTTGTTTGATGCAGTTTGATTTGTTTAAAGCGAGTTTGATCCTCGAAGCAGCCATTTGTCTAGGGCCCTCCGCCGAGAATGTGGATTGACCGCCGTCCGGGGCCGCGCCTACGCTGGCGCCATGCGTTCGGACGAGCTGTTTTCAGACCTGGAGGCGCAGCTTGCCGCCGGGGAGCGCCTGGATCTGGACGCGGAGATAGGAGAGCGGGCACGGGTGGATGCGGCCGCCGTCGAACTGGCGGACCGGCTCCGGGGCTCGCTTGGCCGGCGGATCAGCGTCCACCTGATCTCCGGGACCGTGTGCGAGGGCACCCTAAGCCACGCGGGCAGCCAGTGGCTGGTGCTAGACGAAGAACGGCACCAGGTCCTGATTCCCTACGCTTCGGCTGTGCGCTATGCCGGACTCTCGCGGCTGGCTGTAGGCGCGGGCACGGCTGTCCGGCAGCGACTCGGACTGGCCAGTGCTCTGCGGGGGCTGGCGCGCGACCGTGCCAACCTGGCCGTGATGGTGTCCCGCGGGGCAGCGGGGGAATCCGTCCTGCATGGCGTCATCGACCGGGTGGGGCGGGACTTCCTTGACCTCGCGGTCACCCCTCCGGGGGAGGAACGGCGGCCCGCGAATGTCAACGGCGTGGCCACCATTCCCTTCGGCGCCCTCTCCGGGCTCCGATCAGTACGCAGCGCCGACGGCTAGTCGCAGCGACTCAGCGGCCCTTGGCCTTGGCTTCGTCGATCATCCGGCTGGCCTCCGCGTAGCGCTCCTGGATGTACTGCTCAAGCATGGTTTCCTCGACCCGCCACTGGCCGCGGCCGCCCACCTGGATGGCCTTGAGCTGGCCGCTGCGTACCAGGGCATAGGCGGCAGGCGAGTTGATCTGGAGCTGCTCGGCTACGTCGGCGAGGGTCAGGAATCGGGGCATGCCACCATTTTGCCACCGGTGGTGGTGTTTGGGGACGTTATCCACAATTTGCTGCTGTTTGTCTTGGCATCTTCCCGCGGGGCCGCCGATTCGTGAGAATAGGGGTGTCCGCGCCCGTGGCACGGGCTGCGACTACGGGGGGAGCAGGACGCATGAGCGTGAGCACGGTGACCGGTGGCGCACGGTTGAAGAAGCCCTCGTGGAAGGATCCGCGGCTCCTCATCGGAATCCTGCTGGTGCTGGCATCCGTTGTCGGTGTTGTCTCGATCGTCGCGGCGGCGGACCGGACGACGGAGGCCTACGCCGCCAGCGAGCCGATCGCCGTCGGAGAGAAGCTCTCCCCGGACAAGCTGCACCGGGTCAAAGTCCGGCTGGGCGACATCGAACAGCAGTACTTCACCCCGGAGTCGGGCATGGACGGCGGCCTGGTCGCCGTCCAGCGCATCGGCAAGGACCAGCTCCTGCCGCGAGCAAGCTTCGGCACGCGGGACTCCCTGGACCGAAAACCGGTCGCCATCACCATTGACGAGGCGCTGCCGTCGCAGGCGGTCGCGGGCTCACGGGTTGATGTCTGGGTGGCGCTGCCGGACACCCGCAACGGTTTCAGCGAGCCCACGCTGTTGCTGCCCGGCGCCGAGATTGCCCAGCTTACCCCTGGGAGCACCGCGCTGGGGTCACAGCGGTCCACAGTGGTGATGGTCCTCGTGCCGGACGGGCAGATGCCCAAACTGCTGGGAGCGCAGGCTAACAAAGCCAAGATCTCCGTCGTCTGGAATCCGGGAGGCACGCCCTGATGGGCATCCCGGTAGTCACCGTGGGCCGGACGCGGGACGACCTGGTTGGCGGCCTCGAGCGGCTTCACGGCCCGGTGTCCGTGGTGAGGCGCTGCAGCGAACTCGCCGAACTGCTCGCCGCGTGCCAAACCGGCCTGGCCCGCGCCGCCGTCGTCGCCGAAGGCAGCGGTGGGCTTACCGCTTCGCTGGTCGACCGCCTCTCAGCTGTGGGCGTCGCCGTGGTGGCATTGACCGACAGTCCGGAGGAATCGGCCCGGCTTCGGGGGATCGGTGTGACCGCGGAGGCTTCCGACGTCGAAGCAGCCGCGCTCGCGGCCCTGATCGCCGGCGCCGTGGCGGAGCTGGGCGGAGTCCGGGCCGGCACAAGTGGCTTCGCGGACCCGTCCGCGGCGCTCGGCGCGCCCACGGGCGCCTCGGCAGCGACGGAAACGGATGGCCGCCGCGCCGGCTCCGGCCCCGCAGCCCCCGGCGGCCCCGCCGGCCGCGGCCGTGCCGTGGAACCGGACACTGCCACGGGGACTGGCACGATCATCGCCGTCTGGGGTCCGGCCGGGGCGCCCGGCCGTACGCTGGTGGCCGCCAATATCGCCGGCGAGCTTGCGGCGGAGGGCAAGTCCGTATTGCTGGTGGATGCCGACAGCTACGGCGCCAGCATCGCGGCGGTGCTGGGGCTGCTGGATGAGGCGGCCGGGCTCGCGCAGGCCTGCCGGCTGGCGGACCAGGGCTTGCTCGACGGCGCAGCCTTGCTCCGGATCGCGGCCCCGGTATCGATCCGCGCCGGTACCTTCCGCGTCCTGACCGGCATCACGCGCGCCGACCGCTGGACCGAACTTCGGGCGGCGGCCCTCTCGCTGGTTTACGAGCGGGCCCGCGAGATCGCCGAGGTGACCGTGGTCGACGCCGGTTTCTGCCTGGAGGCGGACGAGGAGCTGAGCTTTGACTCGATGGCGCCGCGGCGTAACGCCGCCACGCTGCGCACCCTGGAGCTGGCCGACGTTGTGTACGCCGTCGGTGCCGCCGATCCGGTGGGGGTCCCGCGGCTGGTGCGCGGACTCGCCGAGCTGGACGCTGCCGTCCCGGGAGCGTGCCCGCGGGTGGTCCTAAACAAGGTGCGGACCTCCGCCGTCGGACGCTCCCCGGAACGTCAGCTGCGGGAGGCCTGGGCGCGATACGGTCCGGCGGCGCCTCTGGAAGCCTTCCTCCCGTCCGATCCCGCCGCCTGCGATGCAGCCTTGCTGGCCGGTTCGCTGCTGCTCGAGAGTGTGCCGAACTCTGTCCTCTGCGCGGCCATCAGAAATCTTGTTTGTGCACCTGTCCAGCAAAATCGCAGATCCTCTGTCCTTTCTCCCACAGCAAAGCTCCGGCTAAGAGGCTAGGCTCGCCATGAGGGCTGCAACGGTGCGGCCGTGAACTTTTTTGATGGAGGCGTTTGTCGATGTCGTCTGGGTCCAGCGTGGAGGATCAGCCCGTTTCGATTGGTGCCAACGAAGGCTACTTCGGGGACTACTACGAACATCTCGCCGAGGAGGACGCCCGCGCCTACGGCGACGACGTCCTGACCGAGCGGTCCCAAATGCACCTGCAGGTGGCCGCCACCCGACAGCCCGGCGTGGCCAACATTTCGATCTCCGACGAGGCCGAAGCCAGCGTTGTCTACATCGTCACCGATGACATGCCCTTCCTGGTCGACTCAGTCAACACCGAACTGGTCCGGCAGAAGTCCCCGATCCACCTCGTGATCCACCCGCTCTTCGTCGTCACCCGCAACCGCGAGACCGGCAGGCTGGTCAAGGTTTCCCGGGTCCCCTCGCACCTGGGGATCTCCAGCGGCGACACCGCAGCGATGCCCAACCTGTCCCACCTGATCGCCGAGGGGGACAACGCCTCGCACATGGAGTCGTGGATCGCCGTCGAAATCGAACGGGTCGACGACGCCAAGCGGCAGCAACTGATCGAGGGCCTCACCCGGGTGCTCGGCGACGTCCGAGCCGCGGTCGAAGACTGGCCGAAGATGCGCAACAAGGCGCACGAGATTTCCGATGACCTCGACAAGGTCGCCGACGCCGGCCAGATCGCAGAACTCCGCCAGGCGCAGGAACTGCTCCGCTGGCTGGACGATGGAAACTTCACCTTCCTCGGCTACCGCGAATACGACCTGAAGACCGAATCCGGCGAGGACGTGCTGGAACTCCGGGAGGACAGCGGCCTGGGGCTGCTGCGCAACGGCGCGGACACCCGCCACCAGATCCAGCACCTGACCGAAACCGGCCGGAAGAAGGCGCGCGAGAAGAGGGCGCTGGTGATCACCAAGGCCAATTCCCGCTCCACCGTGCACCGCTCGGCCTACCTGGACTACATCGGCGTCAAGAGCTTTGACGCCGCCGGCAACGTCAACGGTGAGCGGCGCTTCATCGGCCTGTTCGCCACAACCGCCTACGCCGGCTCCGTCCGGGACATCCCGGTGGTCCGCGAAAAAGTCGACGCCGTGCTGCGGGACGCGGGTTTCCCGCCGGACTCCCACTCCGGCAAGGACCTGCTCGGCATCCTCGAGACCTACCCGCGCGATGAGCTCTTCCAGATCGAAGTCCCGGACCTGGCCGCCATCACCACCGGCATCCAGCGGCTGCAGGAGCGGCGCCGGACCCGGCTGTTCCTCCGCCCGGACATCTACGGCCGGTTCATGTCCGCCCTCGTCTACCTACCCCGCGACCGGTACACCACCAACGTGCGGCTGCGTATCGAGAAGGAACTGCGGGAAACCTTCGACGCCGTGTCGATCGACTATGAGGCCCGGATGACCGAATCCGCCCTCGCCCGGCTGTTCTTCCGGATCCGGCTGCCCAAGGACGCCGACGTCAGCCACGTCAACAGCGACGAGCTGGAGAAGCGCCTGGTCCGTGCCGCCCGTTCCTGGAGCGAAGGCATCGCCGAGGTGCTGCGCGCCAGGGCCGGAGCCGACGGCGAAAACGGCGCCAAGGAACTCGCCGGCGTCTGGGCCGAGGCGTTCCCGGCCAGCTACCGCGTCGACTACGAAGTCGAAGACGCCCTTGAAGACATTGCCCGCTTCGAGAAGTACGGCGCCGCCGAGCGCACCGGCGAGCCGGGCGGGGAGCGGCCGGGCGTGCACGTCTACCTGCCCCAGGGCGCCGGCGCGACCCTGGAGGAGGATGCCCGGGTTAAGCTGTACATGCTCGAGCCCAAGAGCCTGAGCCAGATCCTGCCGTACTTCCACAACCTCGGCCTCGAGGTCCTGGACGAGCGCCCCTTCGAGATCGAAACGGCCGACCACCGCGACTTCTTCCTGTACGACCTCGGCCTGAAGTACCCGGCCGGGGTGGACCCGGAGCGCACCGGCGGCCTGCTCGGCGAGTCCTTCGGCGCGGCCGTGTCCGGGGTCGTGGAATCGGACAGCTTTGACCGCCTGGTGCTGCGCGAGGGCATGCACTGGCGCCAGGTGATCGTGCTGCGCGCCTACGCCAAGTACATGCGGCAGATGGGCAACACCAACTCCTTCGAATTCATGGCGGACACGCTGCTGGCCAACCCGGACGTGGCCCGCGGCCTGAACGCGCTCTTCGCTGCCCGTTTCGACCCCGCGCTGCCGGAGGGCGACCGCGAACAGCGCCAGGAACAGGTCGTCGCCAGCCTGGACAAGGCCATCGAGCAGGTGGCCACGCTCGACGCCGACCGGGTGCTGCGCACCTTCAAGAACCTCATCCAGGCCACGCTCCGGACCAACTTCTACCAAAACAAGACGCACGTCAGCTTCAAGCTGGACCCCTCCGGCATCAACGGACTGCCGTTCCCGCGGCCGATGTTCGAGATCTGGGTCTACTCGCCCCGGGTCGAGGGCGTGCATCTGCGCTTCGGCAAGGTGGCCCGCGGCGGACTCCGCTGGTCGGACCGTCGGGAAGATTTCCGCACCGAAATCCTGGGCCTGGTGAAGGCACAGACCGTCAAGAACGCCGTGATCGTGCCGACCGGCGCCAAGGGCGGCTTCTACGCCAAGCAGCTTCCGGACCCCACGGTGGACCGCAACGCGTGGATGGCTGAGGGTATCGAGAGCTACAAGACCTTCATCAGCGGTCTGCTGGATCTCACCGACAACCTGGTCACCACCCCGGAGGGCGAGCGGCTGGTGCCCCCGGCCGACGTCGTGCGGCACGACGGCGACGACTCCTACCTCGTCGTCGCGGCCGACAAGGGAACCGCCTCCTTCTCCGACATTGCCAACGGCCTGTCCGCCGAGTACGGCTTCTGGCTCGGCGACGCGTTCGCCTCCGGCGGCTCCGTCGGCTACGACCACAAGGCGATGGGCATCACGGCCCGCGGAGCCTGGGAATCGGTCAAGCGCCACTTCAGCGAGCTGGACCTGGACACGCAGGCCGAACCGTTCACCGTCGTCGGCGTCGGCGACATGTCCGGCGACGTTTTCGGCAACGGCATGCTGCTCTCGCGGCACATCCGGCTGCTCGCCGCATTCGACCACCGGCACATCTTCCTGGACCCGAACCCGGACGAGGCCGCCTCGTTCGCCGAGCGGCAGCGTCTCTTCGAGCTTCCCCGCTCCTCCTGGGACGACTACGACAAGTCGCTGATCAGCGAAGGCGGCGGCGTGTTCGCCCGACAGGCCAAGTCCATTCCCGTGTCCCCGCAGGTTCGGGCTGCGCTGGGCCTGCCGGAAGGCACCACCCGGCTCAGCCCGCCGGAACTGCTCCGTGCGATCCTGCTGGCACCGGCCGACCTGCTCTACAACGGCGGCATCGGCACCTATGTCAAGGCGAGCACCGAGACCAACGCCGAGGTTGGCGACAAGGCCAACGACGCCATCCGCGTCGACGGCCGCGAGTTGCGGGTCAAGGTCGTCGGCGAAGGCGGCAACCTGGGCATGACCCAGCGCGGCCGGATCGAGGCCGCACTGCAGGGCGTCATCCTCAACACGGACGCCATCGACAACTCCGCCGGCGTGGACTGCTCCGACCACGAGGTCAACATCAAGATCTTCGTGGACCGCATGGTCGCCGCCGGCAAGCTGGACCCGGCCGAGCGCGCGGACTTCCTCTCCTCGATGACCGACGAGGTCGGCCGTCTGGTGCTCGAGGACAACATCGACCAGAACATCCTGCTGCTCAACGACCGGATGCGGGTTGCCGAATGGAGCCCCAGCTACGAGCGGCTGATGGACTGGCTGGAGAAATCCGCCGATCTCAAGCGTGAACTGGAGGCACTGCCCACCACCGAGACGCTGCGCGAGCGCCTCGAGCAGGGCCAGGGGCTGACCTCGCCGGAACTGTCCGTGCTGGCCGCCTACGCCAAGATCGAACTCGCGACCGCGCTGCGCGACAGCGACCTCGCGGAGGACCCCTGGTTCCGCGAGACGCTCCGGGCCTACTTCCCGAAGCAGCTGCGGGAACGGTTCGACGCCGAACTCGACACCCACCCGCTGCGCCGCGAAATCATCGCGACCGTCGTCGCCAACGACATGATCAACATGGGCGGCATCACCTTCGCGTTCCGCGCCATGGAGGAAACCTCCGCCACCGAGGCCGCCGTGGCCAAGGCGTTCGTCGCCCTCCGTGAGGTCTACGAGCTGAACATCATGGTCGCGGAACTGAACGAGCTGCCGGCGTCGTTCCCGACCGAGCACTGGAGCACCGTCCACCTGGACATCCGCAGGCTCCTCGACCGCGCCGTCCGCTGGGTCCTGAGCCAGGGCAACGCCGCGCGACCGATCGCCGAGATCGTGGCCGAGTTCAAGCCGCTGATGGATCCGATGCGTGCCCGGCTGCTGGACTACCTGCGCGGCGACGACCGCGAGCGGGTATCCCAGTGGCTCGAAAAGGCCCGCAGCTGGGACCTCCCCGAGGACCTGGCGCACCGCTGGGCCGAATTGTTCGAAAGCTTCGTGCTGCTGGACATCGCCAAGATCGTGCACGTCAGCCCGGAGCCGGTGGAGAACATCGCGCACGTCTACTACACCGTCTTCAACCGCTTCCACGCCGATTCGCTGCTCGAGCGCATCACCAAGCTGCCGAGGAAGGACCGCTGGCAGGCCCTGGCCCGTGCGGCCCTCCGCGACGACCTGTACTCGACCGTCTCGGACATGACGACGGCGGTCCTGGAAGCGACGCCGTCGGACATGCCGGCGGAAGAGCGGCTCGTGGCCTGGGAGGGCCAAAACGTGGAGCAACTGGGACGGGCGAAGAGCATGTTCGACGAAGTGAACGCCCTCGAGGCCGATGACATGGCCTCGCTCTCGGTAGCATTGAGGCTCTTGAGGTCAATCGTCCGACGCTAAGGGCTGCCGGCCCCGCGTCGCAAATGGAGGTGCTGTGGCAATCTTTACGGACCCTATCAGGGAGCATGCTGACTTCGGGCCGGGGGATGCCGAGTGGCTGCACCTGCTCGTGGGGGACTGGCAGATGGTCGCTGACCTTGCCTTTGCCGACCTCGCCCTGTGGTTTCCGCACCCCGAGCTTGGCTACGTGGCGCTGGCCCACGTCCGCCCCTCCACCACGCATACGGTGTTCCATGCCGACTTCGTGGGGGAGGGGATCCGCTCGGACCTGCTGAGGCTCGTGGACAAGGCCTGGGAAAGCCGCACCATCGAACGCTCCAACGAGACCAACTGGAGCAGCGACATGGCGATGCGGGTCGAGGCCGTGCCGATGGTCCGCAACGGCCGGACGCTCGCGATCGTGACCTCGCACATGGACCTGTCCAGCTCCCGAATGCCCTCGCGGCTCGAACTGACCTACCGGCAGTGCGCCTACGACCTGCTGCGGATGGGCACCCTGGGGCTCTGGCCGGATTTTGCCTCGCCCACCGGCTCCCGCCGCGGCGCACCGCGCGTCGGCGACGGCCTGATCCGGCTCGACGCCGAAGGGATCGTGCAGTACGCGAGCCCTAACGGCGTCTCCGCCTTCCGCCGGCTCGGCGACGGCGAGTCGCTGGAGGGCCGCTCCCTCGCGGAAGTCACGGCGGGCCTGCTGCGGGACCGGCGGATGGTGGACGAGACCCTGCCCCTGGTGGTCACCGGGCGCATGCCGTGGCGCAGCGAGATCGAGTCCCGCGGCGTCAGCCTGTCGCTCAGGGCGATTCCTTTGCGGGACGAACAGCAGCGCTTCGGCGCCCTCGTGCTGTGCCGCGACGTCTCCGAGCTCCGCCGGCGGGAGATGGAACTCGTCACCAAGGACGCCACCATCCGCGAGATCCACCACCGGGTCAAGAACAACCTGCAGACCGTCGCGGCGCTGCTGCGCATGCAGTCGCGCCGGATGGTCAGCGACGAGGCCAAGCAGGGACTCGAACAGGCCATGCGCCGGGTGGCGACCATCGCGCTGGTGCACGAAACACTGTCGCAGGGTCTGACCCAGAGCGTTGATTTCGACGAGCTGATCGGGCGCCAGTTCCGACTCTCAGCCGAGGTGGCCTCGCCCTCGCAGCAAGTGAAGACCCAGCGCTCCGGTCTGTTCGGGGAGCTGCCGAGCGACTTCGCGACGCCGCTTGCCCTCGTCATCAACGAGCTCGTGACCAACGCCGTCGAGCATGGGCTCGAGGGAAGGGCCGGGACGGTGTGGCTGCTCGCCGACCGGTCCGAGAGCGAGGACGGAGACGAGCTGCTCACCGTGACGGTGGCGGACGACGGCGTCGGGCTCCCGGCCGGGTCTTACACCGAAGGACTGGGCCTGCAGATTGTGCGCACCCTCGTGACGAGCGAGCTCGGCGGCAGTATCCAGTGGAAGCCGCGGGAGGGCGGGGGAACCGCGGTGCAGGTGGTTCTCAGCCTCGCCGCCCGCTGAGCTTCACGCACACTCCCGGATTAAACGGTCAATGGCCTCGGACCAGTCGGTCCGAGGCCATTGCTATCCGTTGTTGCTATTGGTTCGCCCAGAGGCGGAAGTTTAGGACGCGCGGCGGGCGCGGGCTGCGCGGCGCTTCAGGGCCCGGCGTTCGTCTTCGCTCATGCCGCCCCACACGCCCGCATCCTGGCCGGATTCGAGGGCCCACTGGAGGCAGGTGTCCACAACGGGGCAGCGCCGGCAGACGCTTTTTGCTTCCTCGATCTGCAGGAGGGCGGGGCCGGTGTTTCCGACGGGGAAGAACAGCTCCGGGTCCTTGTCAAGGCACGCTGCGCGGTTACGCCAATCCATGCTGATCAGTAACTCCATTCCTGGGAATTCGTTAAATGCCCTTTGTGAAATTATTCACTAGAGGCTTCATAAGAAAGGGGCCCTGTGGGCCCCCTCGGTCATCTGGATTAAGCGTGTCATGTTAACGCCGTGTAAACAAGGGGTATTTGCGGAACAAATGCCGCCAAAACGTGAGCGATGCATCACATTGGCTGGCGGAACCCCCAATTCTGTTCGACTATGTCCGGTAGGGTGCCAGTGTGTCAAGACCCCCAGTGAACCCCGCCAATCCCGTCGAGCCGCAGCCCGAGGGTCCGGAAACCAATGGCCCGACTCCCGCTGCCGCCCCCCGACCTACCGGGATCAGCGTCATTTCGATCATCACGGCCCTGGAGGCCGCGGCGCTGCTGGTGGCCGCAGGCTGGTACGGATTCCAGCTGCTGACCGGCGCACCGGTCCTGTCCTTCTGGGGCGCAATCTTTACGCTCGGCCTGCTGCTGGCTTTTTCAGCCTGGCTTTTCGCCGTGAGCCTCTTCCTCTTCCGCGGGTACCGCTGGCCAAGGGCCGGCGCGCTGGTGGCCCAGCTATTCATGCTCACCATCGGCTTCCCGACCCTCACCGGCGGCTACCCCCTTGCCGGACTGGCCATGCTGCTGCCGGCGGCCCTTGCCATCATCCTGCTGTTCGACAAGCGCGTCATTGCCTTCGCGTCCCGTCCGGGCGGTTCAAGCCGGGCCCTCTAGGCCGGGCCCTCTAGGTCGGCCCGCCCGGCCAGCCCGGCCAGCCCGGCCTGCCGCGGCAGACCCTTCCGCCGCGGCCGGCCCGCGCGTGTTTCGGGACGGTCAAGGCTCCGGGGCCGCCAATTGCACCGCTGCGGGACAACCATCCAGTGGAACGAGTGCGCGGCCGGGCGGCGGGCTGGACTCGGCCTCGACCCGGACACCGAACAGTTCACCGTCCATCGGGCTCCGGGGGCCGATCAGGATCCAGCTGCCCTGGCCCCGGGCGTGGAGTGCCAGCGGGACGCGTTGCTGGACCGCGGGGTTGAAGCCTGCCGTCAGCACCACCGCCCAGCCCAGGCTATTGAGCTCCAGCAGCCTCAGGTTGGCGTCCGTGCCCAGGAGATCCGCGTCGTCCACCACCGCGACCGACCCCGGCTGGAGACATCCGCCCCGTGCCCGATCCAGGATGGCGGACCAATACCTGTCCGGATCCTCGTCCGCAGCTGGGCGCAGCCAGGATGCGGAAGGGTTGAGCCCCGGTAGCGCCCGAACGAGGGACGTCTTGCCCGCGCCCGGCCCGCCCAGGACAGCCAAGACTGCAGCCGGTGGCAGCGGGATGCCGACCGGGCCGAGTTCATCCCCGCCTACCCCGATCCAAAGGCGCGCGCCCTTCGCCGGGGGCGCAGGGTGAATGGTCTCCGGGCCGATCCGGGCACGGACTTCGGCCACGGTCACCCGCACTGGAAGCGGTTCAACCCGGAACGGCCGTAATGCGGGACGCTCGCGCGGAAGCCCGATGGGCCGCGGCCCCGATCCTGAAGCCGGCGGCTCATAGAGCTGGGCCGCATGCGGGGCCGTTTCGGCGAACGGACCGGCAACGGCCACCCTGCCGGGGATGGCCGGAAGGTCCGGTAGCCGTGGCCAGCCATACCGGCCTTCCTCCGTTGTTCCGGCGGGGAAGAAGATGCGGTTGGGAAGCGCCGCAAAAAACCGTGCGGCCACCAGTTCGCGTGCGCCGGAGACGACCGCGGTTACACCCGCGGCGGGACCGTCCCTGATGATGTCGTGAACGAGGTCCTCGGCCCACGCGAGGGGACCGGCCCGGAAGGCTGACATCCACGACCCCCAGTTCTCTATCACGAGGACCAATGCCGGGGCGTCCGATGCTCTTGCGGGAGCCAGCCGGCTGCGGACTTCCTCAGCCAGGCGTTCCAGGACCCGGACAGCCCGGCGCAGCTCATGGGCGCCGGCCCACCCGCCGACCCTGGGTGAGGCAGCTGCGCCGTGCAGCGAGCCATCCGCGTCGAGGATATACAGATGCGATTCGGCCGCGTCATCAAGTATCCGGTCCACAACATGCTCCAGGGCCTCTGCCGGTCCGGTCGGCATCCCGCTCGCGCCGCCTCCGATAAGGGCGAGGTGGCCGTGTCCGGGCGCGAACCAGCGGAGCTCACGCAGTCGCTGCTCCTCCGGCACATCAACCATCCCCAGCAGCACACCGGGCCGGGGTGCCGCTGTGCCGGTGTTCTGTCGCGGGAAGGGGAGCGACCGCGCCAGCGGTTCAGCCACCGGGCGGCGGGGGAGCGTGCAGCCGGGCTCTTCCCAGAGCCCTGCCGTCAGGCGGACCAAGGGCGCAGCGGTCCGCGCCGGAGCAATCTCGGCGGACCGCTGCAATCCGGCTCCGAGGGCGGCCCGCCCCTGCTCCAGCAGAGCCGCGGCCTCGGTGATGGTCACGACGTTGTTGCCTGCAGGCGGGCACGGGGGAGCCATGGTGGCGGTCTGGAATTCCTCTGGTTCGCCGCTGCCGCGTACCAGGTAGGCCCGCCCCGGACTTCCAAGCGGTATGGCGGCCGCGTGCCGTGAGTTCATGATGTCGGCGGACTCAAGGTCCGACTGGACCCTCAGCACGATGCTGCTGGTGACGTTGGCCCGGATGTCCGCGCTGAGCGCGCCTTGCGGCCGTTGTGTGGCCATCACCAGGTGGATTCCCAGGGAGCGCCCAATAACCGCAATCCGCATGAGCTCCCTTAGCGCCGCCGGGGCTTCCTCCACGAGCATCCGGAATTCGTCTATCACCAGCACCAGATGCGGAAGCACGGGCAACCCGGGGGTGGGCAGCGGGTAAGCGGCCAGGTCGGGCACTCCGGCTGAGGCAAGCAGTTCTTCGCGGTGACGCACTTCCGCGCGCAGCGAGGCGAGGCTCCGCTCCACCTCGTGGCTGGCCAAATCGGTCAGCATCCCGACGCAGTGCGGCAGGCCGGTGAACGGTCCCAGCCCGGAACCGCCCTTGAAATCGACGAAGAGCATAGTGACGAGGTCCGGCGGGTAGCTGGCTGCCAGCGCGGCCACGAGGGTGCGCAGGAACTCCGACTTGCCGGACCCGGTTGTCCCGGCCACGAGCAAGTGCGGGCCGTCCGCCTGCAGGTCCAGGTGCAGTGGCCCGGACGCCGCCCGGCCGACAGGAACGGACAGCCCGCGCGGAGACCGACCGCCGCCCAGAGCCCACCGCTCCTTCACCTCAGCGGCCGAAAGAGGCAGGAGATCGGAAAGGCTGCAATCGTGCGGGATGGGTGCCGCAGCGTTGTCCGGGTCGCTCTGCTGCCAGCCCGCGCGGCGGCAGAAGCGGTCGAAGACATCCTCCGGGACAAGGTCAGGGTCGAAGGAGGTTTCTGCCCGGCCGGAGGTGTGGACGGCTCGGCGCTCGCCGAGCACCACCGACTGGCCGTCAGCGGCCGGCTCGCCGGCGGAACAGTCAAGGACCTGCCAGCCGTTCCGGACCGCAGCGGAGCTGATCGCCGGGGTGCTTCCGGTTCCGGCGACGATGATCAGCACGCCCCGGTCACAGCCGGGTCCGGGACCGGCATCAAGCTGCGCGGCGGTCACCGGATCGCTGGCGGACAGGGCAACCCGGCCCAGGAAGCGGGCCGCGAGCGGCAAGGACGCGCTTGGGCCATGCAGTAGCACCCGGGTTCGGCGTGCACGGGGGTAGCTCGCAAGCTGCATGACCAGGAAACGGATCAGCCCCGCGAGGGAATCCGCCGGGCCACGGAGTCCGGTCGGCTCCGAAGGGTCCAAACACACCGGGACCGGGCCCACGGACGGGATACGGAACCCCGCCTCGTCCGGGTCCAAAAGGATTCTCGCGTCTGCCGGGGCCAGCCCAAGCCGCAGCCACACTGGCCCGGTTTCGGCGTCCGCACCGCCGCCTAATTCCGGTGCCCGGGCATCGATGACCAGATCGGCCGCAGACGGCGCGGCCCGCCGTCGTCGGTCGCGGTCTTCGTCAACTGCGGCGGCAACTGCCACTTTCAGTTCCCGACGCCGTCGTCGACTGGCCGCCGCCGGTACCAGCAGGGACACGGCCGGGAGAACGGAGAAAGCCAGGAACACCCAGGTTCCGGTGCCAATGGCAAGGGCAGCCCCCACGGCCAAGGGCAGGACCGCGGTGAGCAGGAGCGCGGCGCCATTTGCCGGGGACCCCGGACTGGGGATCCGCAGTGGCTCCGTCGTGTCGCCGCCGGCCTCGGCCCGGAATGGTCCGGAGCCCTCGCCCCGCCCTCCTGTGCGCCCGCCGCGGAAAACCAAACCCAGTGTCGACTGGCCGCAGCCGATGATGGCATCGCTTGAGATCCGTGCGCTGTCGGCCCGCTTGCCGTCAACGGTGGTTCCATTGGCGCTGCCCAGATCGGTCAGGGTGACGCCAACATCCGTGACCTCCAGCCGGGCATGTTCCCGGGACAGTTCAGGGTCGGGAAGCAGCAGTTCAGTCCCGGCGCGGCCCACGCGGTAATGTCCGCGGCGCAGCGGAAGCACCTTGCCGGCTCCCGGGCCGCTTAGGACGGCGAGAAGCAAGGCAGGGCCGGAGAATGAAGCGGCCACGGAGCCGCCGTCGGAGGCCCGACGGCAGTCCCCGCCGTCCACCAAGACTGCGCCGTTGACCAGCGGGGAGTGGCCGGCCGTCAGGCTGTTGATGGGAAATCCGTTGACGGTCAGCCCAAGCGTGCCGAACTTCCTGGCCATAGCCGCCTCCAGTTCAGACCCCGCGCAGCCTGCCGGCAGTTCGACGGAGAGTTCAACCGGTGCCCCCGCCAGCGCGGCGGCCGGCCCTCGGACCAGGGTGCACTGAAGCAACATCGCTTGGCTCCTTTCTGTGGACGGGCGGAAGAGGGACACCGGTTGCCCGCACTAAGCCCGCGTTAAGCCCGCGCTAAGCCCACGCTAGGAAGCGGCCCGTCCCCCGCAGCCCATCGAATCCGGCCATGTGGAAAAGAAGCCGATGTGGAAAAGATCCACCGCCGCAGCCGCACCGGGGCGCAGGAATTCACCTCCCGGCACTGCTGGCGGCACAGCGTGGCGGGCGCCGCGATTCGTGGGACCGGTGAAAGCCTCGGTAGTCTAGAGCAGCAGACAATGCACAACGTTGCGCTGCCCACATTCGAACCAGGAGATTTCGTGACCGCTGACCTCGTCATCGTAGGGTCGGGCTTTTTCGGCCTGACAATCGCAGAACAGGCCGCCACTGAGCTGGGCTTGAAGGTCGTCGTTATCGACCGCCGCCACCACATCGGCGGCAATGCCTACAGCGAGAAGGAGGAGCAGACCGGCATCGAAGTCCACCGGTACGGCGCCCACCTTTTCCACACCTCGAACGACCGCGTGTGGGAATACGTCAACCGTTTCACGACCTTCACCAACTACGTGCACAAGGTCTACGGCGTCCACAAGGGCGAGGTGTACTCCCTGCCCATCAACCTGGCCACGATCAACCAGTTCTTCCGTGCGAACCTGACCCCGGGCCAGGCCCAGGACCTGATCAAGGAACAGGCCGGGGAACTCGCCGGCACTGACCCGCAGAACCTGAACGACAAGGGCATCCAGCTAATCGGCCGGCCGCTGTACGAGGCGTTCATCAAGCACTACACCGGCAAGCAGTGGCAGACGGATCCGAAGGACCTGCCCGCCGGCATCATTTCCCGGCTCCCGGTGCGCTACAACTACGACAACCGCTACTTCAACGACAAGTACGAGGGCCTGCCGACCAACGGCTACACCGCGTGGATCGAGAAGATGGCCGAGCACCCGAACATCGAGGTCCGGCTCAACACGGACTTCTTCGACGAGTCGCACGAGTACAGCAAGGACAAGGTCGTCGGCAACATCCCGGTCGTCTACACCGGCCCGGTGGACCGCTACTTCGATTACGCCGAGGGCGACCTCTCCTGGCGCACCATCGACTTCGAGGAGGAAGTCCTCGACGTCGGAGACTTCCAGGGAACGTCGGTGGTCAACTACAACGACGACGACGTCCCCTACACGCGCATCATCGAGCCGCGCCACTTCCACCCGGAGCGCGACTACCAGACGGAAAAGACCGTCATCATGCGGGAGTTCTCCCGCGCCGCCGAGAAGGGCGACGAGCCCTACTACCCGATCAACACCGCGGCGGACCGCGAACGCCTGCTCAAGTACCGCGATCTCGCGGCCGCGGAACGGGACGTGCTCTTCGGAGGCCGCCTCGGCACCTATAAGTACCTGGACATGCACATGGCCATCGGTTCGGCCCTGACCATGTTCGAGAACAAGATCCGCCCGCACTTCGAGGCCGGCGCCAAGATCGAAAGCGGAGGAGTGGACGCATGAGCGTAGCCGTGGAGAAATCGACACCGGCCAAGGAACTGCGCCCGTTCCGGACCGTCCACCGCGTCGTGCTGCCGGTTGACGGCGACACGGACGTTCTGCCGCTGTATGTCGATTTCAACCCGGTCCAGCGCGTCGTGCAGCTGTCCAAGCGCGCATTGCGGCGCGGCCGGATCTCGGCGCCGCCGACCGTTCCGGCCACGTCGCACCAGCACTCGGGCTTCATCACCGGGCGCAACAGCATGACGCTGCCGGCGTTCCGGAGGGTGTCGCTCGGTACCTACTTCAACGCCTTCCCCGCCAGCTACTGGCGGAACCACACCGCGGTGGACTCGGTACGGCTGACGGTCGACGTCGACGCCGAAGCGACGGTCATCGTGTACCGTTCCAGCCCCCGGGGCACGGCGAACCGGGTGGAGAGCACGCACGCATCCCAGGGCGGCGAAGTCACCTTTGACCTGCCGCTGAAGTCCTTTGTGGACGGCGGTTGGTACTGGTTCGACCTGGTGGCCCACGGAACACCGGTAGCACTAAAGAGCGCCGGATGGTCCGTTCAGGAGCCCGAAGGCTTCGTGCCCGGAACGCTGTCTATCGCGGTCACCACCTTCAACCGGCCCGACTACGCCCTGCGCCACATCGGCACGCTTGCCGGGGACGCCGGCGTCGTCGACATCCTCGACCGTTTCATCCTCGTGGACCAGGGCACGGACAAGGTCCGCGCCCAGCCGCAGTTCGAGGAACAGGCGGCGGTGCTCGGCGACCGGCTCAAGGTCATCGAACAGGGCAACATCGGCGGATCCGGCGGCTTCTCGCGCGGTATGGACGAGACCCTGAAAGACGGACGCAGCAAGTACGTCATGCTGCTGGACGACGATGTCAGCATCGAGACCGAGGGCATCCTGCGCGCCGTCAACTTCGCGGACTTCACACGGACTCCCACCATTGTGGGCGGCCACATGTTCAACCTCTACGAGCGCTCGGTACTGCACACCTACGGCGAGCAGGTGGACGACGGCCGCTACTTCTGGCGCCCGGCCGTGAACACCAAAGAAGCGCACGACTTTGGCGCCAGCAACCTGCGCACCACGCCGTGGATGCACCGCCGGATCGACGTCGACTACAACGGCTGGTGGATGTGCATGATCCCCACCTCAATCGTCCGCGAGGTCGGCTACGCCCTCCCCGTGTTCATCAAATGGGACGACGCCGAATACGGAATCCGCGCCAAGGAACATGGCATCACCACGGTGACCCTGCCCGGCGCCGCTGTGTGGCACATGCCTTGGAGCGAAAAAGACGACACCATCGACTGGCAGGCCTACTACCACCAGCGCAACCGGTGGGTGGCGGCGCTGAGCCACTCGCCGCGGAAAAAGGGCGGCCGGATGCCGTTCGAAAGCATCGCGGTGGATGTCCGGCACCTGATCTCCATGCAGTACTCGGCCGTTGAAGTCCGGCTCAAGGCGCTGGAGGACGTGCTCAGCGGGCCGGAACACCTCCACGCCACGATTGCGGAGAGGCTGGACTGGGTCCGGAAGACCCGCGCTGGCTTCACCGACGCGCAGATCACCTCGGACCTGCACTCCTTCCCGCGGGTCCTCGGCTCCGGCGAAGTGGACGCCGACCACGAACCGAACTACGTGGCCGAGTCGCTCGTGCGCGCCGCAACCGGACTGCTGCGCCAGCTTCGCCCCGTCCGCGACGACGCAATGGCCAATCCGCAGGTGGCCGTTCCGGCCGTCGAGGCCCGCTGGTGGAGGCTGGCAAGCCTTGACTCGGCCCTCGTTTCGTCCTCGGACGGCAGCGGCGCCTCTTGGTACAAGCGTGATCGGAAGCAGTTCGGAAGCATGCTCCTGCGCACCGTCCGGCTCCACATGAAGCTGATGGCCGAATGGGACAACAACGCCCGCAGGTACAAGGACGCACTCCCCGCATTCACCGGCCAGCAGGCCTGGCAGGAAACGTTCGCAGCTGTGTCGGTCGAAGATTACGAGAGGGGAGAAGCGAAGATATGACCGCCATTCCCTCCGGTGGAAACGCAGTGGTTTCGCCGCTGTCCACACCCGGCGAAGGGGCCGGTCTGCGGGACGTCTTCCGCCAGTGGTTCCTGCTGAAGCTCCTGGTCCGCAAGGAAATCAAGGTCCGCTACCGCGGCTCGGTCCTGGGCCTGCTGTGGTCCTATGTGAAGCCCCTGATGCAGTTCCTTGTCTACTACGTGGCGCTCGGCATCTTCCTGAACCTTCAGGGCAGCACCCCGAACTACGCGATCTATCTGTTCTCCGGAATCATCCTGGTTAACTTCTTCGTCGAAGTCCTTGGCAACTCGACGCGCTCGATCGTGGACAACCGGGACCTGATCCGGAAGATCTACCTGCCGCGGGAATTGTTTCCGGTCTCGACGCTCCTGGTGTCGGCCATCCACTTCCTTCCCCAGACGGTGGTCCTCATCGGTGCCTGCCTCCTGGCGGGCTGGGCGCCGAGCATCCTGCAACTGGCCGCCATTGCCCTGGCCTTCGTCATCGTAGCTATCCTGGCCACCGGGCTGGGACTCCTCTTCGGCGCCGCCAACGTCTACTTCCGGGACTCGGAAAACATTGTCGACATGATCCTCATGATCGTGACGTGGGCATCGCCGGTACTGTACGTCTGGACCATGGTTGAAAAGGCCCTCGGACCGTACTTCTTCCTGTACCAGCTGAACCCGATGACCGTCGGGGTGGAGATCTTCCACTGGGGCTTCTGGTATCCGACGCTTAACTCGGACCAGCTCGCAGCCGCCCCGGTCATGCACGGCCTCGCCTCCATCTGGGCGCCGGTGGCGCTCGGCGTCTCGCTGCTGGTCCTGTTTGTCGGCCAGTTGGTCTTCCGCAAACTGTCCGTCCGTTTCGCCCAGGAGCTGTGATGGCCGTGCAGGAGAAAATGCTGGCAATTACGTGCAAGGACGTACGGAAGAAGTTCGTCCTGCGGCACACCCGATCCCTCAAGGAGGCCTTGGTCTGGTTCGTCCGGGGGCGCAAGGGGGACATGTACAAGGTGTTCGACGCGCTGCGGGACGTCTCCCTGGATGTCCACCAAGGCGAGACAGTGGCACTGCTTGGCCTCAACGGCTCCGGCAAGTCGACCCTCCTCAAGCTCATCTCCGGCGTCCTGCAGCCCGACGCCGGAACCGTGCGTACCCGGGGCAGGGTCGCCGGCCTGATCGAGGTCGGGGCGGGCTTCCACCACGATCTCAGCGGCCGGGACAATGTCTACTTGAACGGCGCCATCCTCGGCATGTCGGAGAAGCAGATCAACGAGATGTTCGACTCGATCGTGGACTTCGCCGAAATCGGGGAGTTCATCGACACCGAGGTGAAGTTCTATTCCTCGGGAATGTACCTGCGCCTGGCCTTTTCGATTGCCGTGCACACGGACCCGGAGATCTTCCTGATCGATGAGATCCTGGCTGTCGGCGACGAACCCTTCCAGCGCAAGTGCATCGCGAAGATCAAGGAGCTGGCGGATGCCGGCAAGACGCTCTTTGTGGTGAGCCACGACCTCGACCTCGTCTCCACCGTCTGCGAGCGGGGGGTCCTCCTGGAGCACGGAAACGTGGTTCTCGACGGGCCGGTCGATGAAGTCGTGACGGAACTGCGGCGCAGGTCGGCTGCCGCGTCCTAGTCCCGCTTTCCGCCGCCCACCGCTTTGAGGAGTTGCCACACAGATGTCCTGGTTTACGAGCCTGCCCTCGGTTCTGACGGCCGTCCTGGTGCTGGTCGTGCCCGGACTGGTCCTGGGCCGGGCCCTCGGGCTGAAGGCATTTGCCGTGGCCGCCTTGTCCCCGGTCCTGTCGATGGCGCTCGTGTCGGTAGCGGGCCTGCTCGCCCCGTTCCTGAAAATCCCGTGGTCGCTGTGGCCGGTTGCCGGCCTTACCGCCGTCGCCGTCCTCGGCGCGCTGGGTGTCCGGCGCGCGCTGCCGACGAAGTGGCGGGAGCCCCACGGCGGGCGGGCGATCGACCAGCGCTTCTGGTGGGCACTCGGCGGCGCGGCCGTCGGCGGTGCCGTCATTTGCGCGCGGATGGTCGAGATCATCGGCTCGCCCGAGCACATCTCGCAGACCTTTGACAACATCTTCCACCTGAATGCCATCCGGTACATCGAGGACACGGGACAGGCGTCGTCGCTGACGCTGGGGGCCATGACCGGCGGAGGGTTCTATCCGGCCGGCTGGCATGCCTTCATCTCGCTGGTCACGCAGACCTCGGCCGCGCCGATTCCCGTTGCCGTCAACGCCGGCAACATCGCCATCGCCTCGATCGCCTGGCCCCTGGGGTGCGTCTACCTCTGCCAGCAGGCCCTGGGCCAACGCAGGGATGCCGCAGTGATCGCGGGAATCCTGTCCGCCGGATTCGGGGCTTTTCCGCTGCTGATGATTCACTTCGGGGTTCTCTATCCCAACCTTCTTTCCCTCGCCCTGCTCCCTGCTTTGCTGGCGCTGGGCGTGCAGGCCCTGAAGCTTTCGGCGGTTCCGGAGCTTCTCGGCCCGCTGCCCCTGATCGTGCTGGTGCTGGCATCGGCCGGTGTGGCCCAGGCGCACCCCAGCACCTTTCTGGCCTTCCTGGCCTTCCTGTCGCCCGCCGTGCTGTACGTGTACGTGGTTTCGGTCCTGAAATGGCGCCGGGACTGGGCCGCGAACAAGCTCAGGTGCGTGGCCTGGAGCGCCGCCCTCCTGGTCGGCGGCGCGGCGGCCCTCGGGCTCTGGATCCTTGCCCGGCCGTCCTTTGCGGCAGCGTTCTGGCCGCCGGTGCAGTCCATTCCGCGGGCGCTTCTGCAGGTCGCGGGCAATGCGCCCCTGGGTACCTCACCCGCCGTCGCCATCTCGGTACTTGCCGTGATCGGCGTCGTCCTAACCGCCCGCAGGCAACGGCAGTGGTGGATGATCGGTGTCCTGCTGATCGCGGCATTGCTCTTCGTCGCCGTGTCCAGCTTCCCCGCCGGCCGGCTGCGCTACCTCCTCTCCGGCACCTGGTACAGCGACAGCTACCGGCTGGCCGCCCTGCTGCCGGTGGCGGTGATCGTGCCGGCGGCCGTGGGAGCAACTGCGGGCTGGACCTGGCTCCGGTCCCGGCTCGCCGGTGCGGGCAACGGCGCGCCAAGCAGCAACGCGGCCCCGGCCGCGCCGTTGCAGGCCCCGCTGCTGTCCAGGAAGCCGGTGAAGGCCACCGTCTCCGCGGTGGGCGCCGTGGCGCTCCTGGTCCTCACCCAGTTGGGCAGCGTTCCGGACATGGTCTCCCTGGCCCGCGGCAGCTATGCGCTGACGCCGCAGTCCCCGCTGCTCACATCCGATGAAGCCGCCGTCCTGGCCGAGCTGGACAAGTACGTTCCGGCGGACGCGGTGATCGCCTCGAACCCTGGAAACGGCAGTGCCCTCGCCTACGCGCTTGCGGACCGGCGCACCATGCAGCTGCACATTCTGATCAGCAAGGAAAACCCCGACGACAAAATCATCCTGGCGCGGTTGCGGAACGCCCGGACGGACCCGGAAGTCTGTCCCGCTGTGTCGCGGCTTGGCATCGGCTATGTCCTGGATTTCGGCACCCAGGAAGTCAACAACGAGCATCACCCAGCGCCCGGCCTGGCCGACCTTGAGAAGGCGGGCGTGGCCAGGGTGGTCGATCAGCACGGCGAGGCCAAACTCCTGAAATTGACCGCATGCAGGTAGCGGGGCTGATCACTTTGCAAGCGATACACTCGGACCTGTCCAGCGGGCCCGCATCATTGTTCACCACCGAAATACTGAGGATTCAAATATGGGCATGACGCCGCTGAACGGACCAACCCCCGGCAAGGCGATCGGCCGGCGCGGATTCCTTGCCGCGATTGTCGCCTTGCCGCTGGCGCTGCCCGCATGCAGCGCGAAGAAGGGAACCGAGACCGTCGCGGTTTCAGCCGGCGCGTTCCCCGTGAGCCTTTCGCACAGCTACGGGACGACGACGGTGGCCGCGCCGCCCAAGCGCGTTGTTGCCTTGAGCAGCGCCGACGCCGACGCCTGCGCCGCGCTTGGCCTGGCGCCGGTGGGGATTTCCGGCTCCGCCTCGTCGCCGTGGTTCACTGCCGCGATGCGCGACATCGATGGCGCCCCACCGTTCCTCCTGAGCGACAGGATCGCGCTGCCGCTCGATGACATCCGCAACCTTGACCCGGAAGTCATTTTGGCCGTCGGCGCCGGGATCAGCCGTGCGGACTACGACAAGCTGTCCCAGATCGCGCCCGTGGTGCTGCCGATGGAATCGGGTTCCGGCCCGGCTTGGCGTCAGGCGTCGGCCCTCGTAGGCAAGGCGCTCGGGCGCAGTGACGCTGCGGCCGAGCTGCAGGCCAAGACCGAGGGCGCCATCCGGGATTCGGTGCGCGATTACGCCGGCCTCAAAGGAACGACTGTTCTCTTCGTGACCGTTTCTTCCGCTGACGGTGCCGATATCCAGGTGTCGCCGGAGGATTCCGTGGCGATGGGCATGCTCAAGGACTTCGGACTGGTTCCGGCCCCTTCGCTGGCTGCGGTCAAGCAACAGGGACGTGCGTCGGGCGGCCAGAAATCGCCGACCTCCTACGTGTGGCCGCATGAACGCGCCGACGAACTCGCCGCGGATATCCTGGTGGCGTCGGTCAGCCAGGACGACATGGCCACCCTGCGTGTGGGCGGCAAGATCCCGGCCTTGTCGAAGGCCCGGCAGCCCTCGCTGTTTTACGCCGCCGGGGTCGAGGACCAGGCACTCCGGTCAGGCTCGGCCCTGGGCGCCGCCTGGGCCAGCCGGAACATCGTTCCGGAGTTGGCCAAGGAAGCGTACTTCGAGCGGCAGCGCCAGGCAGCCAAAAAGTAGCTTGTAAGCAAAGAACCGGGCCGCGACGTTAGTCGCGGCCCGGTTCTTTTTTGATCCTTCTGGAAGAGCGGAACTTTCCTGCTACCCGCAGGCGGTTACCCGGAAAAGCCGGGCTCCGCCCACGGCCTTGACCAGCTTCATGCCAGGCGCGGTGTCGTCTGCCAGATCGCGGACGCCGACCAGGGGTTCTGCCCGCGGGGTGATCTCGGTGTTTCCGAAGTCGAGTGCCCAGTAAGCCTTGAGCGCCTTGACGGCGGGGCACACCGCAGAGTTGTAGGCCGCTTCATCCCAGTGGTCAAGCAACAGCTGCTCCTCTGGGGTTCGGATTCCGAAAATGTGCGGGGCCAGGGCACGGCGGCCGGAGAAGGCATAGACCAGCGAGGCGCCGGTCCTGGGGTTGCCCACCACGACGTCTCCCTCGGGAACAATGGCCGCCACCTCCTTGAGCAGCGAGACTTCGTCCGTTGACAGCAGCGTGGACGTGGGAGTCGTGGTGAACGTGGTGCTGATGCGGTCCTGCACCCGGGACAGCGTCCCGCCCTGCGCTCCGATGCCCAAAACCAGGATGACGGCGCAGCCCATGGCGATCCCGGATGAGGCCGGCAAGCGGCCGATCAATGCTGCGGCCGCACGGGGACGGCCGGCCACCCGCTCCTTGGAAGAGGCGATCAGGGCGCCGGTCATGGCCCGGACGCGCCAGACCACCCATTCCGCGCCCAGCACGACGACGGGAAGCGTCACCACCGGGAGCAGCGCGGCGAGCCTGAAGCTGTCGGTGTACCAGACGCCGGTGAGGAAATCGCGGAACCTGCCGTTGCTCCAGCTGGACACCACGAGGTAGAGGACGCCGCCGACGACGTACATGCCGCCGACCCACCAGTACCGGCGAATCTGGCGTGCCACGACGTAGAGCCCGATGATGGTCAGGATCAGCATGATCCAGGCGGTCGTGGTTCCCATCGGAGCGCTGCCGAGGATTTCGCCGATGGCCCGTGCGTTGGTCTGGAACGGGGTCCAGCCGGCGGCGCTGAGGTTGGGGCGGGCGACCATCCAGACGCCGGCCGTGCCCAGCAGGTACGCGACCGTGAAGGCCAGCCACAATTGCGGCTGCCGCTTCGACACGGAACCTTCCCGGGCAGCGAGCCAGGAGCGGATCAGGCGGCCGACAACTACGGGGGCGGAGAAGCCAAGAAGCGCCACCAGCGTGCTGGGGTGCGAGAGGGCGAGGCCCGGAACGGTGGCGGCCAGGGCCAGCACCGGTGCCAGCGGCGAGCCCGGGGGAGTCCGCGACATGCCGAGCGACTCAATGGCAAGGCCAAGAACGGCGGGAAGCAGGGCGATGGCGGCGTGGTTCGGGTAGAGGACGCCGAAGCCAACCATGAGGTACGGGAAACCGCTGAACCCGGCCGAGAGGATTCCCGCCGCCAGCAGCGGCATCGGCCGGTAGCCAACGATCCGGCTGATCAGGAACACGCAGCCCAGCGGCCAGACGATGGCGCCGGTAACGATAGTCCCGACGTTGACTACTGCCATGACCGACGGTGCACCGAGCATCAGGACCAGGGCCATGGAGTCGTGCATGGCCGCCGGGTACAGTCCCTTGGATGCGGCCGTCAGGTTGCCGAGGGTCAGCGTCGAGCCGTTCTGCGTATCGGCGATGTAGCGGACCGCGTTCAGGTGGTAGATATTGTCGAACGTCTCCGAGAAGCTGTCCGGGGATCCGAAGCCCGTGACATAGCGGAAGCTGATGATCGCGGCCGGGATGAGGACGGCGGCGGGGATCGCCAGGCGCGCCAGCCAGATTCCGGTGTCCGCGGGGGAGAGTGGGAAGTTCGCGCCCAGGAAGCCGGTGAAGCGGCTGCCCTCTTCCGCGGTGCCGGCGGCTTCGGTACCAGCCGCGGAACGACGACGGCGTCGGACGAGCCTGAATACTGCCACCGTTGCCGCAGCGAGCACGCTGACGGCAAAGTAGCTCACCGGGTTAAACGGGAGCTTCAGATACGGCAGGATGATGGCCATCGTCCCTGATACGGACGCCGATACCGGCGCGGCCAGGGCCACCAGGTTCAACCGGCGAAGACCGGCCGCTGCCAGGATTATCAAACCGGGAAGGAAGTAAACCAGCGCAGTTGCTGCCAGCGTAGGAAGCGTTTCCCACCAAGTCATTGATCAAGTCTCCTAAGTTCACAGCCAACCCTACAAGTATGCGCACCCGGCCACGAATCCGGCGGCGGGCTCCCTGGCGGGCCGGGGGTGGAAACCGGCGGGCCGGAAAAGGGCGGCAGTTGCACGTTGCTATACTTTCAAACCATGGGTAACTCACAGCGTTCCGGCGTTTTAATCGTCATGCCGGCTTGGAACGAGGCCGAGGCCATCGGCAATACCATCCGGAAAGTCCTGGCTGTAGTCCCCCAACACGATGTTCTCGTCGTCGACGACGGCTCGAAGGACGACACTCCGAGGATCGCCCGGGAAGCCGGCGCATCGGTCCTGCGGCTGCCTTTTAACCTGGGTGTCGGAGGGGCGATGCGGGCGGGATTCAAGTACGCGCTCCGCAACGGCTACAAGTCCGTGATCCAGGTGGATGCGGACGGCCAGCACGATCCCCACGACATCGACCGTGTCCTGGCCGGTCTGGAGCACGCCGACATTTCGATCGGGGCCCGCTTCGCAGGCAAGGGGAACTATGGTGCCAAGGGCCCCCGGCGCTGGGCCATGTTCTTCCTTGCCAAGGTCATCTCCGCGGTGGCCGGGACGCAGCTGACCGATGTCACCTCAGGATTTCGCGCCGCGAACGAAACCGCACTGCGGCAGTACATTTCGCATTTCCCGGCCGAATACCTTGGGGACACCATCGATTCACTGGTGGTGGCAGTCAAGTCCGGCTGCCGTGTGACCCAGGTGCCGGTCGAAATGAAGGAGCGCCAGGCCGGTACGCCCAGCCAGGGGCCCATCAAAGCATCCATTTATCTTGCGCGCTCGGGCCTCGTCCTGTGTTTCGCGCTGGCCCGCCGCCGGACTCCGCGCCCGGCCGAACTACATGCGCCGCTGTCCGGCGACATTGCCGGAGAGGGAAGTGCCTAAGGCATGAACGTTGCAGGTTCCTTGATTTTGTCCATCGTGATGGTGGCAGTAGTCCTCATAATGCTTCGCAACGGCCGGTTGCGGGAGAAGTACGCCATCCTGTGGCTGGTCATCGGCACGCTGACCATCATCCTGGGCATCTTCCCCCGACTCCTGAACTGGGCGGCAGCGCTGGTCGGCGTCGTCGTTCCGTCCAATCTGCTGTTCGCCCTGGCGATCCTGCTGCTTGTGGGCGTCAGCCTGCACGTGTCCCGCGAACTCACCATCCTTGAGGATGAGACCCGCATCCTCGCCGAGGAAGTTGCCATCCTGCGATCCTCCGTGGAACGACTCCAACGGGAATCCAAACCAATCCAGCCGACGGCAGGCGAGGCCGCAACGGCTTCCGCCGTGCCGCCAACCGAGAGAAGAAAATAGTGACAATTGACGTAATGTTCCCGTACTACGGGGACGTAGCCATGATGAAGGCTGCTGTTTCCTCCGTACTCGCACAGGACGACAAGGACTTCCGCTTCACGATCGTCGACGACGGCTACCCTGACGACACCCTCCCGGAGTACTTTGCCGGACTCGTGGCCGCCGACGACCGTGTCCGGTACTACCGCAACGAGGCCAACCTCGGCGCCAACGGCAACTACAAGAAGTGCGTGGGCCTGGTTGAGCACGACATCGTGGTCATCATGGGCGCCGACGACCTGATGCTGCCGAACTACATCAGCACGGTGCGCAAGGCCTTCCAGGACCCGGAAGTCAGCATTGTCCAGCCGGGCGTCGAGGTCATCGACGAGAACGGCGCCGTGTACCAGCCGCTGGGCGACTCCGTAAAGCAGTTCCTCCGGCACAAGCTGGTCGGCAAGACGTCGGAAGCGATCGTCTCCGGCGAAGCCATCGCGGAAAGCCTCATGGTAGGTGACTGGCTGTACTTCCCGTCCGTGGCCTGGCGCGCCGAGGCCATCAAGAAGCACGACTTCCGGCCGCAGTACGACGTCGTCCAGGACCTCGCGCTGGCCATCGACATCACCCTCAGCGGCGGCAAGATGGCCGTCGTCGACACGGTGTGCTTCCAGTACCGCCGCCACCGCGAGTCCGACTCCTCGGTCCGGGCGCTGGACGGCCGCCGTTTCGCCGAGGAGCGCGCCTTCTTCGACGAGTGCGTCCGCGATTTCACCGCCAAGGGCTGGACCTCGGCCGCCCGCGCCGCGCGCTGGCACCTGACGTCACGCCTGAACGCCGTGACCCTGACCCCGAAGGTGGTCTCGAAGAGAATGTGGCCCGGCCTGCGCAAGCTGGTCACGCACGCCGTCAGGCCCTGACCTCACCGCTCCGGCAGTGGCGCGGGCATCTGCCCGCAACGCGGAGCATTTGTTCCGGCGGTCGGCGGTGCAGCACGTGCTGGTAGGCTTGCTGGGGTGCTCCCTCGGCACACATTGTGTCGAATAAGCAAATAGACTTTTTATCTACATGAAAATCAAGGCGGTTTGAGAATGTCCCTACTGAGCGGCTCATCGGTACTGATCACGGGCGGTACAGGCTCTCTTGGCAAGGCCCTTATCAAGGAAATCCTGGATAACCACGATGTCCGCCGACTGGTAATCATCAGTCGGGACGAGCTGAAGCAGCACGAAGCACGGGCCATGTTCAACAATGACCCCCGCCTTCGTTGGTTTATCGGCGACATTCGCGACCGGCACCGCCTGGACCGGGCCTTCCACAAGGTTGACTACGTCATCCACGCAGCGGCACTGAAGCAGGTCGACACGGCGGAGTACAACCCGTTCGAATACGTCCAGACGAACGTGCAGGGCTCGCAGAACGTGATCGACGCCGCTATCGACGCCGGTGTCAAGAAAGTCGTGGCCCTGTCCACCGACAAGGCATCCAGCCCGGTAAACCTCTACGGCGCCACGAAGCTCTGCGCGGACCGGCTCTTCATCTCCGGCAACCACTACGCGGCCGCCTACGACACCCGTTTCTGCGTGGTCCGCTACGGCAACGTCATGGGATCGCGTGGATCGATTGTTCCCATCTGGAAGAAGATGCACGCCGAAGGAAAGTCGCTGCCGGTAACCGACGACCGCATGACCCGCTTCTGGATCACCCTGGAACAGGCCGTCAAATTCGTGCTCGATTCCTTCGAAATCATGCAGGGCGGCGAGCTTTACGTTCCGAAGATTCCGTCGGTGCGCATTACCGATTTGGCCAAGGCCGTTGACGACAATGCAGTGACCCACGAAATCGGAATTCGCCCCGGCGAAAAGCTGCACGAAGAAATGATTGCTGCCGACGACTCCCGCCGGACCGTCTCCGTCGGCGACCGCTACGTGGTCATGCCGCACCTCGGTGGCTGGGGCTACGAGGCACCCTCCGACGGGGTCGCGGTCAAGGACGGGTGGAGCTACCAGTCTGACGGCAACGAGGTCTTCCTTTCCGTGGAAGAGCTCCGTGCCATGTTTGAAGCGGAAGGGCTCTAGCAATATGCTCCCGTACGGTCGCCAGTCCATCGACGAATCCGACATCAAAGCGGTATCCGAGGCTCTTCGCAGTGAGTGGCTGACGACCGGGCCGAAGGTCGACGAGTTCGAAGCCGCCATCTCGGATATTGCCGGCGGATCCCACGCTGTGGCAGTAACCTCGGGCACTGCCGCACTTCACGTCGCGTACGTGGCGGCCGGCATCAAGCCCGGCGATGAGATCGTCACGACGCCGTTGACGTTTGTCGCGACGGCTGCGACGGCGGCCATCGCCGGGGCCAAGGTGGTCTTCGCCGACATCGATCCCGCCACTGGCAACCTGGCGCTCGACGCCGCGGCGGCGGCAGTCACACCGCGGACACGTGCGATTACTGCCGTTGACTACGCCGGTCTGCCTGTCGATGCCTCGGCGTTCAACCGGCTCGCGCACGACGCCGGAGCAGTCTTCATCGAGGACGCGGCGCATTCGGTTGGCTCCTCGCTGCACGGCGAGCCGGTCGGCAAGCTTGCTGACCTGACGACCTTCTCCTTCTTCCCCACGAAGAACATGACGACGGCGGAAGGCGGCGCGGTTGTCACTCCGCGCGAGGATCTCGCGTTGCGCGCCCGGCGGTTCAAGGGCCAGGGCCTCGTGCGGGAGAAGTCGGAGCTCCGGTACCCCGACGAGGGCGCCTGGCACCAGGAAGTGCACGAATTCGGACTCAACTACCGGCTCCCGGACGTCCTGTGCGCCCTGGGGATCAGCCAGATGGCAAAGCTGGACGGCTTCCGGAAACGGCGGCAAGAGATCCACGATACGTACAACGCCGCATTCGCGGGCAACGACAACCTGATGCTGCCGCAGACCACGGAAGGCGCTGCCCCGGCGTGGCACCTCTACCCGCTCCGGGTCGAGGCCAGCCGCCGGCGGAGCATTTTCGACGAACTCCGGAGCCGCGGCATCGGAGTCCAGGTGAATTACATTCCCGCCTACTGGCACCCGGTGTTTGAGGACCTTGGGTACCGCCGCGGCATGTGCCCCGAAGCGGAGCTGTACTACCAGCAGGAGATCTCCCTCCCGCTATACCCGGGCCTGACGGACAGCGAAGTAAACACCGTCGTTGATCAGGTTCTGGACGTAGTCGGATCGTGAAGGACGGACACTCACTTCGTGTCGTTGCGGTAATCCAGGCGAGGGTTGGTTCCTCCCGGCTGCCCGGAAAGGTCCTCCGGGACCTGGGCGGCAGGCCGGTGCTTGACTGGGTCGTGCGCGCAGCGCGTGCTGCGGCCGGCGTCGACCAGGTCGTAATTGCCACGTCGACCGCGCCAGGTGACGACGCGATCGTTGAATTCGGCGATCGCCACGGGATTGAGGTGGTCCGCGGGAGTGAGGACGACGTCCTCAGCCGCTTCATCGGGGCTGCGGAATCGACCAACGCCGATGCCGTTGTCAGGCTGACCTCGGACTGCCCGCTCCTGGATCCAACGGTTATTGCCCAGGTCGTCTCGGTCTGGCGCCACGACCCGGACCTTGACTACGTCTCAACCACCAAGGTTCGCTCGTTGCCCCGGGGCCTCGACGTGGAACTGGCGACCTCCGCCGCGCTGGCTCGGGCGAACGAGCGGACCGAGAGCTACCACCGAGCCCACGTGACGAGCGCCCTGTACGAGGAGGGCGCCGGATTCGACTGCGCGGCGTTGACCTTTTCGCCCGGGAGCTCGAATTTCCGCGTGACCCTCGACACCGCGGAGGACGCGGAACTGCTGGACGAGGTAGTCAGGTTGCTGCCGGACCAGCCGCCAGGCTGGCGCGACGTGGTGGCGGTCCTCCGGAGCCGTCCCGATATTGTGGCGCTTAACGCGCATATCGAACAGAAACCTCTGAACGAAGGCTAAAGTGCGCGTACTGCTGCGGTGTGACTCATCCAAGGCCCAGGGGCTGGGACACGTGGTGCGGACCATGGCGGTTGCAGAGGCCGCGTTGGCTGCGGGGTGGGACGTCGTATTCAGCGGCGATGTGGAAAGCGCGATGGGCCGGGAGCTTGTTGAGGCCCGCTGTCCGGTGCGGCATGCCCGGCCGGACAGCGCGGAGGAGCTGGTGGAACTGGCGCGCAAGGCTGAGGCCGACGTCGTCCACATCGATACTTACGCCGAGCAAGGCGAGGCCAGGGCCCTGCTCAACGAGGCCGGAATTCTCCTCTCTTCGATGGAGGACGGGTCCTTCGGACGGCGGCCGGCCGACCTGGCCGTCGACCCGTCGCCGGCGGCCGAGACCCGATACAGGCCCGCCGACGGTTCCTACCGCCTACTGCGGGGCGCCGCTGCCATCCCGATCCGGGGCGCCATCCGGGCACTCCGCACGGCGTCGCCGAGGCCGGAGGACTCCGAGCCGGGAAAGCCCAACATGATGATAGTCATGGGCGGTACCGACGCGAGGGACATGACAGCCCGCTGCCTGGGCTGGTGGGCGCAGACGGGAATTCCCTCACGCTGCTACGTCGTGTCAGCAGGGCGGCCGGAACTGCCCGTGGAGTTGGGGGAGGGGCAGGAATTGGAGATCGTGCCTCCCGCCCTCGACCTCCCCAAGCTGTTTCCTTCCATGGACCTGGTACTCAGCGGTGCCGGCACCACGATATGGGAACTCGCGGCCCTGGGCGTGCCGACGGCACTGGTGCAGCTGGTCGAGAACCAGGGCGACAACTACCGCTTCGCAACATCCGAGGGCATGGCCGCGGGACTGGGAGATGCCAGTTCGGGCGAGCTGGACGAGGCCCTGGCCACCGCGGGGCTCCGACAACTCCTCACAGACACTGAAAGCCGCGAACGCCTTTTCGCACGGTCGCGCGAACTCGTTGATGGCGCCGGGGCCGACAGGATTGTGGCCGCTTGGGCCGAGATCATTGAGGCTCCGCCGGGACTCAACGCCCGGCCCGCGCGGATCGAGGACGCCTCCCAGCTCTTCGACTGGCGCAACGAGCCATCGGTTCGAAAGGTATCCCGTACGAGGAACGAACTGTCGTGGGACTCGCACGTCGCCTGGGTTGCGGCTGCCGTCGCCAACCCGGAAGTTTGCCTGCTCATTGCCGAAATGGACGGCGCCCCCGCGGGCACGGTCAGGTTCCACGCCCTGGACCCCCTCAACTGGGAAGTCTCCATCACCGTGGGTGCCAGCATGCGCGGGCGGCGCCTGGCCGGCCCCATGCTCCACGAAGCCGAACGGTTCTTCTGCTCGAAGTACCCCGGGAAGACGCTGCACGCGGCCATGCTCGCGTCCAATCAGCCCTCACTGCGGCTCTTCCAGGCCGCCGGGTACACCGGAGGCCTGACCAGAATCGACAACGAAGACTGGTACGAGCTCACCAAGGCCGGCGACTGATCCACCCTCAGGAGGGTCCGCTGTCCACGCAGCACTGCAGCGGATTTATAGTCAGATACACCTGTGGCCCGGTCTTAGGGTGAACGTCATTGCGTTCACCCCGGGACCGGGCCACAGGCTTTTGATAAGACCTTACGGCCTAGACGACATCCCAGGTGAGCGGCGTTCCGGCTTCGCAGTCTTCCCGGAAGGGGCGTCCCATCACGGTTTCGAGCAGGGCGGGCTCAAGGCCGCCGGCGGGACGGATGGAGCGGACATTTGCGGGCGTGGCAATGTCGCCACGCTTCACGGGCTCCACAACGTAGAGCGAACGCTTCAGCCGGCGGCTTTCGGATTCTCCGGCCGTCTGGCGGATAACGGGGGAGCCCAGCGCTTCGTGCGCCGTCTGCGTCTCCCGCACCAGCGCCGTGAGTTCGTCGGGCTCCAGCGAGAAGTCCGAATCGACGCCGCCGTCGGCCCGGCTCATCGTGACGTGCTTCTCGATGACCGTTGCACCCAGTGCGACGGCAGCGACGGCCGCTCCGATTCCCATCGTGTGGTCCGAGAGGCCCACCTGGACGCCGAAGGCATCACGAATCACCGGAATGGTCCGCAGGTTGGATTCGGACGCGGCTGCCGGGTACGAGGAGGTGCAGGCCAGCACGATGATTTGTTCGTTGCCTTCTGCCCTGATCGTCTGGACAGCGGTGTCGATTTCGGCCAGCGTGGCGGCACCGTTGGAGAGGATGACGGGCTTGCCGGTCCGGGCCACGAGCCTGAGCAGCGGCAGGTCGCCGATCTCCAGGGACGCGATCTTGTAGAGCGGCGCGTCGAGCGATTCCAGCAGGTCGACGGCGGTGGCGTCGAACGGGCTCGAGAAGGGGATAAGTCCGTGCGAACGTGCGCGTTCGAAGATGGGGGCGTGCCACTCCCAGGGCGTGTGCGCCTGCTTGTAGAGCTGGTACAGGTTGCTGCCGCCCCACAGGGCGTGGTCTGCGCTGATGGAGAACTCCGGGCGGCCGGAATCAATCGTGATCGTGTCCGCCGTGTACGTCTGCAGTTTGACTGCCTGCGCCCCGGAGGCGGCCACCATGTCCACGATGTCCAGGGCCCGCTGCAGATCCCCGTTGTGGTTCCCGGACATCTCGGCAATGATGAAAGGCCTTTCGGCTTCGCCAATGCGTTGGGTGGCGACTTCAAAGGATGTACCCATTACAGACCTATCTGATTGTGCGATTTGTTGTCTTGTCGTGCCCGTCGGCCCACTACATCGATGCTAGCCCGCGTTTGCGCACCGCCCAAAAGACGATGCCCCCGGCCACTGCCACGACCGCGATCGATACGATGCCCACGTCGAGGGTGGTCGGCAGGGCCAAGTTGATGGCGGCTGCGGCGGTGGAGGCCAGCAAGGCCAGAACGAAGTTGCGCACCGGGACCGTGCCAGGCAACAGCCGGGACACGACGAGGTAATACGCTACGCCCAGCAGCGTGAAGACCAGGGCCTTGACTGCGCCCAGCTCCCAGAGCGTTCCTGACTGCGCGGGCAGCCAGGCTATCGCTACGCCGATCAGCAGGACGCTGGGCGTGACCCAGGTGTAGGCACCGGTCTTGTTCACCGCGAACGCCATGGACATTGTCAATAGGTAGAGCGCATAGCCGCAGGCCACGACCGGAAGCACGCGCGCGAGCTGGACGACGTCGTGGTCGATGCCCTTCAGGAGGAACATCCCGAGGGCCGCCGCGGATGATCCTGCCACCGACAGGGCTGCGGCGATGGCTGCCGAGTTGTTTCCCACGCTTCGTATTACGGCCTTGAGCCCGCTGTCGTGCGATGCCTCGAAGATCCGCGTCGTCCACACGTTGTTGAGCGCTGCCAGCACGGAAAACGGTCCGAGGGCGAACGCCGCCGCGGACACATAGCGGCCTGCGGTGGCGGTGTCCTGGAAATGTTGCACGAGGAAGGTGTCGCCTTGCATCAGCAACATGATTGCCAGGCTGTGGGGCAGGACCGGGAGGCCCAGGCGGAACGCCGCCTTGACCTCATCCCAGGCCTTGGACGGCCAGAGGGGCGGGGCCAGGGTCATTGCGGCGATCCCGGTGGCCAGCATGCCGACAGCAAATGCGCCCAGGTACGTTTCCGAGTTCGCGGCGATGAGCGATATGGCCGCCAACCCGAGCAGGTGGCAGCCGAGCGAGGCGGCGCCGCTCAGGATAACGAAGGCGAGCGCCTTCCGTTGGCTGCGCAGCACGGACTGGGAGCTGACGACGGCGCTGAGCAGTCCGGTGGCGACGATGGCCAGCGCAAACGTGGCGGCGGCTCCTCGGTCGGGCGTGATCAGGAAGTAGATGCCGGCCGCGGCAAGCGACAGAACCAGGCTGAGGATGATGTTGGCGCCGTGGATGGCCCGGGCGTGCGTGGGGCCGGTCTTAGGCGTGAAGTAGGCCTTGGTGATGGCCAGCGGCAGGCCCGCGGATAAGACCACCTGGCCCACCTGCAGCAACACGGCCGCGAGACCGACCCTGCCCCATTGGGTTGAGTCGAGGATGCGGATCGAGAAGGGCTGGACCAGCAGCGCGCCGGCACCCTGCAGCGCCGCTCCGAGCAGGTAGTAAATCGACTGCCGGCGTTGTGAAACGGGGCTGACGGTCAGTTCAGCCGACATAGTCGATGGCCGGTGCGACCAGGCCGTTGGACACTACCTTCGGGAGCCGGTCGGGAAGATGTTCCAGCGGGTCTTTCAGGAAATGCAGCGGACTCAGCTTGACCTCGTTGACCACCGCGCCCACCTCCCGCTTTTTCAGTCCCAGGATTGCCTGCGCCTTGGCAACGGGGGCGCCGATCCAGTAGTTCGCGAAGGGAAGGAAGCCCCGGGAGTCCCACCCCAGCAGCGAACGCAGTTCCTCCGGCGACCTCATGTAGTCGCGCCCGAGCTCGGCGTTTGCCACGTCTTGGAGGACCGACGTCGGGATCCCTTCGTCGTAGAACTCAGGCCAAAGCTCCTTGAGGTACGCCTCGGACGAGGTCTCCTGGATGCCGGCGATTTGGAAGTGGGGCCCGTAGATGCTGACGGGAGTTTCGACGGCCGCTGCGTAGACGAGGGCCGTGGCGAGCCGGTTCGACACGACCTTCTCGCTGTTGAGCAGCAGCCACATGATGCGGGCCAGGAACTGCGGATCCCGTCGTTCGCCGGCCGTGGTGATGTGGTGGCCTGCCTCGGTCCATGCCCGCAGGATCTCGGGCCGCTGAAGATCATCGATATGCAGGCAGACGACTGCCGGGCCTTCGCGGTCGAAAATTTCCTTGGCGTAGGCCGCCTGGTCCCCTTCCACGGAGAGCAGCCGGGTGCCGTGGAACGGGAAGACCACGGTTCCCAGCGTGCGGCGGGGAGCCGAGCCGCTTCGCTGGACCATGTCCGCAAGGTACAGCGCGGGCGAGCCGATTGGCGTGCTCGCAAAGCCGGTTTCCCTGATGGATTCCTCCTCGGACCAGCCCCGTGACGAGTGGGTCCAGGTGAAGAGGTTGCCCTTGGGGGCGGAGCCGGCGAGATCCGCAAAGTGGGTGCGGATGGGTGTGACCGGCGTCCAGCCGTGCTGGAGCAGTCCCGCGAAGTGGCGGGGGCGGTCCAAGCCTGCGTGGGCGGCGAGTACAGCGGAATGGCCGTAGAAGTGGTTCTGGATGTCCATTCCGGACGGGGCTCCTTCAGGATAGGACGACGGGCAGCCGAAAACCGCTGCCGCGCGCGCTGGGGGACGCCTTATAGACTACGGCATCGGCACACACGGCGGGTTCCGGCCCGGCCCGGCTAGCTCGTGCCGCCGCCGATCAGGATGCTGCGGAAGGCGCCGTTCGCCCCAACCGCGTACATCCACAGGGAACCGGCCCCGTCCCTCGCGAGCAGGTTGACGGTCCTGCTGCCGGAGAAGTCTCCGACGACCGAGATGGATGTCGTTCGGTCCCAGCCATTCCCAATCAGGGTCCGGCCGAGGAAGCCCCCGGAGCCGTCGCCCTTGTAGAGCCAGAGCGCCCCCGCAGGGGTCCTGGCGAGGAGGTCGGGCTTGCCGTCACCGCTGAGGTCGCCGGCTCCCGTCACGGCGTTGAACACGGACCAACCGGACCCGATCACGCGCCGGGTTCCGAACCCGCCGGCGCCGTTGCCGGGATACAGCCAGAGCTTGCCGTCCTTGGACCGCGCGATCAGGTCGCGGCGTCCGTCCCCGGACCAGTCGCCGGGAGCGACGATTTTGTCGAAGACATCCCAGCCGCGGCCAATGGACTTCCGTGGCTTGAAGCCGCCCGCGCCGTCGCCTGGGTAGAGGTAAAGGATGCTGTCCTTGCCGCGGGCTATCAGGTCCCGTTTGCCGTCGCCGTCGAAGTCGCCGGCGCTGACAATGTCCGCGAAGATATTCCAGCCACTGCCGATTTGCCTGCGCGGAAGCCAGCCGGCGTGTCCGTTGCCCGGATAGAGGTAAAGGTTGCCGTCGTTGGCCCGAGCGAGCACGTCGGGGAGGCCGTCGCCGTCGAAGTCGCCGGCTTCCCACACGGCTGAAAACGACCCCCAGCCGGCGCCCACCTGCAGTCGGCTGAGGAATCCGCCGGCACCGTTTGCCAAGTAGGTGCTGAGCCGGCCCGATGCGTCGCGGGTCAGGATGTCATCCTTGCGGTCCCCGTTCAGGTCCTGCCCGCCGACGACGCCGGTGAAGCCGGCCCAGCCTTTGCCCACCAGTGACCGCGTCTGGAAGCCGCCGTTGCCGCGCCCGGGGTAGAGGAACAGGTCGCCGTCCCGTGTCCGGGCGAAGGTGTCGGCGAATCCGTCAGAGTTGAAGTCGCCTGCCTCAGACAAGGACATGAAGATATTCCAGCCCTGCCCTATGGCAGTTCGCGGCAGGAAACCGCCGGTCCCGTTGCCCGGGTACAGCCACAGCGTGCCGTCGGTGCCGACGGCCATCAGGTCATTGGCCTTGTCCCCGTTGAAGTCGCCCGCACTCGTGATGAGGGAGAATCCGTTCCAACCGCTGCCGATCTGCCGGCGGGGGAGGACGGCGCCGTTCCCGGTTCCGGAATAGAGCCACAGGTTTCCGTCGACGGAGCGGGCCAGCACATCGCCCGCTCCGTCGCCGTCGAAATCGCCCGAGGCCACGACGGCGTCGTAGATCGTCCATCCGTTGCCAATGGTTGTGGCCGCGCCGAAGCTTCCGTCCCCGTTGCCCGGCTGCAGCTTCAGCGAGCCATCCTGGGCCCGTGTCAGGAGATCTGCGTGGCCGTCTGCCGTCATGTCGCCGGCCGACATGGATAGGACCGAGTTATTGAAGTCCCCCTTCGCGAAGCGCTGCAGTTGCGCGAGCGTGCCGTTCCAGACGTTCGAGTCCCCGCTGTTGGCATAGGGGCCGGTGCTGCTGAACTGCCAGATGCTGTAGGTGCTCCAGCTCGCCGGAATGGGTCCTGCATTGTTCGAGGGCGAGGAAGGGTAGGAAGCCAGCCAGAGCGGGTTGTCGCCAAAGCCGAGGGGGTTTCCGACGCAGTCCTTCCACCAGTAGTTGCCGGTGTAGATGACGGGAAGCCGTCCCGTCAGCGCCTTCATGGTGTTGCTGAAGTCGCGGGCCCAGGCAGTCAGCGCGGAGGGGGACATGTCGTAGCAGCTGTTGCCCTGGTAGTAGCCGTTGATGGTTCGTCCTGCGTAGGGGTTGCCCTCGAAGTCGAGGACCGGCGGCATGGTGTAACCGTCGCTGGACCAGCCTCCGCCGTTCCTGACGAAGATCCTTGCCTGGTCGGCACCGGACGACGCCGCCGGGTTCGCAAAGTGGTAGGCACCCCGAATGAACCCGGCGGACCGGGAACCGCCGTACTGCGAGCTAAAGATGGGATTGGTGTAGTAGTTGCCCTCGGACGCCTTGACGTAGGCAAACCGGGCGCCGAGGTTCCACTGTTGCTTCCAGTCGATAGACGGCTGGTGCTCGCTGACATCCAGGCCGTCCACACCGAACGTCGGCGTCCAGGTGCCTTCCGTGGTCAAAGCCTGGGTGCTCGCCTTGCCGCCGTCGGCGGCGTTCCGTCCGGCCCCGCCCATCTCCGCGCCGCCGGAGCGGGTTGCCGCCGCCATGGCGGCGCGGTAGGCCTCAGATGACCGGTCGACAGTTACCGGAGTGGAGCTCGGGGTCGGCGACGGCGTTGCAGAAAGCGACGGCGACGGCGACGGCGCTGAAAGCGACGGAGTCGGAGAAGGCGAAGGCGCCGGAGCGGCCGGCGTGGGGGAAGCGGTTGGGGCCGGCGTTCCCGCGGTTGGGGCCGGCGTTGCCGTTGCCTCCGGTGTGGGTTCCACAGCGGTCGCAGGCGTCGCCATTCCCGTGCCGGCAACGAGGGAGGCGGCCAAAAACACGGCTCCGACGCGGCTGCCCAGAAGGCTCAGGGGTGGAAGTTGGGTCCGTTTCATTTGCCGCTCCGGAACAACACGCTCATGGCAGTGTCATAGTGATCCCGTGCCCGGGTGCCATGCAGGAGGCAGCTGTCCGGGATGTGAGAATGTCTGACTTGTCGCGCCCACCCTAACACCGCCACCTAGGGCAGGCCAGAGTGCCTCGTGTGACTAGTGGGGTATTTGTTATGAATCTGGTGGGATGTTTTCCACATACGGCCGGCCGCGCCCTTGTCCGTCTGCCGGGCCTCCTCTAGCTTTAACCCCAGTTGTACTGCCCCAGGGGGATGGGCAGCGGCCATGTTGGGGGCACCGTGGAAGCCGTGCGCATCGTCGAGGACGAGGTCCGGGAGCTGATCCGTCGTCGCGGCCTGGATCCCTTGCGGCAAAGCGGGGAAGTCCGCCGCCTCGTGGAGGAAGCGATCAGCGACTATGACGAGCGTGCACTGCTCGCCCCGCTTCCGCCGATCGGCCCGCTGGAGCAGGCCCGGCGATTCGTCTTCGACGCCGTGGCGGGATTCGGCGCTCTGCAGCCACTGCTGGACGACCCGGCCATCGAAGAGATTTGGCTCAACGCCCCTGACGAGATTTTCGTCGCGCGAAACGGTGAATCCGAGCTGACCTCCATTGCGCTGACGGACCAGCAGGTGCGCAACCTCGTGGAGCGGATGCTGAAGAGCTCCGGGCGGAGGCTGGATATTTCCTCGCCGTTCGTGGACGCTGCCCTGCCGGACGGCTCCCGGTTGCACGTCGTGATTCCCGACGTGACGCGGCGGCACTGGGCCGTCAACATCCGCAAGTTCGTGGTGAGGGCCAGCCGGCTCGAGCACCTCGTGGAGCTGGGCACCCTCACGCCACAGTCGGCCCGCTTCCTTGGCGCGGCGGTGGCAAGCGGGCTCAACATCCTGGTTTCCGGCGCCACCCAAGCAGGCAAGACCACCATGTTGAATTGCTTGGCCGCCAGCATCGGCACGCGCGAGCGGGTGGTCACGGTGGAGGAGATCTTCGAACTCCAGTTTCCGCTGCGCGACGTCGTCGGACTCCAGTGCCGGCAGCCCAACCTGGAGGGTGAGGGCGAGATTCCGATGCGAAGGCTGGTCAAGGAGGCCCTGCGGATGAGGCCGGACCGGCTCGTGGTCGGCGAGGTCCGCGAGGCCGAAAGCCTGGACATGCTCATAGCGTTGAATTCCGGCATGCCGGGAATGTGCACGATCCACGCAAATTCGGCCCATGACGCGGTGACCAAGATCTGCACGCTGCCGTTGCTGGCGGGGGACAACATCTCCAGTGCCTTCGTCGTCCCCACCGTAGCGTCCTGTATCGACCTGGTCGTCCACTGCAGCCGGCAGCCGGGCGGCCGGCGGCAGGTCACGGAAATTCTCTCGCTGGGGCGCCGGGTAGAAAACGGCATCATCGAGTCGTCCATGGTGTTCGACCTGCTCGACGGAAAACTCCAACCGAAGGCCAACTCCATGCCTGCTGCGGAGAAGTTCGCCCGCTCCGGGTTCGACGTCGCGGCGCTGCTGGAGCCGCGCTGATGGCGGCGCTGCTTGGGGTACTCGGGGGCGCCGGACTCCTGCTGGTCTGGTGGTCAGCCTGGGAACAGCCGCCCGCAGCGAGACCCCGGCGACGTGTCAGCCGGCTGGAGGACCTCCTGCGGTCCGCCGGCATCGAAAAGGTCAGCCGGCTCGGCCTGCTCGCGACATGTCTGGGAGTCGGTGCCTTCGTGACACTCGTGTTCTACGCGGGGACCAGGTCAGGGCCGATGTCCGGCTGCTTCGGACTGTTCGGCGGCTGGCTTCCGCTGGGCATCGTCAAGTGGCGCGCCCGTAGGCGCACGGCCGTGCTCCGCGAGCTCTGGCCCGACGTCGTCGACCACCTGCGCTCGGCGATCCGCGCAGGCTTGTCGTTGCCGGAGGCTCTTATCCAGCTGGGGGAGAAAGGGCCGTCCGAGCTGCGGCAGTTGTTCCGCGACTTCGGCGCTGACTACCGGTCCGGCGGTCAGTTTGAACCGGCCCTGGACCGGTTGAAAGCAAGACTCGCCGATCCTGTCGCTGACCGGATCGTTGAGGCGCTGCGGCTCACGCGGGAGGTAGGCGGATCGGACCTCGGCCGCCTGCTCGGCACCCTCGCGGATTTCCTCCGGGAAAACGCCCGGACCCGAAGCGAGTTGGAGGCCCGGCAGTCCTGGACGGTGAATGCAGCCCGGCTCGCCGTGGCGGCGCCGTGGATTGTCCTGGTGTTGATGGCGAGCCGGCCCGAGGCGGTCGCCGCGTACAACTCACCCGTTGGGGCTGCGGTTCTGATCGGTGGTCTGCTGCTTTCGCTGTTCTCCTATACCGTCATGTTGCGGATCGCCGCCCTGCCGCAGGACGAACGGGTACTTCGGTGAACGGCACGATCGCAAACGCGGCGGTCTGCGGCGCAGTCCTGGGCGGCGGCCTCTGGCTCCTCCTGGTGCGGCTGCCGTTCATGCGGCCCATCAGCTTCTCGGAGCGCATCGGCCCGCAGCTGAGAGCCCACAGCCTGGAATCCCGGCTGCTGCGCACGGCCCCCGGCAACGTCACTCCCTTTGGGCCGCTTGAGCGGATCCTGCGCCCGGTGATCCGGGACGGGGTCCGGGCGCTGGGCCGGCTCAACCCGGGCTCGTCGGCACTCAACCGCAGGCTAGCCCGGGCCGGCAGCACCAAGTCGGCTGTCGACTTCCGCGCCGAGCAGCTGCTGTGGGCCGCCGGTGGATTTCTGACTGCCGCGGGCATCGTGCTGCTGGGAGGCGCCACGGGCCGGTTCAATCCGCTGTTTGCCGTGCTGATCGTCCTGGGCTCCGGCCTGGGCGGGTTCCTCCTCCGCGACTATGTGCTGGGGGCGCAGGTGAAGAGACGCGAAGCCCGGATGATGGCGGAGTTTCCCAGCGTGGCCGAGCTCATGGCTCTGGCAGTCAGCGCAGGTGAGAGCGCCACGGGCGCCCTGGACCGGGTGGGACGCAGGACACAGGGCGAACTCTCGAAGGAGTTCTCGCGGGTCCTTGCCGATACCCGTGCCGGCAAGCCGCTGGCGGATGCCCTGCATGACTTTTCAGCACGGACCGAGCTAGCTCCGCTGGTCCGCTTCGTGGACGGGCTGATCGTCGCGGTGGAACGCGGGACACCACTCGCGGAAGTGCTGCGGGCCCAGGCCCAGGATGTGCGCGACACCGCCAAACGCGAGCTGATGGAGTCCGCCGGCCGGAAGGAAATCGGCATGTTGGTGCCCCTCGTCTTCGGCGTCCTGCCGCTGACCGTGGTGTTTGCCGTCTTTCCGGGGCTGGCGGCCATCAGCCTGGGACTTTGAACAGGACATCGAATATCGCTCTAACACGATCACGATCACGCACACGAAAAGGGGAAACGGTGAAGAGTATTGGAATCCGCACCTTATTACTGGTTCAGCTGGCGGCCACGCAGCTGTGGCGGTCCGCCGGAGCGGACAGGCGCCCGGGGAGGCCGCGCGCCGTGCAGAGCGGCCGGCAGCCGGGCCGGACGGGCGGCCGGTCGCACTGCAGTCCTGATCCCGGGGAGCGTGGGGACGTCCCTGGCTGGGTAATGATCACGCTCATGTCGGCGGTGCTGGTTGCCGCGCTGCTGGCGCTCGCGGGCCCGGCGCTGGAAGGGCTCTTCAACCAGGCCATGCAAAAAGTCGGGCAGTAGCCGGTGGACCCGGCCGGCAGTGATGGTCCCGCCAGCCAGGAAGCCGGCCGCCCTGGCCCGGAACGCGGCTCCGCCGTCGTCGACTTTGTCCTGGTCGGCGGACTGCTGACACTGTTCTTCCTGGGAATCATCCAACTTGCCCTCGTCCTGCATGTTCGGAACACCCTGATCGACGCCGCAGCTTCGGGCGCCCGGTACGGAACCCTGGCGGACCGCGGCGCGGCAGACGCCAAGGAGCGCACCGCGCAGCTGATCGGGGTGGCCCTAACCCCGGAGTTTGCCCGGGACGTCAGCACCGCCGAGACCAGTTACGCCGGCATCCGCACGCTGGAGGTGACGGTTCGCGCGCCGCTGCCGGTCATCGGCCTGATCGGGCCACGGGAACTTCTGGAAGTGAAGGGACATGCCGCCATCCAGCACTAAGGACGACGACGCCGAACGGGGGAGTGCCGTCGTCGAGTTCACTTTCCTGTCGCTCCTGCTGATGGTGCCCGTGGTTTACTTCATCATCACCGTCGGCCAGCTTCAGGGCGGCTCCTTCGCGGTGGTCGGCGCCGCGGACCAGGCAGCCAAGGTCTACGTTACCCAGCCCGACGCCGCGAGTGGCCGGGCCGCCGCGGAACAGGCCGTGCAGCTAGCGCTCGCCGACTACGGCCAGCCGACGGAAAACGCGAGCATGGAAACCAGCTGCGTGCCCGCGGACTGCACGGCCGCCGGATCGGCCGTCACGGTCACGGTGCGGCTCACGGTGCCGCTGCCGTTCGTGCCGTTCAGCGACGCCCTGCGGCTCGACGCCGGCCACCTGAGCGCCTCCGCCACACAGATCGTCGGGCGGTTCCGATGACCGCCCGGCACGACTGCCGTCGGACCGAGCGTCGGACCGACCCGCAGCCGGGAGCCGCGTCCGGCAAGGACAGCGAGAGCGGCCAGCTGATGGTGCTGATCATTGGCTACGTGCTGCTCGCACTGCTCGTCACCACCGTCGTCGCGGCGGCGTCCACCGTTTACATCGAGCACAAGAAACTGCTGTCCCTGGCTGACGGGGCATCCGTGGCCGCTGCGGACAGCTTCACCCTGGGCCAGCTGGAAGGCAGCTCCGGCAGCCCCGCCGCCGTGCTCAACGCCGGCCGGGTGCGCAGCACCGCAGCCGACTATCTGAACCGCAACGGCGCCTTCGCCCGGTTCAGCGGCCTGGCCGTCGGCCCGGCGACGGGCAGCCCCGACGGGTCCACCGCCGTCGTGGTCCTCAGCGCCGCCGTCCACCCGCCCATCGTCAACTTCCTGGTCCCCGACGGCATCCGGATCGAGGCGACGTCGACGGCGCGCTCCCGCCTCACCCGCTGACAGGCCGCGTCACCCCGTTGCTCTCTCACTTATGGCGGCCAAAGTGGCGCCAGAGCAGCCCTAAGTGAGAGAGCAACCGGGGCCCCGGGCGGGGGCGCCCACGACGGATAGCGTAGGCTTGAAAAACCATGGCAAACATTGATTTTCCCGCAGAAATCCGCGCGCTGCGCGCCACCTACGCCTCGATCGAGAATGTTTCGAACGTCGATGCGCTGAAGGAAGACATCGCCGAACTGAGCGAGCGCGCCGGCGAGCCGAACCTTTGGGATGATCCCGCGGCCGCGCAGGTCATCACGTCCAAGCTCTCGCACAAGCAGTCGGAACTGGAGCGGCTGAACAAGCTGGCCGCCCGGATCGACGACCTGGAAGTCCTCGTGGAGCTGGGCCAGGACGAGGACGACGCCGACTCGATGGCTGACGCCGCCACGGAGCTTGAATCGATCAGCAAAGCCCTCAAGGACCTCGAAGTGGTCACGCTGCTTTCCGGTGAGTTCGACGAGCGCGAGGCCGTGGTTACCATCCGGGCCGGCGCCGGCGGCGTGGATGCGGCGGACTTTGCCGAGATGCTGCTGCGCATGTACCTGCGCTGGGCCGAACGCCACGGCTATCCGACCACCATCATGGACACCTCCTACGCCGAAGAAGCCGGGCTGAAATCCGCCACCTTCGAGGTCAAGGCGCCCTATGCCTACGGCACGCTGAGCGTGGAGGCAGGCACCCATCGGCTGGTCCGGATCAGCCCCTTCGACAACCAGGGCCGCCGCCAGACGTCTTTCGCCGCCGTCGAGGTCATCCCGCTGATCGAGCAGACAGACTCCATCGACATCCCGGACAATGAGATCCGCGTCGACGTCTTCCGCTCCTCCGGCCCGGGCGGGCAGTCGGTCAACACCACGGACTCCGCCGTCCGCCTGACCCACATCCCCACCGGCACCGTGGTGTCCATGCAGAACGAAAAGTCGCAGCTGCAGAACCGCGCGGCCGCCCTGCGCGTGCTGCAGTCCCGCCTGCTGCTGCTCAAGAAAGAGCAGGAAGACGCCGAGAAGAAGGCGTTCGCCGGCGACGTGAAGGCATCCTGGGGTGACCAGATGCGCTCCTACGTGCTCAACCCGTACCAGATGGTCAAGGACCTTCGGACCGAACACGAGGTGGGAAACACCTCCGCGGTGTTCGACGGCGAGATCGACGACTTCATCGACGCCGGCATCCGCTGGCGGACCGACAACCGCAACGCCGAGAACTAGACGGACTGCCGGCGGCCCGTTCCACGACCGGGCCGCCGCCAGCCAAATCCCGCGACACACCCCGGCCCTCCGGCCCTTGCGCTGTTACCCGTGCGTATAGTCGAGGGGCCGGTGCCCTACTTCCCCCAAAAGAAAGCCCGCGCCCCGGCAGCAGAACTGGTCTGAAAATGCCCGGCTCCTGCAGGGTATTAGGGCCATGATCCGTTTCGAAAATGTCACCAAGGTCTACGACCAGAACGCGCGACCGGCGCTGGATTCGATCAACCTTGAGATCGACCGTGGCGAGTTCGCCTTCCTCGTGGGAGCATCCGGCTCCGGAAAATCGACCTTCCTGCGTCTTGTGCTGAAAGAAGACCGCGCCTCCTCGGGCGCCGTCTACGTCGCTGGCCAGAACGTGGCGAAGATTTCCAGCTGGCGGGTGCCGCGGCTTCGCCGGGGGATCGGCGTCGTCTTCCAGGACTTCCGCCTGCTGCCGCAGAAAACCGTGTTCGCCAACGTAGCCTTCGCCATGCAGGTCATTGGCCGGAGCCGCAGCGTCATCCGCGAAACCGTGCCCGAAGTCCTCAAGACCGTGGGCCTGGAAGGCAAGGAAAACCGCTTGCCGCACGAACTCTCCGGCGGCGAGCAGCAGCGCGTGGCGATCGCCCGCGCCGTCGTCAACCGTCCCGGCATCCTGCTGGCGGACGAGCCGACCGGAAACCTCGACCCGACCACCTCTATGGGCATCATGGGCGTCCTCGACAAGATCAACCAGAACGGCACCACCGTCGTCATGGCCACCCACGACGACGACATTGTCAACGAAATGCGCAAGCGCGTGGTGGAACTGCGCAACGGCGTCATTATCCGTGACGAGGCCAAAGCCCTTTACACCTCGATGATTCCGGTCGTGGGACAGTCCCGCCGGCTGCGGGACGCGAGCGGCCGAGAACCGTCCGACTTCGCCGCCGCCAACGGTGAGGCCCAGCGCGCAGGGGAGGGCACGCTGTGAGGCTCGCTTTTATCCTGGCCGAGATCGGCAGCGGCCTGCGCCGGAACCTGTCCATGGTGGTCTCCGTCATCCTGGTGACCTTCGTGTCCCTGACCTTTGTCGGTGCGGCCGGCATGCTGCAGCTGCAGATTAACCAGATGAAGGGCTACTGGTACGACAAAGTCCAGGTCGCCGTCTTCCTCTGCAGCGACGGTTCGACGTCGCCAGGCTGCGCCACCGGCCCGGCGACCCCGGAACAGCAGCAGAACCTGCGCAAGCTGCTGCAGTCGCCGGCCGTGGCCCAGTATGTCAACGATTTCCAGTTTGAATCGAAGGACGAGGCCTACAAGCACTTCAAGGAGCAGTTCTCCAACTCGCCGATTGTCGACTCCGTGACCCCGGACCAGCTTCCCGCGTCCTTCCGGATCAACCTGAAGCACCCGGAAAAGTACGAGGTCATCAGCGAGAACTTCTCCTCGCAGCCCGGCGTCGAGTCGGTCATCGATCAGCGCCAGCTCCTGGAACGGCTGTTTTCCGCGATGAACGCCGCCTCGCTGGTGGCGGTCAGCGTCGCCGGCGTGATGATTGTCTGCGCCATCTTGCTGATCGCCACCACCATCCGGCTCTCCGCCTTCAGCCGCCGCCGGGAGACCGGAATCATGCGTCTCGTCGGAGCGTCTAAGACGGTTATTCAGCTGCCCTTCATCCTGGAGGGCGTCATTGCGGCAGTGATCGGCGCGGCTCTCGCCTCCGGCACGCTGTGGGCCGTGGCGCACTTCTTCCTCGGCGAGTTCCTGTCCAAGCAGTATCCGGACACCGCCTTCATTTCCCCGGCCCAGACGCTGATCCTGGCTCCGGCCTTGGTCGGCCTGGGCGTCCTGCTGGCCGGGACATCATCACTCCTGACCCTCCGCCGCTACTTGAGGGTCTAACTTTGCGCAACGAAGAGGAATGCTCATGAATCCGATGGCCCGACGCACGGACCCGGCCCGCCAAGGAGTCCGCCGCGGCCGACTGATCAGCGCCGCGGTGGTGCTGGTCCTTGCCGCCAACCTGGGTGCTTCGACGCCGGTGGCATTCGCCGACACCCTTGAGGACCAGCAGGCGGCCCTCCGGGCTGAGGCCGAACGTGTCCAGCATTCGCTGGAGTTCGTGGACGCACGCATCGCCAAGGCCGCAGGCGACCTGGTCATCTACCAGGGCCAGCTGCCCGGCGCGCAGCAGGCGCTGCTTGACGCCCAGGGCCGCGTGGCCGGAGCCGTCAAGGAAGTCGAAGCCCTCGCCGCCCGTGTGGACCTGGCCCAGCAGAATAAGGCCAAGATCACCCAGCAGCTGGCGAATGACCAGAAGAAGATCACCAGTACCCGGAAGTTGATCGGGCAGATCGCCACCCAGGCCTACAAGTCCGGCGGCGTGCCGTCCAACCTCTCGCTCTTCTTTGGCTCCAACAATGGCAGCTTGACCGACACCATCGACCTGGCGGACCAGGCGCTGCGAAGCCAGAACTCCGCGATGGACAAGCTGACCCAGCAGAACGCCACGAACGTCAACTCCCAGGCGCGCCTGCAGGCGGTGGAGGCGGAAATCGCCGACCTCAAGTCCAAGGCCGACGCGGCCCTGGTCCGCGAGCAGGCAGCCCGCGACGAGGCGGCAGCCAAGAAGGCGACGGTGGACAAGCTGATCGCCGACACCAGCCGGCTCAACCGCCAGCTGCAGGCCGCCAAACCCGCCATCCAGGGCCAGCTCGCGAAGGTGAAAGCCCGGCAGGACGCCGTCGCGGCCGAAATTGTCGAACGCGACCGGAAGCTGCGCGAGGCCTGGGAAGCCGAACAGCGCCGGCTCGCCGCAGCCCGGGCGGCCGCGGCCGCCGCCGCGGCCCGGGCCCGAAACCAGGCTCCGCCACCGCCCGCGCCTTACGTACCGGCGCCTCCCGGACCCGTCTCGGCGTTCGGCCTGCGCAGCCCGTTCAACGGCATTCCGATCACCTCCGGCTTCGGCTGGCGCGCAACGCCGCCGGGCACCATCGACTTCTACGGCCAGGGCGGATACATGCACACCGGCATCGACTTCGGCGCCCCCTGCGGCACCCCGGTCTATGCTCCGGCGGCCGGAACCGTCTTCTCCGCAGGGTGGGGGAACGACGGCGGCGGCAACCACGTGAAGATCTCCCACGGTGTCGTGCAGGGCAACTCGCTGACCACGATCTTCTACCACAACACCTCCGTGGTGGTCTCGGCAGGCCAGCAGGTAAGCCAGGGGCAGCTGATCGCCTACTCCGGGACCACCGGCAACTCAACCGGCTGCCACTCGCACTTCGAGACGTGGGTCAATGGCCAGGCAGTCGACCCGATGGGCCTGCTCTAAACTGGAACTAACCCGATCCATCGACTAAGGAGTTTCACCGTGCCTAAAGAAAGTGGCCGGAAGGTAGTGGCCACCAACCGCAAGGCCCGGCACGACTACCACATCATGGACACCTATGAGGCGGGCATCGCGCTCATGGGCACCGAAGTCAAGTCCCTCCGCGAGGGCCACGCCTCAATGGTTGACGGCTTTTGCACCTTCTACAACGACGAGTTGTGGATGGAGGGAATCCATATCCCCGAGTACCACCAGGGGAGCTGGACCAACCACGCCGCCCGCCGGCGTCGCAAGCTGCTCCTGCACCGCGAGGAGCTGACCAAGATCTCGCACAAGATTCGCGAATCCGGCTTCACGATCGTGCCGCTGCAGCTGTACTTCGTGGATGGGCGGGCGAAGGTCGAGATCGGCGTCGCGCGCGGCAAGAAGGAATACGACAAGCGCCAGACGCTGCGTGAGCAGCAGGACAAGCGCGAGGCCCTGCGCGTCATGCGCGAGCGGAACCGACGCTAGCCGGCGCTTCCGGAACCTGCGGGAATGAATCCCCGCATGGGTGCGTTATGCTTGGTAATCCGGGAAGGATCCGCTGGGATCCGGTCCGGATAGTTGGAAAAGTTGATAAAAAAATACGGGGATGATCGGTTTCGACGATGTTAGTCGCGACAGGTGAAGCGGGCCGAGGATGCAGAATTATCTCGTAAACGCTGTCTGCAAACCAATAAGTGCCGAATCAAAACGCACTGACTTCGCTCTCGCTGCCTAAGCAGTAAGACAGTCCGTCAGCCCGAGGTTGCTATTGCCCCGGATCCTGGCGTCATTTAGATAGCCACTGCTGTTTACCTCCGTCATCGGGGTGAACGGGACTCTTTGATGACTGGGCCCGGATCAGCCACCTGTTTGCAGGATGGCTGGGGCCGAGAAAATCCGACGCAAACTGCGCCCGGAGAAGCCCTGACAACACGACATCGGACGGGGGTTCAATTCCCCCCATCTCCACATAGGGAGCCCCGGCAACGGAGCTCCCCCCGTAGCAAAAGGCCGGAAGCATCAGCTTCCGGCCTTTTTGTTGTGCTGTTAGTTCGTTGCGTCCGACGGCGGGCGCCAGTCAGCGCTTCTTGATGTGGGCCACCGGATCGGTGTGCTCGTCCACGATGTGCTTGGCCTTCTTCTCGGCCCGTTTTTCCTTGATGGTTTTGACCGGCTTCTTGGTCAGGTGCCGGTGCGGCGACTTGTCAGGCATTTCGCGCTCCCTAAAAGGTGGGGGCCCGGGATGAGCCCGTGCTTTTAAGGCTACGCCTCGGGTACCGCGACGTCCACGATGCCGATGAAGCGGCTCCCGACGCCCTCGTACTCGCTGCGGACCAGCCCGGAGTGCAGGGCGGGCAGTTCGTACGGGGCGTGGTGCGCGCAACAGACGTAGCTGAACTCCGGCCACCACTTCTTGGGCCGGGCGGTTTCGGAGAAGCCGCACACGGCACAGGTCAGCTGAACCCAAACCGGTCGTTTGCCCGTCCGGTTGGCCCGGGACTGCAGCAGCCACGCAGGCGGGTTGTCCAGCAGTTCGTCCAGTTCGGCGTCGGACAAGCGGGACGGAATGCCGTGGCGGTGCGCCATTTCCAGCGGAATATCAAGGGTCTGGGCAGCTTCACGTCTCGTAACCATCCTTCAACTTTACGGGATTCCGGCACATCGACAGCTGCCGGGCGGCCGGTGCTAGGCTCATCCCAAACCCGGCGCCCGCCCCCAAACAGGCAGTGAGGAAGGCAGCAGCCATGTCCGGCACTCCCGCCGCAGCCATGTCCAGCCTTGAGAAGCGCGTGCTGTACGTGGCGATCATCGCGTCCTTCATTGCTTTCCTGGATGGGTCCGTGGTCAACCTTGCCCTCCCGGCGATAAACCGGGAGCTCGGCGGCGGCCTCGTGGTCCAGCAATGGGTGGTGGACGCCTACCTGCTGACCCTGGGGGCACTCATCCTCGTGGCGGGATCCCTCTCGGACCAGTTTGGCCGGGTGCGGGTCCTGGAATGGGGTCTCGCGGGCTTCACCGCCACCTCCATCCTCTGCGGCCTGGCCTGGAACGGGGAGTCGCTGATTGTGGCCCGCGGGCTGCAGGGCGTCGCCGGAGCCCTGCTGGTGCCCAGTTCGCTTGCCCTGATCGTGACCGTGTTCAGCGGCCCGGCCCAGTCCGCAGCGATTGGCAAGTGGTCCGCCTGGACGTCCGGGGCCATCGTGGCGGCCCCCGTGCTTGGCGGTATCTCCGTGGACGTGTTCACCTGGCGGGTCATTTTCTTCCTCAACATAGTTCCGGCGGTTGCCGTGTGGCCGGCCCTGCGCAAGCTCCGGGAGACGGACCTGGGGCGCGCGCCCGGTAGCACCATTGACGTCGCCGGAACCGTACTGGCGATCATCGGACTGGGCGGCATCGTCTATGCCTTCATCGAACGCGGGACCCTTGGCTGGGGCGCCCCGCAGGTCTGGCTGCCGTTGGTGCTCGGCGTCGCCGGTCTCACCGCCTTCCTGCTCCACGAACGGCGGACCCCGGCGCCGATGATGCCGCTGCGCCTCTTCGCCATCCGGAATTTCGGCTGGGGCAACATCGCCACCACCGTTATCTACGGCGCGCTGAACCTCGGCTTCTTCGTGCTGGGGCTCTTCCTGCAACAGGTCGCCGGCCTGGGCGCCACGGCCGCCGGCTTCGCCCTGCTGCCGTCCACCCTGATCCTGCTCCTGCTTTCAGCCAAAATCGGGGCACTCTCGGGCCGGTTCGGCCCGCGCTGGTTCATGACCGCCGGGCCGTTGCTCTGCGCGGCGGGTTTCCTCATGCTGATGGGCATCGGACTGCCGCTGGATTATTTCGCGCAGGTCTTCCCCGGGTTGGTGGTCTTCGGCGTCGGTTTGGCCGTGACCGTGGCGCCGCTGACTTCGGCCATCCTGGGAGCCGTGGATCCGGAGGAAGCCGGCATCGGATCGGCCGTGAACAACGCGGTCGCCCGTATCGCGGGCCTGGTGGCCATCGCCTTTGCCGGCCTCATCACCGGGCCGGTGATTACGACGTCGGGCCTGCACGGCACAGCGGCGGTCACCGCGGGACTCTTCATCGCGGGCGCCTTGGCGTCCGCCGTCGGGATCCGGAATCCGCCGCCGGGGCAGGGTCAGGGGCAGAGCCAGGACGCGGGCGGCCGGGCGGACTAGGGGGCGACGCTGCAGCCGGAGTGGGCGGCGTCGCTGTGTACCCAGAGCGCGGAGGCCACCTCGTCGGCGAGGTCGACTTCGCGCAGCGCCGTTCCCGCGCCGATACGGACCACGAGCGGGCCGCCGAACGGCTTCCGGCCGAGCACCTCGACGTCGGCGTCCAGGTCGATCTGCTCCGCAGCGAGGTAGCGAAGCAGCTCCGGGTTCTCGTCGCTGATCCGGGTGATCCGGCCGGTGTGGCCGTCGTCGAGCTCGCTCATCCGGTACGCCGGCGGCATCAGGACCGAACCGTCTGCGGCCGGAATGGGGTCCCCGTGCGGGTCGCGGACCGGGTTGCCCAGCTTGGCGGACATCCGCTCAATGAACGTGTCGGAGACGGCGTGTTCCAGCAGTTCGGCCTCGTCATGGACCTCGTCCCAGCGGTAGCCAAGCTCCTGGACAAGGAAGGTCTCGATCAGCCGGTGCCGCCGGACCATGGAGAGGGCCAGCCGCACGCCGTCCGCGGTCAAGGTGACGGCGCTGTACGGCTTGTGGTCCACCAGGCCCTGGTCCTTGAGCTTGCGGACCATCTCGGAGACCGAGGAGTTCGCGACGCCGAGGCGCTGGGCCAGCTGCGTGGAGGTGATGGGCTTGTCCTGCCACTCCGTGAAGGAGTAGATGACCTTGACGTAGTCCTCGATCGAGGAGGAGGGCGGACTGGTCTTCACAGCCCCAAGCCTACCGTCCGGCGGCACCGGTGAAGGTGAGCCACAGCAGGACCAGGTTCAGCGCCACCACCAGGACCACGCTGACCACGGCGGCGACGCGCAGGGTCAGGCCGTCCGCGAACTGGCCCATCAGGGTCTTGCTGCTGGTCAGTACCACCAGGGGGACCAGCACGAAGGGAATGCCGAAGCTGAGCACCACCTGGCTGAGCACCAGTCCCCAGGTGGGGTCGAAGCCGACGGCGAGCAGCACGACGGCGGGAACCAGGGTGAGTACCCGGCGCGTCATCAGCGGAATCCGGATCTTGAGCAGGCCCTGCATGATGGTGCCGCCGGCGTAGCAGCCCACCGAGGTGGAGGCCAGGCCGGAGGCGAGCAGTCCGACGGCGAAGACCACACCCACCACCGGACCGAGGTTGGCCGTGATGGCGGCGTGCGCGCCTTCGATCGTGTCCGTTCCCCCTTCGCCGCCCAGCGTGGACGCGGCCAGCAGCAGCATTCCGATGTTGACGATGCCGGCGACGGCCAGCGCCGCGACGACGTCCCAGCGCGTGGCCTTGACCAGCCGTGCAATGGCGTGCGGTGGGACGTGGAGATGGGGATTGGGCCGGTGCCGGTCACGGGAGAGCGCCGAGTGGACGTAGATGGCGTGCGGCATCACGGTGGCGCCGAGCATGCTCGCGGCCAGCAGCACGGTGTCCGGGCCCTGGAATCCTGGAACCAGGCCGGCTACGACGCCGCCCGGGTCAGGCGGACTGATGAACAGCCCGGCCAGGAACCCGACGGTGATGATGCCCAGCAGGAACATGATGACGAACTCGAACGGACGCTGCTGGTTCCGGCTCTGCACCGCGAGCAGGGCCATCGAAATGCCGCCGACAATGACGGCGCCGAGGGGGAGGGGCAGGCCAAAGAGCAGGTACAGGGCCACCGCGCCGCCCACCACTTCGGCCAGGTCCGTCGCCGCGGCCACGATTTCGGCCTGCACCCAGAAAGCGCGGCGCCAGGCGGGCCTGAGCCGCTCGCCGAGGATCTCCGGGAGGCTCTTGCCCGTGACGATGCCGAGTTTCGCGGACTGGTACTGGACCAGCACGGCCATCCCGTTGGCGGCAACAAGCACCCAGACGAGCAGGTAACCGTATTGGGCGCCGGCCGTGAGGTTCGCGGCGACGTTGCCGGGGTCCACGTAGGCAATAGCGGCCACGAACGCGGGGCCGAGCAGGCCGAGGAGGGCCCGGCGGCTACCCCGGATCCTGCGGGCAGGCGGGTGCCCTGCGGGCTGGGGTTCGTGTCCGGTTGTTTCCAGCACTGCGGGCTCCCAAGAAGTTCCTGAGTGCCTACACGCAAAAGTTAGGCACACCGAAATCATAGGCGTCGCGGCGGCGACGGTGCAACGCGGAAACCTCAGGCTTTGGTGGCGCGCCAGCTTTGCGTCAGGTAGGGCAGCGCCACCATCTCATCCTGGCCGTGCGCGAGGTGTTCGTGCAGGTACCAGTCGAGGTTGCCGAGCACCTTGGCACGGGTGGACTCGCCGGCCCGCAGGTAGTAGCTGCGGGACTTGGCCAGTTCCATGATGTCCCTGGTGGTCACCGGGTCCTCCCAGCGGGTGAGATGGCTCTGCAGCCCGGTGAATTCGGGACCCAGCGGCGGCCTGAAGTGGGGCTTGTGGACGTCCCCGGCGTGCATGATCCGGGAGAGCCGGTGCACCCAGGGCACGGAGGTGTCCAATTGGTTCCAGACCAGGCCAAGCACGCCGTGCGGGCGCAGGATCCGGGCCACTTCGGTGCTGGCCAGCAGCGGATCGCACCAATGCCAGGCCTGCGCCACCGTGACCAGGTCGAAGGCCTCCGCCGGCAGGCCTGTGTGTTCGGCGGTGCCCTCGACGGCGGTGACGCCCGGCAGGGCCCGGCGCAGCTGCTCGAGCATGTCCAGGGACGGATCCACGGCCACGGTCCGGAGCCCGCGCTCGACCAGCAGGGCCGTGAACTTGCCGGTGCCTGCGCCCAAGTCGGCGGCGTCGCTTGCCCCGGCGGGGATCAGCCAGTCGGCGGAGTCCGCCGGATAGCCGGGCCGTACCCGGTCGTAGTGCTCGCCGCCGTCCTGGAAGCTCTGTCCGAGCTCCTGCCGCCGGTGGTGGTGGAGTTTGGGGCCGCCGCGTGCCACGTGCGATCTCCTTCGGCAGCTTTTGGTAAGTACCATCCGAATTTACCGCACGGGGCTGGACCCCGGAGCCCCTAGTCGGCGGTGCAGGGGGCGGCACCGGCAGTGCCAGGCGTGTTGGGCGCCCAGTGCGGGTAGCTGCGGGTGTCGTTGGCCGGCACCCACCGTCCGGCGTCCACGACATAGTCCCAGCCGAGGCCGTTGTGCCGCAGCTCCCGTATTCCGGCGAGCAGCCGCTCGGCATCCTCAAGCCGCGACCCGAGGCCGAAGCTGGCGCGGAGCGAGCCGGCGGGCAGGCCCAGCCGCTTCAGCAGCGGGTGCGCGCAAAACCGCCCGTCGCGCAGGCCGACGCCGTGCTCGGCGGAGAGGTAGGCCGCGACCAGTCCGGCGTCGTAACCGGCAACCGAGAAATTGACGACGCCGATCGTCCCGGGGCCGGTCGCCAGGGCGGTGTCCTCGAAGATGTGGTGGACGCTCACGCCGTCGATCAGCTGCAGCCCCTCGACCAGGTAGGAGCGGATGGCGTCCTCGTGGGCGTGCCACTGCTGCTCGTCGAGCGCCTCGATGACCTGGCTGGCGCGGGCCAGCGCGGCCGCACCCAGGACATTGGGGGAGCCGCCCTCGTGGCGGGCTGGGCCCGTGGTCCAGCTGACGGAGTCGAGCCGCGCGTCCCGTACGGCGCCGCCGCCGGCCAGATGCGGGGTGCCGGCGTCCAGCCAGTCCGGCCGTCCCACCAGCACGCCGGCGCCGAACGGGGCGTAGAGCTTGTGGCCGGAGAAAGCGAGGTAGTCGACGTCGTCCGCGGCGATGTCGATCCGGCGGTGCGGGGCGAGCTGGGCCGCGTCGACGGCGATCCGGGCACCGAATTCGTGTGCCAGGGCGGCCAGTTCGCGGATCGGCAGGATTTCGCCGGTGACGTTGGAGGCGCCGGTCACGGCGAGCAGGCTGACGCCGCCAAGGGCGAGTTCCGCCCGCAGCCGCTCCACGGTGCCGCGCAGGGTGGGGGCCGCCACGACGCTGCGGTGCGGGACGTTCTGCCAGGGCAACAGGTTGGCGTGATGCTCGATGTCGAGGTAGAGCACCTCGCCGGTGTGCCGGCCGCCGTCGGCCGGCAAACAGCCGGCCAGCAGGTTCAGCGAGTCGGTGGTGTTCCGGGTGAAGATCACGGAGTCGTCCGGCCGGCCGCCGACGAAGTCGCGGACGATGTTCCGGGCGTTTTCGTACACTGAGGTGCTCAGCTGGGAGGCGTACCCGGCGCCGCGGTGCACGCTGGCGTAGTACGGCAGGATCTCGTTCAGGTAGGCGGACACCACGGACAGTGCCGGGGCCGAGGCTCCGTAGTCCAGGTTGGCGTAGCGGACCTGGCCGCCCTGGATCAGTGGGGCCTGGATTTCAGCGCCGGACACCGCGGACAGCGGCTGGCGGGCGGCGTCGATACGTGCGTCGCCAACGGCGGCGGGGGAGGGGCTGTGGCTGGGGATGGTGGCAGTCGTCATGGGACCTCGCTCGAAAAGGACCCCGCTCACAGGGGATCCGCGCTTGCCGGGTCCGCTCCGGACCGGCCAGGTCGTCACCCGGGGCACCCCGCCGCGAATGGAGGGTTGCCGGCCAGCAAACCGGGGTTTAGCGCTGGCACTCGTGACCTGCTTCGAGCCTAGGACATGGCCGGCCGCGCCGAAAAGGCAGGCCGGAATGTGAAGCGCAGTGTTACGGACTGCCGTGGGCGCGCCAGGCTACAGCAGGTCGTCGAGGCCGGGGTTGAGGCGCTTCAGGACTTCCGAATGCAGGATCGAGTTGGTGGCCAGGGCGTTGCCGCCGAAGGGGCCGTCCTCGCCCTCGAGCGAGGTGAAACGGCCCCCGGCCTCCGTCACAATCGGGACGAGCGCGGCCATGTCGTAGAGGTTGAGCTCCGGCTCGCAGGCGATGTCGACGGCGCCCTCGGCCACGAGGCAGTAGGACCAGAAGTCGCCGTAGGCACGGGTGCGCCAGACCTCCTCGGTAAGGCCGAGGAACTCGTCGAGGTTTCCGCGCTGCTTCCAGCCGCCGAGGCTGGAATAGGAGAGGGACGCATCCTCAAGCCGCGAGACGTTGGAGACCTTCAGCCGGGTGGCGGCGGCCAGTGAGCGGCCCATGTACGCGCCGGCGCCTTTAGCGGCCCACCAGCGCTTGCCCAGGGCAGGGGCGCTGACGACGCCGACCACAGGTTCGCCTTCGTCCACGAGGGCGATCAGGGTGGCCCAGACGGGGACGCCGCGGACGAAGTTCTTGGTGCCGTCGATCGGGTCGATGATCCACCGCCGCGAGCCGTGGCCGGAGCTGCCGAACTCTTCGCCGAGGACGGCGTCGCGCGGGCGGGAGCGGGAAAGCTGGCCGCGGATGGCCTCCTCGGCGGACTTGTCCGCGTCGGTGACGGGGGTGAGGTCCGGCTTCGTCTCGATCCGAAGGTCGAGCGCCTTGAAGCGGCTCATGGTCTGGGAATCTACGGAATCTGCCAGTACATGGGCAAGGCGCAGGTCATCGTTGTAGCTCGAAGCTGGTTGGCTCATGCTTCCAAACTACCGTCAAAACGCCCCGAGGACCGGGAGGCCACGTCGCAGCCTGCCTAGTGGGCGCTGCTAGGAGACGCTGCCGAGTTCCTTGGTTTCCTGCGCTTCCATCCGCGGATCCGTGCCGAGCAACCGGCGCAGGGAGGCAAGGCGCGCCGGTCCCGACGGGCCCGCGTGGCCGCCCTGCACCCACGCGTCCACTCCGCAGTTCACGGCGGTAGCGTCGTGCTTGCAGCCCCGTTCGCAGTCGTCGGTGCCCGGTGCCAGGTCCGGGAAGGAGCGCAGGATCCGGTCCGGGTCCACATGGGCCAGGCCGAAGGACCGGATGCCCGGGGTGTCGATAATCCAGCTGCCGGCCGGGGCATCGCTGACCTTCAACGCCAGCGCCGAGGAGGAGGTGTGGCGGCCCCGGCCGGTGACGGCGTTGACGCCGCCCGTGGCCCGTTCGGCCCCGGTGAGGGCGTTCACCATGGTGGATTTGCCGACGCCGGAGTGGCCCAGCATGACGGTAACTTTCCCGTCGAGGTGCTCTCGCAGCTGCGAGACCGCGGCCTTGTCCAACCGGGCGGACAGTCCGTCGTCGGAGCGGGCGTCGATGCCTGAGGCGGCCGAATCCGCCGTCTTGGAGATGATGACCGGGAAGTCGAGGTGCTGGTAGTTGGCCAGCAGCTCGGCGGGATCCTTGACGTCGGCCTTGGTGACCAGCAGCAGGGGCTCGATGCCGGCGTCGTAGGCGGCCACGAGGGCGCGGTCGATGAAACCGGTGCGCGGTTCCGGGTTTGCCGCGGCTACGACGACGACGAGCTGGTCGGCGTTGGCGACGACGGCGCGCTCGATCGGGTCCGTGTCGTCCGCGCTGCGGCGCAACAGCGTCCGGCGGTCCTGGATCTTGACCAGCCTGGCCAAGGTGTCGGGTTCGCCGCTGACGTCCCCGACGAGGGAGACGAAGTCCCCGGCAACCACGGGATTGCGTCGCAGCTCCCGGGCCCGGGCCGCGATGATCTTACGTTCGTCGGCTGTGCCCTCACCGACGACGGCGGTGTAACGGCCGCGGTCCACGGTGACGATCCGGCCGGTGACGGCGTCGTCGTAGCTGGGCCTGTCCTTGGTGCGGGGGCGGGAGCCCTTCTTGTTGGGGCGGATCCTGACGTCGGATTCGTCCCAGGAATCAGTGCTGCGTGCCACCGGCGGCGTCCTTGTCTGCGGGGCCTGTCCGGCCGAGCATGGCCGTCCACAATTGCGGGAAACCGGGCATGGTTTTGGCCGTGGTGTCGATGTCCTCGACCTGGACCCCGGGGACGGCAAGTCCCAGGATGGCACCGGCGGTGGCCATCCGGTGGTCCGCGTAGCTGCGCACGACGCCGCCGTGCAGCGTCGCCGGCCGAATGATGAGTCCGTCCTCGGTTTCTTCCGCGTCGCCGCCGAGGCGGTTGATTTCCGCAACGAGGGCGGCGAGCCGGTCCGTTTCATGGCCCCGGAGGTGGGCGATTCCGCTGAGCCGGGAGGGGCCGTCGGCCAGGGCACAGAGGGCTGCCACGGTGGGAGCGAGCTCGCTGGTGTCGTCGAAGTCGCCGCCCTTGATCTCCGGACCGCCGGTCACGGTCAGCGTGCCGCCCTCCAGCGTCACGGTGGCGCCCATGCTGGCGAGGATGCCGCGCCAGAGATCCCCCACCTGCGTGGTCCCGGCCGGCCAGTTGGGGATCCGTACGGTGCCACGGGTGGCAAGCGCCGCCGCGAGGAACGGCCCGGCGTTGGAGAGGTCCTGTTCGATCCGCTGGTCGAAGGCGCGGATGGGGCCGGGGGAGACCACCCAGTGGTTTGGCACCGAGTCATCGACCGCCACGCCGACGCCGCGCAGCGCGGCCACCGTCATGGTGATGTGGTCAAGGCTCGGCACCGGCCTGTTTGATCCGTCGCTGCTGCGGTGCTCCAAGTGGAGTCCCTCGGTGAAGCGGGCGCCGGCCAGCAGCAGGGCGGAGACAAATTGGGATGAGGCGCTGGCGTCAATGACGAGGTGGCCGCCGCGGACTTCGCCCGTGCCCTCGACGGAGAACGGCAACGACGATGCCGGTCCGCCGTCCGGCGCGCCGACTGCCACGCCGAGGCCGGTCAGGGCTTCGATAATGGTGCCCATCGGCCGTTTGCGGGCGTGCGGATCGCCGTCGAACACCGTCCGGCCGCGGTGCAGCGCGGCAACCGGCGGGACGAAGCGCATGACCGTGCCGGCGAGGCCGCAGTCGATCGCGGTGTCCGCGGCGGCAGCCTCGAGCGTGATGGGGGTGATGGCCAGGTCAGGGCCGTAGGCGCCGTCGCCGGGCACTTCGGTAATGGTGGCCCCCAACTGCCGCAGGGCCTCGATCATCAAGGCCGAGTCCCGCGAGTGCAGCGGGGCACGCAGCCTGGACGGGCCGTCCGCGAGGGCGGCCAGAACCAGATACCGGTTCGTCAGGGACTTGGACCCTGGAACCGTCACGGTCGCGTCGACGGGACGTTCCGCGAACGGCGCAGGCCAGTGCGAACCGCCGCCAGCCGGAAGGGAAGGGGCCGCTGCGGTGGGGGTGGTGCCAGTCATTGCCGTCTTAGGCTCCGACAGCGTGGTCGACGGCCTTGCGTACCGCCTTGTCAGCCTTCTTCAGCTTCTTGCCGGTGGTCTTCCGGGCGTCGGCCGCGAGGTGCGCGGTGGTCTTCCGGGCGTCGGCCGCGAGGTGCTCCGCGCGCCAGGCCAGGCTCGGCTTACCCGCGGTGTCCACGGCAGCCAGCAACACTCCACCGGTCAGCGAGACGTTCTTCAGCAGCTGCTTGCGCCGGGCGTCCCGGCCTTCTTTGGAGGAGATGTCCGCACTGCGCCATTCCACGAAACCATTGAGCGCCGAGATGACAGCGAGCACGGTGGCGGCGAGGCGGGCTGACTTACCCAGGGCCAGACACACGCCGGCACCCACCTGGGTGCCGCCGATCACGCGGGCCAAAACCTTCTCATCGGCCTGAAAGGGGAGGGACTCGGCAGCGCGGCGCAGCAGGGGAGACAGCTGGGTTGCCGTGTCATCCGCGTTCTTTAGCTTGTCCATGCCTGCGAGCACGAAACTGGAGGCGAGCATGGGACGGGCGAGAAAGCGGACAAAGGACATGAATTTCCTCCTGGATGGACGAACCGCGGACGCTATGCGGGAGAACCGGTTCTAGTCTTGCACTTTTGCGGAATATTTGCCCGTTGTGCGCGGTTGTGCAAGACAGAATCCAGCCGAAATGGGGGCGGGAAAACCAGCGCAGTAACGAGGTGCACGGCCGGTTGTTCGGCCTGTGCAGGAAGGCGGAGGTTTGATTCTGGTTAAAGAATCCGGGCTATTGGAAGAAACCGCTGCGGACCCATGGGCCGCGGCCCGGACGGGAGCCTTAAACGGCCGCCCGAAGGTGACAGTAGACTTGAAGGCAATGAGCACCATGGATCCGGCCGTTGCGGCCATGCACGAGGTTGCCGGAAACGACGACGCCAAGCCCTCCGAGGCAACCGCCGCCAGCAGCGCGGCGGTCACCACCCCGGTGGACGAGGCCGTTGCGGAACGGACAGCCGCAGAGACCGTAGCAGCGGACGGCACCGGCCAGCCGCTGGACACCGCGGCTGAGACTACGGACGAGCGCCGAGTGCGCTTCGAGCGCGACGCGATGCAGTACGTTGACCAGCTTTACTCCGCGGCAATGCGGATGGCCCGGAATCCGGCCGACGCCGAGGATCTGGTCCAAGAGGCCTACACGAAGGCGTTTTCCGCCTTTCACCAGTACAAGCCCGGGACGAATCTCAAGGCCTGGCTGTACCGGATCCTCACGAACACGTACATCAACCTGTACCGCAAGCGTCAGCGCGAACCGCTGCAGTCCAACTCGGACACCATCGAGGACTGGCAGTTGGCCCGCGCGGAGTCGCACACCTCGACCGGGCTGCGCTCTGCGGAGGCCGAAGCGCTGGACCATCTGCCGGATTCGGACGTGAAGCGGGCGCTGCAGTCGATTCCGGAGGAGTTCCGGCTTGCCGTCTACTTCGCCGACGTCGAGGGCTTCGCGTACAAGGAAATTTCAGACATCATGAACACCCCCATCGGGACCGTCATGTCCCGGTTGCACCGCGGCCGGAGAATGCTGCGGGACATGCTGGCCGACTATGCGGCCGAGCGGGGATTCAGGGCCGCCGGCGATCCCGCCGCAGCGGCCGAAAGCAACAATCAGGAGAACAGGAAATGAGCGACTGCCAGGGACTGGGCGACTGCGACGACACCCGGATGCAGCGCATCTACGAGTACCTCGACGGGGCCCTGACGCACGATGACATCGCCGAGATCAAGAAGCACCTCGACGAGTGCCCGGAGTGCCACGAGCAGTATGACCTCGAATGCATCATTCGCGTGATGGTGAAGCGCTCCTGCACCGAGGCCGCGCCGGAGAACCTCAAGAACTCCATCCTGGACCGGATCCACTCGATCGGCCCGGTTGAGGCCGACGCGGACGCCTGAGCGCCGCCAGCGGAAGCTTGGGCGCCGCAGACAGCGAAAGACCCCGGGAACCGTCAGGTTCCCGGGGTCTTTCACTTAGAGCTTTCAATCCAAGCCGTGGCTTAGGTGTTGGGGCGCTTACCGTGGTTCGCGCCGCCACGCTTACGGTCACGACGTTTACGTGCACGCTTGCTCATAGCTGGCCTCCTTAATCTTGGTACTCAAAAGAGCTGCCCTCAAGTCTCCCACATTGGCGGACCCGCCGCGAACCGGGAGCCCGCCGTCGGGGCCTCAATCGTCCAATGAGTTCCGGATGGAGATCCGTGCCTGGTCCAGGACTGTCTTGACGGTTTCCAGGGTGACCGGGCTGACTGGCCTCGCCCCGGCGTGCCGGCGCAGCTCGACCCGGATGTCGTCCCGGAAAGACTGCACCAGCATTTCGGCCTCCCGCAGCCGGCGGTCGCCTTCCTTGGAGTAACGCGCCCCTGCCGGGGACGCGGCGCTGCGGGCCGTTGAGCGCGCCGCCTCGGCCGTGGCGGCAAGGTCCGCCCGGAGCCCCTGCATGTTTACGCGGATATCCTGCCGCAGCTTGTCGGCCAGCCGGCGGACTGAGGCGGAAATGTCCTCCTCCACACCTGCCACGTCCTCGCGCCGCCTGTTGAGTTCCACCAGTCCGGCCGGGGTGATGCTGTAATTGGTCCGCCGGCCCTCCGTGCGGGTGGCCACGAGCCCCTCTTCCTCAAGCTTGGCCAGCCGCGGATAGATTGTGCCGGCGCTGGGGGAGTAGGTGCCGCCGAAGCGGTCGCTGAGCGCCTTGATCAGCTCGTAGCCGTGCTTCGGGCCGGACTCCAGCAGGGCCAGCAGGTACAGCCGCAGCGCGCCGTGGGCAAAGACCGGAGGCATCAGAGGCCCGTTTCGGCGTCCGGGTTGGGCTGGCCGTGGAAGATCGAGGTCTTCCCCGACACCGAGTTGGTCCGGACCAGCATCAGCTTGGCGTCCGGGCCGGCGATGGTCTGCAGCGTCCCGCCGGGCTGCATGTAGCGCTGGTCGTCAATCACGACCGCGCCGCTGGCCGACTTCGCGATGATGTCCACGCCGACGTCATGCGGCAGCCGGATCGTGACATCGCCGGAGACCGAGTTGGCGCCGAAGTCCTGGGTGAAGCCGTGCAGGTCGAAGCTCAGGTCCCCGCTGACGGTATTGGCGCGGATGTTGCTGAACTCGCCCGAGGCCGTGACCTCGCCAGAGACGCTCTTGGCCGTCAGCACGCCGTGGTGGTTGCGGGCGATGACTTCGCCGCTGACGGTGCTCACGGCGAGTTCGCCCGTGGTGCCGTCGGCCAGGACGGAGCCGGAAACGGTGTTGAGCCTCGTGTGGCCACTGACGCCGGAAACCATGCCGTCGCCGCTGACGGTGCCGGCCTCGACGTCGACGCCGGCCGGCACGGCGATGCTGATCACCACCGTATTGCTGGAGCTGTTGTTGACCGTGCCCATCAGGTTCTTGAACCAGCCTTGCGGGCCGTGCAGTTGGTGCCGCACTTCGAGCCGGCCGTCCGTGAGGCTGACCGCCAGCGGATCGCCATCGATTTCGGAAACCTCGATGCGGGCCACGTCCTCGTCGTGGGTGACGATGTCGAAGCGGCCCCGGACAATGCCGAGCTTGAGCGAGCGGACGCCGTCGACGTCGATGGTTTGGGGACCGGTAACGGTCCACGTGTTCTGTTCCATGGTTCCTCCGGAGGCGGACGGATGCGATCGGGCCAGCGTCGCCGCTTGCGATATATCGCGACTATGGAAACACGGTATATCGCGACTAGGGGCCAGTCAAGATATATCGCGAGAGGATTTCAGGCGCCTGCCCCAGATCGGCCGGGAGAGCCCGGGCCTACTCCGGTGCGTCCAGTCCCAGCCACTGGAACCAGCCGCGGTGCAGCACGAGCCAGGCCATCAGGCCGTAGCCGGCCTGGCCCGGGGTTCCGCCGTTGGCCGCGAGGTCCTGCCGCCACTGTTCGTGGTTCAAGAGCGGCGAGAAGGTGTCCACGTAAAGGTGTTTGCGACGCGTCGTGACGTCGGCGAAGGCAGTGTTGAGCTCGCCCAGCCGGCGGTTCTGGGCGGGGTCCAGCGTCGGCGGCGGCCCGACGACGAAGACCTCGATCTTGTTCTGCGAGGCGGAGTCCAGGATGTTGGCGAGGTTGAGCCGGCTGCGGGCGGTGGACAGCCCGAACTCGATGTCACGGCCGGACAGGCCGATCACCAGGCGGTTTTCATGCTGCGGGCCGAAACGCCGGCCGGCTTCCTCGAGCCAGCGCTCGGCCAGCCCCTCGGTCCCTTCCTGCGGGCAGGGCAGTGAGTAGCTTTCGAGGCTAAGTCCGTCGTGCGGAGTGCGGGCGAGCACCCGTCCCAGCCAGCCCAGCGCCCGGGGGTCGCCCAGGCCGGCCAGCAGCTCATCTCCAACGGCTGCGATCCGCAGCTTCCGATCTTCCACGACTACCTCTTCATTCCCAATGCCGGTTCAAAGCCTTAAACGAAGCTGCCCGGCCGGAGTCGTGGTGTTCCACTTCCGGCCGGGCAGCCTGCTCTTACTTACGTGCGAATGCCTGCTTGAGCAGGGCGTCCTGCTCGGCTGCGTGGCGCTTCATCGACCCTGCCGCGGTGGAAGCCGAGGCGGGCCGGGAAACCAGGCGCACGCGGCGGTCCAGCGCATCCGGCAGGTTCAAGCCAATGAACGGCCACGGTCCCTGGTTGGCGGGCTCGTCCTGCGCCCAGACAACTTCGGCGTTCGGGTACTTGGCCAGCTCGGCAGCGATTTCCGCGGCGGGCAGCGGGTAGAGCTGCTCGGCCCGGATGATCGCCGTCGTCGTGTCCCCGGTCTTCTGCCGGGTGGACAGCAGGTCGTAGTACAGGCGGCCGGAGACCAGCAGGACGCGTTCGACGGCGTCGGACTGCAGCTGCTCGTGCTCCGGGATGACCGGCCGGAAGGTACCCGTGGTGAAGTCCTCCACCGAGGACGCCGCGGCCTTCAGGCGCAGGAGCTGCTTCGGGGTGAAGATGATCAGCGGCTTCCGGGGCCGGCTGTACGCCTGGCGGCGCAGCAGGTGGAAGTGCGAGGCAGGCGTCGTGGGGTTGGCCACGATCATGTTCTCCTCCGCGCACAGCTGCAGGAAGCGCTCGATCCGTGCCGAGGAGTGGTCCGGGCCCTGGCCCTCGTAGCCGTGCGGCAGCATGAGCACCAGCGAGGACCGCTGGCCCCACTTCTGCTCGGCCGAGGAGATGAACTCGTCGATGATGGTCTGCGCGCCGTTGACGAAGTCGCCGAACTGCGCCTCCCACAGCACCAGGGCATCCGGGCGCTCGACCGAGTAGCCGTATTCGAAGCCCATGGCCGCGTATTCGGACAGGAGCGAGTCGTAGATCCACAGCTTGGCCTGGTCATCGGAGAGGTGGGCCAGGGGCATCCACTCGTCGCCGTTGGCGCGGTCGTGGAAGACGGCGTGGCGCTGCACGAAGGTGCCGCGGCGCGAGTCCTGGCCGGCGAGCCGGACCGGGACGCCTTCCATGCTGAGCGAGCCGAAGGCAGCCAGTTCGCCGAAGCCCCAGTCGATGCCGCCTTCGCGGGACATCTGCTCACGCTTCTCAAGCAGCTGCTTGAGCTTGGCGTGGACCGTGAAGCCCTCGGGGAATTCGACGTGCGCCTTGCCGATCCGGGCCAGCGTCTCGGTGGAGATCGCGGTGGACTCCGGGGCGCTGATGCCAGTGTCGGACTGCTGGGCGGAAGGCCGTTCCAGGTCAGACACAGCGGCGGAATCCGCGGTGATGATCGGGATCGGGGAGGTCTGCGCTGCGTGGGTCTCGGCAAAGACCCGCTCGAGGCGTTCCTGGTAGTCGCGGAGCAGCTGCTCGGCTTCTTCCTCGGTGATGTCACCGCGGCCGATCAGCGACTCGGTGTAGAGCTTGCGGACCGAACGCTTGGCCTCGATCAGGTTGTACATCAGCGGCTGCGTCATCGAGGGGTCGTCGCCCTCGTTGTGGCCGCGGCGGCGGTAGCAGACCATGTCGATGACAACGTCCTTGTGGAACCGCTGGCGGAACTCGTAGGCGAGCTGGCCAATGCGGACCACGGCCTCCGGGTCGTCGCCGTTCACGTGGAACACCGGAGCCTGGATCATCTTGGCGACGTCCGTGGAGTAGGTGGAGGAACGCGAGGACGACGGCGCCGTGGTGAACCCGACCTGGTTGTTGACCACCACGTGGATGGTGCCGCCGGTGCGGTAGCCGCGCAGCTGCGAGAGGTTGAGCGTTTCCGCGACAACGCCCTGGCCGGCGAACGCGGCATCGCCGTGCACCATGATCGGCAGCACGGGGAAGGACTCGCCCTGGTCCAGGCGGTCCTGCTTGGCGCGGACAATGCCCTCAAGGACGGAGTCCACGGCTTCGAGGTGCGAAGGGTTGGCGGCGAGGTAGACCTTGGTCTCCTTGCCGTTGTCCGAGGTGAAGGTGCCCTCGGTGCCGAGGTGGTACTTCACGTCGCCGGAGCCCTGGACGGAGCGCGGGTCCTGGGTGCCTTCGAATTCGCGGAAGACCTGCGCGTAGGTCTTGCCCGCGATGTTGGTGAGCACGTTCAGGCGGCCGCGGTGGGCCATGCCAATGGCTACTTCGTCGAGCTCGTCATCGGCTGCATCGGAGATGATGGCGTCCAGCAGCGGGATCAGCGACTCGCCGCCCTCGAGCGAGAAACGCTTCTGGCCGACGAACTTCGTCTGCAGGAAGGTTTCGAAGGCCTCGGCGGCGTTGAGCTTGGAGACGATCCGGAGCTGTTCGTCACGGCTCGGCTTCGAGTAGGGGTGCTCCAGCTGGTCCTGGAACCACTTGCGCTCTTCCGGGTCCTGGATGTGCATGTACTCGATGCCGGTGGTGCGGCAGTACGCATCGCGGAGCACACCGAGGATGTCGCGGAACTTCAGCATCGGCTTGCCGCCGAAGCCGCCGGTGGGCCACTCGCGGTCCAGGTCCCACAGGGTCAGGCCGTAGGTCAGGACGTCGAGGTCTGGGTGCTTTCGCTGGACGTACTCGAGCGGATCGGTGTCAGCCATCAGGTGTCCGCGGACGCGGTAGGAGTGGATGAGCTGCTGGATCCGGGCGACCTTGTTGATCTCGTCCGCCGGGTCCACCTGAAGGTCCGGGCTCCAGCGCACCGGCTCGTACGGAATGCGGAGCGACTCGAAGATCTCGTCGTAGAAGTTCTGCGCGCCCAGCAGGAGCTGGTGCACGAGCTTGAGGAACTCGCCGCTGCCGGCACCCTGGATGACGCGGTGGTCATAGGTGGAGGTCAGCGTGAGGACCTTGCTGATGGCGTTGTGCGCGATGATCTTCTCGCTGGCGCCCTGGAACTCGGCCGGGTAGTCCAGCGCGCCGACGCCGATGATGGCCGCCTGGCCCTTGGAAAGGCGGGGGACCGAGTGCACGGTGCCGATGCCGCCGGGGTTGGTCAGCGAGACGGTGGTGCCGGAGTGGTCGTCCGCGGTCAGTTTGCCGTTGCGGGCGCGCTTGATCAGGTCCTCGTAGGTGTGCCAGAACTCGGAGAAGTTGAGCGTCTCCGCCTTCTTGATGTTCGGGACCATGAGCAGCCGGGTGCCGTCCGGCTTGGGCATGTCGATGGCGATGCCGAAGTTCACGTGCGCGGGCTGCACGGCGACGGGCTTGCCGTCGACGACGTCGTAGTAGACGTTCATGGAGGGGAACTGGGCCAGCGCCCGGATGACGGCGTAGCCGATCAGGTGCGTGAAGGAGACCTTGCCGCCGCGGGCGCGGGCGAGGTTGGAGTTGATGACCACGCGGTTGTCGATCAGGAGCTTGGCGGGGATGGCGCGGACGCTCGTCGCGGTGGGCACCTCGAGGCTGGTCACCATGTTGGCGGCGATGGCCTTGGCCGGGCCGCGCAGCACGGAGACGACGTCTTCTTCCGGCGCGGTGGGGGCCTTGACGTTCTTGGGCAGCTGGGCCGGGATGGGGGTGCCGGCGCCGGGCTCGGTGGTCTTCGAGCCGTCGCGGGCCACGGTTGCCGGCGCCTTCTGGGCTGCGGCGGGAGCGGGGGCAGGGGCCGCAGCCGGGGCTGCGGGTGCTGCGGCCGGAGCAGCGGGGGCTGCCGGCGCCGGGGCTGCGGCGGGCTGCGCTACAACCGGAAGTTCACGGGTGGAGGGGTGCGCGACGGCCGTTGCCGAGGCGCCGTTGGTCGAGGAACCGTCGGTGGCGTCGAAGGATTCGAAAAGCGGCCACCACTTGGCGTCTACCGTGTTCTTGTCCTGCTGGTACCGCTCGTACAGTTCGTCAACGAGCCACTCGTTTCCGCCAAATTCCTCGGGTAGACGGTGGCTAGGCTGCTCTGGCACTTGAAATACGCCTCTTCCATGAGTTTGATTCCCGCTGGTTTCCACGGTGCCGCAGCACGTCAATCGAACCAGTTCTCCGCGTCCAGTGAACCCAGACCTTTGCCAGTCTAGTGACGATTCCGGCCAAACCGCCAATAAGGGTGACTCAAATCATCCACGAGCCGCAACGGCGTCCGATCGGGCACGGGGGAGCCGCTGCCGGGCCTGAACCGCGCCGTCCGCCGAGTGCCTCTAGAATCACAAACGAGACCCTCTATGAAGGAGCAGCCGTGCGTTTTTTGAGTGAGCCGAGCACAGACCTGACCTATTCGGACATCTTCCTGGTGCCCTCGCGCTCCGATGTCACCTCGCGGCTGGACGTGGACCTGTCGGCCGACGACGGTACCGGTTCCACGATCCCGCTGGTCGTCGCCAACATGACCGCGGTGACCGGGAAACGGATGGCCGAGACGATGGCGCGCCGCGGCGGCCTGGCGGTGCTGCCGCAGGATGTGCCGCTGGACGTGCTCCGGAGCGTGACGGCCTGGGTCAAGGCCCGGCACACGGTCTTTGAGACGCCGGTCAGCCTGCGCGCGTCGAACACCGTGATTGATGCCCTGCACCTGATGGGCAAGCGTCCGCACGGCGCGGTGGTGGTCGTCGACGACGCCGGGGCCGTCGCCGGCGTCGTCCGGGCCGCCGACTTCGAAGGCCAGGACCGGTTCGCGTCTCTGGCCTCCGTGATGCGCCACCAGCCGCTTGTGCTGGACGCCGCGGAGTTCGACGCCGGCGCGGGCTCCGACGCCGCGTCGGTGGCGCTGCGCCGGGCCTTTGACGCGATGGACGCCGCCGGTACCGACTTTGTCCCGGTGCAGCAGGACGGCGTCCTGGCCGGCGTGCTCACCCGCAAGGGAGCGCTCCGCTCGACGCTCTACCGGCCTTCCCTCGACGACGACGGCGCGCTCAAGGTGGCCGCCGCCGTCGGCATCAACGGCGACGTCGCCGGCCGGGCCGCGGAGCTGCTGGCCGCCGGCGTCAATGTGCTGGTGCTGGACACCGCCCACGGCCACCAGCAGAAGATGTTCGACGCCCTGGCCGCGGTCCGCAGCCTGAACCCCGGAGTGCCGGTAGTGGCCGGCAACGTCGTCACCGCCGACGCAACCCGCGAGCTGATCCAGGCCGGCGCGGACATCGTCAAGGTCGGCGTCGGTCCCGGCGCCATGTGCACTACCCGGATGATGACGGCGGTGGGCCGTCCCCAATTCTCCGCCGTGCTGGAGTGCTCGGCCGCGGCACGCGCTGCGGGCGGCCGCGTGTGGGCCGACGGCGGCGTCCGCTACCCCCGGGACGTGGCGCTGGCCCTGGCCGCCGGTGCGAGCCAGGTCATGATCGGCTCCTGGTTCGCCGGGACGCACGAGAGCCCCGGCGACCTGCAGCTGGACGCCAGCGGCCGCCAGTTCAAGGAGAGCTTCGGGATGGCCTCGGCGCGGGCGGTACAGAACCGCAACCAGCGCGAGGATGCCTACGAGAAAGACCGGAAAGCCCTGTTCGAGGAGGGCATCTCCACTTCCCGGATGTATCTGGACTCGACCCGCCCCGGCGTTGAGGACCTGCTGGACATGATCACTGCGGGCCTGCGGAGTTCGATGAGCTACGCCGGCGCGGCCGATCTGGCTGCCTTCCGGGAGCGGGCCGTCGCCGGGATCCAGTCGGCGGCCGGTTACGAGGAAGGCCGTCCGGTGCCGCAGAGCTGGTGATCGCCAAGCTGTAGACTGAAACTCTTATGGACAGTAAATCTAGGTGCCGGCCTGGGGGCTGTCAGCGCGGAACGGAATCCGTTCCCGCCCAGTCCACCCGCAGAGCCGGCAAACCCCGTTCACGCGCCCATCACTCATCCGCTGCACGGAACGCATCGTTCCACGGACAGAGTGCCCTACAGGAAACAGGGTCGGCCTCGGCTGACCATCCTCCGCCGGGACGTTTCCCCCGGCAGCCGCTCCGGCACGGCATCCTTCGCCATTTCAAGGCGGGCCGCTAAATGGAGTGGTTATTGCTCGGAGCAGGACTGCTCCTTATTTTCGGCACGGGCTTCTTCGTCGCCGTCGAATTTTCCCTGGTCGCCCTCGACCAGGCCACCGTGCAGCGTGCCGTGGACAACGGTGACACCGCCGCCGTCCCGCTGCTGAAGTGCCTCAAATCCCTTTCCACCCAGCTCTCCAGCTGTCAGCTCGGCATCACGCTGACCACCCTGCTCACCGGCTACGTCATGGAACCCTCGGTGGGGAAGCTGCTCGAAGGCCCGCTGACGGCCCTCGGACTGCCGGAAGCCGCGTCCGTATCGGTCTCGCTGGTCCTCGCGATGGCGCTGGCCACCCTGCTGTCGATGCTGATCGGCGAGCTGGTCCCGAAGAACATGGCCATCGCGCTGTCGTTCCCGGTCGGCAAGGCCCTGGCCCGGCCGCAATTGGTCTTCACCGCGATCTTCAAGCCGGCCATCATCGTGCTCAACGGCTTCTCCAATAAGGTCCTGAACGTCTTCGGCCTCGAGGCAAAGGAAGAAATCTCGGGTGCCCGCACCCCGGCCGAGCTTGCCTCGCTGGTTCGCCGCTCGGCCGCGATGGGGACCCTGGACGAACGGACCGCCAACTTCATCTCCCGCACCCTGAAGTTCTCAGGACGGACGGCCGCGGACGTGATGACGCCGCGGATCCGGGTGGAAACCATTGACGGCCACCAGCCGGTCTCGGACATTATCGAGGCAGCCAAACGCACCGGTTACTCGCGCTTTCCCGTAATCGGGGAGTCCTCGGACGATATCCGCGGCGTGGTGCACGTCAAGAAGGCCATCGCCGTTCCCGTGGACCGGCGCGCCAACCTGGAAGCCGGGGCGATCATGACCGAGGTGCTCCGGGTGCCTGAGACGATCCACCTTGACGGGCTCCTCGCCGAACTGCGCGAAGGCAATTTGCAGCTCGCCGTGGTGCTGGATGAGTACGGCGGAACCGCGGGGATCGCCACCCTGGAAGACCTCGTGGAAGAAATTGTCGGGGAAGTGGCCGACGAGCATGACAAGGTGCGGCCCGGGCTGCTGCAGAGCGCCTCGGGGGACTGGTACTTCCCGGGCCTGCTGCGCCCGGACGAACTCTCCGAGCAGATTCCGGGCCTCAGCGTGCCGGATGAGGCGGCTTATGAAACAGTCGGCGGCTACGTCATGAGCCAACTCGGGCGGATCGCGGTAGTAGGCGACACGGTCGACGTCGGAGGCGGAAAGCTCAGCGTCACCCGCATGGACGGGCGAAGGATCGACCGTATCTGCTTCAAGCCCGCTCCGGCGGAACACGAACCGCATGGCGGAAACAACGGGCGGATCGATGCTGCCGGAAAGGCCGGTGCCGCATGAGCGACTGGCTGGGAATCCTCTGGCTCGCCATTCTGCTGGTGGGCAACGCGTTTTTCGTGGCTGCCGAATTCGCTGTCATGTCCGCCCGCCGCAGCCAGATCGAGCCCCTCGCCGAGTCCGGGTCCAAGCGGGCCCAGACCACGCTGCGGGCGATGGAAAATGTCTCGCTCATGCTGGCCTGCGCCCAGCTCGGGATCACGGTCTGCTCGCTGCTGATCCTGCAGGTGGCGGAGCCTGCCATCCACCACCTCATGGCCGTCCCGCTGGAAGCGCTCGGGGTCCCGATGGAGATGGCCGACGTCGTGGCGTTTGCCATCGCGCTGCTGGCGGTCACCTTCCTGCACGTGACGTTCGGCGAGATGGTGCCGAAGAACATCTCCGTCTCGGTGGCGGATAAGGCGGCCCTGCTGCTGGCCCCGCCGCTGATGTTCATCGCCCGGGCGGTCAAGCCGGCGATCGTGGCCCTCAACTGGTCCGCCAACCACATCCTGAAGCTGATGCGGATCGAGCCGAAGGATGAGGTCACCTCCTCCTTCACGCTTGAGGAGGTCCAGTCGATCGTGCAGGAATCCACCCGGCACGGCCTGGTGGACGATGACGCGGGCCTGATCACGGGTGCGCTGGAGTTCTCCGAACACACTGCGTCCCAGGTCATGGTTCCGCTGGACAAGCTCGTGATGCTCAAGGCAGCCACCACGCCTGAGGAGTTCGAGAAGGCCGTGAGCCGCACCGGGTTCTCGCGCTTCCCGATGTTGGACGATGAGGGCATGCTTTCGGGCTACCTCCACATCAAGGACGTGCTCTCGATTCCGGAGGCCGGCTACCAGCACCCTATTGCGGAAAGCCGCATCCGCTCGCTGGCCAACCTGGCCATGGACGACGAGATCGAGAAGGCGATGTCGGTCATGCAGCGCACCGGCTCGCACCTTGCCCGTGTGATCGGCCCGGACGGGCACACCCAGGGCGTTCTGTTCCTGGAGGACGTGATCGAGCAGCTGGTCGGAGAGATCAGGGACGCGACGCAGGCAACCGGCTACCGCAGGCTTGGGCAGGATTAGCGGAGGCTGGCAACACGGGTCTGGCCCTAAATAGGAATCATTCCTATTTAGGGTTAGACTCGGTGTGTTGCTAACGCTTCTCAATAACAGATCCGAGGTATTCCCGTGCGCCGTTCCGCCGCCACTGTTCTCCTGGCCGGCCTCAGCAGCCTCCTGCTGAGTGCCTGCGGCCCGACGTCGGGCGACCGGCCGGGTGCCGGCGACGGCGTCGTCGAGGTGGTCGCCTCCACCAGCGTTTACGGCGATATCGTCCGCAGCGTCGGCGGCGACAAGGTGCGGGTCACCTCGATTATCAGCCGGACCAGCCAGGATCCGCACTCCTACGAGGCCACGACGCAGGACAAGCTGGCCGTTTCCAAGGCCGAACTGGTGGTGGAGAACGGCGGCGGCTACGACGACTTCCTGGACAAGCTGGCCGCGGACACCGGGCTGGATAAAAAGAACCTGCTCAACGCCGTGAGCATCTCCGGCCTGGTCTCCGGATCCCCGGCAACCTTCAATGAACACGTTTGGTACAGCCCCGGCGCGATGAGCCGGCTGGCCGATGCGCTGGCGGAGAAGCTGGCCGCCCTGGAACCCGCCTCGGCCGGGGAAATCAAGAGCAACGCCGCGGCGCTGAAGAAGGAGCTCGGCGGCCTGGAGACCCGGCTGTCGGGGCTCAAGGCATCGGCGGCCCGCGGCGGGGTCGCGGTCACCGAGCCCGTGCCGCTCTACCTGCTGGAAGCGGCCGGCCTGGAGAACCGGACGCCGGCCGAATACAGCGCAGCCATCGAATCCGGCTCGGACGTTCCACCCGCCGTTCTGCGCTCCGCCGTCGACGTGGTGAAGTCCGGCGGGATCCGGTTGCTGGCCTACAACCCGCAAACGGAAGGCCCGCAGACCCGGGCGCTCAAGGACGCCGCCGTCGCCGCGGGCGTTCCGGTGGTGGACTTCAGCGAGACCCTGCCGGAAGGCAAGGGGTACCTGCAGTGGATGTCCGCAAACGTGGACCACCTGGCCCAGGCCCTCAAGCAGAGCGGAAAAACCCGTTGACACCCGTCGTCAGCCTGCGCGGAGCCTCCCTCACGTTCGGCGACCGGACCCTGTGGGAGAACCTGGACCTGGACATCAATCCCGGCGAGTTCTTCGCCGTGCTGGGGCCTAACGGCAGCGGCAAGACCACCCTGCTTAAAGTCCTGCTGGGTTTGCAGGACCTGAGCTCCGGGACGGCCACCCTGGACGGCCAGCCCATCGCCCGCGGAAGCCGGCGGATCGGCTACGTCCCGCAGCAGGAGTCGTTCGACCCGGACACCCCGCTGCGCGCCCGGGACCTGGTGGGCCTCGGCGTCGACGGTCACCGTTGGGGCATCCGCCTCGGCGGGGGCAGGGTGAACCGCAGGATCGACGGGCTGCTCGCCGAAGTGGGCGCGCAGGACTACGCCAAGGTCCCGGTGGGCAAGCTCTCCGGCGGCGAGCAGCAACGGCTGCGCGTGGCGCAGGCCCTCGCCACGGACCCCAAGGTGCTGCTGTGCGACGAACCCCTGCTGTCGCTGGACCTGCACCATCAGCAGGCGGTCAGTGCGCTCATTAACAAGCAGTGCCACGAGCAGGACAGCGCCGTGATCTTCGTGACGCACGAGATCAACCCGATCATGGACTACGTCGACCGCGTGCTCTACCTGGCCGGCGGGCGCTTCCGCGTGGGAACGCCCGAGGAGGTCATGGCCACCGAGGTCCTGTCCGATCTGTACGGCAGCCATGTCGAAGTGATCCGCGCCAACGGCCGGTTGATTGTGGTGGGCCTGCCGGATGCGACGACGCACCACCATGAGGACGCCCACTCGGTGGCGGGGGAGGTGGGCTAGATGGACTTGGACAGCGTGATCCATGCGATCTTCAACTTCGAGAATTACGGCGAACTCCTCAACCTGGTGCAGAACTCCCTCTGGGCCGGCGCGGTGCTGGGCCTGCTCGGCGGCCTGGTGGGCACCTTCGTGATGAAGCGAGACCTCGCCTTCGCGGTACACGGCATTTCCGAACTCTCCTTCGCCGGCGCGGCCTTCGCCCTGCTGGTCGGCGCCGACGTGGTGCTGGGCTCGCTCGCCGGCTCGGTGGTGGCGGCCCTGCTGCTGGGGCTGATGGGGGTCCGGGCCAGGGACAAGAACTCGACCATCGGGGTGCTGATGCCTTTCGGGCTGGGCCTGGGTATTCTCTTCCTCTCACTTTACGAGGGGCGTGCGGCGAACAAGTTCGGCCTGCTCACCGGCCAGATTGTCTCCGTCGGCACGGTGCAGCTGCAGGTGCTGGCCGTGGCCGCCGTCGTCGTCATGCTGGCGCTGATCGCCATCTGGCGGCCGCTGACCTTCGCGAGCGTGGACCCCAGGGTGGCCGCGGCGCGGGGCGTCCCGGTGCGCGGGCTGGCGCTGGGCTTCATGCTGCTGCTGGGCGTGAGCGTGGCACTGTCCATCCAGATCGTCGGCGCGCTGCTGGTGCTGGCACTGCTGATCACTCCGGCCGCCGCGGCCCTGCGGGTGACCTCGTCGCCGCGGCTCGTGGTGCTCCTGAGCGTGGTCTTCGCAGTGACGGCAACCGTTGGCGGCATCCTGCTGGCACTCGGCGGCCGGCTCCCGATCAGCCCCTACGTGACCACGCTGTCCTTCCTGATCTACGTGGTGTGCCGGGTGATCGGTGGAGTCCGGGACCGCCGCGGCTACAACGGCCGGACTGTCGCGCCGGCATCATGACGCACCGGATCGAGGATCACCCGGGGCCTGGCTACTGACCTTGGCACGCCGGCGCCGCTGGGCCAACTAGCGTTTGCGGCGTGCACGATAGTGGTGGAGGACCCGGAGGAAGTCATCGGATGAGAGTCCTTCCAGCGTCAGTCCGAAGACGCCCCCTCGTCCTACGAAGAGCTTCTCGACGAGGGCCGCGTCCGATGGCGATTCAGTGAGGATCCAGCGGGCGAAGTGGGGCGTCAGGTGTTGGAGATGCTTGCATCGTTCATGCATCTCGTCCCCTGCGCTGTAACCGGTGCCGATCACCAGATCGTGCTGCCGGCTTCGTTGGACCTGTCGGAGAGCCTCTCCGATGAGCAGGACTTCCTCGACCGCCCGCAGGGAATACTCCTGCGCGGCAAATTCCGTAAGTCCGACGGGCGCGGTGAGTCCGAGTGCCGTGTACGCGTCCAAGATAATTTCGTAGTTGTAGGGCTGAAACGTGAGGAAGTCCCGGATAAAGCGCTCACCCGAGAACTTGGATTGGATTCCCCGGACAAGGCTCTCGGTTTTCCCATGCTTATGCCAACGGCTCGGTTGCGGGGTGCCGTCGTGCAGGCTGATCTCCATCGCCTCTGCAAATGGTCCGTCGGAGCGCAGGTCGCGGTCGAAGGCAGCCAGGGTTTCCGTTGAGAACGTGCCGAAAGACTTGAGCCCTTCCGCTATTTGGGTCCTCCTATGGCCGCGCTCCCACTCCCGCAGTTGCGCCGAAAACAGGGCGGCTTCTCGGCGGCGTTCCGCCGTCAGTCCAAGGGCCAAGAGTCTTTCCTCGGAAACATTGGCCGACCACTCGGCCTTAAGCCGGTCCTCGTCCGCCGTCGACAGCCGGAACTCCGCCCACACGCGTTCAGCCAACTCCGACAGGATCCGGGTCCTCTCGCCATCATCCAGCTCGTCCATGGACCCGATCCTAAGGGCCGGTCATCGAATTGTGCTCGGAACCGGTGTTTTAGGACCGATAGCACCAGTCGAGATTTGCTAGTTGCCGGCCTGCAGGGCGGTGCACTCCGGGCACAGCCCGAAGATCTCCACGGTGTGCTCAACGGCGGTGAAGCCGTGCTCGCTCGCGATCCGGGCCGCCCAGGCCTCGACGGCGGGCGCTTCGACCTCAACGGCCTTGCCGCAGTTGCGGCAGAGCAGGTGGTGGTGGTGGCCGGTGACCGCGCAGCGCCGGTAGACCACCTCGCCGTCGGCGTTCCGCAGCACATCCACCAGGCCGTCATCGGCGAGCGACTGAAGGATCCGGTAGGACGTGGCGAGGGAGACCGAGGTACCCCGCTCCTGCAGGATGCGGTGCAGTTCCTGGGTGCTGACGAAGTCGGCCAGTTCGTCCAGGGCGGCGCTGACGGCCAGGCGCTGCTTCGTCACGCGCTGTTCCTTGCCCGGTTCCTTGGGCGGTTCCTTGGCCGCCGGCTGTCCGTTCGGGCCAGCGGCGGCGGTGCCGGCCGGCGCCTGGCTGCCGCCGGTGGGGGCGCCCTGGGACATGGGGAAACTCGCTTCGCTGGTGGTCATACTGCGGGAATGGGCAAGGTCCCAGATTACCAGCCGGAGATCGTGGACACCGCTTCGCAGGGCGCCATAGGCTGGCCGGATGAAGCTTACGAAATTCACCCACGCCTGCGTCCGCCTCGAAAAGGAAGGCCGGGTGCTGGTGCTGGACCCGGGAACGTTTTCCGAAACTGAGCAGGCCCTCGCCGGCGCCGACGCCGTCCTGATCACCCACGAGCACGCGGACCACATCGACGTCGACGCCGTTTCGGGCGCCCTGCTGGCAAACAAGGAGCTGCAGCTGTTCGCTCCCGACGGCGTGGCGTCCCAGCTGCGCGGCAAGGCGCCGGATGCTGCGGAGCGGATTTCCACGGTGGCTGCCGACGAAAGCTTTGAGGCGGCCGGCTTCGCCATTCGGAGCTTTGGCGGCCAGCACGCGCTGATCCATCCGCAGATCCCGGTGGTTGCGAATGTCGGTTTCCTGGTGGATTCCAACGTCTACCACCCGGGGGATTCCTTCGCGATTCCGGACGGCATCGAGGTGCAGACCCTGCTGGTGCCCATCCACGCGCCGTGGAACAAGGTGGGCGAGGTCGTGGACTTCGTTATCGGCGTGCGTGCGCCGCGGGCTTTCCCCATCCACGACGCCCTGCTCAACGACGCGGGACGCGGCCTGGTGGAAGCACATGTCACCCGGATTGGCGCTAGGTACGGCACCGAATACCGGCACCTTTCCAGCGGCGAATCCGTGGAGGTCTAGCTTCGCCCGCCGCTTACTCGGGCCACACGCCGGTCGCAAAAAAGCCGCGGATGGTCTCCTGGTGCGGTGCCGGGTCCAGGCCCTGCGACTGCAGCCACTCCGGGCTGTAGTAGTTGCCGGAGTACCGGTCGCCGGCGTCGCACATGAGGGACACAACGCTGCCGCGCTGCCCCTCGGCGATCATCTGGGCGATCAGCTGCCAGACACCCCAGAGGCTCGTGCCGGTGGACGGGCCGGCGTGCAGTCCGGCGTAGTCACGCAGGTGCCGCATGGCCGCCACTGATGCGGCATCGGGCACCTGGATCATGTGGTCGATCACGGCAGGGACGAAGCTTGGCTCCAGCCGGGGACGCCCGATGCCCTCGATCCGGGACGGCAGGCCCGGGGCTTCCGTTCCGGCGTCGCCCTTGCGGCTGGCCAGCCAGCCGGGGAAGAACGCGGAGTTCTCGGGATCGACGACGGCGAGCTGCGTGTCGTGCCGCTGGTAGCGCAGGTACCGTCCGATCGTGGCGCTCGTCCCGCCGGTGCCTGCGCCTACGACGATCCAGCGGGGGACCGGGTGCTCTTCGAGGGCGAGTTGGCCGAAGATCGACTCAGCGATGTTGTTGTTGCCGCGCCAGTCGGTGGCGCGCTCGGCGTAGGTGAACTGGTCCATGTAATGGCCGCCGGTGCTGCGGGCCAGGTCCTCGGCGGCGGCATAAACCTCCGAGGCGTGGTCCACCAGATGGCACGAGCCGCCGAATTGTTCGATCAGGGCGATCTTCTCGCGGCTGGTGGTCCGGGTCATCACCGCGATGAACGGCAGCCCGAGCAGCTGCGCGAAATACGCTTCGGAGACGGCCGTGCTGCCGCTGGAGGCCTCCACGATGGTGGTGTCTTCGCGGATCCAGCCGTTGACCAGCCCGAACAGGAACAGCGAGCGGGCCAGCCGGTGCTTGAGGCTTCCGGTGCGGTGGGTGGACTCATCCTTGAGGTACAGCTGGATGCCCCACCGCTCCGGCAGGGGCACCGAATAAAGGTGTGTGTCTGCTGATCTGATGTTCTCGGCATTGATCCTGCGGATGGCTTCGTCGGCCCAATCCCGGTCCTGCTGGCGCGCTTTGGTCACCGCCCCAGCCTACCCGCGGCGGTGCATGGCCAGTGGAGGCGGGAGCCCCGTTACAGTGGGCGGATGGACACCCTTATGACTGTCTCCGAACTCAAGGATCGTTTGGACTCAGGCGCGCGGACCGTGCTGCTCGACGTTCGCTGGGCGCTCGGCGACCCGCACGGCCGGGAGCACTATGTGGCCGCGCACCTTCCCGGGGCGGTCTTCGTGGACCTTGCCACAGAACTCGCCGGTCCGGCCGATCCCAGCCGGGGACGCCATCCCTTGCCGCCGCTGGAGCAATTCCAGCAGTCCGCGCGCGGCTGGGGTGTCCGGGACGGTGATGTTGTGGTGGCGTACGACGACACCGGCAACCTCGCGGCGGCCAGGCTCTGGTGGATGCTGCGCAATGCCGGTTTCCCCACGGTGTCGCTGCTCGACGGCGGCCTCGCCGCCTGGCGCGCGGCCGGCTTCGGCGTCGAAACCGGCGAACCCGTCGTAGAGCCCGGCGACGTCGTACTGTCCGACGGCGCCATGCCGGTGATTGACGCTGACGACGCTGCTGCGTGGCCCGACCATGGCCTGCTGCTCGACGCCCGCGCCGGGGAGCGATACCGCGGCGAGATCGAGCCGGTGGATCCGCGCGCCGGGCACATCCCCGGCGCGGTGAGCGCGCCGACCACCGGAAACCTTGAGGCGGACGGCCGGTTCCTGCCGGCAGCCGCGCTGCGCGAACGCTTTGCTGGCTTCGGCGTGCAGGCGGACCGGCCCACTGCCGTGTACTGCGGCTCCGGGGTGACCGCTGCCCACGAGATCGCCGCGCTCGAGCTTGCGGGCTTCCCCGCGGCGCTGTACCCAGGCTCGTTTTCGGAGTGGTCCAACAATCCTTCCAAGGCCGTCGTCACCGGTGCGGCTCCCCAGGGTGATGGGTCACAAAGCAGCCGGACAGCCGCGCAGTGACCCAGCGCAAGATACATCGGATGCTTTTCGGCTAGGCGGCCCCCTTCACTGCTGAGCCGATGCCCACCTTGGCCGCGACGGGGTGCCCGATTTTCTCCCGGTACCGGATTCTCCTGCCGTGGAGTTCTCCAGCCGGGGCCACGGTCTTCCCGTCAACATTGCGGCGCTGTTCCGGCCGCAGCGCCAGGTGCGCGCCGCTGCCTCTGCCGGGCAGCGGGGGTGCTGTGGAGTGGTAGGTGTGGCCAGTGGGGGTGGTGAGCTGGAAGGTGTGCCGCCCCGGCCCGGGTCTGGGCTGGGCACTCCAGCCGGGGGTTTCTTTGGCGTGGTTGCAGGCTTCGCAGAGTCCCGCGCCGTTGCTGAGGCTGGTCGTTCCGCCGTCGTGCCAGGGGACGATGTGGTCCAGGTGGCGGATTGGCGCGTCGCAGTACGGGGTGCGGCAGGTGTGGTCCCGGACCTGGATGAAGCGCCGGAGCCCTGCGGGGAAGATGCGGGCCCGGGAGTCCATGGCGGTGAGTTCGCCGGTGGCCGGGGCGGTGTAGAGGCGGCGGAGCCAGGTGGTAAAGGCGCGTTCGTTGGCTTGGCTGTCGGCGGCAGCAGTCGCATTGCCGTCCGCGGTGGTGGTGGGGGTGCCGACGCCGACGCGGGTGGGCGCGTCCTGGAGCAGCTTCCGCGCCCACCCTGCGGGGACAACACCGTAGCCCGGCAGACGGGCGGGTTCGCTGTCGCCTTGGAACAGGGTGCGGTCGGTCATGACGAGTTGGATTTCGACGCCGCTGATCCCGCCGGCTTTTCCGGTGGTGCGTTCGACGAGAGCATCGGCCATCAGTTGGTCCCGGGAACGGGGGTCGCCGGCGGAGCGCAGGGCGTCGGCGTGCTGGGTGAGGGCAGCGTGCACGGCGACACCGGCCGCGACGGGCAGCAAGGCGGTGAGGTAGCACATGGTGTCCGGAGCGGGGCGGAGACTGACGTGCCGCTCGGTGGCAGCGTGGGCGGCGCGTTCGGTCACCGTGCGCGGGTCCCGCCGGTACGCTGCGGCCTTGGCCGCGGAGGTGATGGTCCGGTCTCCGGCGCCGTCGAAGGTCCCGGTATCGGCGGCGAGTTCCTCGTCCACGGCGGCCCGGTCCGCCGCGGACAGGCAAGCGGTTTCTTTGACCAGGAGGGTGGCGCGCCATTCATTCAGCCGACCGGTTTCCAGGGCCGCGAGCGTGTGCGGCATCTCGGTGACCAAGGCCCTGGCGAGGCCCAGCAGTCGGGAGCCTTTGGCCGGGGATTCCCGCCGGGCGAGGGCGATCTCGGCGGCAACTCCGGCCCCGAGCTGGTCTGTTGGCATCCCGGCGTCGGCCCGCCCCCGGCGCCGCAGCAGATCGAACGCGACCGACAACCGGGCCTGCCGGGCCGCTGCGGCGGATTTGAGGTCCTCCAGGGAACGGATCTCGTCGATGAGGTGGGCCGCACTCACCGGGGGCGGCAGTTCAGCCGAGAGCCGGATCAGCTCAGCGACCGAAAACGCCCGTTCCGGCGCGGGAACCCGCCGCGCCGGATCCATGTCGAGCTGCCGAATGCCTTCCATAGGTCAATGTTCCCAGTGGCCTACGACATTTAAGCCCGCCTCCCGCAAGGTCAACCATCCCGGCTGGCGCCGACCACCACCACCCCGCAGCCCGGCGCGGGCCTCCACCGCGGTCAGCGTCCGCCCTGCCCGCACCTGCCGGGTGATTCGGATCCGCAGGAGTAGGATCTGCCGATGGACATTCGACCTGTCGGACCTGAGGCGGCCATCGGGGAATCTGATGGACCCGCAGAGTACCGGGTCCGCATCTGGACCCCGGCGACCATCGAGGGCTACTCATGGATGCTTGACGAGTGGGATGTCCGGGACGCCCCCGACGTTGTCGCAGCAATCGGCTGGGCGGAAGCCAAGGCGGCGGGCCGCCCGGTGGAGATTTTCGTTAAGTGGATGGAACGGGCACTTCCACGCGACGGCGGACCTGAGGATGTGCCGCGCATGACCCGCGTCTTCGGGACGCCGGGCGACAACAATCCGACGACGGAAACGATCGTCTTTGAGACCGGTGTAACTAGCGCCAGTTAGGATTTCAGGTCTATGAATCGTCCCCAGAAAGTTGTGGCATACATCGTCCGGGATGGCTGTGTTGCAGTGATTCGGCACATCGATTTCCCATTGGAACAGACTGGTTTGCAGGTACCGGCTGGAACTATCAGGCGGGCAGAGCTGCCTGAGGATGCCGTCCTGCGTGAAGCTTTCGAAGAAACGGGACTAGAAAATCTCAGGATCGTAAAGTATTTGGGAGCTGGCGAATACGACATGCGCCCCTACGCCGATGCGATGCATGTACGCCACTATTTCCACATCGCTGCCGATGATGCCGATCTGCCTGAAAAATGGGAGTGGCAGGAGAGCCATGATGGCGTCGGGAAACCCACACGCTTTGAGGTTTCCTGGATCAGCTTAAAGCACGCCCATGTACTTGCAGGTGGACAGGGAGCCTTCATCGGGCGTATCGCTCATGGAAACGGGTAGATCAAAGACGATCGTCTTTGAAACCGGCTGGCTTCATCACCGCGCATCCTTTGCACCCGCACGAAAGTGGCAGAGCGCCTACTTCCGGGGGTAGCGTCGAACCATGACTCCAGGACGCCCCGTACCGCCGCCCCTCGCCAAGCCGTTGCCCGACCTCAACGACGCCCAAGCCTATACTGACGGCACTGCCGCTCCCACCCTCGCAGCCGCCTACGGCGCCACGGCCCCCGACAGCGGCCTGGTTCCGCTGACCGTGGCCCGGCGCGCCCCCAAGGAGGACGACGTCGAGATCGCCGTCGAGTTCTGCGGCCTTTGCCACTCCGATGTGCACGCCAGCCGCGGCGAATGGGGCGGCAACACTTACCCGCTGATCCCGGGACACGAAATCGTCGGCCGCGTCACCCGGGTGGGCTCCGCCGTCGACGACTTCACCGTGGGGGAGCGAGTCGGCGTCGGCTGCATGGTTGACTCCTGCCGCGAATGCGAGAGCTGCCTGGACGGCCTGGAGCAGTACTGCGAGAACGGCATGACCGGAACGTACGGCGCCAAGGATCGCCGCAACGCTGACGCCATCACCCAGGGCGGCTACGCCACCTCAATCGTCGTGGACCGCAACTACGTCCTGCGGGTCCCCGAGGGCATGGATCCGGCCGCCGCGGCACCCCTGCTCTGCGCCGGCATCACCACCTACTCGCCGCTGAACCACTTCGAGGTCGAAGAGGGCGACGTCGTGGGCGTCGTCGGCCTCGGCGGCCTCGGCCACATGGCGGTCAAGATCGCCAAGGCCATGGGCGCCGAGGTCACGGTCTTCACGACGTCGGAACGGAAGTTCGCAGCCGCCCGCGAACTGGGAGCCGACCACGTTGTCCTCTCCACGGACCCGGCCGCAATGGAAGCCGCCGACCGCAGCATCGACGTCATCATCGACACCGTCGCCGCGCCGCACGACCTCAACCCGTACTTCCGCACCCTGCGCGTTGACGGAGCCCTCTTCCAGCTGGGCCTGCCCTCGGAAGCCATGCCGCCGGTGAACCCCGGCGCCCTGATCCGGCGCCGGATCGCCTACGCCGGCTCGCTGATCGGCGGCATCGCCGAGACGCAGGAGATGCTGGACTTCTGCGCCGAACACGGCGTGGTCTCAGACATCGAGCTGGTCCGCGCGGACCAGCTGAACGAGGCCTATGACCGCATGGTGGCCGGCGACGTGAAGTACCGGTTTGTCCTCGACGCCGGCACCCTGGGGTCCCCGGCGGAAAAGGCTGATGCATGAGCACCTTGTTCACCAAGATCATTAATGGCGAGATCCCGGGCCGCTTTGTCTGGCGCGAGGACGACGTCGTCGCGTTCCTGACGGTGGGCCCGCTGGCCGACGGCCACACGCTCGTGGTTCCCACCGAGGAGGTGGACCGCTGGACCGACGCCTCCCCGGAGGTGCTGGCCCGCGTGATGGAAGTTGCCCGGAAGATCGGCGCGGTCCAGGTGGACGTGTTCGACGCCGCCCGGGCAGGCCTGATCGTGGCCGGCTACGAGGTCAACCACCTGCACGTGCACGTGTGGCCCTCCAACTCGATGGCGGACTTCGATTTCGGCTCGGTGGATCAGCACCCGGACCCGGCCCGGCTCGATGCCAACGCGGAGACGCTGCGTGAGGGCCTGCGGAAGGCCGGCCACGCGGAGCACGTCCCCGAGGCCTAGTTCCAAGGGAGGCCTAGTTCCCAAGTTCTGGCGTCGGCGCAGTACTCCCCAGGGGGCTACGCCGGCGCCAGCGCCTTGTTCAGCACGGTCCGGATGCGCTTTTCGGACACCGAGTAGGCGGTCCCGAGCTCGACGGCGAACAGGCTCACCCTGAGCTCCTCGATCATCCAGCGGACGTGGGTTAACTCCGTCCCCGCGCGCCGTCCGGGCAGCAGAGCCGACACGGCGTCGTCATAGTCGTCCTCAAGGCCCTGGATGACGGACATGTGCTGCCCGTCGCGCTGGACGTTAGTGGGCAGCTTTTCCAGGCGCTTCTCAATCGCGGCGAGGTAGCGGGGCAGCTGACTGAGCTGGGCGTAGCCCGTGCGTGCCACGAAGCCAGGGAAGACGAGCTGGCCAAGCTGGCTCTTCACATCGTTGAGCGCGCTGATCAGGGCGAGGCTGGTGCTGCCCTTGAGCTGCTTCTCGATCCGCCGCGTGCTGGCCAGGATGCGCTCGACGACGGCGGTCACCGTGAAGACCGTGTCGATCAGTTCGGCGCGAACCTGCTCGTACAGCGCCTTGAAGGAGGCCTCATCCCACGGCAACTCGGCCGGGGTGAGCTTGTCGATCGCGGCCAGGGCGCAGTCCGCAATCAGGGCCGAGACGGAGCCGTGCGGGTTCTGGCTGAACGTCAGCTTCTCGGTGTTGTTCAGGTGCTCCAGGACGTAGCGGTCCGGCGGCGGGACCTTCAGCGCTAGCAGCCGGATGACGCCGCCCCGCATGGACTGTGCCTGCTCGCCGGCAGTCTGGAACAGCCGTAGCGCCACCGACGATCCTTCATCGACCAGCGCCGGGTAGCCGGTAACGGTGTGGCCCTTGACGGTTCCCTGGACCTGGCGCTGCACGGTGCCGAAGGTCCAGTCCTTGAGGCCGGAAAGCTCGGTGAAGCCGCCCGGGGTCTGGGCGGGCTGCGCCGGCCCGGCGGCCGAACCGGGGGATTTGCCGTCTGTCCGGCCGGCGGAGGCAGCCGCCGATGCTGCCTTGGGCGCCGTCGGCCCCACCGTCGAAGGAGTTGCCCCGAGTGATTCGGCGATGGCCCGTCGGGTGGCGGGTGCCAGCTTTTCCTGGAGCGCCGCCAGATCCTTGCCCTCGTCCAGCACCTTGCCGCGGGAGTCCACCACCCGGAAGCTCACCCGAAGGTGCGGCGGGACGGCATCCCAGTTCCAGGACCCCGGCGGGATGACCTGGCCGCGAAGCCTGCGCAGCACGAGTTCCAGCGAGGGCTCCAGCTCGTCGGTCGCGGGATCGAAGTCGGCCTCAAGCGCGGCTACGGCCTGGCGGGCGACATCCGGCGCGGGAACGAAGTTCTTGCGGACCTGCTTGGGCAGGGACTTGATCAGCGCGGTGACCAGCTCCACCCGCTGGCCCGGGATCAGCCAGCGGAACGCCGCATCGTCCAGCTGGTTCAGGAACAGCACGGGGACCTCGGCGGTGACGCCGTCGGACGGGTTCGGCGGCGAACCGGGCGCCACCGGATGGAACTCGTAGCTCAGCGGCAGCTCGAAGCCCTTGTGCAGCCAGGTCTTGGGATACGCGGAATCGTCGAGCGCGTCGGCGTCCTCGCTGATCAGCAGCGACTGGTCGAAGTCCAACAGCGTGGGATCCTGCTGGCGTGCCTCCTTCCACCACTTATCGAAGTGGCGTTCGGACACGACGCCCTTGCCGATCCGGGCATCGTAGAACTCGAACAGTGTCTCGTCATCGACCAGGATGTCGCGGCGCCGCATCCGCGCCTCGAGCTCCTCGACTTCCTGCAGCAGGGCACGGTTGCGGTGGAAGAACTTGTGGTGGGTCTGCCAGTCGCCCTCCACGAGGGCGTGCCGGATGAAGAGCTCGCGAGAGAGCTCCGGATCCACGCGACCGTAATTGACCCGCCGGTTGGGGATGATCGGCACCCCGTAGAGCGTGACTTTCTCATGGGCCATCACCGAGCCCATCTTCTTGGACCAGTGCGGTTCGCTGTAGCTGCGTTTGACCAGGTCCGGAGCCACCTGCTCGGCCCAGAGCGGATCGAATTTGGCGGCCACACGCGCCCAGAGCCGGCTGGTTTCGACCAGTTCGGCAGCCATCACGAAGGTGGGGGACTTCTTGAACAGCGCCGAGCCGGGGAAGATCGCGAAGCGGCTGCCGCGGGCGCCGGCGTACTCACGCTTGCGTTCGTCGAGGATGCCGATGTGGCTCAGCAGCCCCGAGAGCAGGCTGATGTGGATGCCCTCGTGGTTGCCCACGGGATCGGTGAGGCGTTTGTTGTCCAGGCTGATGCCCAGCGGCCGGGCGAGCTGGCGCAACTGGGCGAAGAGGTCCTGCCACTCCCGGACGCGCAGGTAGTTGATGAACTCGTTGCGGCAGAGCCGGCGGAAGGCCGTTGAGGAGAGCTCCTGCTGCTTCTCCTGCAGGTAGTTCCACAAATTCAGGTAGCCGGTGAAGTCCGAGTTTTCGTCCCGGAACCGGGCGTGCTTCTCCGCGGCGAGCTGCTGCTTATCCGTCGGACGTTCGCGCGGGTCCTGGATGGTCAGCGCCGCGGCCAGGATCATGACCTCGCGGACGCAGCCGCGCTTGCCGGACTCCACAATCATCCGGCCCAGCCGGGGATCCACCGGCAGCTGGGCCAGCTGTTGCCCGACGGCGGTCAGCCCGCTGCCGGGGCGGCCCGAGCCGCGGCGCTGACTGTCGCGCGGGCTGCCGTCGCGGGGACCGCCGTCGCCGTCGCCCGTGCTCTCCTGCGGGCGGGCGGCGCTCAGGGCGCCGAGTTCGCGCAGCAGCGTGACGCCGTCGTTGATGGCCCGCGAGTCAGGCGGCTCCACGAAGGGGAAGTTCTCCACGTCCTTCGGCCCGCGGGCCACGCCCATGGCCGTCATCTGCAGGATCACTGCCGCAAGGTTGGTGCGCAGGATCTCCGGGTCCGTGAACAGTGGCCGGGACTCGAAGTCCCCCTCCGAGTACAGCCGGATCGCGATGCCGTCCGAGACGCGGCCGCAGCGGCCGGAACGCTGGTTGGCGGAGGCCTGGGAGACCCGCTCGATCGGCAGCCGCTGGACCTTGGTGCGGTGCGAGTAGCGAGAGATACGGGCTGTGCCGGTGTCGATGACGTATTTGATGCCGGGAACTGTGAGCGAGGTTTCGGCGACGTTGGTGGCCAGCACGATCCGGCGCTTGCTGCCGGGGTGGAAGACCTTGTGCTGCTCCTGCAGGCTCAGGCGGGCGAAGAGCGGGAGGACCTCGGTGCCGGCCAGCCGACGATTCGTTTGGATCCTTGCGTTGAGCGCCTCCGCGGCGTCCCGGATTTCGCGCTCGCCGGAGAAGAAGATCAGGATGTCGCCCGGGGCTTCGAGGGCGAGTTCGTCGACGGCGTCGCACACCGCGTCCAGCGGGTCGCGGTCCTCCTCTAGTTCGTCGTCGGAGGCAGTGCCTTCTCCGACTCCGTCTCCCTCCCCGCCGGCGGGGCCGCCGGCCGGCTGCGAGAGCGGCCGGTAGCGGATCTCCACCGGGTAGGTGCGGCCGGAGACCTCGATGATGGGGGAGGGCTCCTCGTCGCTACCGAAGTGCTTGGCGAAGCGTTCCGGATCGATGGTGGCCGAGGTGATGATGATCTTCAGGTCCGGGCGCTGGGGAAGGATCCGCTTGAGGTAGCCGAGGATGAAGTCGATGTTGAGGCTGCGTTCGTGCGCCTCGTCGATGATGATCGCGTTGTATTTGCGCAGCAGCTTGTCGCGCTGGATCTCGGCCAGCAGGATGCCGTCGGTCATCAGCTTGACCTTGGTGGAGCGGCTGACCTCGCCGGTGAAGCGGACCTGGAAGCCGACCTCCTGGCCGATCTCCACGCCAAGTTCCTCGGCGATGCGCTCCGCCACCGTACGGGCGGCGAGCCGCCGCGGCTGGGTGTGGCCGATCAGGCCGTTTTCGCCCAGGCCGAGTTCCAGGCACATCTTGGGGATCTGGGTGGTCTTACCGGAACCGGTCTCGCCGGCGATGATGGTCACCTGGTTGGCGGCGATGGCGGCCATCAGGTCCTCGCGGCGCTCGGAGACCGGCAGCTCGGCGGGGTAGGAGATATGCAGTGTCATGGCTGCAAACAGTCTAGCCGCCGGACATAGGGTTGCCCGGTCCCTGAGCGGGGCCGGGCAGCGGGTTGGAGGGAGGGGTCTAGAAGAACCGCAGCGTGTAGCTGGTGCTGGGGAGGTCGTGGGCCATCCAGTACTCTTCCGAGCGGACCGGCGGATTGTGCCCAAGGCCGTCCTTCCGGAGGGCCCGGAGGGTGGCGGCGACGGCGGCGAGGATCAGGACGATGAGGGCGATTCCGATGAGTTCCATACCTCCATGGTTCTCCGGTGGGGGAGGCAAAAAAAGTGGCAGAAACGACCAATAAGCTAAAATTTCTGCCACACTGGAGACATGATCAATTCAGTGGCGATGATCGTGGTTCCCAACTTCTCGGTCTTCGAATTCGGGACCGCCTTCGAGGTGTTCGGCGTCGACAGATCGGACCGCGGCACGGGGGTCCCGGCGTTCGATTTCCGCGTCTGCACCCCGGAACCCGGAGACGTTCCGATGAAGTCCGGCCTGTCGATGCATGTGGGGCTCGGCCTGGAAGCGGCCGCGGACGCGGACCTGGTCATCATGACCCCGTTCGGCAAGGACTCCGATGTCCCGGAATCCGTCCTGGAAGCGCTGCGGGCCGCGCACGCGCGGGGCGCCTGGGTCATGTCAATCTGTTCGGGCGCCTTCGCCTTAGCCCGGGCCGGGCTGCTGGACGGGCGCCGCTGCACCACCCACTGGCACTACTCGCAGGAGCTCGCCGCCCGGTACCCGGCCGCGCTGGTCGATGAAAACGTGCTCTACGTCCAGGATGGGCGGATCATCACGAGTGCCGGCACCGCCGCAGGAATCGATGCCAGCCTGCACCTGGTCCGGGTGGAGCTCGGCGCCAACGTGGCCGCGAGCATCGCCCGGGACATGGTGGTTCCGCCGCACCGCGACGGCGGCCAGGCCCAGTACATCGACCGGCCGATGCCGAGGTGCGGATCGCAGCCGATGGAGGAACTGCTGCGCTGGATGGTCGGAAACCTGGACGAGGAGCACTCCGTCAACGAGCTGGCCGCCCGCGTGCACATGTCGCCGCGCACCTTTGCCCGGCGCTTCCGGGCAGAGACCGGCGCGACTCCCGCCGCCTGGTTGAATTCGCAGCGGGTGCTGCGGGCACAGGAGCTGCTGGAAACCACCGATCTCAACATCGACGAGATTGCCCGGGAGGCCGGGTTTGGCCACTCGGTGCTGCTCCGGCACCACTTCGCCAAGGTGCTGGACACCAGCCCGCAGTCCTACCGTCGGACTTTCCGCGGGCACCTGGCGGCGGTCTAACCGGAGTGGCCCGCCTGCCCGGGGGCCTCCGCCGCCGCCCGGGTGCAATCCACCAAGGCCCGCCACGGGCCGACGAGGTCCCGTTCGGGCAGCGTGGCGCGGCGCTGGCCGGCCCGGATCCGGTAGACGAAGCGGTCCGGCTGCGGGACGCCGCCGGCGCCCTCCTGCGCCGGGCCCGGCAGGTCGTCCCAGGGGCAGGCCTCGACGAGCGGCTGCCACTGGTTCCGGTCATCGTCGGTCAGCGCCTGCACGCTCCAGACGCGCTCCATCCCGGCAACGCCACCGCTGCGCTGGACGGTTATTTTCACGGGGGTGCTTCCTCGGGGTAATCCTTTGGCAGGAGCCGGTTATAGCTTCACCTTGACAGTTTCCCACGCCTTGCGGACCGCGTCATGCTCCGCCGACTCCGCACCGTACAGCTCCTTGGCGGACGCCGCGGTGGCCTTCGCAAAGGCGGTGAAGGTGGCGGCTGCGGGCAGCGAGCCGCCGGTCAGGGTGTCGTACCAGATGCGGCCGGGAGTCTCCCACGCATTCCCGCCCAGGGCTGTCGCGACAAGGTAGAAGGCACGGTTGGGGATGCCCGAGTTCAGGTGCACCCCGCCGTTGTCCGCGCTGGTGTGGACATAGGAATCCATCGAGTCCGGCTGCGGGTCCTTGCCCAGCACATCGTCGTCGTAGGCGGTGCCGGGAGCCTTCATGGAGCGCAGCGCGGTGCCTTGCACCTGATCGGTAAAGAGACCCTCGCCGATCAGCCAGCTGGCCTCGGCCGCGGTCTGCTGATTCACGTACTGCTCCACAAGCGCGCCGAAGACGTCCGAGAGCGACTCGTTGAGGGCGCCGGCCTGTTTCCGGTAGGCGAGGCCCGCGGAGAACTGGGTGACGCCGTGCGCGAGCTCGTGACCGATCACGCTTAGCGAAGCCGTGAAGCGGTTGAAGACCTGGCCGTCACCGTCGCCGAAGACCATCTGCTTGCCGTCCCAGAATGCGTTGTCGTAGCGCTGGCCGAAGTGCACGGTGGCATCCAGGGGCAGGCCGTTGCCGTCAATCGAGTTGCGTCCGAAGGCCTCGGCGTACAGCCGGTGCGTGCTGCCGAGGCCGTCATACGCCTCGTCGGCTGCCGGGTCCCCGGTGGCGGGTTCACCCTCTTTACGCACCAGCACGCCGGGCAGGTTCTCCGAGGCTTTCGCATCGTAGACGGTGCGCTGCGGCGGGCCGGGGGTGAGCTGCCGGAGCCCCGGAGGCACCGCGGGGGCCGGAGCCGCCCGGGATGCCTGGAAGCTCTTGACGTGCTGCAGGGCTTCCTTGGCGGCACGGGCCGCGACCAGCAGCCGAGGTTCATGGTGCTGCGCTGCCAGCCGGCGCAACAGGTAGGGAGGAATGATGGAGCAGTACATGTGAGACCCCTTTGCTTCTGCCGATGCGAACAGCCTACGAGCGCCCGCCGACATTTGGCAGGGGAGCCGGAAAGTGCGCGCCGACGCCGGCCGGTTGGATACGGTAGGCCAATGGCGCAAACGGAGCAGAAAAAGAAACCCGGCTCGACCCTGTTGACGGTCATCATCGCCTTCGCGGCGAACGTCCTCGTGGCGGCGGCGAAGTCGGTGGCCGCGGTTCTAACCGGATCGGCCTCCATGACCGCCGAGGCGGCACACTCCTGGGCGGATACCGGAAACCAGGTGTTCCTGTTCTTCGCGGAACGGCGCTCGGCCCGGCCGCGGGACAAGAGTCACCCCATGGGCTATGGACGGGAAGCCTACGTCTGGTCGATGTTCGCAGCGTTCGGGCTGTTCACCGCGGGTGCAGTGGTGTCCATCATGCACGGCATCCAACAGATCATTGCGCCGGAGCCCGCAGCCGACTTTGCGGTGGCCTATGTGGTCCTTGCCGTGGCTTTCGTCTTCGAAGGGATCTCCTTCATCCAGGCGTTCCGGCAGACCCGGAAGGCGGCGCACGAGCTGGAGCGGCACACCCTCGAGCAGGTCCTGATCAGCTCCGATCCCACCCTCCGTGCCGTCTTCGCGGAGGACGCTGCGGCACTGATCGGCCTGGTGGTGGCGTTCGTGGGCGTATTCCTGCACCAGGTCACGGGCTCGCCGCTGCCGGACGCGGTGGGTTCGATCATCGTGGGCGTGCTGCTGGCCGTCGTCGCCGTCGTGCTGATCGACCGCAACCGGCGCTTCCTGGTGGGCCAGGGCGTCACTCCGGACATCGAAGAGTCCATGGCCCGCCGGGTGTTGGAGCACAGCGACATCGCGCGGCTCACGTACCTGCACTTGGAGTTTGTCGGACCCCGCCGGCTGTACCTGGTCGCGGCCGTGGACCTGCAGGGTGACCACCCCGAACACGAGGTGGCGGTGGCGCTGCGCCGGATCGAGCGCGAACTGGAGGACCATGAAACGGTGGAGGAAGCCGTGCTGACTCTTTCCACGCCGGACGAAGCCAGCCTGGAATTCGAGGCCGGGGGAAGCCGCGCAGGGGTCTGAGGAAGGAACGTAAAAACCCCGCCGTTTCGTTGAAACGGCGGGGTTTTTGTTGGTGCCCTCGATAGGATTCGAACCTACGACCTTCTGCTCCGGAGAAAGAACCTACTTCCCCGAATTACAGGGCTTTCGAGCCCGAGAGGTGACGAAAAAGTGACAAGTTGGTTGTTCGCAGCACTAAGGAGTCAGGACCAGCCGAGCCCTTCCAACCTCATGTTTAGGCGTGCGGCGCTGTCGTGCAGGTCCTCATCAAAGAGCCCCGCGTATGTGTCCAAGGTCAGGGTCGCGCTGGCATGGCCAGCAATGCGCTGTACAACTTTTACGTTTGCCCCTGCGCTGATAGCGAGGCTGACCGCAGTATGCCGAAGGTCGTGCCAAGTTGGTCTTGGAAAATTGTCGGCACCCGCAGCAGCCCGGTCAATGGCAGGCTTGTATACCGTTGACGCGAACTTGCTGTTTCGAAGCGGAGCGCCTCGCGTGGAACTGAATATCCTTGCGTCAGGCGCCTTACCCTCCATGGCAGCGGCCAGGCGGGAGGCGATCAGGTGGGGGATCGGTACCTGCCTTGCCTCCCCTCCCTTGGTCGTGCCCAAGATCAGCTTTCCTGACACCTCGCTATAGGCTCGGGCGACATCGATCATGGGTCGGTCGCCCAGGGTCACGCTCGATACAGTAAGTGCGGTGATTTCCCCCCACCTGAGACCGCAGATGCCAGCAAGCATCACCATCAGGTCGTAGCTTCCTGCCTCCCGGGCTATAGCCACGAGTTCTGGCATGGCTAGGTAGGTGTGTTTCTTGAGACGTTTTGCGTCGGGAATGTAGTCCGCCCCGCCGAGAGCATCCTTAGCAGGATTGTGCGCTAATAGGCGCTTCTTGACGGCGTATCCGAGGAGGCGCCCAAAAATAGTGCCGACCAGTTGCCGTGTCCTGGCGCCCGCCGCTTCACCGTCCATGCCTCGAAGAGTCGTCATCCAATCCGAGACGGCTTCATACCTGACGTTGGATAAGACCGTGTCGCCCCACTTCGGCAAGATGTAGTTCTCGTAGGCCCGGCGGTAGTTGTCGAGGGTCTTCGGCGTGGCTGGCTTCCTCCCCGTAGCGCCGACATTGCGGATTCTTTCGATCCATTCCTTGTACAGGGTGTCGACGGTTGTCTTGTTGGCCAGCTTGGGATCAATGTAGGTGCCTCGTCGCACGGCCTGCAGTGTCTCAGCCTGAAAGGCCTCAGCTTCTTTTTTCGTTGAGAAGCGCTTCCGTTTGCGCTTTCTGTCCGCAGTCGAGTAGTCCACCTCCCAGCGCTTTACGCCGCTGGGCAGCCGATTAATGGCCACGGGCTAAGCCTCCGTAGAATTGGGGAGCGATGCGCGAATTTCGTCCACGAGAGGCCAGTACTTGGGCGCGACACTGGCTCCGTTTCCTTTGCCGCGAAGAATGCCCTTCGTCCGTGCTCTGCGGAGTCGAGCGAACCAAGTATCCGGACTTTCGCCTGTCCAATCCGAGAGACTCTGAATCGGTTGCGCTGAATGACTCCTAATGAGGTCAACGTAGGCTGCAGAAATATGGACATAGTCACGGTCCGACTCAACCCGAGAGGGCAGCGGCGTAATGCGTTGTTCCACGTCTTGAAGGGACAGGCGCTCGTGTAGTCCGCGCATCAACGCCTGTGCATGGCCGATCGGAACTGATCGCAGCACCGACGAAGTGACACCTTCGAATACCGTGGAGAATTCCTCAGCCTCATCGGCTTCGGCCGTTCCGTAGCTGAATGACTCGAAGTCGATCTCTATTTTGTTTGGCCGGCTGAAGCCTCCCATGGGATGGCCAACCATCCAGCTGATTTTTACCAAGTACCCGTGTACCAGGTACGAAGCGTAGATCATTTGTACGGGCTGACCGTCCACGCTCTGGGGTTCGACGGGGGGAGGGGAACTTGCATCCCCTAAGTACTTCACGCCATTGGGGAGCGGCGGGAGATCGGACGTCTTCATGGAATGGAGCCTAGCACAGGTTGCCTGCCACCCGCCATGTTTAAACAGGTTGCGTGCCACACGCCCTGTGGTGTAGGTTTTTGGAGGCCGCTCTACTGGCGGCCATTTGTTCGATGCAGGTGGCACAGGGCGCCTGCCTAACGCCATGTATTTCCTCCAGGAGAAAAAATGATTACAACCACAACTGTGGTCGCCGGAACCGGTGAAGGGAGTCTCAGCGGGGGTCTGCACTCTCCATTCCTCACGCGGAGGCAGGCCGCCTCCGTCCTCAATGTTTCGGAAAAGTGGCTGGCCCAGTCCGGCCGCAGCACCGGTCCGAGATTCCACAAATTCGGGGGTCACTGCCGCTATCACGTGGACGACGTGAACAACTGGGTGCGCCAGCAGCGGGTCGCCCGATGACAAGGGGGAGGCTGAACTCCACCGACGTCGTGGTACTCGGCGAACTTCGACGGCTGACGAAGGGGCGGGGCCGAAGCGAACTATCCACGCGGCAGTTCTACGAGCGGTCCGGCATAGGCCGGAAAACAGTACAGAAGTCGCTATCCAGGCTGGCAGATGCTGGGCAGGCGCAGCGCGTTAGGGCATCTAGCGGGGGCGCATCGGCGCATTGGATTGCGCTTCCAGCCGAGGGCTGGAATGTCGGTGACGACTGCATCGATGTGGCGCCGATTGACCCAGGGAAGGTCAGGGGGGAAGGCATCGACATCGTGCCCGACGCGTTCCGACGGAGCGACCTCAGGTCGCCTTGGCTCTTGTACTGCAGGCTCCCCAGCAAATGCCTACTGACTTTGGACGAGGCAGTGGAGCTTTCCGAATTGAGCTCGCGGCGGCGAACGGTCGAGTGGTGGCTGCTTGTCCTCGCCTCGATGTTGCCGCCGCTAGTAATCGCTTCCAGTGCAGAAAGGGACTGCCTGTGGACCAAGGTCAGCGTTGACCAAGACGGACTTGATCGAATAGCGGCCCATCTCAGCGACGTTGCGTCTGCCGGGTGCCGGAGGCCAATACACACGACCGAGCATGCACAGCTAGCAAACCAGCTTGAACGGGAAAATAACCTTTGGCATCGGGAGGCCCGACGTGGCTAGCAAGACGGAACTGAAACTCTGCCAGCGCCGCGGTTGTCTCAAGCCTTGGTGGCGTCGGCGCCTCTGTCGGCAGCATCACCGTGAGCTAGTGGCCGGCAGTGGCGACTGTCGCCCTCGTTGTAGTGAGGATGGATGCTTGAATCCCGTTGTCGCACCTGGGCGATGTTCGCATCATCAGTACGAGCTGTATCGGCTACTGAAGCCGCCGGTGCTGGAAGTCGTAGAGGCCCGGCTCTCCCGCAAGATTCGTCCAGGCCGCAACGGCTGCTGGGAATGGGCGGGGCGCAAGAATAGGGACGAGTACGGTCTCTTCGATGTCAACTTCCAGAAGGGCGTGCTGGTGCATCGTTGGATGTGGATGCACCTTGTCGGACCCATACCTCTTGGTATGCACTTGGACCATGTTTGTGTGAACCCGTTGTGCGTGCGCCCCGGGCACCTCCAGGCGTTGACGCCTGAGGAGCATGAGGCAATTACCCAAGAGCGGCGAAAGCAGATTTTGGAGGCGGGGGCCGAGTTTGAATGGGTAGCGCCGGACGTGCACCGCAGTGTCAAAGAGGCGTTCTTCGGCATCATGTTCGATCTGCCTTACACCCTCGGTTCCATGACGTTGCCTGCTGCTTTGGAGATGTCACCCGCACTTGTTTGAAGGACAGAGGAGGCGCAGCCGACGATCGGTTGCGCCTCCGCCCCCCAAAAACTTTTGAAACCGTCGGTGGGAAAAGGAGCTAACCACCACCGGGCCCATGGCGGACGGGCGAGGGTCCCCTCCCCCTGGGGGGCACTGGCGCCGCTGTAGGTTTGTCACCATGATCAGTATTGCGGGAGCATCCTTGCTCGCCACTATCTTTCCCATAGGCATTCTCATAGTTGCTGTAGAAGCGCGACAGTTGCGAGTCGTCAAGGCTCCGCCCGGTGATCCATACAGAAGCCGCCGAGCGTATTGGACCAACATCAGGAGCTGGAGTAACTTCCTCGCCACTGTAAGCGTCATGGGCGTCATGTGGCCCTTGGGAGCCACTATCTTGTGCACCATTGCAGTGTGCGAGGATCGGCCCGTGCGCGGTGGGGCGGTGGTTCTAGTCGTCGTGGCGGCTATCTTCTCCGTCGCGGCGGTCGGGCTGACTCTGATCAGGTTTATCTCAGAGCCCCCCAGTAGCCCTGAAGAGTAAAGCCCATGTACATAAAGGGCACGCTTTATGTACACTCTGCCTATGAACGCTTCGAGAGTGGCCATCGTTTACGCCCGAGTTTCCACTGAGGAGCAGGCTCAGCACGGTGCGTCACTGGCATCCCAGATTGCGGTACTCAGCGAGGAAGCAGAGAGACGGGGCTGGGCCGTGCAGGTAATCCAAGAGCGGGCCTCGGGAAAGAACCTCCGTCGCCCAGGGATTGCACGAGCTTTGGAGATGCTGAAGGCGGGCGAAGCCCGTTATCTCATGGCGGTTCGCATCGATCGTCTCTCGCGAAACGTTGCTGACTTCGCGGGGCTGATGGAATCAGCCCGCAAGCAGGGCTGGGCGTTGGTGATGCCGGAGATGGAGATCGACACCAGTACGTCGCAGGGAGAGTTTATGGCCAACGTTCAGGTGAGCGTGGCTCAGTACGAACGACGCCTGATCGGTGATCGGACGCGTGCAGGAATGGCTCAACGCAGGACCGAAGGCCAGCACATGGGACGTCGCCGCGAACTGCCTGAAGATCTGGTTCACCGAATCAAGGGGCTGCATGAGGCGGGACATTCGCTGCGCGCAATCGGGGCGATCCTAGAGTCCGAGGGAGTACCTACGGCCCGAGGGGGAAAGACCTGGCATGCTTCAACAATTCGTGCGGTCCTTGAATCAAGAACTGCAGCGGGAATCTACGCAGGTTAAGGCCGTGGCGCTCGTGCGCCACGGCCTCCCTCCCACGGTCTAGAACAGCAAGAGCTGCTTGACCAATTCGTTTAGTTGTTCGGAGATTCCAGCCTCATCGAGTGCCGCGTTGATGGCTTTGCGCGCAACAATAAACGAAGCCGACTCGGCCATTTCGAGACTTGTGGCGAGTGCTGCACCCTTCCCGCCCAGCTCGGCGAGTTCCACATGCAGGTCATTCGAACTGTCGAACATGGGAATCGGAAACTCAAACGGGAGGCCGTAAAAGTCCCGTGGTCCGAAGTGGCCTTTTCCTTGGACTGGGTTGACCAGCTCGGTCATAGTCATGGAATTGAAAATTGCGCAGAGGTAGTCCGCTTCGCGGCGCGACTGCACGGTACCCCAGTACAGTTTCGTATCGATCACGGCGTTGCGCTCCGGAACGTATGCGGCAGTCAACCGAGTACCTGAGCGGTTGTAGACGACTCTATGCTCGGGAAACGGGAACTGGTTTTCGAGAGTCCTTTGGTAGTTTGCTCGCTGGGTGAGGGTCATTTTGTTCTTACCCTTGGAGACCCATAGAGCGTTCGCTTCCGACCACCAATCAGAGAACCCTGGGTACGAGTCGAGTTCAGGCGCGCCAATTTCGAGCATGTGATTGCCGTCCCACGGAATGACAGTTTTGAGCGGGGCGAGCATTCGGAAGGGTGCCAGAGTCTTCCCATAATGGAAAGGGTAGATGAACTGGTCTTCGACCATTCCCTCTCGTGAGTCGAGGCTCTTCCAAGGTTCCTTGTCGTCTGACGACCTCAGCGAACGAACTCTCTGAGTTCCCCTTACCACTCCCAGGGGGCCAGCCGACAGCGTCTCGACGGTCATTAGCGTGCGAGGAACGATGGTGGCACCCTGCTTGAACTTGGCTCCGTAAGGCGAAGCAGCCGTGCCGGTGGGCCGTTCAATCTTCACATCAGCGGCCAACAACATTGGCTCGGATTCGTGCCACGTGGTGCGGCCGCCGTTCGGTAATTTCCCCGTCCAGGCAAGGGCACGATCACCCATAGCCTTAGAGTTCGACGACTTTGAGCCAAAGACTACTGACGCCGGCATGGGAAAGACCAAGGGCTTAACCGCGTGGATGTCCCACGGGCGGTCGAACGCCACCCGCGTGCCCTGAAGCGCCGTATCGTAGTTCCCCTTTCTGAAGCCTTCAAAATGGGGGCGGGAAACTGCGGCAAGCGGCATTACAAATCCGAACTTGCCCTTGTCCCCGAGGTAAAGCTCGACCGCCCGGGCCACAAAGTAACCCGACAGGTCTTGGCTCGTTGCTAGGGCTGCGCTTACCCCCAGTCCGCGAGCTTGCGTGTCTTCCCGGAAACGCTGCTTCATGTCTTCCGTCATGAACCGATAGGACAGCCACGGCGGGTTTCCAACAAGTACGTTAGGTCGGTTCTCAGGAAGTGATAGCCAATAAGGGCGGGCCAAGTTGCGGACGTAGTAACCCCAAATGTGGTTTCTGCCCTCGTCATGTAGACGGCAAAGAGTCCGATAAGTGCGCTCAATCGTCGGGCGGTCACCCTGCGCTACCCTGTGGCGGTTGAGGATCGCGGTAATCGGCAGGTGCTTTTCGCCTCTTTCTCTCGAAGTGGCTCGATCTGCCAGGTCCGTCACAAGTGCGTCGAACAGGTGGTCGCTTGAAGCCACAGAATGCGGCCAACGAAGCTCAGAGGCAAACAGCTCTGCACCGTCTAGCGTCTTCACGACGAGTTCGCCGCCGGAGAAAAGGTCTTCGTCGGCTTGGTTCCATTGGAGACTGTCACCGACGCTGACAGGAATCCTGATCGGCCCACGGTCTTGCAACCGGTCAAGGCCAATTGCGAGCAGGTATGTCACCCTAGCCAAGGTGACCGCCACGGGGTGGACGTCGCTGCCAAACACTTTTTGTACAACTGTTTCGACCGCTTCCGCGTTCGGAACACCGGCCTCGTCGGCCGCCTTGAGATAGTTCCGAACTGCGGCGAAGATGAATGTCCCCGAGCCGCAAGAAGGGTCTAGGACGCGGTCGGTCAGGGGGTTGGTGACGACTTGCTTGACGACAGCCTCAGCTAGCCAGTCGGGTGTGTAGTACTCGCCAAGTGAGTGCCGTTCCTCTGCCGAGACCACGGACTCGTAGAGGAACTTGAGAACGTCGTGTTCGATTTCTCCCGACCACTGGAATCGTGAGATGCGGCGGGCGAGGTTTCTAACAAACTGGTCGCCCCCTGGCGCCTTCACCACCCAGTCAAAGAAGTCATCTTCGACGACCCCGGCTATGCCGACTTTGGAAAAGAGCCGACCCGACAGAAGGTCGGTCGTCGAAGTTGAATCGTCCAGGTGTTCCAAGCCCAAGCCCACAACTTCGTGCGCGATCAGCTCAGCCACGATTACCAAGTACGTGTGCTCGATGAAAAGGCGATCGTTGTTCTCGAAGGCGGCGCCAAATGCCGTCGTGAGCAGTCGTGCCCACAGCATGCGCTTGACGCCGACTTCTTCATCGTGGCGGCAGTCATCGTAGAGAGCCGTCAAGCTTGCTCTGTCCAGCGCGTAGGACGGTGTGTCCGCACCCAGCCTCCTTTGGATTTCGAGAGGGGTGGGCTTGATGTGAGTGCGCGTCGCCAGCACGCCCTCCAGCCAAACCTTGAGAGCTTCTACGTCGGGAGCTGCCGCGTCTACCTTGAGGTACGAGACTTGAACGGCGACTTCGTCGCGGAGCACGTACAGGTACCACTCGGCCCCGTCGGTCAGCACCCCGGCATAGCGTTGGTCCGTCTGTTGGGTACGGTGTTCCAGGTAGCCGGCAAGCTGCTCGACGGCTTTCAGTCTCAGTTTCTGATTTCTGAGGTCCTTCTTGCATTCGATGACGGCGCAGCCCGCTTCAACGTCGATCCGTCTGCCGTCCCCAACTTGAGACTCCAGAGCTACGTCCAGATCGTCATCCTGAAGTTCCAAGTCGCCATGCAAGAGGAGCAACCGCACATCCGATTGGAGGTCGGCCTCAGTACGTCCTGGTGTTCGATTGCTCATGCGCGACAGGACTGTGTTTAGGTCAATGACCGCCATGTTGGATTGCCTTTTCAGTGAGTTCCACGAAATTTACCCTGAGCCTATCCTCGGGCGGCTGAGCTGGCGCGCACGTTGGGCCGGTGTTGCGGACCTAACCGTCAAGGGGGTCTGGCTCGTCGGCTTTCGCGCATCAGATGAAGTGACGAAAAAGTGACATTAAAGATCTGGTTCGCCGGGAATCGCTGGGAATGCACGGACAAAGGAGACTGTCAAGCAGGCAAGAAAAAACCCCTAGAATCCAGCGGATTCTAGGGGTTTCCTTCTGTGCCCTCGATTGGAATCGAACCAACGACCTTCTGCTCCGGAGGCAGACGCTCTATCCCCTGAGCTACGAGGGCATTCAGGGATCCTGCCGTTACCGGCGGGACGTCCTAGAGCTTAGCAGGAAGGTGGGCCCCAAAGGAAAACAGCGCCCCCGGAGGCTCCGGAGATCCTCCCGGGAGCAGGAAAGCCCAAGATGACGGCGCCAAAATTCCGCCGGACAGCGGGCCCCCGGTAGGCTGGAACTGTGACCCCAGAACAGCTCTCCCTCGCCATATCCGCCTGCCTGAAGGACTCCGTTGCCGCCGGTGAAATTGCCCTGGCCGCCGCCGACATTCCCGAGGCGGTGCGGGTGGAGCGACCCAAGAACAGGGACCACGGGGACTGGGCCACGAACATCGCGCTCCAGCTGGCCAAGCCGGCCGGAACCAACCCGCGCCAGCTCGCCAGCCTGCTGAGCGAACGACTCGCCTCGATCGAGGGTGTCTCCGCCGTCGACATCGCCGGACCGGGATTCCTGAACATCACCGTCGACGCCGCCGCCGCGGGCGCCCTCGCCAAGGCGATCGTCGAGGCCGGTCCCGCGTACGGCACCAACACGGCGCTCGCGGGCCGCACGGTCAACATGGAGTTCGTCTCGGCCAACCCCACCGGTCCGCTGCACATCGGCCACACCCGCTGGGCCGCCCTGGGCGACTCGATCGCCCGCGTGCTCCGTGCCTCCGGCGCCGACGTCACGGCGGAGTACTACATCAACGACGCCGGCTCACAGATGGACGTCTTCGCCCACTCGGTGCTCTCCCGGCTGCACGGCCGCGGCGTTCCGGAAGGCGGCTACCCGGGCGAATACATCGCTGACCTGGGCCACGAGGTGCTGACCCAGCACCCGGACATCCGCGAGCTTACCGACGTCGCCGCGCTGCCGGTGATCCGTGGCGCGGCCTACAAAGCGCAACTGAAGGACATCCAGCAGACGCTCGCGGAGTTCGGCGTCGAGTTCGACGTCTTCTTCTCCGAGCAGGAACTGCACGACGCCGGCGCCATCGCCGACGCCGTCGCCCGGCTCCGCGAGCAGGGCCATGTCTACGACGACGGCGGAGCGGTCTGGCTGCGCACCACCGACTTCGGCGATGACAAGGACCGCGTGATGATCCGCGCGAACGGCGAGCCGACGTACTTTGCCGCCGACGCCGCGTACTACCTGTCCAAGAAGGACCGCGGCTTCACCGAGAAGATCTACCTGCTCGGGGCCGACCACCACGGCTACATCAACCGGCTCAAGGCGATCGCGGCCGCGGCCGGCGACGATCCCGAGGTCAACATCGAGGTGCTCATCGGCCAGCTCGTCTCGGTCAACGGCGCCAAGCTGTCCAAGCGGGCGGGCAACATCATCGAGCTCAAGGACCTGATTTCCTGGCTGGGCAAGGACGCCGTCCGCTACTCGCTGGCGCGCTTCCCCGCTGACTCGCCGCTCACCCTGGACCCGGAGCTGCTCAAAAAGCACAGCAACGAAAACCCGGTCTTCTACGTCCAGTACGCGCACGCCCGCTCCCGCGGCGCCGCCCGTAACGCGGTGGCCGCCGGCGTCGAGCGCCGGGTGGACGGACAGGACGCGTTCGACGCCGCCCTGCTTGACCACGCGACCGAAAACGAGCTGCTCTCGCACCTGGGCAGCTACCCCTCGATCGTGGCCAAGGCTGCCGAGCTGCGCGAACCTCACCGCGTCGCACGCCACCTCGAAGTCATCGCTGGCGCCTACCACCGCTGGTACGACGCCTGCCGGGTCGCGCCGCTGGGCGAGGAAGCCATTACGGATCTGAACCGCACCCGGCTGTGGCTCAACGATGCCACCAGCCAGGTGCTTGCCAACGGACTGGAACTGCTGGGCGTTTCGGCGCCGGAACGGATGTGACCGCCATGACCGCGAACCCGAACAACAGCCCTGCAGCCTCGCCGCTGGCCCCCGACTGGCTCGCCGTACCAGAGGACCTCAACGCCCTGCATGAGCCGATGTGGGCCGCCGGCGTGGCGCGCAACGAGGGTGGCGAACTCGCCATTGACGGCATCCCCGTCAGCGAATTGCAGCGGCAGTTCGGCACGCCGCTGTTCGTCATGAGCGAGACCGACTTCCGGGCCCGCGCGCGGGCGTTCCAGGACGCGTTCAACGAGGCTTTCGCGGACATCTGCGGGGGAGTGGACGTCTACTACGCCGGCAAGTCGTTCCTGTGCACCGCCGTCGTCCGCTGGGTCGAGGAGGAAGGGCTCCGGCTGGACACCGCTTCCGGCGGGGAACTCGCCGTCGCCGCCCGGGCCGGCATCCCCGGCGCCGCCGTCGCGCTGCACGGGAACAACAAGTCCGACGCCGAGATCCACCGCGCCCTGGATATGAAGCTGGGCCGGATCGTCGTCGACAGCCTCGCCGAGCTGGAGCGCGTGGCGGCGATCGCTGCCAACCGTGGCGAAACGGCGAAGGTCATGCTGCGGCTGACGCCGGGGGTGCACGCGCACACCCACGAATTCATCGCCACCGCGCATGAGGACCAGAAATTCGGGCTTTCGATGGCCAGCGACTCCACCGAGCAGGCCGGGTTGTCCGCCGCCGAGGAGGCCGTGGCCGCCGCCGCCGGGCACGAGAGCATCGAGCTGCTGGGCCTGCACTGCCACATCGGCTCCCAGATCTTCGAACCGGACGGCTTCGCGCTGGCCGCGGAGAAACTCCTCGACTTCCTGGCCGCGATGCAGGCCAAGTACTCCATCGTGCTGCCCGAGCTGGACCTGGGCGGCGGCTACGGCATCGCCTACACCCCGGTGGACACTCCGCGGCCGCCGGCCGAAATCGCGCAGGCGATGGCGGCCGTGGTCCGCGCCAAGGTGGCCGAGCTCGGCATCACCGCCCCGCGGATCTCGATCGAGCCGGGCCGCGCGATCGTCGGGACCAGCACCTTCACGCTCTACGAGGTGGGCACCTTGAAGACCGTCCGGGTGGACGCGCCGGAAAACGGCGCCGAAAACGTTACGTACCCCCGCCGCTATGTGTCGGTGGACGGCGGCATGAGCGACAACGCGCGCCCGGTGCTCTACGACGCGGATTATTCTGCGGTTCTGGCCTCCCGCAGTTCCGACGCGGCGCCGCAGCTGTCCCGAGTGGTGGGCAAACATTGCGAGAGCGGCGACATAGTTGTTAGAGATGTATATCTGCCCGAGGACGTGGCAGCCGGTGATCTGCTCGCTGTACCGGGGACCGGCGCCTACTGCTGGGCCCTGTCAAGCAACTACAACTATCTGGCCCGGCCGGGCGTTGTCGCGGTACGCGATGGATCAGTCCGGCTGATTGTCCGCGGCGAAACCGAACAAGATCTGCTGAACCGCGACATGGGAGTCTGAATGACGGAATTGCGAACCCTGAAAGTGGCCCTGCTGGGCTGTGGCAACGTCGGGGCCCAGGTTGCGCGGATTCTCATTGACGACGCCGACGCGCTGGCGTCCCGCACCGGCGCCCGTCTCGAACTGAGCGGCATCGCCGTGCGCAACCCCGAGACCCGGCGGGACGTCGAGCTGCCGCGCGAGCTGTTCACCACCGACGCCGAGGCCCTGGTCAAGGACGCCGACCTGGTCATCGAGCTGATGGGCGGGATCGAACCGGCACGGAGCCTGATCCTCACCGCGATCCGGCACGGCGCGTCCGTCGTGACCGGCAACAAGGCCTTGCTCGCCCAGGACGGTCCGACGCTCTACGAGGAGGCGGACAAGGCCGGCGTGCAGCTCTCCTACGAGGCCGCCGTCGCCGGGGCCATCCCGATCCTGCGCCCGATCCGGGACAGCCTCTCCGGGGACCGGATCACCCGGGTGCTGGGGATCGTCAACGGCACCACCAACTTCATCCTTGACCAGATGGACACCACGGGCGCGCAGTTCGCCGACGCCCTTGCCGAGGCACAGCGGCTGGGCTACGCCGAGGCCGACCCCACCGCCGACGTCGAAGGCCTCGACGCCGCCGCGAAGGCCGCCATCCTCGCTTCCCTGTCCTTCCACACGCGGTTCGCGCTTGAGGACGTCTACTGCGAGGGCATCAGCTCCGTGACGGCCGCGGACATCGCGGCGGCGAAAGACGCCGGCTTCGTGATCAAGCTGCTCGCGATCGCCGAGAAGCTGAGTGATTCCGAAGGCAAAGACGGCGTCTCCGTCCGCGTCCACCCCACACTGCTGCCCCGTGAACACCCGCTGGCAGCGGTGCACGGTGCGTTCAACGCCGTATTCATCGAGGCCGAAAACGCCGGCGAGCTGATGTTCTACGGCCAGGGCGCCGGGGGCACCCCGACGGCGTCGGCCGTGCTGGGGGACCTGGTTTCGGCGGCCCGCCGGATCGTCCTGGGCGGTCCGGGACGCACCGAAACCACCACCGGGCACGTCCCGGCGTTGCCCATCGACGCGGCCATCACGAGCTACTACATCGGCCTCGACGTCGCGGACCAGCCCGGCGTCCTGGCCCGGATCGCGCAGCTGTTCGCCGAGCACGGCGTGTCCATCGAAATCATGCGGCAGACCATCCACCGCGATTCGGCCTCCAAGTCGGAGTCCGCTGAGCTGCGGATCGTCACGCACCGCGCGAGCGAAGCCGCGCTGGCCGCAACCGTCGAGGCCGTCAAGGGCCTGGACGTCATCAATTCCGTCACATCCGTACTGCGGGTAGAAGGGGTCTAAGTGGCTCACCAATGGCGCGGGGTCATCCGCGAATACGCTGAACGCCTGCCGGTCACCGAGGCCACCAGGGTCATCACCCTGGGCGAGGGCGGCACCCCGCTCGTGCACGCGCAGAAGCTCTCCGAGCTGACCGGCTGCACCGTCTACCTCAAGGTCGAGGGCATGAACCCGACCGGATCGTTCAAGGACCGCGGCATGACCATGGCCATGACCGCGGCTGTCGCCTCCGGCGCGAAGGCCGTGGTGTGCGCTTCCACCGGCAACACCTCCGCCTCGGCCGCGGCCTACGCGACCTCGGCCGGGCTGCAGTGCGCCGTGCTGGTGCCCGAGGGCAAGATTTCGATGGGCAAGCTCAGCCAGGCGATCGCGCACGGCGCCACCCTGCTGCAGGTGGACGGCAATTTCGACGACTGCCTGGACATCGCCCGCAAGCTGGGGGAGTCCTACCCGGTATTCCTGGTCAACTCGGTCAACCCGGCCCGGATCGAGGGCCAGAAGACCGGCGCGTTCGAGGTCGTCGACGCGCTCGGCGACGCCCCGGACATCCACGTGCTCCCGGTTGGCAACGCCGGCAACATCAGCGCCTACTGGAAGGGCTACAACGAGTACGCGGCGCCCTATGAGTCAGCCACCGCTGGCACCCTCGAAGCCGTCGCCACAAGGACGCCGGTGATGTGGGGCTTCCAGGCCGCCGGCGCCGCGCCGTTCGTCGCCGGCCACCCCATCACGGAACCGGACACCATCGCCACCGCCATCCGCATCGGCAACCCGGCTTCCTGGGACACCGCCGTCGCCGCGCGGGATGAATCCGGCGGCGTGATCGAGGCCGTCACCGACGAGGAAATCCTCTCCGCGCACCGCTGGCTCTCCGCCCGCGAAGGCGTGTTCGTCGAACCCGGCTCCGCCGCCGGAGTCGCGGGCCTGATCAAGAAGCACGCGGCGGGCGAGGTTCCCACCGGGAAGACGATCGTCATCACCGTCACCGGCCACGGCCTCAAGGACCCGCAGTGGGCCCTCCGGACCGAGGACGGCAGCGATGTGCAGCCGGTCAAGGTCGCCAACGACGTCGTCACGGTGGCCGCAGAACTGGGACTGGAAGAAAAATAACCTTGGAAACCACCCTCACCGTCCCAGCCGAATCTCCCGCCGACATCCCGGCGGTTCCGGCCGGGCAAGTCGTCACCGTCCGGGTTCCGGCCACCAGCGCCAACCTCGGCCCCGGCTACGACAGCCTGGGCCTGGCCCTCTCGCTGCACGACACGCTGACGGTGGAAACCCTTGAGAGCGGCGAACTCGAGTTCGAGCTCAGCGGCGAGGGTGCGGACACGCTGCCCCGCGATGCGAGCCACCTCGTGGCCAGGGCCCTGACCGAGGCGCTGCACGTGCTGGGCTTCCGGCACGAGGGGCTGCGGATTACCGCGGACAACGTCAACCCGCACGGCCGCGGCCTCGGATCCTCGGCCGCTGCGGTGGTGGCGGCCGCCACCGCCGCAAACGCCCTCGTCCCGGCCGCGTCCCGCCGCGGCAAGGATTGGATCCTGCAGTTCACGTCCCGGCTGGAGGGCCACCCGGACAACGTCGCACCCGCCATTTTCGGCGGACTGGCGCTGTCCTGGCAGGACAGTGACCAGTACAGCAGCACCTGCGCGAGCGTCGACGCCGGGATCATCCCCGTGGTCGCCGTTCCGGACTTCGAACTCTCCACCGAGGCCGCGCGGGCGCTGCTTCCGGCCTCCGTTGGCCACCACGCCGCGGCCATGAACTCGGGCCGCGCCGCCCTGTTGATCCACGCGCTGACGCAGAAGCCTGAATTCCTGCTGCCGGGCACCGAAGACTACCTGCACCAGAGTTACCGGGCGCAGGCAATGCGGCCAAGCGCTGAGCTGATCGCAGGGCTGCGGCGCGCCGGCCACGCCGCCGTCGTCTCCGGTGCTGGCCCCACCGTGCTGGTCCTGGCCGCCGGGGAAAAGGAAGCGGCCGCCGTCGTCGAGTTCATCGGGGCTTTCACCGCCGACAACACGCCGGAGGTCGCTTGGCGTGTGATGAAACTGGCTGTAGACACCGAGGGTGCTAAAGTGGAAGTGCACCGGCGGTAATCACGCAAGCTTTTTCCAAAGACCGCGATGTTGGCCAAGTTGCCCTCTCTCATCTTTCACTGCGCAATATTTTCCGGTGCCACCTGCTTTCGGTCTGACGCAGGACGCTGCAGAATTCCTCTGTACCCCTAAAGTGTCAGCCGGCCGTTCCGCGATATCGGGGCGTGTCTTGGTGTAGCAGTAACCGGCCCTGCTGGCCGAAATCGAACCGGCAAGGCCGAAATCCCGGCTGCAGATCTGAACTGCAGCCCAGATCAAATCACCGCGTCCAGCTCCTAGCCTGGACGCCGTCGAGGGGGAAGGATCCTTCGTGACCGAAACCACTGAGCTGTCTTCAGCTGTGGAAACATCATCTTCCGCTGCCGCACCGGCAGCACCCGCCAAGAGCAGCGGCCTCGCCGGCCTCAAGCTCGCCCAGCTCCAGGCACTCGCCAGCCAGCTGGGGATCTCCGGCGGCTCCCGGATGCGCAAGGGTGACCTGGTGACCGCCATTTCCGCCCACCGTGCCGGTACCCCGGTCAGCAAGGCACCCGAACGCGCTGCTGAAAAGGCGAGCGACAACGGCACTGTTGCCCACGCTTCGGCTCCGGCCGCTGCTCCCGCCGCAGGCTCCGAGGCTCCGGCCCAGGAGAACCCGCGGGCCCGCACCCGGGGCCGCAGCCGCCGCGCCGGCAGCGACGGCGTCGTCAGCACCCCTGCCGCTGAGGCTCCGGCCGCCGCGGTGGAGGCACAGTCCGCCCCCGCCGAAGCCGCACCGGCCGAGCAGGCCACCGAAGGCAACGACCGCACCCGCCAGCCGCGGACCCGCAACCGGCGCCGCGGCGAGGCAGCAGCGCAGGGCGAAACGCAGCCGTCAGCAGCTGTCGAAGCCCCGGCCGAGCAGGCCTCCGGCGAGCAGCGCCAGGACCGCCAGTCCGAACAGGGCAGCGAGGACGGCCAGCGCCGCGAGAACACCCGAGGCCGCGGCAACCGTGAGGACAACCGGGACAACACGTCCGGCAACCGCGACAACAACCGCGACAACAACCGCGATAACAACCGCGATAACGACGATTCCGACGGCGGCAGCCGTCGCAACCGCCGCAACCGTCGCGACCGCAACGATCGCAACGACCGCTCCGGCGGCCAGGACCGCGACAACTCGCGCAACGACCGTTTCCGTGACCGTAACGAACGCCGCCGCGGCCGTTCCCAGGGACCCGACGTCGACGACGTCGAGGTCACCGAGGACGACGTCCTGCTGCCGGTCGCCGGCATCCTGGACGTGTTGGAGAACTACGCGTTCATCCGCACCTCCGGCTACCTGCCGGGCCCGAACGACGTTTACGTTTCGCTCGCCCAGGTCAAGAAGTACAACCTGCGCAAGGGCGACGCCGTCGTCGGCGCCATCCGCGCCCCGCGTGAAGGCGAAGACCGCAGCAACCAGCAGTCCGCCCGCCAGAAGTTCAACGCCCTGGTCCGCGTGACCTCGGTCAACGGCAAGACTCCGGAGGAGCTCAAGGACCGCGTCGAGTTCGCGAAGCTCGTCCCGCTGTACCCCTCCGAGCGCCTGCGCCTCGAGACGGACCCCAAGAAGATCGGCCCCCGCGTCATCGACCTGGTCGCCCCGATCGGCAAGGGCCAGCGTGGCCTGATCGTCTCGCCGCCGAAGGCCGGCAAGACGCTCATCCTGCAGTCCATCGCCAACGCCATCACCACCAACAATCCTGAGGTCCACCTCATGATGGTGCTCGTTGACGAACGCCCCGAAGAAGTCACGGACATGCAGCGCACCGTCAAGGGCGAGGTCATTGCCTCCACCTTCGACCGTCCCGCCGATGACCACACCACCGTGGCCGAACTCTCCATCGAGCGTGCCAAGCGCCTCGTGGAAATGGGCATGGACGTTGTGGTCCTGCTGGACTCGATGACCCGCCTGGGCCGTGCCTACAACCTGGCAGCACCGGCGTCCGGCCGCATCCTGTCCGGTGGCGTCGACTCCGCAGCGCTGTACCCGCCGAAGCGCTTCTTCGGTGCAGCCCGCAACATCGAAAACGGCGGCTCGCTCACCATCCTGGCAACCGCTCTCGTCGAGACCGGCTCCAAGATGGACGAGGTCATCTTCGAAGAGTTCAAGGGCACCGGCAACATGGAACTGCGCCTGTCCCGCCAGCTCGCGGACAAGCGCATCTTCCCGGCCGTGGACGTCAACGCGTCCGGTACCCGCCGCGAAGAGAACCTGCTCTCGCCCGAGGAAGTCAAGATCATGTGGAAGCTGCGCCGCGTCCTCTCCGGACTCGAAACGCAGCAGAGCCTTGAGCTGCTGACCAACAAGATCCGGGAGACGCAGAGCAACGTCGAGTTCCTCATGCAGGTGCAGAAGACGACGCTTGGTGCGAAGTCCGATAACGACAAGTAGCTAAGCAGGGGGTGGGGCCGTCGCATATTTTTGCCGGCCCCGCCCCTTCGCGTTGTTGCTGACGTACTGCGTACGTCAGCAAC